>MHDU01000027.1 GCA_001803635.1 Nitrospirae bacterium GWB2_47_37 | reverse complement strand
GCTTTTTCAATAAGACGGCGTGCCGTGTCTCTGTCAAGGGATTCTCTTCTTATTATTCTTTCAATTCTCTGTTCTATCGGACCCGTAACGCGGATTCTCAGCGCATAAGGAATGCCTTTCAATAGAAAATTTCCGCCTCTGCCCATGATTACCGTTTTGTCGTTAAGCGCATAATTCAGGATAAGGCTCTGGAACAGGGCGATGAAGCCCCTGAACGACCAGTCATATTTTTCCCATGTAGTCGGGCAGTGTTCATCGAGGTTTTTTCCGTACCTTTCCCAGTCTTTTCCGACAGCGCGGATATCGGCAAGCAATTGTTCCTTATCGATGTATTCATAGTTCAGGCTCTTAGCCGTCATCAGGCCTACCTCTCTGCCGCCGCTCCCGAATTCTCTTGATATGGTTAAAATTGCCATTTATCCTCCTTCATGAACATGTTCTTCTTTTTCCGCTCTTGATATCTGCCGCTTCATCCGGAGTTTCCCTGCAATAATAACACCCGCCGCAAAAAGAACCTCTACGGAATATATCAGCGGCTTGCCGGGCTTTAAGATATTTACGATAAAGGGGTCGGTAATAATCATCTCTCCGCCGACTTTGCCGAGCACAGCCGCGCCGATATAAATGATAACGGGATATTTATCCATGAGCATCGATAAAAGATTGCTTGTGAGTACAACAAACGGAATGCTTAAGCCGAGCCCGAAAAGCAGAAGGAACATGTTCCCGTGAGATGCGCCTCCGACCGCAAGCATATTGTCTATCGACATTGAAATATCCGCGATAACTATTATCTTCACTGCCTGAGCTATTGATGCGACTTCTCTTTCGATATTCTCTTCAGGCGATCCTTCAATGAAGAGTTTTACGGCTACCCATAATATTACAATGCCTCCTACAAGCTTGATAAAACTTATCATCAGAAGCTGGGACACGAAGAATGTGGCTACGACCCTCAATAGGACTGCAGCGCCTGCGCCGTAAAAGATTCCTTTTTTTCTCTGCTCCGACGGCAGCGACCTTACCGCCATGGCAATGACAACCGCATTATCCCCTGCAAGGATAAGGTCGATTAGTACAATGCTTAACAGTGCGGAAACAAAATGCCAGTCAAAGCTTATAGAGCCGAAAATGCCTAAGTCCAAAAACTTCCTCCGTTATTTTGTTATGAATCCGAATGAAAAAGCGGGAAGGCTTTTGCCTTCCCGCTTTGTTAATAATCTTAATCTTACTTAATATCCGGTACCGCGAATATGAAACCTCCGAATAAAAGGTATGCCAGAATCAATGTCCAGACCACGTTAAAAGCCTGCGCGATTATAAAGGCTGCAGCGGGTCTGCCGCCTTCCATGCCTACAAGCTCTTTGAAACGCGTCTCTAACCCTATCGATGTAAATGCAAGGGCGAACCAGACAGTCCTCATTCCGCCTAAGAGTCCTTTTGTATCTTTCACCGTGGCAGGGTCAAGCAGGAACGAAAACACTACCGATGCAATTATGAAGCCGAGAACGAATTTCGGGAAACGATCCCATATTACGCGAGCGCTCACCTTCTGTCCGGCTGCCGCTCCTTTCTTGACCGTCCACCATATTGAAAGGATGAACGCAGCCACTCCTATCAGAACATTCTGCGAAAACTTGACTATAACTCCCGTCTTCATCGCGGGCTCGCTTATCAGGGCGCCCGCTGCAACAACAGAGCCGCTCGTGTCAAGCGTTCCACCGAGCCATGCGCCGCCGACAAGGTCAGGGATTCCAAGGGTCTTCACAATCCACGGCATTACGATCATCATAGGCACTGCCACGATAAGGACAAGGGATGTAACATAAGAGAGTTTCTTTTTGTCGCCCTCTATGGCTCCGCAGGTAGCGATAGCCGCAGAGACACCGCAGATCGAAACCGCCGACGAGAGCAGAGCCGCAAAGTCGTCATCCAGTTTTAGTTTCTTTGAAAGCCAATAGCATGAATACCAGACGACTGTGACCACAAAAATCGCCTGTATTATGCCGAGAGCGCCTCCCTGCAGTATCTCTTTAAAGAGAATGCCTGCTCCGAGTATAACAAGACCTGTTTTTATGAAGTACTCCGTCCTCACAGCTTCCATGAGCCATTTGGGGACTCCGATTACATTGCTGATAAAGAGCCCGATAATAAGGGCAAAGATAACGTATTCCAGTCCATAATAGTGAATAGTGGAATTGCCGGCAATGAACTGTGAGATATTGGCTAAAATGAAAACTACCGGAAATCCGATGATATACTTCCCGACACTGCCTCCCATGAGAATGATGCCGCCGGCAGATATTATCAGAAAAGCGATTCCGATAATGGCTATCTTTCCAATGTTTTCAAGGGAAAAAACTTTTCCGGTGTGCGCTCCGGCAGAGCCGCTTATTTTTTTCCCGATGTCTCCGCCTTTTTTCTTGATCCCTTCATCCTTGGCGCCCTTGGCATCATCCCCAAGTTTTTTGGCGGCGCTGCCGATTGCCGTACGGTCGCCGGAATCCAAGGCCGTTTTTAATGCTGTTGCGGAATCTGCCGCGGCAGTTTCGTTTTTAGCCTTTGCGTCTGTAATGAATTTTTCTACCTTGGGCTTTGATTTTTCGATCGTTGTTGCAAATTCACCGCTTGTTTCCCATTTGAAAGACGGCATATTAGGTCGTACGCCGGCGAGGATAAGAATGATGATAAGAAAACCTAACCAGACAGCAAGCCAGTCTTCGTTTTTTACCAGATCAGACAGGCCTTGTTTTTTTTCAACTTTACATTTTTCTTCCATAAATTTTTGCCCCCCTGTTATGGAATCTAATGTTAATAAATAGACCCGTGAGGCATCCTTTAAGAATACCTCTTCCCCCTTTGAAATTATCCGGCGTATCACCCCCTTTCACACCGATCAATATTCGATATGATACGGATTATGACTTCCGATTGCAATACGTTGTCCCAACCCGGATATGGTACATGACACAATTTGCATTCAGTGTGATAAACTTGTGTTAAGGAAATAATATGCCCCCGCTTATTCTTGTTACGAACGACGACGGAGTTCATTCTCCCGGAATAATCGCCCTTTTCAATGCGATGAAGGAGATAGGGGACGCCTATATCGTCGCCCCTGACAGGGAAAGGAGCGCGGTAGGCCATGCCCTTACGCTTCACAGGCCGTTGAAGGCCGAAGAGCTGCGCGAAAACGTTTTCAGCGTGAACGGCACGCCGACGGATTGCGTAGCCCTCGCAGTGCATAAAATATTGCCCCGGAGACCCGATCTTGTCGCGTCAGGGATTAACAAGGGCGCAAATCTGGGCGATGATATCACATATTCGGGAACCGTCTCTGCCGCTATCGAAGGAACGATTCTCAATGCGCCGTCATTTGCCATATCACTTGTAGGTGACAAGCCCTTTCATTATGAGACTGCCTATCCGGTCGCGATAGAGGTCGCGAAATACATATTGGACAAATCATTGCCGTACGATACCCTGCTTAATGTCAATGTCCCTAATGTACAGAGGGGGGATATGGTTAAAGGGATGAAGATTACCCGTCAGGGCAAGAGGGTATATGACAATGCGATACAGGATACTTATTCTCCGTGGGGCGACAAGCAATACTGGATAGGCGGAGGAACGCCTTACTGGGAGCAGGGGGAGGACATGGATATTAAGGCGGTGCTGGATAATTATGTGTCCGTAACGCCTATACATCTCGACCTGACGAATTACGAAGCGCTCGAATATCTGAAAAAAACATGGAAAGGGTAATTATGGAGAGGGCAAGGTGTTTCCGCTCATTCTCGAAAGGCATCCAAGCCTTTCTCCGAGGTTTTCGCCTGCTCAGACTCCTGCCTTCGCGAGCGGCGAAAAAAGCCGCTACAACACCTTGCCCTCTCCATCTCTTATGAAATACGATGTCATTATAGTAGGCGCCGGGCCGGCCGGAATATTCGCTGCCTTGGAACTTCTAAAAAAATCTCCTGCATTAAAAATTTTAATTCTCGAAAAAGGAAAGGACATCGATAAAAGACAGTGCCCTACGGATTTAAAAGGCGCTCCCTGCATATCGTGTCCCGAATGCGACATTGTGAGCGGATGGGGCGGCGCGGGCGCATTCAGCGACGGTAAACTCACCCTCTCGCCCGAAATAGGCGGTTTCCTTTCAAGGTATCTGGATATGCCTGAACTACAGGCATTGATAAATTATGTTGATTCCTTGTATGTGAAATACGGCGCTCCCGACAAAGTCTACGGCGGAGATGAGAAAGATATAGCGCGCATAAAAGACCTCGCCTCAAAAAACGACTTGATGTTCATCCCCTCGAAAATACGCCACATAGGAACGGATAAATGCAGGGATGTCCTTAAAAAAATGAGAGAGGCCGTTAATGGAAAAGCCGATGTTATCTTTGAAACCGATGTCCAAAAAATTATTGCGGAAAAGAAAAAAATTACGGGCATAAGACTCAAAGACGGCAAGGAGATTTATTCGGATCATGTCATACTTGCTCCCGGAAGGGCGTCCGCGAAATGGCTTGAGGCAGAGGCTAAGAGGCTCAAACTTACCCTTCTTAAAAACCCGGTTGACATAGGAGTAAGGGTCGAGGTTCCGGCTGCGGTGCTTGAGCATCTTACGAGCATTACTTACGAGCCGAAGATGGTATTTTATTCAAAAAAATTCGACGACAAGGTAAGGACATTCTGCGTCAATCCGTACGGAGAGGTCGTCAAAGAGCATATAAAGGAAATATGGACCGTAAACGGACACAGTTATGCCGAGAGAAAAACGAACAACACGAATTTTGCGATACTTGTAAGCACATTTTTTACAGAGCCATTTGACGAGCCTATCTCATACGGCACTTATATAGCAAGGCTTGCCAACTTCCTCGGAGGAGGCGTTATTGTCCAGAGGCTCGGGGATCTCATAAAAGGAAGGCGCTCAACGCATGAAAGAATATCAAAGGGTATAGTTGAGCCTACTTTGAAAGGCGCTACTCCCGGAGATTTGAGCTTTGTGCTTCCATACCGCTATCTTTCGGATATTATTGAGATGCTCGATGCGCTGGATAAGATTGCGCCGGGAATAAATTCAAGGCATACATTGCTTTACGGAGTTGAGGTTAAGTTTTATTCGATGCAGATAAAGCTTACAAACAGCCTCGAAACTGAGATAAAAAATCTGTTTGCCGTAGGCGACGGCGCGGGCGTAAGCAGGGGGCTTATTCAGGCGTCGGCGTCAGGAGTGATGGCGGCGAGGGAGATATTAAAAAGATATGGAAACGGCTGATTATAAAAGGATTAGGGAGTTGATGGTCGAGACGCAGCTTATTCCGCGCGGCATCAAGGACGTGCGCGTGCTTAACGCGATGAGAAAAGTCCCGCGCCATCTGTTCGTCCCGGAATATATAAGGCACAGCGCCTATGACGATATGGCGCTCCCCATAGGCGAAGATCAGACAATATCACAGCCTTATATGGTCGCAATAATGACGGAGCTTCTCGAATTAAAAGGAGATGAAAGTGTTCTTGAGATCGGAACAGGCTCCGGTTATCAGGCGGCTGTGCTGGCGGAACTCGCCGGAGAGGTTTATACGATAGAGAGGATTCCTGAGCTTGCGGACAGGGCTCAAAGGAAACTGGAGGAGATAGGCTATGACAATGTGCATGTTGTAGTCAGCGACGGGACAAAGGGATTGGAGGAGTCTGCGCCTTTCGACAGGATTATAATAACCGCGGCAGCGCCTAAACTACCCGAACCGCTTATAAATCAACTTAAAGAAGGCGGCATTGTGGTAGCGCCTGTCGGAGAAAGGTTCTCGCAGATGTTGATTAAAGGCAGGAAAGAAAAGGGAGTTCTCGTAGAGGAATATCATACCGCATGCGTCTTTGTGCCCCTTGTCGGCGAGTACGGATGGAAGGGTTAATTCGATGTTTAAACTTTTAAATAATAGGTTATTTAAATATTTAATTTAAAAACTCTTGATTTTTCGTTCAGAAATCAATAGAATATCATTGCTATGAAAAGAGAAAAATCGGTATACGAAATGCAGGCCGAGATATGTAAGATACTCTCCAGCCCGAAGAGAATAGAGATTATCAGCGCCCTGAAAGAGGGGGAGAAGACCGTTACGGAACTGGTGGATATATTAGAGACCCCGAAGGCGAACGTGTCGCAGCATCTTTCCGTTATGAGGCTCAAGGGAATATTGAAGAGCAGAAGGGATGGGGTCAATATTTATTACCGCATAGCCAATCCGAAAGTTGTTCAGGCATGCGTGCTTATGAAAGAAGTCCTCACAGAACTCCTCATTGAAAGAAGCAAGATAGCCGATTGGGTAAGAAAGTCTTAATTACCTATTCATAAATTTCCCCTCAGTATAAAAAATTTCCATATCAAATCCATGTTTCACGCTTGACATATTTTACGGAGGCGTGTTATTACTTATAGGCTTTTTTGGCCTGCAAGCGTTATAAGATCTATCAAATAATCTTATATCCAAAACGCAATATGGAGGAACCTTCGATGCCCCTTGCAACATTCAAAGGAGGAATTCATCCGCCTGATAAAAAGGAGTTGTCCAAAGGCAGGGCAATCTCCAACACAAAGCCTCCCAAAAGAGTCGTTATTCCGCTGGCGCAGCATATAGGCGCTCCTTGCAAGCTGTCCGTAATCGTAGGACAGGAAGTGAAGAAAGGCGAGGTTATAGGCACACCCGAAGGATTCGTTTCAGCTCCCGTTCATTCATCCATTTCCGGCAAGGTTATCGCGATTGGAGAGTTTCCTAATGCTATGGGAAGAATGGTCATGTCTGTCGTAATAGAAAACGACGGCAAAGAGGAATGGACGTCCCTTAAGGACAATCCCGATTACATGAAGCTCCCGCCCGAAGAATTGAGGGCGAAAGTAAAGGACGCCGGAATCGTCGGAATGGGCGGAGCCGCGTTCCCTGCGCATGTGAAGCTTTCTCCACCCAAGGAAAAGGCTGTTGACGTCGTTATCCTTAACGGAGCCGAATGCGAGCCGTATCTTACCGCCGATTACAGGCTTATGATCGAAAGGCCGCAGGATGTCGTCGAGGGACTTAAGGTGTTGATGAAAATCCTCGGCGTCAATAAAGGTTTTATAGGAATAGAAAATAACAAGCCCGACGCCGTCGAGGCGATGAAAAAGGCCGCTTCCGGCGAGTCCAATATCCAAGTATGTCCCCTCGAAGTGAAATATCCGCAGGGCGCGGAAAAGATGCTTATTAAGGCCGCCGTGGACAGGGAGGTGCCGGCAAGAGGGCTCCCCATGGATGTAGGCGTTGTAGTTCATAACATAGGCACGGCAACGGCGATTTACGAGGCCGCGCGTTACGGCAAGCCGCTTATAGAAAGGGTCGTAACGGTTACCGGAGAAGGGATAAAAGAGCCTAAAAATCTTATGGTAAAGATAGGCACATTGGTTTCCGATCTCATAGAGGAATGCGGCGGGTTTAAATCGGAGGCTGCAAAGGTCGTATCGGGCGGCCCGATGATGGGCTTTGCCCTCTACTCACTCGACGTGCCGGTCACAAAAGGCACATCCGGCATACTCGTCCTTCCGGAAGAAGGGGTTGTCCATGCCGAGGACTTCGGTCCGTGCATACGGTGCGGAAGGTGCATCGACATATGCCCTATGGGGCTCATGCCTTCCATGCTTAGCGTTCTTTCGGAAAAGGGTTTTTATGAGGAGACAAAGGAGTATAACCTCTTTGATTGTTTTGAATGCGGCTCGTGCACCTATGTATGCCCCTCGAAAAGGCCGATAGTGCAGCTGGTAAGACTCGCCAAATCTCTGGTTAAACCGTAAGGGAGCTTGTATGGATAAAGCAAAGAAAGAACATCAGTTAACAGTATCTGTAAGTCCGCACATAAAGAGCGAAGAGACCACAAGCCGGATAATGTGGAGCGTGAATGCAGCATTGCTTCCGGCTACGGTTATGGGGGCTTATTTCTTCGGTCCGAGAGCGGTTTTTATTCTCGCTATCGCGATTATAGCCGCCGTGCTTTCGGAATATATATTTCAGAAGTCGCTTAACAGAAAGATTTCGGTTAATGACGGCAGCGCGTTTCTCACGGGGCTTCTTTTAGGCATGAACCTGCCGCCCTCCGTTCCTTTTTATATCCCGATTGTAGGTTCTTTCGCGGCGATAGTAATCACAAAGCAGTTATTCGGGGGCCTCGGATTCAATGTCTTCAATCCGGCATTGATAGGAAGGGCGTTCCTGCTGATATCGTTTCCCAAGCTCATGACCATATGGAAGGAGCCGACGGCCGCTTTTATACAGTTCGACGCGAAGACCACAGCCACACCGCTCGGCATACTTAAAGAAGAAGGAGTTGCAAAGCTGATGGAGATGTTCGGAGACAACATCACTCTCTACACGCAGCTTTTTACGGGACACAGGGCGGGATCTATCGGAGAGACATCGTCAATCGCGCTGCTCATAGGCGCGGCATTTCTTTTATACAGGGGATACATTTCATGGCATATACCCGTATCGTTCCTCGGCACCGCAGCGCTGATGGCGTGGATATTCGGGACAAAAGGCGCATTGTTTACGGGCGATCCTATCGTGCATCTTCTAAGCGGAGGCATGCTTTTGGGAGCGTTCTTTATGGCTACCGATTATGTTACATGCCCTTCGGTCAGGAAAGGCCAGATACTTTTCGGCATCGGCTGCGGGTTCCTTACGATGTTAATAAGATTAAAAGGCGGATACCCCGAAGGCGTCATGTTCGCCATACTCATAATGAACTGTTTCTCTCCGATTATAGATAGGGGCTTTAGGACAAAGGTGTTCGGCGCCAAAAAAGAAATAAAGGAGAGCAAGAAATGACAGGCAGGGACATCATAAAGATAACCGTAAATCTCGTCATCGTATATCTCGTCGGAGGAGCTATCCTTGCTGCGGTTTACGCGAAGACGTCTCCGATAATGTTCAAAAATGCCGTAATAGAAAAAGAGAGGGCCCTCAAGGCGCTGATGCCCGAAGCGGACAATATAGAAAAACTGGGCGACTGGAAACCGCACGGAAAGGCATCGGAATATTTTGTAGCCAAAAAAGGCGGTGAAATCATCGGTTATGTAGTTCAATCGTTCGGCAAGGGGTATTCGAGCTACATAAATACGCTTATCGCCGTGGATAAAGACCTTAAGGTCAAGAAGGTGGACATAATCTCACACGCGGAAACTCCGGGACTCGGGGACGAGATAGAAAAAGACGAGTTCAAGAAGCAGTTTCCGGGGAAAGACCTCGAACATATAAAACTGGTAAAGACCGAGACTACGGAATATATACAGGCGATAACAGGGGTAACCATTTCGAGCCGCGCGGTTACCGATGACGCCGTAAAGAACGGCGTCGACTTTCTTGTAAAGACGCTGAAGGGAGGTGCCGCAGATGGCGCAGGCAAATAAGGTTAATTACCGGGAACTCATAACTAACGGCATAGTCAAGGAAAATACCATATTCAAGCTCGCATTGAGCCTCTGTCCCTCCATAGCGGTCACAAACAACCTGAAGAACGGAGTTTTAATGGGCGTTGCCGTACTCTTCGTTCAGGTGATGGTAAACATAACTATTTCATTGATGCGTACGGTAATACATCCCAAGGTGAGGCTGCCGATATTCATGCTCGTCATATCGGGATGGGTTACGGTTACCGATTTATCCATGGCGGCTGCGGTTCCCGATGTTTACAAGCAGATGGGTCTTTATATACAGCTTATCGTAGCCTTCGCGTCCATCCTTGCGCGCGCCGAGATGTTCGCGAGCAAGAACAAGATAGCGCCTTCGATGGCTGACGGCATAGGCATGGGAATAGGATTTCTATTCGCCCTGACCGTGATCAGTTTCTTCAGGGAGTTGATAGGCAGGGGATCCTTGTGGGGAATGCCCATTATTAACGCAAAACCCCTTTTGATAATGATCCTTCCTGCCGGAGGATTCTTCGCGGTCGGAATATTAATGGCATTGTTCAACTGGATCGATGTTAAATATTTAAAAACCAAAACCGGCGGTCATGAAGAGTCAACTCATGAGTGCAAGACGACTTTATTAACCCCGGCCGGGGATTAAAAGAAAGGAGCGGAAATGCATTCTGAATTTACAAAAATATTCGAACTTATCATAGCGGCATCATTGATAAATAACTTTGTCTTCACGAGATTTTTAGGGCTCTGCATATTCTTCGGCGTATCCAAAAAAATGGAGACATCGATCGGCATGAGCATCACCTTTACCGCGGTCATGATGATAAGCGCGGCCTTAAGCTGGGTCGTATTTCATTATATAATGTTCCCGCTCGATATTGTTTTTTTAAAAATCATCGTTTTTATAGGCATAGTGGCGGGCATTGTGCAGGCTTCCGATACGATCATGCGGAAGGTTGCCCCGGGCCTTTACTATAAGCTCGGCATCTATCTCGCCCTGATATCCACGAACTGCATTATCCTTGCTGTGCCGCTTATTAATGCAGGCGAGCATTATAATTTTATAGAGAGTCTTGCCTTCGGGTTGGGCTCCGGCATCGGTTTTGCCCTTGCCCTTATAATAATGGCAAGCATCCGCGAGAAATTGGAACTGGCGGACGTGCCTGCGCCGTTTAGGGGCATGCCGATGGCATTTGTGATTACGGGCCTCATAGCGCTGGCATTCACCGGCTTTTCAGGACTGATTACGCTTTGATATAATAGAAATATAAATTAGAACCGCTCAATTTAGGTTATAAAAATTAAGGAGAAGCTACGATGTTTAACGGTTCGATTATAAAAATAGCGGTTATAGCGGCCTCGTTGCTGACTTGTTATGCTTCCGCGGCTTATGCGGGCGTCGGAGGCGGGGTCGAGGCAAAAGAGTATGTAGACTTTACGGCTGTATTGAAGTTCACGCTGATATTTCTTGCGGGTTTAGCAGCAGTATTCGGGCTTGGTCTTGCCTTTGCGGCAAAAAGATTTTCTGTCAAGGTTGATCCGCGAGTTGAGCAGGTGTTGGATGTTCTGGCTCATGCCCATTGCGGCGCATGCGGCTATGCCGGCTGCGAGCAGTATGCGGAAGCCGTTGTCAACAATCCCGATGTTTCGCCGAACCTCTGCACGCCCGGCGGAGCAAAATGCGCCGAGGCAGTAGCCCTGATTACCGGAAAGAAGGCCGAGATGCGCGAGCCTATATTTGCCCGGATAATGTGTCAGGGAGGCTGGAGCAAGTCTGCGAAGAGGTTTAAATACGAGGGAGTGGAAGACTGCCGGGCGGCAGTGCTTGCCGGAGGAGGAGACAAGTCCTGCATATACGGATGTCTCGGCTATGGAACATGCTCGAGGGTATGCCCATTCGGAGCAATAACAATGAACGCCGACCGGCTTCCCGTGGTGGATATGACCAAATGTACAGGGTGCAGGAAGTGCGAAGCTGCATGTCCTAAGAAGGTTATAGAGGTGCTGCCCGCATCGAAAGCGGTTATCGTTGCGTGCCACTCGAAAGATAAGGGAATTGACGTAAGAAAGCACTGTCAGGTCGGATGTATAGCATGCGGCAAGTGCGTAAAGGTATGCCCGTTCGATGCTCCATCTATTTCGAATAATCTTTCACGTATCGATCTCGATAAATGCAAGGTTTGCAGCATGTGCGTAAGTCCATGCCCGACCAATGCCATTGTGGACTTTATACCTCATAGATCTAAGGCATTCATTACCGACAAGTGCATAGGATGTCTGATTTGCTCTAAGGTATGTCCTGTGAACGCGCCGGCAGGAGAGCTAAAGAAGAAACACGATATAGACGCGGCTAAATGCATAGGATGCGGAATATGCACCGCGAAGTGCCCTGTTCAGGCCATAGACGGCACCTTTAATGCCATAGAGGTGTTTGCGGTGGCAGCGGCAAAGAAGAAAAAGAAGGCCGAGGCGGCCTGAGGATATAAGCGGTCTGTTTTTAGGCTGTTTTAGTACCGGTTTTCTTTTTCTCGAATTTTAAGCATTCCATGTCCGAAGATTGACGGACGACCTTTGAAGGCAAATTCTTTGTCTTGAATTTCATAGCCTTACAGCCGTAAGGGAAGTTTTTATCCCACGTAATGTATAAATGCCTGCATTTAAAACAATCTATTTTTGAATTTTCCATTAATCTTCCATCTCATAGATTATGACCCTTTAGTAATATTATATTTTTTTAAAAGGGCATGGAAATTCGTCCGCTGCATCCCGACCTCCGCCGCGGCCTTCGTGATATTCCACTCGTTGCGTTTCAGGGCGGCCGTCAGAAAATTCTTCTCTATTTCTTCTATGGATTTATTCTTTAAATCCCTTTTTTTCTTTTTCAGATCTTCGAGCGTAGCCGGTATATCGACCTCTTCTTCCAAAGGCGTCATTATATGTTCCGGCTTAAGCGTCCTGCCGTCGCAGACTATTACAGCCCGGTGAATTACATTCTCAAGCTCCCTTACATTGCCGGGCCAATCGTGCGCGATAAGCCGGCGCATAGCTTCAGCCGAGATATGCGGGACATCCCTGCCTGTTTCTTTCCCGTATTTATGCAGGAAATGATAAGCAAGCGCGGGGATGTCTTCTCTTCTTTCCCTGAGAGACGGCATGGTAATAGGGAAGACGTTCAACCTGTAAAAAAAATCCTCCCTGAAAGCGTCTTCTTTTACCATCCCGGACAAATCCCTGTTTGTTGCCGCAATGAACCGGATATCGATTTTAACCGTTTTTCTGCTGCCGACAGGCCTGAATTCCTTTTCCTGCAATACCCTCAGGAGCTTAGCCTGCATCTGGAGCGGCAAGTTGCTTATCTCATCAAGGAAAACAGTCCCTCCGCCGGCTGTTTCGAGCAATCCCTTTTCGGTCGAAACCGCGCCGGTGAACGATCCTTTCGCGTGCCCGAAGAGCTCCGATTCCATAAGATTTTCGGGTATTGCGCCGCAGTCGACAACTACAAAAGGCTGTTCCCTCCGGGCGCTGTTGTAATGTATGCCCCGCGCTACAAGCTCCTTTCCGGTGCCGCTTTCGCCCGTTATAAGGACTGTGCTTCCGGTTGACGCGACGGTCGCCATAAGTTTAAATACCTTCTGCATCTCCTTTGACGCGCCTATTATGTTATCGAGGCTGTAAAGGGCATGTATTTCCTGCTTGAGCCTGATGTTTTCAGTTAAGAGCCTTTTCTTCTCAAGACACCTTCCGACCGCATTTACCAGCGCATCCGGGGTAAAGGGTTTTTCTATATAGTCGTATGCGCCGTATTTCAGGGCATCCACCGCTGTCTTGACCGTGCCGTAGCCCGTAATGATTATCACCTCTGTTTCGGGCCGGTCCTCTTTAATCTTTTTAAGCAGATCGATCCCTGTTATATCCGGCATGACGAGGTCTGTGAGCACGAGGTCAAATGTTTTATCATCGAGCTTTTTTAACGCATCGTCCGCGTTTTTAGCGGTTTCGAGGGCGTAGCCTTCCGGAGAAAGGATCCTTACGCAGCTTTTCCTTACAATCTCTTCATCGTCAACTATAAGTATTGCGGGATTGATCGAAGTCATCGCTATATCTCTATGCAGAGCACCTCGTTTATTCTCTCGATTAATGTATCCGGAGTAAAGGGCTTTTCGAGGTAATGGGCCGCGCCTGAGGATATGGCTTCAACTATATGCTCGATGGTGTCATAACCGGTCATGATCATGACTTTTTGCTCCGGCCGCCGGCTCTTAATATTTACCAGAAACTCGATGCCGCTCATGCCGGGCATCTTAAGGTCTACGAGCACAAGGTCATACTCTCCCTTTTCCAAACGCTCAAGGCCTTCTTTGCCTGAAGCCGCGGTATCAATCTCGTATCCCTCGGGGACAAGCGTCCTTTCACAGCTTATTCTTACGATCTCTTCGTCATCGATTACGAGTATCCTTGCCTTAGGCATTAATCCCCCCTTGTTTTAAAACTCTCCTTCCAAGGCGTCGTTTATATCCTCTTTTATTAATTTTAAAACATCCGGCAGATTAATCGGAACGCCTTGAAGTTCCTTTTTCAATTCGACAGTATCGAGTTTATATGAAAGGCCGTCTCTCTCGCAAGAGAGTAAAAAATCAATGTCAGGATGCCCGCCTATCAAAACCGCCATTGTAGCGCCTATATCTCCGAGAGGCTTTCTGTCTATGTGGCTGTTCTGAAATACAGCCGTAATAACGGTTCCTTTGCCCGCATCAGATTCCATCAAAAATGCGCCGTTACACTCTTCCGCAGCCTGCGCTAAGAGAGGTATGCCGAGGCCGAACTTCTTTTTTCTCGCCGTTTTTGTGCTGAAAAAAGGATCTCTGACCATTTTAAGCGTCTCAGCGTCCATCCCCTTTCCATTATCGCTTATTGTCAGCGTAAACCTGTCATCGGCTTCGTTGACGACGATTTTTATCTCCACCTTTACGGCGTCCGCGTCTATGGAATTTTCCGCAATATCGAGTATGTGTAATGACAGGTCTTCCATTAATCGACTACCCCGTCATTCCATTCGATTCTTCTTTCCCCTTTTAACGCCCTTTTTATCTCCTCGAATGAAGGTCTCTCAAGGAAAAAAGATGTCGTTCTCCTGCCTATATCGCCGAGATGGTGCGCGTCGGACGATGTTATCCAAGAATAAGACCTGTACCGGCCGAACACGGCATCCGCCCTGTCTTTTTTTGTATTATACGAGATTTCAAGGGCGTCGAATCGTATGTCCTCAGGAATAAATCCGAACTGGGACATTACGCTGAAGAACTCCCTGTCTATATGACTCGCAACGGCAAGCCCGCCGTAGTTATGGATTACATCAACGAGGTCTTTGAGAGAGAAAAAAGTTGCGTTGAAAAGAAGCCTTTTATTGAAGCTTAATATCTCATCCTTTTCGTTGACTACCAATTGATAGCCCCGCAGCCTTTCGTCGTTTATGCCGTCAGGCAGGTTTTTGTAAACGATTTCCTGAAAGGCGGATATTTTCTCGATTGTGTCGAAAACCGCGATTACATGGGCCTCTTCGCAGGACGTAACTTCCATTGCGGGCAACACCGTTATTCCCTTATCTTCCGCTATCCGCATTGCAATCTCCGCATTCTCGGCCGAATTGTGATCCGATACGGCTATTATATCGATGCCCTTCTCCATCGCCGCATCTATTATCCTGCGAGGGGTCATATCCAGTTCGGCGCACGGCGACAGGCAGGTGTGGACATGCAAATCCGCAATGAATTTTTTGTAATTCATACTAAAACCCGGTCCCGGTTATGAGCCGTGAGCCGTAAACATAGTATAAAGCAACCCTGCGGTCTCGAATGTTGTCCTGCCGGTGGTCAGGATGGTTATATTTTCAGCCTCGGCTTTTTTAACCGTATCGGGCTCGGGAGACCTGCCGTTAGTTATGATTATGCCGGAGAGGCCTTTTATAACGGCAACCGCCACGATATTCGGATGGGTTT
>MHDU01000026.1 GCA_001803635.1 Nitrospirae bacterium GWB2_47_37 | reverse complement strand
TTCGTTCTTAAAGAGGACATCATCAAGGTTCAGCACAATTGCAGGGCAACGGGCTTTTGGGTCAAGAAATCAAAGGAGTACAATTTTCTCCTCATTATGCATGAACATATTTTTGTTTTTTATAAGCCGTGAGAATCCTTGGAAACAAGGGCTGCGGTTTATCTGCAAAGGGGTTTAGGTGTATAATTCAATCATGAAAAAGAAGCCTTTAAAGCCGAACGGTAAAAATATAGAAATCGCCCTTGAACTGCTCGAACTTTCCATGATCCTCAAAAAATCCGTCCATAAAGCAATAAAGAAAAAATAATGTCTATAATCGAAGCCTTTATAAAAACCATCTCCTTTTTCGATGAACTGAAAGACGAAGGCATTATCGAAGACTACGCGCTTATAGGAGGGCTGGCGCTTTCGGCATGGGTCAGGCCGCGCACCATGGCGGAAAAATATTTCCTGCTCCCTAAACTTGAGTCTATCATTCAACTCAAAAAGCCGTAATCATCGGCATTGCCGGATTCGTTCTTAAAGAGGACATCATCAAGGTTCAGCACAACTGCCGCGCAACGGGCTTTTGGGTCAAGAAGTCAAAGGAGTACAATTTTCTCCTCATTATGCATGAACATATTTTTGTTTTTTACAAGCCGTGACGCGAAAAAAACCTTGACTTTTGGGGCTGTATAAGGTTACAACTATACCTGTATGAAAAGCCTAAAGCTATATGCAAGCGGTCGGCATTTTATTTTCTCGCTTCTCGTTTTCTTCTTATTATTTGCTGCTGCGCGGATTCCGGCGTACGCCGATGCAAACGCAAACAATAATGATGCATCTGCCGCTGCTCAGGAATTAAGGCATCAGAAGCAGGAAAATCCTGTAATCGGCATGTCGGATTTGCCTCAGGATAAGCTTGCTGCCGTTCAAAAAACCCCCGAAACATCCGAGGCCATGCCGGATACCGCGTCCGACAAGCCGGCCGTGGATAATGCCGATAAAACGGATGCCGCAGAAAAGCAAAATACAGATGCGCAGGTCGCCGTGAATCAGCCGGAAAGCAGTCAGTATAAAAATACGCCCTCACCCCTCGGCATTTCTTATAAATCCAACGAGACGGCCGTAAAGGCGATAGACAAGAATATAAACCTTTTCAAGGACAGGATAAGGGAAAGGTTTTCAATATGGCTCGAAAGGTCGGCGAAATATATAGAAATAATGAAGGATGTGCTTAAAGAAAAGAACCTGCCCGAGGAGTTGGTGTTCCTTCCGATAGTAGAGAGCGGATTTAACCTTAACGCCTATTCGAGGGCGCGGGCGGTCGGGCCTTGGCAGTTTATCGCCGGGACCGCAAAGAGATACGGCCTCGTAATCGACTGGTGGAGGGACGAGAGAAAAGACCCCATTAAATCGACCGGCGCGGCGGCGGATTATTTGAAGGATCTGCACGGTATGTTCGGTTCATGGAAACTTGCCCTCGCGGCTTACAATGCCGGCGAAGGAAGGATAATGAAGGCATTAAAGAAGACCGGAGCCGAAGATTACTGGGCGCTGCTTCACACCAAACAGATAAGGGCCGAGACAAAAGAATATGTGCCGAGATATATCGCCGCGACAATGATAGCGAATACTCCGGAGGAATACGGTTTTTATAATCTGGTATACCACGAGCCTCTCGAATACGATGAGGTAACTCTCAATTCCCCCGCGGACATCGAGGTCATAGCAAAATGCGCGGAAACCACCGTTGAAGAGATAAGGAACTTGAATCCGGAACTGAGGCGCTGGAGCACACCGCCGAATGTCCCGAACTACTCGGTCAGGATACCTGCCGGAACCACGGATTCCTTTGTTGCGAATCTCGAAGGCATTCCGGCGGAAGAACGGTTCAGCGTGGATATTTACACCGTAAAAAAGGGCGATACCATCAAGAAAATAGCCGGCAAGGCAGGGGTTCCGGTAGGCGCAATCATAGCCATGAACTCTCTGTCGGGCATCGAAAGTCTTGAGTCGGGAGAAAAGATAAAGATACCGCCTAAAGGCAAGTATCACGCTGATCTGGACGATAAAATGACCGCTAAAAAGGCGTCGTACAAGAAAACGGCGGCTAAAAAATCGAATAAAAAAGCGGCTAAAAAGACCTCCAAAAAAGGCGTAAAAGCAAAGAAAACAAAAACCAAAAAGGCTTAGGCTATTTTTCTCCCATCCTCGCTTTTGCTTCATTTATCAATGCAGATTTAGGAAATTTATTTATAAGCTCTTTGTATTTGCCTTCGGCTTCTTCCGTTTTACCGGACAATTCCAGTATCTTTCCGCTTTCCAGAAGAGCCATATCCTGAAGCGCGCTGTCCTTAACGCTGATTATATGTTTCAGGGCGTTAAGGGCATTGTCCGTATCGCCTTTTTTTACATATGCCGTCGCTGTTTTGTAATACGCTATGGAAGCGATACCCGAATCGGGAAACCGGTTTGTGAGATCTTTGAGGGTCTTTATAGCCTCGTCGTAATTGCCTAATTCGTAATGCGAGTTCGCAATATATAAAAGCACGGCAGGCCGTTTTTTGGCTTTATAGGATTCATTGAATTTTTCGAGCGCCTTTTTATATCTTTCGGCCGGAGTGAGAGCCTGCGCCTGATAGTCGCCGTAAAATAGCCTGTGGCCCTCGAGTTCAAGCTCCAGCGCCCTGCTCATAGACGCCTTTGTGTAAATGAATGCTCCCGAAACCGAGACGGTCAAAACGACAAAAATAATCGCCGCGTAAACCAGAGTGCGCTGCCGCTCCTTCAATCGCTTCCTTATATCCGTAACGGTTTCCCTGATATCTTCTTCTGTGCGGATCTTTTTTTCCGCGCGCTTTTTAATTATTTTAGGCATATATTACCTCCGGAGTGCTTTTTCTACGAGCTTTTCTGAATTCTGAAATACGACGCTTATCCTGTTGTCCGCGATACCGGCCGACAGAAGTATCCGGGCCGCGAAATCCTTTGTTATAAGATCAGACGGGGCGTGCGCGTCGGTGTTTACGGTTAAAGGGACGCCTATTTCAAATGCCTTCCTGGCTACATAACCGTTTGAAAGGCTATGGCCCTTCCGGGCCGTTATCTCAAGGGTGATGCCCTTTTCTTTTGCGAACATCAGGTCATCTTCCGATATCAATCCGGGATGTGCGAGAATGTCGGCGCCGGACTCAATGGCTGCCCTGTTGGTGCCTTCCATAACCGGCTCGACGATTGTCTCTCCGTGAATTACCACAATGCGGGCGCCGAGCCTCCGCGCCTCTTTTACAATATCGGGTATCAATGCCGGAGGCACATGAGTTATTTCAGCGCCGGGAATTATTTCCAAGGAAACGTAATTCTTCAATGCGCCGGCCGCTTTTACTATTCTGGGAATAATAAAATCGATGTTGGACTGGTCTATGTGGTCGGTTATGGCTATGGCTTTATATCCGAGTACAGAGGCCCTTCTCACAAGCTCTGCCGGGACAAGTTCTCCGTCGCTGAATATGCTGTGGGTATGAAGATCGATCATATTAAGATTTTAAGGATACAGAAAAAAGAGTTAAAAAGTAAAGGCGGCATTATTCGCCGAATACCCTCCCGAATATATAATCCACGTTTCTCAGATAATACTTGAGATCGAAAATTTCCTCGATTTCCCGATGTGAAAGATATTTTGTTATGCCTGCGTCTTTTTGCAGCAACTTTTTGAAACTCTCGCCTTCCCTCCAGCTTTCCATAGCGCTTTTTTGCACGAGCGCGTATGCGTCTTCGCGGCTTATTCCCTTTTCAGTGAGCGCGAGCATGACCCTCTGTGAATTGTGGAGGCCGTGGCTTTTTTCCATATTTGCCGCCATTCTATCGGGATACACGTGCATATCTTTCAGTATTCCCGCAAGCCTGTTCAGCATATAATCTACGAGTATCGCGCTGTCGGGAATTATCACCCTCTCCACGGACGAGTGCGAGATATCCCGCTCGTGCCATAAAGCTATATTTTCGAGGGCAGCCGACGCATTGGAACGCACAACACGAGCGAGGCCCGAAAGGTTTTCGGATCCTACGGGGTTCCTCTTATGGGGCATGGCGGATGAACCCTTCTGCCCGGCGCTGAAAGGCTCTTCGGCCTCGAGAACTTCGGTCCTCTGAAGATGCCTTATTTCTACGGCTGTTTTTTCGATACAAGCCGCTGTTAAGGCGAGGGCGGTCATGTATTCCGCGTGCCTGTCCCTTTGGACGACCTGTGTTGCGACCGGTTCGGCCGACAGCCCCAGCTTAACGCATACCTTCTCTTCGAGGTCGGTCGGTATGTTGGAGAACGTGCCTACCGCGCCCGAGAGTTTGCCTACGCTTATCGCCTCTCTTGCGGTCTCCATCCTCCTGAGGCTTCTCTTCGCGTCCTCGTACCATAAAGCGAACTTCAACCCGAAGGTCATGGGCTCGGCGTGGACGCCGTGGCTCCTGCCGATGCACGGCGTATCTTTGTATTTGAACGCCTGTGTCTTCAGAACCGCCATAAGTTCTTTTATGTCCTTTATTATTATGTCCGCCGCTTCTCTCATGAGCAGTGAAAGAGCCGTATCCACGACATCCGATGAAGTAAGCCCTTTATGTACAAAGCGCGATTCAGGGCCTATGAACTCGGCCACGGAAGTGAGAAACGCTATCACGTCATGCTTTACCGTTTTTTCGATCTCGTCTATTCTCTTAATGTCGAATTTCGCTTTTTCCTTTATTACCTTCAAGGCATCCTGAGGGATTTCACCCATTTCAGCCCATGCCTCGCATACGGCTGTCTCCACGTCGAGCCATTTCTGGAACCTGTTTTCAGGCTCCCAGAGCCTTCCCATTTCCGGCCTCGTATATCTCGGTATCATAATGCCTCCAGTTAAATCTTTATAAGCCGTTCTATCTTAATCGAATCCCCCGCAACTTTTCCAATCCCTAAAAGCCTTCCGTCGGGGTCTTTGAGACGAATTATTTCCTCTACGCTCCGGCTTAACTCTAAACTTAAAGGAATCGGATTGCCGTTTTTAACTCTCTTAAGTTCCTCTCCGTCTAATGTTATTTCCGGCAGATGGCTCAAGGCATCGTCCATTGAGAACATCGCGGAGGTTTTGCCCGGGAGTTCGCTTATTCGCGCGGAATTTTCGATAGTAAAATTTCCTATCCTCGTTCTTATAAGTCCTGTCATGTGCGCGCCTACACCGAGCGATTCTCCGATGTCGTTGCACAGCGAGCGCATATATGTCCCTTTTGAGCAGGAAACCTTTAATGTCACAAACGGCGGCTCGAATGCGGCTATTTCTGCAGCGTTGATCGTTACCTTTCTGGGCTTTCTCTCTACCTCTACGCCCGCCCTTGCTAATTTATAAAGCGGTTTACCTGAAAACTTTATTGCCGAATACATCGGCGGTATCTGCTCTATCTCGCCGGTAAATTTTTGAACTATCCCTTTAATGTCTTCCATCTGAAATCTCAAATTTGAAATCTCAAATTGTTTGATCACCCTGCCCTCCGAGTCGTATGTGTCGGTGCTTTCTCCGAGTTTCATCGTTACGATGTATTCTTTGTCGAGGCCGGAAAGAAAGGGCGCTATTTTTGTCGCCTCATTGGTGCATATTAAAAGCAGCCCGGTAGCGATGGGGTCGAGGGTTCCGGCGTGGCCTGCCTTCCTCACTTTGAACAGTTTTTTTACGGCGGTAACGGCATCGTGAGAAGTAATGCCGTGATCTTTATCGAGGCTTATGACTATGTTCATGATCCGCTAATTAGCTGTTGGAGGTTTTGTTTGGAAATGATATAACTTGATCGGCGGCTGTCCCAGTCCTTTCAGTTCGACAAAAAACATAAAGCTGTATTCGGCCGGGCGCGTGCTGTCTCCCGGGCTTCTTGCAAGCAATAAATTGAGTGCCCAGCATTGCTCCGAATAGATGGTACTGATTGAAGCATCTCTCAGCCCCGTCTTTGAATCATGCCAAAAATTTGCATTAACGGACATTTTTTTTGTTATTTCCGATGCAATTCCAAAATTAGTATAATATTTTCTCTCTGCATCCGAATATCTTTCGCCTAATGACAGCGTTGTTTTCTCCGTCACATTAACACTGAATGAAGAATTAATCGTCTCAGCCCTCCCTGTATTTGAGTTATATGACGTGTCAAAATTTAAACTGAACGGATTGACCGGTTCTGCTTTCCCGGTTTTCTCGTTATACGACGTGCCTAAAAAACCGCTCATGGACGCATTTATCGTAGTAGGAGAAATGAGCCCTGCATTGAAATTTAAAGGCTGTGCTATGCCTGCCGTAAGCGATAACCTCTCGAACGAAAGACTGTTGTGCAGGGCTAACTGCGCTGTAGAAGTCCTGTTAAAAAGTTCCGTGGAATCGAAAGTCGGCAGTGCGTATGTTTTAGGGATAAAAGTATAAGACAATGAAGGTTCTATAGTATGACTGAATGATTCGTATCTTTTCATAAACCTTGTCAACGCGTTTGCCCTGTATTCGAAGGTCTCCCTATGCGGGGATGATTTGTAAGACTGCGCGTTTTCGAGATTATATGCGGTCTCTCTTAGAGAAAGGGATTGGAATATAGGCACTGTCTCGCCAAAGGAATATGATACGGTCGGGTTGATATCCAGACGCTGCCCTTTAGGGTCCCTTTGGCGGTAAAAATTGGCTACACTCGAGTTCATGGTGAACATAAGCGGCCCTATGTTTGTAGGGTTGACCACATAGCCTAATTCCGGCAATTTTTTCGGCACGGCGGTATGTCCTTCTTGTAAATCTATCCACTGCTGGCCTAAGAGATAAAGACGCCCGTCCGGGAGAGGCGCTGAGATCTCTCCTGTGGACTGAAGGAACCGCTGGATTCTCGAGTCTCTTTTCTGTACGCCTTCCTTGGAAACAAAATCTTCGCGATAAAAACCTTCATGATTAACGTAATTTATGTCCACAAATCCGGTTACATCCCCGATTTTGTGCTCATGCGCGCCTTTAAATTCGTAAAAGTTTTTTTTCAGCTTCGTATCGTTCAGGTGGTATATATACCATCTTCCGCCGTTATCCGAATCGAGGTACCTGTATTCCACCCCTTTGCCTACTCCTCGCTTTGAATAATAATCGAGGTAACCGGTTGCGTCTTTATTGTCGTCTATCGCCCAGAAAAATGTCGGGCTGAATTGGAAACCCTTTTGGGAGCTGTTGCCTATGATCGGGAATAATAATCCGGTCGCGCGCTCCGTCTTTACGGGAGCCCAAAGATATGGAGAGTATAAGACAGGCGTACCTTTAACCCGATACGTAACATCGCTCGCGGTGAACTTTTTACCTACAATAATATCCACGTCAGAACCCTTAAAACACCAGTCAGGTTTTGAAGATTCGTCCGAATCGCATGTGGTAAAGGTTGCGACGGTCGCGTAATAATGGTCTTCCTTTATCTTCCGCATGTTTTCGCCGTTAAGCCAGTAGTTGCCTTTCTTGAAATAGATGAGGGCATTGTAAAGCTTACCCGTCTTGGAATCGAGATTCAGTTCGGCACGCTCTGTATTTATGAATGTATCGTCGTCTTCGTACTGCACATTTCCGAACAATTCCGTATCCGAGGTCTCTTTATAAAGAACGGCCCTATCGGCATTTATCACTACTCCGTCTTTTTCTATTCGCACATTGCCTGTTGCCGTATACTTATCTTCTTCCGGAAAATGCTCCATGTGGTCTGCGGTGATCGTGGTAGCCCAACTTGAGGCGGGCAATAGGCAATAGGCGATAGACAATATGATAAAGGCCGATAAGTATTTACCTATAGCCTGTCTCATACGGTTTCCCTCAAGCCGGCTAAGATAGGCCTTTCTCCGAGGCTCTCCATAGCTTCCCCGATCGTATAAAACGAACCGGTAATAAGAATAAGAGGCAAAGGGTGAAGGGCGAAGGGCAAAGGGCAAAATTTCTGATCATTAATCCCTGAGCCTTTAACCTTTAGCCTTGAGCCTATTTGTTTTGCCGTATCAATCGCTTCTTTAACCGAGTCCGCGATTGTTGAGTCGTATCCCATCTCCGACGCGTATCCTGCAAGAGTTTTAGGGGACGCCGCCCTTCCGTAGTTGGGAGCGGTAAATATTATCCCTGAAGCGAGCGGCAAGAGAGGTGAAAGAATGCCTTTTATATCTTTATCCGACATTACACCCATTATGAGTATAATCCTATAGTCGCTCAGATGTTTTTCTATAAAATCGGAGAGAACTGCGGCCGCATCCGGATTATGCGCTCCGTCGATCATGATCATCGGGTCGTCATTCACTATCTCAAGCCTTCCATGCCACTCTGTAGCGGTAAGGCCGTCCCTTATAAGTTCGGAATTTTTATTGTTCTTCAGAACAACGGTTGCCGCCTTTATCGCGAGGCATGCATTAAAAAGTTGATGTTCGCCGGCCAAAGGCAAAAACAAGTTTCCGAGTCCGGCCTGCGGCCACTTTGTGGAATTAGGCACTGGGGATTCGGAATCATAATAGTCGAAAATAATTCCATTAAGTTCCGATGATTTTAAAACTCCGCTAAAATTCCTGCCGTAAACAAAAAAAGGCGCAGATTGGTCTTTTGCGGCTGCCTCCAATACATCTTCCGCCTCTCTTTGCTGAAAGGCCGATACTGCCGGAATGCCGTTTTTTATAATGCCTGCCTTTTCTCGCGCGATATCTTTCAGCGTTTCGCCCAAAAATTCTTTATGGTCGCAACTTATACGCGTGACGACCGAGACCTCAGGCGTTATAACATTGGTGGCGTCGAGCCTGCCTCCCATGCCCGTTTCTATGACGGCCCAATCGACGCCGTTCCTCGAAAAATATAAAAACGCCATCGCGGTTACGAATTCAAAAAACGTAGGGATTATATCGCTGCCTTCCAGCTTCTCCCTTATCTCATCGGTAAGCCCGACAACTTCATATTCCGATATCTGTTCGTTATTTATCCTTATCCTTTCGGTAAAGCTGACGAGATGCGGAGACGTGAAGAGGCCGGTCTTAAAGCCGTGAGCCGTAAGTATGGACGCGGTCATAGCGGAGACCGAGCCTTTTCCGTTTGTGCCTGCAATATGTATGGATTGAAAATCCTTATGGGGATTCCCTATGCGCGACAATATCATACCGGTCTTATCGAGGCCGAGTTTGATCCCGTATTTCTGAAGGCCGTATAGATAATCTATTGCACCTGTATAGCTCATGATTCCTGCGATAACGGCATAAAATGTTGTATCAGTTTATAAACGGTATTTTTCAATTCCTTCCTCTCTACCACAATGTCTATCATCCCGTGTTCCAAAAGGAACTCAGCCCTCTGAAAATTTTCGGGCAGTTGCTGCTTTATGGTCTGCTCGATAACCCGCGGGCCCGCGAAACCTATGAGGCTTTTAGGTTCCGCTATGATAATGTCGCCGAGCATGGCAAAGCTTGCCGTCACTCCACCGAATGTGGGGTCGGCAAGCACGGCGATATATAAAATACCCGCCTCCTTAAGCTTTGCTATGGCCGAAGAAGCCTTTGCCATCTGCATGAGAGAGAACATCCCCTCCTGCATGCGTGCTCCGCCGGACGATGAAACTATTATTAACGGAACTCTGTTCTCCAACGCCCTTTCCGCCGCGCACGTTATTTTCTCTCCAACCGCAGAGCCCATGCTGCCGCCCATGAATGAGAAGTCCATTATGGCAAGGGCGACAAGCCGTTCATTTATGGTCGCATCTCCGTATATCGCGGCCTCCGATATACCTGTTCTCTTTTTGTTCTCTTTAAGCCTTTCCATGTAAGGCATAGTGTCTTCAAAGTTCAAAGGATCGGTTGTCGAAAGCTCCGCGTCGGTCTCTACGAAACTCCCTTCGTCGGCTATGAAGTTGATGCGCTCCGCAGCGCTGATCCTGAAGTGATAATTACACTTCGGGCATACCTGGAGGTTTTTCTCGATCTCTTTTTTGTAAATGATCTCCTTGCAGTTGTCGCATTTTATCCACAACCCTTCCGGTATCTTTACCCTTTTCTCGGCCTTTACTTCCCTTGTCTTTTTAAACCATGCCATAAAACTAACCGTTTAAACCGTTTGAACTGCTCAAACCGTTTAAATCGCCTCCCGCAGTTTTTTTATAAATTCCTTTGCGCCCGCCGGATGCTCGTAAAATTTCTTGACTATCGCGCTCCCGACTATAACGCCGTCCGCAAGCCGCGCGATCATGGCGGCGTCTTCCGGCGTCGATACGCCGAAGCCGACAGCCACAGGCATATCCGCCGATTTCTTCACCGCGGAGATATGTTTTTTAAACCTCTCATCCAGGGCGAGCCTTGAGCCGGTGATTCCCGTTATCGATACATAATATACAAAACCGCTGCATGCGGTTACTATCTTTTCTACTCTTTCCTTGGTAGATGTCGGGGCTATTAAAAATACGGTGCTGATGTTCGCGGCGCGCGACAATTTAATAAAACTCTCCGCCTCTTCCGGCGGCAGGTCCGGAATTATCGCCCCGTCGACACCGGCATCAACGGCATCTTTGATGAATGCCGCTTCTCCGTATTTGAACACGGAATTATAATATGCCATCAAAACAATGGGCGTCCGGCTATGATTCCTTATCCTCTTCACAAAGGGGATTATCTTTTTTAATGTAACTCCTGCCTTAAGCGCCCTCTCCGCAGCCCTCTGTATCGTGGGCCCATCCGCGAGCGGATCGGAAAAAGGCACGCCGAGTTCTATAATATCGGCCCCGCACTCCTCCAGAACCATGACGTGCTCTCCGGTCTTTTCAAGATCCGGATCCCCCGCCATGATATACGGTATGAATGCCTTTTTGTTTTCGGCCTTCAGCCTTTTAAATGTATCTTCTATCCTGTTCATGCTGTTCGATCGGACGGCTTCCGTTATACCGTTATATCCTTTATCCTCGCCACATGCTGGACGTCCTTGTCGCCGCGTCCGGAAAGGTTGATGACTATGATTTTGTTTTTAGAGAGTTTCGGCGCAAGCTTTACGACCTCTGCCACGGCATGGGCCGATTCGAGGGCCGGAATTATTCCCTCTATTTTAGACAAAAGCTCAAACGCCTCTAATGCCTCCGTATCCGTAGCATAGGTATAATAAACGCGCTTAATGCCTTTTAAATACGGATGCTCCGGTCCTATCGACGCGTAATCGAGCCCGGCGGATACGGAATGAGTGCCGAGGACGTTTCCGTCTTCGTCCTGAAGCAGGTAACTTTTGCAACCCTGAAAGACCCCGAGAGAGCCTCCTGCAAAGCGCGCCGCATGCTCTCCCGTTCCTATTCCTTTGCCTCCCGCCTCTACCCCTATCATTTTCACGTCGTCGTCGAGGAATTCATTAAACAACCCCATCGCGTTGCTGCCGCCGCCGACACATGCAATGAGATAATCCGGCAATCCGCCCTCTGTCTTGAACATCTGCCTTTTTGTTTCTTTGCCTATTACGGACTGGAAATCCCTTACCATCATCGGAAAAGGATGCGGGCCGAATACCGTCCCCATCACATAATGGGTAGTCCTTACATTGGTCGTCCAATCCCTCAGGGCCTCGTTTATCGCGTCCTTTAACGTCCTTGAGCCTATATTCACCTCATTGACATCCGCTCCCAGCAGCTTCATCCTGAACACGTTCAATGCCTGCCTCTTCGTGTCTTCGGAGCCCATGTATATCTCGCATTCAAGGCCGACAAGGGCCGCACCCGTTGCCGTCGCCACGCCGTGCTGTCCCGCCCCTGTCTCCGCGATCAATCTCTTTTTACCCATTTTTTTCGCAAGGAGCGCCTGTCCCAGCGCGTTGTTTATTTTGTGCGCGCCGGTATGAGCAAGGTCTTCGCGCTTGAGGTATATCTTTGCCCCTCCAAGGTGTTTTGTTAGCCTCTTTGCGAAATAAAGGGGGGTAGGTCTTCCAATGTATGTCGCCTGCAGATGCTTCAATTCATTTTGAAAGGACTTATCTTTTTTAGCCCCTGCGTATGCGGCTTCAAGTTCCTGAAGGGCGGGAATAAGGGTTTCGGGGACGAACCGCCCGCCGTACTGTCCGAAATATCCTTTTTTATCAGGCAATTTTTTGATAACGGCAATCCTCCGGATAATATTTCTGAATCCGGTATTATATCACACCCATAATCCGTAATGACACAAAGCGCAAATCCGTTTCAACGCCTTTATATCTGTGATATAATTCTTAATATGACCCGGGTTAAGATATGCGGCATAACGAATATGGAAGACGCGCTGTCTGCCGTGGATTACGGCGCGGACGCCCTCGGTTTTGTATTCTTTGAAAAAAGCCCTCGTTATATAACGCCCGATAAGGCAAGGGAGATAATTTCCCGCATGCCCCCGTTCGTTACGACCGTCGGGGTATTTGTGAACGAGGAAGTCGCAAGGATTAATGAAATTATGGGCATTGCAGGCATAGATATCCTTCAGCTTCACGGCGACGAAAAGCCCGATGCCTGCAATATCTGCCATAGGGTTATAAAGGCGTTCAGGGTGAAGAACTTTACCGATTTAAAGCCGCTCGAAAACTACAGATGCTCCGCGTTCCTTCTCGATACCTATTCCCCGGAGTCGTTCGGCGGCACGGGCCAGATATTCAACTGGGACATAGCCGTGGAGGCAAAAAGGTTCGGCCGTATTGTGCTTTCAGGCGGGCTTAATCCGGACAACATCGAAAAGGCCGTGACGTATGTCAGGCCTTATGCCGTAGATGTAAGCAGCGGGATAGAGGAAAACAAGGGGAAAAAAGATTTAAAAAAGATGAAGGCATTTATAGAAAAAGCCAAAAAGACCGTTGCTACCGTTTCGATGCCGCCCGGATAATCGTTTTCACGTTCCCCCGCGGGTTGAAATCTCCTATCACTTCGAGGGATCTCGGTCTTAAAACCTTCTCCAAATCCGTGAATATTTTATTCGTTATCTCCTCGTGCGAAATGTGCGCGTCCCTGAAAGAATTGAGATAGAGCTTTAACGATTTCAATTCCACGATTTTTTTGTCGGGAACATAATTGATTTTTATCGTCGCGAAATCCGGATAGCCGGATCTCGGACAGAGGCAGGTGAATTCGGGAAAGGAGATGTTGATTTCATAATCCCTCTCCGGATTGGAATTATCCCATATTTCGAGCTTTATTTTTTTTATCGCTTTTTCACCGTAACGCATTAAAATCTCCTTTGCGATGTATTTTTATTGTTGCTTTGAACCGGTCTTGTAATTAGAGTATAAGCAAATAATAACATATCCGACAAGGAGGCAAGGGGAAGGCATATCGGCGCAGGCAGTCCGACTTTTAAAGGGGTGCGTGATTTACAAAATATTTTTGTGCGGTTGAAAATCATGAACTAATATATCGGTTGCATTAAACACATTATCTACGGATATGTTCTGCACATCGTTTTCATCCGTGACTGCTATATATTTTGTATTCCACGGATGCCATGTCCTGACTTTTTTCTCTATCATCAAGGCTACAATGGACTTTTTTAGAGCTGCGGCTATATGAAGAGATCCCGTATCTAATGTTATTACAATATCGGATAACGAGATCGCAGTAACAAGGGAACTGATCGTTAAGGTAGGGCAAGGCATTATAGAGTTTTTAAAATGGTCGTTAATGCGGGCAGCGGCGCCATCGTCTCCGGAGAAACCGGGATTATTTCCCAGAGTAGGCGCCCATAGAAACATTACATCGGCATTTTGCACGGCAAGGATTTTTTCAATAAGCCGAATAAATTTATTTATCGGCCAGCGGTTTTTTGTGAGTCGCGCGCTTATTGCCACAGCAATAAGCGGTCTCCCTTTATCCCTTTTGATGAGACCCGACATTTGCGGCGAGGGCGGATCCGGGATCAATACTAAATCACCCGGCTGATCATAGGCAACCAAAAATTTTATGAGATCAAATGTTCTCTGAACCTCATGCATGCCGTCATCAGGTTGTATCAGGGCATTCGTATAGAAAAAACTTTTCATTCCGCTTTTCATATATCCAAAGCTATATTTTGCCCCCGTAAAAAAAGCAAACCGTTCTGTTGTCGGCGAATACAGCCCGCATCCGACAGCGACATCATAATGTTCCTTGCGTATTTTCCGAAAAATCTGAAAATTATGAAGCCACACGGAAATTTTATTTTTCTCGGGGACATGGCCTGTCTTTTGATAAATATAAACCTCATCGATATCCGGGTTGTTTTTAACGGCATCGGCATTATAAGTGTTAACTAAAACACCGATCTTTGCATCGGGAAGCTTTTTTCTTACCGCGCGGATTGCGGGTGTGGTGCAGACAAGATCGCCGACATTGTCGCGGCGAATAAAAATAATTTTTGAGATCAAGTTTGCAGCTACCTTTTTCATCTGATGTCAAGGTTCAAAAGATACATTAGCATTTCAATCAAGCAGTTTGTTCTTAGCTTTAAATACAAAATTTTTTAAAGAAAAGTTTTTTCTTATTTCAAAATCAAACCATTCGGATAAATAATCAAGTGTCCTCCATATCTCATTTGTTTCAAGATTTTCACTGTGCAATTCCCCCACAATCCATTTGGTTTTTGCTAAAACATTTTTATCCATCGCGGCAAGAATATCAAATTCAGCGCCTTCCGCATCAATTTTAAGAATATCAATTTCATCAATACTATTTTCTTTAAATGTGTTATTTGCAGCTTTTACATGTCCTATCTCTGAAGGAAAATCATTGGAAAAATTACTAAATGCAGAGAAAGAACCTTGGTTTTTTCCATCACGGGATGTCATTGCAAATTTAATCTCTCCATCTTCGGATGCAAGCCCGAACTCGTGCAGGACGCAATTGTCTATTCCTTGAATATTCTTTTTTAAAACTTCGAGATTTGATTTTATCGGCTCAAAAAGGTGAATTTGAGCGCTCGGAAAATGAAAATGAAAAAAACGGGCGGCAATTCCAATATTCGCGCCTACATCCAGAATAATTTTAGGCTTTTCCGTTATGGGCAGCCAATACTCACACTTTCCAGCCGGCTTTAACAAAATATCATATATAAGATAAACATCGCTTGTTCCCCTTCTAAAATAGACCGGCTTGCCGTCTCCGGAACGCCATGTCATTGCTTTCAACTCTGGAGAAATGTCCAGTCTATTCTTTGCATCTAGATATTCACATGCAAAGTTGATCGAGCCCGATCGGAAAAAAACCTTAAAAAATCTTTTTGAAAAGAAATTCATGCCTTATAAGTTAATTTATATTTTATTATTTTCAAGTGCATTTTTTAGCCATTAAAGGTTTCATTGCCGTTTCAATAATTTCTGTACTTTTTTTTATTATAACATCCGGCGTTATCTTTTTCATGCAGTCATGATCGTCGCAGCTTTCCTTTTTGCATAGCGTCTGACATCAGGCATTGCAATCTCTAAATAGTCGAAATCAGTCCTGCACGGAACATTTGAGCGCTTTATTTTTAGCCTTAAATACCAAGTTCTGCTGGGAGAAATTTTTTCTTATTTCAAAATCAAACCATTCGGATAAATAATCTATTATTTTCCATATCTCATTTGTTTCAAGATTTTTACTGTGCAACTCCCCCACAATCCATTTGGTTTTTGCTAAGAGATGTTTATCAAACGAAGTAAGAATATCAAATTCAGCGCCTTCCGTATCGATTTTCAGAATATCGATCTCATTGATGTTATTTTCTTTCAATGTTCTATTAACCGCCTTTACACTGCCCATTTCCGATTGAAGTTGATTGGAAGAATTGCCGAATGCGGAGAATGAACCGTAATTTTTCTCCTCGGTTGTCATTGCAAATTTAATCTCTCCATCCTCGGATGCAAGCCCGAACTCGTGCAGGACGCAATTGTCTATTCCTTGAATATTCTTTTTTAAAACTTCGAGATTTGATTTTATCGGCTCAAAAAGGTGAATTTGAGCGCTCGGAAAATGAAAATGAAAAAAACGGGCGGCAATTCCAATATTCGCGCCTATATCCAGAATAATTTTAGGCTTTTCCGTTATGGGCAGCCAATACTCGGATTTTTTCGGCGGCATCAGCAGAATATCGTATATGGGATGAGTGTCCCATGTTCCCCTTCTAAAATAGACCGGCTTGCCGTCTCCGGAACGCCATGTCACTGTTTTAAGCGCCGGCGGGATGTCTAATTTATATTTTTTTAAATAAAGATCCGCAAGTGCAAGGCTGAGCGAGCCGGAGCGCAGAAAAATCTTAAAAGATCTCTTTGAAAAAAGCCGCATGATTTTATTTGTCCCCTTTATTTTTGGATTTGAACGCTATCAGAGATTTCATTGCCGTTTCAATAATTTCTGCACTTTTTTTATTATAACATCCGGCGTTATCTTTTTCATGCACTCATGATCGTCGCAGCTTTCCTTTTTGCAGCGCCCGACATCCGGCATTGCAATCCCGAAATAGTCGGAATCTGTCCTGCACGGAACATCCGCAGAAAGCCGTATGTCCTTATCGTCGGCACCTCCACCCAGCCTGAAATCCTCAGGCCCGAAAATAGTAATCGTAGGTGTTTTTACGGCCCTTGCAATATGCAAAACTCCGCTGTCATTGCCTATCGCGATATCGGCAACAGCGCATACGGCAGCAAGCTGTTTTAAAGCGGTCTTCCCCGCAAGATTAAGGATATTTTTATTATCAAGACCGTCCAATATTTTATTTATGAGCGAAACTTCGCTGCTGTCGCCGCTGATGATTATAAAAGCGTCAAATTGTTCGATCAGTCCTTCGATCAGTTCCCGATAATAAGGCCACTCTTTTGTCGACTTGCGGGTTCCGGGGTGAATAATAATCTTTAGACCTTCTGCCTTAGGCAATAGATCGGCAACGGAGGCAATATCTTCAGCCTGCGGATGCATTTCAGGTTTGTCGTCCGCTCCGGAAATGCCTATCGGCTCCAAAAGCTTTAAGAACATTGCAGTAATGCCCTTAAACTCGCCGTTCCACTCCACGGGGTCCGTTAAAAAAAATCCGTCCCTGTATTTATGTCTTTGGAGATACCCTATCCTCCTCGGTATGCACGCTGCATAAACAATGCCGTTCAGCTTGCCTTCGCATAAATTGATACACACATCATACCGCTCTTTCACAAGACTTTTTATAAGCTTCAGATTGGATGCGCTTTTACCGTAATACGGTATTACTTTATCCACATAAGGATTATCTTCCAATATTTCTGCGAAACTCGACCTAACCGTTACCGAGACCTCCGAGTCAGGATATCTATTTTTAATCGCTTTAAAAACAGGCAGGCTCATAATCACATCGCCGAGCCTCAGAGTATCTACAATTAAAAATTTCTTAGCCGTATTTTTTCTTTGCTTGCGGAATAGCGCTAAGACTATATAAAAAAATAATACCGCCTTATTTGCAAGTTTCTTCATTACTCGTGTATGCTCAGCGCCGTTATTACATCATCCGGAGTTATGGAATTCACATTGCCGTCCTTGGATTTTAAAACAATATGCCCTTCTCCATAAGGTCCGTAAATGATGGGATTCGTTTGTCCGAACAATGCGATCACCTTTGCGCCTGCTGCAGCCCCTATATGGACGGCTCCTCCGTCTCCCGCAACAAGGAAATTTGAAACAGAGGCAACTGCCGCAAAATCCATAAGGCCTGCCGTATCGTAAAAAAATCCCTTTCCATTCAGCTGATCGCAAATTCTGACGGCTTTTCCTTTATCGGCCGGAATACTTGTTATTATGAAATTGTAGCCGTATTTTTGGGAAATAATCCTGCCGAGTTTTATAAAATTCTCCGGATACCATGTGGAACTTTCCCTGTTGTTGCTTATGTTGAAGACGGCTATTCTTTTTTTAGGGGTCATTTTATGTGCCGTTAAAAAAACATATGCTTTGTCTGCTGCTGCTGCCGGAACCGAAATTGATGCGTCTCTTATGAAATCACTGATGCCGATAGCCGTTAAGAGGTTCAGGCACGCTTCAACCTGATGGACGGAAGGCAAATCAATGGGGTTTGCCGGAAGGTTATAGCATAGATTCCATAAGCGCTTTTGGGGAGATCTGTATCCTATCCGAATACCGGCGCCGCTGATACATGCGGCGGCAGATAGAAAACTCGAAAAGCCGCCCTTTACCGCTATAGCGATATCGAACTTTTTTATTCCATGAGCTTTTTTATAATTCTTAATCAACTTCCGGCATTCGACATATTTATTTCTAAACATATTATCCGTTTTTCTGTACACAAAAAAACCGTCGATCTGCGGTATATTGCCCGATATCTCTTCGGAGGCATCTTCCGCAAAAAGCGTAATTGCCGCATCCTTAAAATGCCGCCTTAGAGTCTTAAGCAGCGGGATAGTGCATATCATATCTCCTGCCTTATTGAACCTTATTACAAGTATATTTTTCATGTCGGTTTTATGCATTATTGAGCGCCCGCGAAATAACTTTCTTCACCTTCTCCGGCTTGATACTATCCATACATTCCAGAAAGGCTATACCGTCACACACACCTTTCTTACAAGGCATGCACCGCAGTGTTTCCTTTACCGTTATATGCCCTTCGCTTCCCCACGGCCTCCACCGAGCTTCATCGGTAGGACCGAAAAGGGCTATTACAGGCGTTCCCACCGCAGCGGCTATATGCATAGGAGCCGTATCTATCCCGAAAAAAAGATCCGATGCCCCGGATATTGCTCCAAGCTGCTTGATTGAAGTTTTGCCGCACAGATCTATTAACCGTGAACTGAGAGGGGCCAAAGATAAAATTCTCTTTGCCTTTTCCTTCTCTTTTTCATCGGGCGAAGATGTAACGATTACATTTATGCCTTCTTCAATCAGCCAACCGATTATCTCAGCCATATACTCGTCTTTCCAGCACTTGAAGAGCCACCGCGAGGTCGGATGTATATGAACGACCTTATCGTCACTCTTTATCGAATTTGTTTCAAAGATGCTTCTTGCAAAGGATTTTGCTTCATCCGGAATATGAAAGTCCACGACAAGATTATCCGTGCTTATGCCGAATTGCTTTATAAGATCGAGGTTCTGCAAAACCATATGCTGTTTTTCGTTCTTTTCTCCGATATGCGTGTAGATATACCTCTTGCCTACGAATCCCTGCCCAAGAGGATCATAAGCAATCCTGTACCGGGCTTGCGATGCTAATGATATTACCGCAGCCCTGTCTCCGCTCGTAAGGTCGATTGTCATATCAAAATGTTTTTTTCTCAACATCAATAAAAAGGCCGATTCTCTTTTGACCCTGCCGATAATGTTTTCTCCCTTTATATTCCTGTCAAACACGATTACTTCATTAATCAGCGGATTCCCCGTCAGCGTCTCTTCCGTTCCTGAATTGACAAGGGCTGCGATATGCGCTTTTGGGAAATTCTCTCTCAGCGCCCTGAATACGGGAACGGAGAGAAGCACGTCGCCTATATGTCGGAGCTTGATAACGAGAATTTTATTTACATCTATAAATTTATGCATTATCTAAGATATTGCCGTACAGTTTCTCTATTTTATCGAGCATATTTTCAAAAGAATGATTTTGCTCAACGAGTCTTCTGCCGTCTTTCCCAAGCCTTACTCTCAAATCCGGGTCTCCATGAAGTTCTATGACCTTCTCTGCAATATGTTTAGGATCGCGCGGCCTCATGAGCAATCCTGTCTCGCCGTCTCTCACGACCTCGCTTATCGCCCCGACATCGGATGCGACCACAGCCCGCTCCATGGCAAGCGCCTGAAGCACGGACTGAGGCACTCCTTCGTGCGCATATGAAGGGTGCGCTATCACATCCAGAGATGCCAGTATTTCAGCCACATCCTCTCTATGCCCGAGCATAAAAACCTTTTCATTCAGCGCCATATCCGAGATCATTCTTTTTATATTTTCATGCTGAGGGCCGGCTCCGACTATATAAAAGACGGCCTCCGGTATCCGACTCAATATCTCAGGAACCGCCTCAATAAAATATCCGTGCCCTTTCCAGCTTCTCAGGACTCCGACCATTCCCACGGCAAAGCCGTCCGCATTAAATGCAGGCTTTACCGATGCAGGATTGAATCTCTCAATATCTATTCCTGTAGGAACCGAAAATATCTTTGAACCGTCAAAACCGTTGTACTTTATCATCCTCTGCCTTATTTCTTCGCCCGTGGTCATTACCGCATCAGGCAGCATGTCATATATCAGGCGGCTCAAAAATGATTTGCCGATAGGCGTTGAAAGATGCCTTGTCCGGATTATTTTCGGTTTCGTCTTTGTTGCGAAGTAATGCATTCGCAAAAGCTTGACGGCAATACTTGCAACCCAGCTGTCCGAAGAGCTGTGGGTATTGACTATATCCGGCCTCTCCCTGTCGATAAGAGACTTCATTTTTAATACCGAAATCGGATTTTTCTTCCGGAACTTAGCGGCAAGTGTTTTAACGCCCGCATCCTGAGCCCTCTTAAAAATCAGACTTTCTTCGGGAGCGGCAATAATTATCCTGTGACCTCTGCCTATCATTCCGATTGATTCTTGAAGTATCCTGATTTCCTGCCCTCCCCAGCCGAGAGAGGCTTCCGTATGGAGAATAAGAGCCATTTTTTATTTTAACTTAAAAAGGAGTTCTATTACCTCTACAAACTCCTTTACTGCCCGCTCGATAGGGAATGCCTCAGCCTTTTCCCGCGCATTTTCACCCATTGCCCTGAGGTTATCCAACGAACGATTTATCTTATCGGACAATTCCTGCCCGTTAAATAAGCCCTGCGTAACAAAGCCCTCATGTCCGTCTTCTATAAGTTCAGCCGCTCCATTGTTCTTTGTGGTTATGACAGGCAGTCCCGAAGCCATAGCCTCCAGCACAGCATTGCTGAAAGGGTCGTAAAGCGTCGGCAGCACGAAAAGATCGGCTGCCGCATAGAATTTTTCTATGCCTTTTTGAGTCCCTAAAAAAACAATCTTATCGGAAATACCGTGTCTGAAGGCAGCAGCCCTATATTTCTTTATATCGCCTTTGCCGACAACCAGTACCATTATGTCATCCCGTTTTATCAAAGATACGGCGTCTATAAGCGTTTGCAATCCTTTTCTTTCGAACCCGGAACCGACGAACAACAACACCTTGATGTCTCCGGATATGTTTAAACTATCCCTTATATCTTTACGCCGGTTATCTTTATTTTCAGGGTTAAACCGCCTTAAATCGACCCCGTTGTAAATTATATTTATCCTCTCTTCCGGAACCGCATAATGCCTTATGATCTGCTCCTTTACCATCTTCGAGTTTGCGATTATGAGTTTCGTGTCATGAAAAAGTTTCTTTTCCATATTAAGCAGTGAAATATGAAGCGGATTTATCTTGAAAGAGAGCCTCTTATAAAAAGGCGCGGTTTTTGCCCTTATATCGAGCCATTCCGCATGGCATCCCTCCCCTGCCCTGTAAATATCCTGACATGTTGTCCTCTCGAAACTTATAACGCAATCGAATTTGACCTTGGATCTGAGGGTTTGAAGTTTAGAATTTACATTAATATTAAACGTTAGGTTGCTCAGGAAAGAACTTAGAGGCAGGAGATTTACCTTATGAAAAATTATTCCGTCTTCTTCAGTCCATGTATTCGCGAATACATGTATTTCATGTCCTTCTTTTTTCAAATGGTTTATAAGAGTCTGGAGATACCTCTCTGCGCCGCCGTGAATAGAGAACCTCTTTTTTATGAAAGCAAGCCTCAAGCCTTTTTCTCCCACGCCTTCGCATACTTGAGGAACGCGTAGAAACTATAAAGCACGGCCAGCATAAAGCCGTGAATTCCGTCCCTGAATCCCTGCTTTATGAAAAACATCTTTAGAAATGTGAAAATCGGGCTTAATGCCGTTTTAGCGATTAGGGAGATTGGAGACATCAGTGGATTTTTAAGGAGTATCTCCTCAGCGGCAAGGGTCGAGTAATTTTCCATCTTTTTAAGATAGTCCGAGATTGTCCTGTAAGTATAATGCTCCATCGGGCACTTCAGATAGCCTGCCGCTCCGTCAACCAGTACCTTCTCATGCACGGCCCTGTCCTGAAGCCGCGCGGCGTCTTTCTTAAAAAGCCGCACCGAATAATCGGGCCACCATCCGCTGTGCCTTATCCATTTCCCCAAAAAGAAATTTTTCCTCGGAACGAAAAAACCGCTGAAAGAAGAGGTAAGAGTT
>MHDU01000025.1 GCA_001803635.1 Nitrospirae bacterium GWB2_47_37 | reverse complement strand
GTCTTTCATACTCCCCGGCAATCTCCGACAGGTAACCTAAATTGCTTACGGAACAGCCGCTGCCCACTATCTGCGCGGAATATGCATCGGGGATGTTCGTAAGGCATCCCAACAGGAGCGTAATCGACATTATTTTCATGCATTTTTTCAGGCGCATAGTATCATTATAGTTGCTGCCCTACGCCAAGTCAATAAAATATAAAGAAAAAACCTATGGACATTTTATTGTTTATGGTTTATTTTTAAATATGGCTAACATCGATTTGCCGGCAATCCATAACGCGCTTAAATCAATATCGCCTTATATCCATAGGACGCCGACGGTTTATTCCAACTCATTCAGTAAAATGTTCGGGGCGGAGGTTTTTATAAAGGCAGAAAACCTTCAGAAGACAGGCTCTTTTAAGGTAAGGGGCGCTTTCAATAAGCTGATAAGGTCTAAATCCGATAAGGTCATTGCCGCGTCTATGGGAAATCACGCTCAGGGAGTCGCCTTTGCCGCGATGAGCCTCGGCCTTAAAGCCTCTATTGTAATGCCTGTAACCGCATCCATAGTCAAGCAGGAGGCGACAAAAGGATACGGCGCGGAGGTTATACTTCACGGCGAGAGTTTCGGCGACGCCCTGAACTATGCCGTATCTCAGAAAGGCTATGAATTCATCCATGCCTTTGACGATGAGGAGATAATAGCCGGGCAGGGGACTATAGGGCTTGAGATCGCCGAAGAACTTAAAGATGTCGATGCCGTTATTGTGCCTGTGGGAGGAGGAGGGCTTATTTCCGGCATTTCCATTGCCGTTAAAAATATTTCTCCAAAGACGGAAGTTATAGGCGTTCAAACCGCATCCGCTACGTCCGCTTATGATTCGTTCCATTCAAAAAAGTTATTAGAGAGAAATCCGCTGCCGACGCTCGCGGACGGCATAGCAGTAGGGAAGGTCGGCGTAAAAACACTCGAAATTATTAACACATATGTGGACGATATTGTAAAGGTGAGCGAGGAGTCCATAGCAATGTCCGTGCTTTTGTTCCTTGAAAGGAAGAAACTGGTAGTCGAAGGAGCCGGGGCAGTTCCACTTGCTGCTTTAATAGAACAGAAAGAAAGATTCAGGGGAAAGAAAATTGTTCTCGTTATAAGCGGCGGTAATATAGATTTTACGCTTATCGACCGGATAATCCATAAGGGACTTGTTTCGAGCGGCAGGATAGGGGTGTTTAAGGTGATAGTAGATGATGTGCCGGGAGGCCTGAATAAAATAACAGGCATTATCGCAGCGCAGCGGGGGAATATCCTTAATGTCGTTCACGACAGGCTTGCCTACGACGTGCCCGTAGGGAAGACGCTCGTTACGTTTACCGTGGAGACAAAAGGGCGGGTGCATTTCGAAGAGATAAAGGCCGAATTAAGCGTATCGGGCTTCATGGTTTTTTAGTGCCTTCATTAAGCCTAAAGCCATTTTTTATTTCTTGCATCTTCCATAGCCTTTTTCATGCTTTCGCATTGTGCGCACTTGCCGGATGCCGTGTTCTGCTTTTTGATGTCTTCCGATATCAGGTCGCTCTCGAACAAAAACATGCTGCCTTGTTCCCCGCACATTATCCTATCACTGTCTTCCAGATATATAGCCTCGCAGTTCATTTTTAATACCTCCTCGCATTTTTATTTCATTTATTACGGCAATAAATTCTAAATAAGCTATGGGCTTGCTCAATACGGCCGTAATTCCGTTACGGCTTGCTTTTTCCAACAGAACAGGGTCGTCTCCGTTCCCGGTGATCATGAGAACCGGCAAATCCACATTAAACCTTCGTATCTCTTTGACGAGCGATAACCCGTCCATAAGGGGCATCTGATAGTCCGTTATAAGCATGTCTAACGTATTCTTTTTTATATATTCCAGCGCATTGACGGAGCAGGAAAAGCATTCGACAATAAATCCGGAATGTCTCGCCATTTCCGATATTAACGAGAGGTTGCTTTCACAATCATCGACAATTATTGCCTTAAGGTTTTTGTTGTTCATATCCCGCCTTCTTATGTTCAATTCTTCATCTTGCCGAGCATTTTTATAAAACCCGTCAAGAGGTTCGCATCATAATCTTCCGTTTCCTTCGAGATGATCTTTAATGCCTCGTAAGGGTTGAACGCATGCTTATAAGGCCGCTGTGTTGTGAGTGCGTCGTAACAGTCCGATATGCCTGTAACCCTTCCGAACAGATTTATTTCTTCGCCTTTAAGCCCGTACGGATAACCCTTGCCGGAAAGTTTCTCATGGTGCTGCAATACCGCGCTGTGCGCCTCTTCCGGAATTTCCTTATTTTCCTTCAGAATTTTTTCGCCTTCCCGCACATGTTCCTGAATCATCTTATACTCGTATTCTGTGAGCTTCCCCTGCTTGTTGAGGATCTCGGAAGAAATAGCGGTCTTGCCTATATCATGAAGCATTGCCCCGGTCCCGAGATTCTCGATATATTCTTTGTTCAGTCCTATTGCGATTGCCAGCCCTATGCTCAAAACAGCCACATTCACACAATGCGTGTACGTGTAATAATCGTATTTGCTGAGCGTGAGCATCGTATAAATCATGTCCTTATTTTCAAGGAGCGAGTCCGTTATCGTGTTAACGCTATTTTTCACTTCTTTTATCTTCTCGCCGCTTCTCGGATCGTTAAGAAGGTCTTTCATGAGCATTTTTGAGTTTTCCTTTATAACAAATGCCTTCTTGTGCGCTTGACCCTTCTCCGATGATTTTGAAGACCTGAGCAGAGAGTCCAGATAGCTGCGATAAAGATGTATATCCCCCTCGCTTATAACAACCTCACAAGCGGCATCGCTATGAAAATTATTCAGGAGTTCTTCGTTCAGCGCAACATGAGATTCTTTGTCGGCTTTAATTACGGCTTGAAAATCCATTCCTTTCTGTATGAAGATATTGAAATTTACGGACGAGCCGGGGATTAGAGAGTTCCTGTCTATCTGGAAATATTTACTTTTATTGAACGAAAATTCTTTGATGGCTTTTGTGTCGAGATTCTTATAATCATCCTCCGGCCTTTTGTCGATGATCGGCTTTGGGCGGTCGTCATTGATTTCTATATATTTGGTAGCCATTTTAATTAAAACCTCAGAACGCTTCTCTTGATGTTTCCGTCGAGTTTTTTTGACAGCAAAATAAAACGGTTGAAGTCGAGGCTCTTTATGATGCGGGATTCTTCTTCCGTAAGATGAAAGCCTTCTTCCATGCATGCCCTTGCGAACGATTGACCGGCATAATCCCTGAAGTCGTCGTCGGTCAAAAGGCGTCCTAAAAATCTCTCTACTGCTTCCTGACTCATGTGATATATATAATCAAGAATCACGCCAAATGATGTTCCATTGAAAAACAAGGGGTTATGATTTGAACCTCAAAATAACATGAACCATTTTAGTTCACAATGAACCAAAACGGTTAAAGCGAATGAAACGGAGACGGATTTTTAATAGAAGTTATTTTCTGCGGTATAAGAAATTGCGTCCCACTTTGAGGAACTGAACGGCTTTTGCCTTGTTGTTGCCGCATCTTTGCAAAGAAAATTGCACGATGCTGTCTATTGCCGAATCGAGCGAGAACTTTTCCTTTGGAATCACTATCTCCATGCGAATATTTCCGTCCTCTTCATTCAAACCGCCCGCATCGGATGTTTTACATATATTGAAGTGTCCGGGATTTATGAGTTCGCCGTCCGTAAGAATGGCGGCCCGCTCAAGGCAGTTTTTCATTTCACGAATATTGCCGGGCCAGCGATAGCCGATAAGTGTATCCATAGCCTTCTGCGAGATCCCGGGTATCGGTTTTCCGAGTTCCTGCCGGAGTTGTCCTATGAAGTGATCCGCGAGCAGAGGGATGTCCTCTTTTCTTTCCCTGAGCGGAGGAAGGGATATGGGGAATGTATTGATCCTGTGATAGAGGTCTTCGCGGAAACGCCCGTCTTTCACAAGCCGGCTTAAGTCCCTGTGAGTAGAGACGATAACCCTGCAATCAATATTGACAGGCTTGTTTGAGCCTAATTTTTCATAAACCCGCTCTTGCAGCACCCTCAAGAGTTTTGCCTGCAGTTCGAGAGGCATGTCGCCTATCTCATCGAGCAGGATTGTCCCTCCATGCGCCATGCCGAATTTTCCTTCCCTGTCCCTGTCTGCGCCTGTAAATGCCCCTTTTACGTGTCCAAAAAGCTCGCTTTCAAGAAGGGTGGAGGGAATAGCGGAACAGTTGACGGCAACAAACCTGTTTCCCATCCGATCTCCCGCGTAATGTACGGCACGCGCCAGCACTTCTTTGCCGGTCCCGCTTTCGCCGTATATCGCAACCGTTGTGTTCGGACTCTTAGAGACTTTTTCCGCCAGCTTGAGGGCTTTAATCATCAAGGGAGACTTCGTAACAATATTCTGAAAACTGTAAAGATCGCGCAAGTGATCCTTGAGCATTTTATTTTCATGGTGTAATCGGTAGTGATCCAACGCGCGGTTTATAGCGGCAAACAGGTCATCTACAATATAGGGCTTCTCGATATAATCATAAGCGCCTTTTTTGATTGAAGCAACCGCCTCCGCAATGCTCCCGTGAGCGGTTAACATAATAAACGGAATATCGCTGTGTTTTGATTTTACCCCGGCTAAGAATTTTATCCCGTCCATTTCAGGCATCACCTGGTCGGATATGATCAAATCGACATGATTTTTATCGAGGACGTCCAATGCCTTAATTCCGCTGTCTGCCGGAATCGGTTTAAAGCCGGCCTTCTTCAGATGAGATTCCAGCAATAGCCTGAAACTTTCATCGTCATCGACAATCAGTATGTTTGCCTGTTTCATTGACCTGTAACCTCAAATACCACTTCGACCCTCTCAAGGTAGCTCGAAAGCTCATTTATCTTTTTGTTAATCTCAAGGGGATTTCTGTTTTTTGCGGCCTGCTCAATGGAATGTCCTATATCGGTTATCGCAGCGAATCCATAACCGCCGCCGGTCCCTCTCATGGAATGCCCCAATATTCTTATGGTCTCGTAATCTCCGTTATCCAGAGCCGTCAGTATGGATTTGATGTCTTCACGCCTGTTTTGAAAAAATCCCGGTATAAGCTCCTCGATATCGGCATCTATATGAACGACGATCTTTTCGCCGCTGTTCGATGCCGTGTCATTATACTTTTGTATATTCACTTAATGCCTCCATCAGTTTCGCCTTTTTTATCGGCTTTGTCAGATGCGCGGTACATCCGGCATCAAGGCTCTTTTGCGCGTCCTCTTTCAGCGCATGGGCGGTCAGGGCAATAATGGGAGTTCCCTTGACGCCTCCCTCTCTCTCCCACTTCCTTATAATACCCGCAGCCGTGTATCCGTCCATCACCGGCATTTGCATATCCATGAGTACAATATCATATTTGCCGGATATGAACTTCTCAACTGCCGTCTCTCCGTTCTCCGCCGTATCTATTCTATGAGAGGTCTCTTTGAGATACGATTCTATCAGCAGGCGGTTGTCTTTAGAGTCGTCGACTAAAAGGATGCTCAAAGGGCGGGTATCTTCGATGCCGGCCGTCTGAGCTTCCGGCAGTTGAATCTGTTTTTTGTGTTCGGGTTGAATCCCTAATTTTACGGTAAAGTAAAAGGCGCTGCCCTCGCCGACTTTACTCTCAACGCGGATATCTCCGCCCATCATCTTTGCCAATTTCTTTGAGATGGTCAAACCGAGCCCTGTCCCGCCGTATTTGCGGGTGGTCGAAGAGTCGACCTGTGTAAAGCTTTCAAAAACAGTATTCAATTTTTCCGGGGGTATGCCGATGCCGCTATCGCGGACAGAAAAATGAAGGATAACCGATGAACCGGTGAAGGGGTGAAGGGGTGAATCGGAAAGGTCTGTCTTCTTGACTTCCACAACCACGGTTCCTCTTTTTCCGGTAAACTTAACGGCGTTACCTATCAGATTGACTAAGACCTGACGTATGCGGTTCGGGTCGCCGATAAGATATTTCGGGACATCCGGCATAATATGGTACGCAAGCCCGACATCTTTTGCCTGCGCCGTTATTGACATAATTTCGCACAGTTTCTTAATGAGTTCATTCAGGTCGAAATTCATAGATTCAAGGGCAAGTTGTCCGGCCTCGACCTTTGAGAGGTCAAGAATGTCGTTAATAAGGGTTAAGAGGTTTTCTCCTGCCGCTCTGAACGACTGAACATATTGAAGCTGTTCATCGGTCAGAGCGGTCTCCCACAGCAAGTCAGCCATTCCGATGATTGCGTTCATCGGAGTTCTTATCTCATGGCTCATGCTTGCCAGGAATTCCGATTTATATTCCGACATCATGTGCAGTTTTTCGTTTGCCGCGGCAAGTTCTTCGGTCCTTTCCTTGACCATATCTTCGAGTTTATAGCGGTATTTCTGGAGTTCCCGCTCCGACTGCTTGAACATTGTTATATCATTACCGATGCACAGCACACCTGCAAGCCGTCCGTTTTCATAAATGCCTTTGTTTGTCCATGCGACCCATACCCGCTCTCCGCTGCGCTTTATATTCTCATTTTCATTCGTGGCGTATTTCCATGGGTTGTCGCATATGTCCCGAATCATCGCCGAAAGGTCGTTGTTGTTGCTGTCGACAGCAGGCACTATCGTATCGATCGCGTTCCTGCCGATAATTTCATATTCCTTATAGCCGAAAAAGTCTTGAGCAAACTCGTTAATGAAAGTGATATTCCCGTTTGTATCAAACTTTAAAATAATACTGTTCGCATTTTCTACAAGCTCCCGGTATTTCTTTTCGCTTTCGCTCAATGATTCGGTTGCCTGCGCTATAAGCTCCTTCAGCCTTATCGGAGTTCCGACAAGCACAAATGCGAGCAGGCCGCCCGCGACGGTCAAAATAATGCCTCCTGTCCACAACACAAGAGAAAAAGGCGAAGCCGAACCCCACCCTCCCTTTGGAACAGCGGCGATTTCCCACGAACCGTTGGGGAGGGTTATGCTCAGAACTACCGGGTTTGACCCGAAAATATCTCTGTTTCCCCAAAATACATCGCCTTTGTCTCCCATGCCGTCCATGCCTCGGATGGCGATTTTAAGGGCGGAAGATTCATAATATAAACCCGCCTCCTTAAACAGCTTATCCGCCATTATCGTAATATCCGTCAGTCCCCAGAAATCTCCTGCTTTAAGATTTCCATACGGTACCGCTGAAAAAATAGGAGTATAACTGATGAATGCCGCGCCTCCTTCTATCAGATCGACAGGGCCCGCGACAAAGCCCTTTCTGTTCTTTATGGTCTTTTCAACTATCGCTTTTCTTTGAGGGTGCGCCATGAGATCAAGCCCTAATACGGATTCGTGGCCCCTTAGAGGATAAAGATGGCTTATGACCGAATTTTTAGAGAGGGAAATGGTGTTTATTACAGGGTCGTGACTGACCAATTCCCTCGCAAGCTGTTCAAAGTCTCTCTGTTTTATATCGGGATGCACAGCAACATAGGCCGCCACGCTTTGCGTGAGGTAGAGGCGGGAATTCAGCGCCCCTTCAAGCCGGGCGCGCATAACGCTTAACTGCTGAAGCGCCTCCGTGCGATTTCCCTCTCTGAACCTGTGCTTCTCTATTATGCCTATAAAAGAGATAACCGTAAAAATTACCAGCACTGTTACGAAAGACGCTATATAGGGATATGCTTTTTTATTGACGGTCATGTTTTGCAATATTTCATAGTTAACGGTTTGAAATCTTAGAGGAATTATATCCTATTTCGCGGTTTAGTTCAATGACAAATTCGGCTAATATCAGCGATAAGGCAGACCGGATCACCAATACGTTAAAATTCCCCTTGACAACATCATGTCATTATAATATCATATCAACATGATGCAAAGTGAAACAGGGGCATTGCAAAGTAAAACACCGAATAAAACAATAGACCGATTCAATCAGGAAAAGCTCTATATCCAGCTTACAAGAATATTTTTTAATGAGATCCATTCCGGGAAATGGCAGCTTGAGCAGCAGATTCCTACTGAAGAAGACCTTTGTAAACAATACGATGTGAGCAAAATAACCGTCAGGCAGGCGATAAACAACCTCGTTACGGACGGTTATCTTATAAGAATTCAGGGCAAGGGGACATTCGTCGCAAACACATTGCCTGTAGTAGGGCTTGCCATGAAAACGAGGCTTACCGAAGAGATGTTCGGGGAGGAGGTGAAGGTAGACAGGGAAATCCTGCGTGCGGGGCTGAAAATGCCTCCTCATGACGCAAAGGGGTATTTGAGGACAGAGGGAGAGACGCATTATTTTTTGGGAAGAAGGGTTGTCAACGGGCAGCCCGAATTTATCGAGGAGTCATACATTCCGCAAGATATGCTGCCGGATGCCGGCCGGCTCGATGTCGTGAAGAATTCCCTTTATTCGGTTCTTCAGGAGAGGGCGGTTAAAAAGATTTTTAAGGTAGTGCAAACTGTCGAAGTCGTCCGCGCCGATGGGGATTATGCCGAAAATCTCGATGTGCCGGACGGTACGCCGGTGCTGGCGATTCACAGGCTGTTCCTTAGCGCAGACGGGACTCCGGTGGCGTATACAAAGCTTCTCGGAAGAAGCGACAGATATAAGTTTCAGACGGAATTTGAGAGGATAAGATAATGATCATAAGGAGGAATAAGCCATGTTAAGGCGGTATTCAAAAGTGTTGCTCGTAGTAACCGTTATTGTTGCGGCGCTCGTTATGTCGGGTTCGGTTTTCGCGTCAACGGAAGCGGCTGCCGCGCCTGTCGCTGCGGGATCATCCATGCCGTGGTGGGGCTGGCCGCTCATTCTTTTCGTGGTCACATTTGTATTGGGTATTGTCGCTGTTTTGGGAGGCGTAGGAGGAGGAGTTCTTTTCGTGCCGATTATCGGAGGTTTTTTCCCGTTCCATCTCGATTTTGTAAGAGGCGCGGGATTACTGGTTGCGCTTGCAGGCGCATTAGCCGCAGGTCCGGGTCTTCTTAAAAAGGGGATGGCCGATTTAAGGCTGGCGATTCCGGTTGCGCTTATAGCATCTTCGAGCGCTATAGTGGGCGCGATGGTCGGTCTTGCCCTTCCTCAGGATGTAGTGCAGAAGGCCCTTGGAGCCACGATTTTGGGTATAGTGGCGATAATGATTATGGCTAAGAAATCGGAATATCCGGAAGTCAAACAGGCGGACGCCCTTTCTACCGCCCTCAGGATAAACGGCATTTATCATGAAGTTTCAACAGGTCAGGATGTAAACTGGAAGATCCATAAAACACCTCTCGGCCTTGCCTTATTTATAATTATCGGCATAATGGCGGGAATGTTCGGTTTGGGCGCCGGATGGGCAAATGTGCCTGTCCTTAATCTTCTTATGGGTGCGCCGTTAAAGGTATCCGTTGCAACGAGCAAGTTCCTGCTCTCGATTACGGATACATCCGCAGCGTGGATTTATGTCAATAACGGCGCGGTTCTGCCCATGATGGTGGTTCCTTCGATCATAGGCATAATGTTGGGATCGATAGTCGGCGTAAGGATTCTCGCAAAGGCAAAACCCACGGCGATCAGGTATATGGTTATCGGTCTGCTTCTTTTCGCGGGAGCGAGGGCTCTGCTTAAAGGTTTCGGTATCTGAAATTAATTAAAGGAGGAAAATCATGGCTAAAGAAATAAAGGCAACGGAAGAACAGATCGCATACGCAAAGCTGCTCGATCTGGGCATGAAATTAGGGCTGCTGGCCCTCGTTATAATGTTTACCATCTATTTAACGGGGATATTTACTCCGCATATTCCTCTTACCGACGTTTCGAAATATTGGGGATTGTCCGTCCATAAATACCTTGAGGTTACAAATATCCCTCACGGCTGGGGATGGCTCGGCATGATAGGCAAAGGAGATTTCCTTAATTTCACGGGGATTGCCTTTCTTGCGGGAGTTACTATCTTGTGCTATATAAGGATTATCCCGATACTGTTCAAAAAGAAAGATACCGTATACGGCGCGCTTGCGATACTGGAAGTTCTGGTGCTCGTGCTCGCGGCATCGGGAATCTTAAAATCGGGAGGACACTGATATGAGCGACGTAATTATATGCCCGATAAAAGAACACGGCAAGATATTGGTTGCTACAGACGGTTCCGACTTCAGCAAGGCTGCGGTTTGTCAGGCGATAAGTCTTGCAAAGATATGTTCAAGCAAAATTTACGCTATCGCGATAGTAGAGGTTAATTCGGAATTCGAATCTCTTGCCCCCGACCTTGTCGAGAAAATGGAAAAAGAGACAAAAGAGCATCTTGAGTCGGTTAAGGCGCAAATAACGTCCGAAGGGCTTGAATGCGAGACAATCGTCCATCAGGGCGAGGAGCCTTATGAGTTTATAGTTTCGGAGGCGGAGAAGTTGAAGGCGGATATTATAGTAATGGGCAGCCACGGCAGGACAGGGCTGAAAAGGCTGCTTATGGGCAGCGTTACATCGAGGGTTATCGGTCATGCGCCTTGTTCCGTGCTGGTTGTGAAAGAAAAGAAATAAAAAATTCGATTGTCGATGCAAAAGGCAGCCTCGGGGCTGCCTTTTTTTATTGAGAATTTTGTAAAGTATATGGTCTGCAAAATCGATTAAGGACGGTGCGCCATGAAAGCAAAAGATTTAATGATACCGCTTCAGGATTATTTAAAGCCTGAGAACACCTTGAAAGAGGCCGTCAATCTTCTCTTGACCGCAAAGAGGGGAGAGGAAAAGGTCGGGGTAAAGGGACTTCCGGTGCTCGATAAAAACGGCACGCTTATGGGAATGCTTTCGATGGGAGATATTCTAAAGGCAGTGTTCCCGTCATATATGTCCATGATGGATCTGGGTGAGTTCACATGGGACGGCATGGTTGAGTCCATGGCCAAAAAAGTATCCGGCAAAAAGGTAGAAGCGCTTATGACGGAGCCTGTCGTAACGGTCGATGAAGATGCGTCCCTGATGGAATGCGTTGACCACATGATAAAGAAAAATGTAAAGAGACTGCCTGTGTTGGACGGTTCGGGAAGGGTTGTAGGGATGATTTACGAAAGGGATGTTTTTTCAGCCATCACAAAGGCAATGCTCGATGAGAATGACGGAGGTGCGAAATGACGCAGGAAACTGCCGCCGCTTCGCAGCCGTTTGTGATGGACACGGCATTTTGGACTGCCACGACAATATTCCTTTTGGCCTATGCCGCGATAATATCCGAGAAGATACACAAGACTATCATTGCGATATTCGGCGCGGGATTGATCCTTATCTTTAAGATCCTTCAGCAGCACGAGGCATTCCATGTGGAAGAATTCGGTATAGACTGGAATGTCATATTCCTTCTCATATCGATGATGGTGATAATCAATCTTATGAGACCCACAGGCGTATTTGAATACATAGCCGTCAAAAGCGCAAAGTGGGGCAAAGGCGAGCCTTTCAGGATAATGGTCATATTTGCAATTGTTACGGCTGTATTAAGCGCGCTTCTGGACAATGTAACAACGGTATTGCTCATCACGCCGGTTACTTTATTTATCGCGGACGCCCTTGAAGTCGATCCCATACCTTATCTCATATCCTGCGCTTTAGCATCAAACATAGGCGGAACAGCTACTCTTATCGGCGATCCGCCGAACATCATGATAGCCTCGAAGGCGCAACTGGATTTTATGGCATTTATTTATCACCTCGCTCCTGTCGTAGTTGTAATGATGATTGCTTATCTCTTTGCCATCAAATTCATATGGGGTAAAAAGCTTAAGACAAGGGAAGAACTCAAAAAGAGAATAATGGCAATGAATGAGAACGAGGCGATAAAAGACCCGGTAATGCTTAAAAAATCCCTTTTTGTTCTTGCAGTAGTGTTGACAGGATTTGTGTTCCACGGAGTTTTGCACTTTCAGCCCGCGACCGTTGCCTTATTCGGCGCCGGTCTTCTGCTCTTGCTCTCAAAGACTCATGAACCCCACCACATTCTTGCGGAAATTGAATGGCCTACGATTTTCTTCTTTATGGGACTTTTTATCATTGTAGGAGGCGTTGTAAAGGTAGGCCTTATCAAATGGATGTCAATGCAGATACTGGAGCTTACGCAGGGTAATATGTTCGCGACCTCGATGGTCGTCATGTGGTTTTCAGCCTTTGCCTCGGCAATAGTAGACAATATCCCATATGTTGCGACAATGAACCCTCTGATAGTCGATATGGCAAGGCAGCTATGGCCGAATCTTTCCGGGGTACAGCTTTTGCAACATCCCGATTTAATGC
>MHDU01000024.1 GCA_001803635.1 Nitrospirae bacterium GWB2_47_37 | reverse complement strand
AAAATTCCTCTCTAATAAGCTTAAATTTAATCTTCAATAAACGGTTTTTCCTTTAATTTACGGCTTTTATTTGTCAAATCAGCATTGGCATGACTATTGCTTTTAAATTTAAAGCTAAAATTAAAGTTTATTGTTAGATTTGCCGATAAAAGTTTAAGCGAATATGAATAATAAAAACAATAATAACGGTCAAAGGCTCTACACAATCAAAGAAGTCAGCAAACTGACCGACGTTCCGGAATATACCCTAAGGTTCTGGGAAAAAATCTTTAAGGGGCATATCAGTCCCGTCAGGACCAACGGAGGCCACAGGAGATACGATATAGAAACGGTAGAAACAATAAAAAATGTAAAGGTTTTTCTCTATGAGAAGGGCTATACGCTCTCAGGCGCCTTGAATGAAATAAAGGAGCAGAAAAAGGCCGTTAAAAGTTTTGCAAACAAGGTAGACGTTGAAATGCTTGTCGACGAGATAGCCGAAATCCTTAAAAACAGGTTGTTACAGAATGTCTGATATAAAACAAACGGAGGCCGGATAGCATGAGAATGACCGCCTTTAAAGAAATAAACGGCATCAAATCAAAAATAAAACATCACGGGCTGGATTACGGCTATTGGTCGTACCGTATGAAATGGAGGCTCGCTCCGAGATTTCATTTTATTACAAAGTTTCCCACCCATCTCGATATAGAACTGACAAACGCATGCAATCTCAAGTGCGTAATGTGTCCTCATGGTTTTCCTACGCCTGAATTTAAAAAGACCCTCGGGTTCATGGATGAAAAACTTTTGACAAACCTCATAGATGAGGGGGCTGAAAAAGGGTTATGTTCTATAAAGTTTAATTGGAGGGGAGAGGCGCTCCTCCACAAAAAATTAGCGGCAAAGGCCGTCAGCTATGCAAAGTCTAAGGGAATAGTGGAAGTCGCCCTCAACACTAACGGTCTCCTCCTTGATAATGAGATGTCGGCGGCCATGATAGACTCAGGTCTTGATCTCATAATATTCTCCATCGACGGCAATTCAAAGGCGACATACGAACAGGTGAGAAAGGGCGGGGATTTCGACCGGATGCTTTCGAACGTATATGGTTTTTTAAAAATGCGGGAAGAAAAGAAAAGGACACGCGACATGCAGGTTCGCGTTCAGATGGTAAAAATGGACCACAATATTCATGAAGTGCAGGATTTCTTAAATAGATGGCGTCCTCTGGTCGATTCCATCAGCTTTCAGGATTACACGAACAGGGGCGAGCAAGACGAAAGATTAAAGGGCAGCCATGTCAGTACAGGCAGGCTCCCTTGCCCGCAGATATGGCAGCGCATGGTTGTCGCGTGGGACGGGAAGGTTATCATGTGTTGTAGGGACTGGGACTCTAAAAATCTGCTCGGCATAATAGATTATGACAGCGGCAAAAATGTGGAATATTTCTGGCACGGCGAAGAACTGAAACGCATACGGAAGCTCCACCTCGAAAAGCGTCTTAACGAAGTGGTTGCATGCAAGGACTGTCAGTACAAGGAAAGTTATAACTGGAAAAGAAACGGCTAAAACATAGGAGGGTTGCATATGTATGAGATTGATGTGAACAAAAACTACGACCTCGTAAAGAAAAGCGGCGCGAAACAGAAGACGGTTATCCGTGTCGGAAATGTCGAAATCGGCGGCGACGGGTTCACGGTAATGGCTGGACCCTGTACTGTAGAGAGTCTTGAACAGATAGTCGAAATAGCGAAAGAGGCGAAAAAAGCCGGGGCGCATCTGCTGAGGGGCGGCGCATTCAAGCCCTGCACATTCCCTTACAGGTTTATGGGACACGGCGAAGATGGACTGAAAATGCTTGCCGAGGCAAGGTCGCAAACAGGTCTCCCTATCGTAACCGAAGTAATGGAACCGTCGGACGTCGATGTCGTTTGTAAATATGCGGATATTCTGCAGATAGGCATGAGAAACATGCAGAACTACCGCCTGCTCCACGCAGTGAGCAAAACGGACAAACCGGTTCTGCTTAAAAGGGGAAGCTGGGCAAAACTCGACGAATGGCTCGGCGCTGCCGAATATATCGCAGCAGGCGGCAATGAGAAGATCATCCTCTGCGAAAGGGGTATAGTTTCCTTTGAGGACCATACGAGATGGACATTATCACTTTCGGTTGTGCCGGCGCTGAAAGAAATAACCCACCTTCCCATTATCGTAGACCCGAGTCACGGCACCGGAAGAAGAAATTTTATCATTGCGATGGCTAAGGCGGGAGCGGCAGCCGGCGCCGACGGACTTATGATAGAGGTACATCCGGTTCCCGATAAATCATTCAGCGACGCTGTACAGACAGTCGGCTATGAAGACTTCAATCGACTCATGCAGGAATTAGCGCCTGTTGTGAAAGCCGTCGGGAGGAATATATGAAAACCGGACTTGCTCCCATAGCATTGTGCGGCAATCAATCACCGTCTATTGGGCACTGCTATATCATCGCGGGGATAGGGACCAATCATAACGGCGATATAAATCATGCCAAACGGCTGATCGATTTTGCCGTGCAAAGCGGCTGCAACGCCGTTAAGTTTCACAAAAGAGATGCCGATTGCACCTCGGTAAAAACATATCTCGACAGGCCGACGCCCAGGCATCAGTTTTTGGGCCGGACTTACAGGGAAGTGCTCGAAAGGGTTGACCTTTCAAAGGCTGAATTCAGGGACCTGCGCGCGTATTGCAAGGGCAGGATAGATTTTATCGTATCGCCTTTCGATATCCCGTCCCTGCATTTCATCGACGACCTCGATGTCGACGCGATTGCGGTAGAGGCCGTCTGCACGAACAATGTTTTTTTGTTGAAGGAAGTTGCGAATGGAAAATCGAGGGTGATGGTATCCATAGGCCTTTGCACCGAAGACGAAATAGAGGATATCGTAGATGCCTTTGCAGATAAAAAATTGACATTAATTCATAGCATACATATGACTCCTTTTGAGGCGAATATATCGTATCTTAAAGTGCTGAGATGGCTGGAGCAATTCGGCAAAAAAATCGGTTACAGCGACAATGAAGCAGGGTCTTCCATGGCGCTTTCCGCAATAGCATTCGGCGCGTCCGTAATAGACAAGTCGCTGACCTTCGACAATAACCTGTCTCTTTCCGACAGCGCGATCGGACTTACCCCGGTAGAGTTCTCGAAATTCGTAAAACTTGTGAGGGACGCCGAGAACGAGTCCATATCCGATATACGGAGAAAGGCGATAGCCGGACAAAGGGAGATTTACGATAATGAGCAGGTCTCGATAGTCGCAAAAAGAAGGATAAACAAAGGCGAGACCATTATGGAGGACATGCTCGCATTCAGGTCGCCGTTCAGGGGGTTAAGTCCGCGGTGCGTTCCTCTTGTAGCAGGGAAAAAAGCCCTCTATGACATGGAAGAGGACGAATTCATAACTACGGAGGTGGTTGAGCTATGATATCCGTAATAGTAAGGACAAAGAACGAGGAGAAGTGGATAGACAGATGTATAAAAGGCATTCTGATGCAGAACATAAAAGATGTAGAAATCATCGTTGTCGATAACGCGTCTACCGACCGTACCCTTGAAATAGTCGGTAATTATAACTGCAAGGTAGTGTCGATATCCGACGAGGAGTTTACCTTCGGCAGATCGTTGAATGTAGGGATCAACGAAGCGGAGGGTAAATACATAGCCATAATATCCGGGCATTGCATTCCTGCTAATGACAGATGGCTGTATAGGCTGTGGAGGAACTTCCATGACGAAAACGTAGCAGGAGTATACGGCAAACAGGAACCCCTGCGCGATTCCAGCAGTCTCGACAAAAGAGATCTTCTTACGGTATTCGGATTCGAGAGGCGGGTGCAGGAAAAAGACTACTTCTTCCACAACGCAAATTCCATGATACGAAAAGGACTCTGGACAATTATACCCTTTGACGAGGAACTGTCCGGCGTCGAGGACAGGGACTGGGCCAAAAAGGTAATCGAGATGGGATACAAAATCGTATACGATCCCTACGCGTCGGTCTATCATCACCACGGGCTGCACCACAGCAGCGATATCAAGCGTGCCGACAGGGTCGTGAAGGTCATCGAGTTGATCAACAACGGAAAATCCAAAATTCCAACAGGGAGGTGGAACGATAATGAAGAAAAATATAACGGCTATCATACCGGCGCGTGGAGGGTCTAAAGGACTTCCGGGTAAGCATCTTAAACCGCTGCTCGGTAAACCCCTCATAGCCTATACTATAGAGGCCGCGAAGCAGTGCGCTCTTATCGACAGGGTTATCGTAACGACCGACGACGAAAAGATCGCGGAAGTTGCGAAAAAATACGGCGCGGAGGTTCCGTTTATAAGGGACGCTGAACTTGCAGGCGATTATGTACCGATAGAGCCCGTATTAAAGCACGCGGTGGAATGGCTTGAGAACAACGAGAATTATAAAACGGATATTGTAGTTTATCTCCAGAGCACCGATGTGTTCAGGAAAAAACGCATGATAGAAGAGGTAATAACAAGGCTCTTGGAGAGGGACGATCTCGATTCGGCATTTGTCGCGTATACGACACACAAGAATTTCTGGAGGAAAATGGACGGAAAATATGTGCGTCTCGCGCCGGATATAAACTACGGGCCCCGGCAGAAAAAAGAGCCTCTTTACAGGGAAGACACAGGGCTTGCGTGCGCTACGAGGGCGTCTGTAGTAAAAGAAGGGAAAAGGCTCGGCGTAAACGTCGATATAATCCCGAATGACGACGACGCTTCCTCCGTCGATATTCATGAAGAATTCGACCTCTGGCTGGCTGAAAAAATATTGAGCGAAGGCAGGAGGACGATTAATGACTAATCGGAATATTATAGCGATTATTCCCGTTAAGGGCGACGACTTCAACAAACATGGAAATATCATGCTCGGCAAAAAACCGCTTGCTGCTTATACCATAGACGCTGCGCGGGAGTCGGAGTATATAAAGAGGGTCATTGTGACCACGGACGACGAAAGAGTAGCGGAATTCGTAAGAGGGCTGGGGGCAGAAGCGCCTTTCATAAGGCCGCCTGAACTCGGCATGAAAGGGGTCTCTCTCGAATCCGTCCTGAAGCACTGCATCGAATGGCTCGAAAATGTAGACGGCTATAAGGTAGATATTGTCGTATTGCTTGAAATAACCCATCCTTTCAGGTCTCAGGGCATTATAGACAAGGTTATCGATGTGCTTATAGAAGACGATCTCGACTCCGTATTCGTGGCGAGCGAAGAAAAGCACGACTTCTGGATGTATGACGAAAACGGAAAGCTGGTTCGCGTAGGAAGTAAGGAGTATCTTCCGAGGCAATCAAAGACGCCCCTGTACAGGGAAATGGGCGGCGTCGTCTGCGTTACAAAGGCGGAATTCATAAGGGAAGGCAAACGGCTGGGGCAGAAGATAGGCCTGATACCCGTTAGGGACTTGTCCGCGTTCATAGACACGCATGACGAAATGGGAATTTATATAGCTAAAAAGTTGGTTGAGGAGAGTTGAGACGTGATAGCCGTCGATAAATGCATAGTATGCGATTCTGATAAGCAGGTATCTTTTGGGACAATGAAGAACGATCCCTATTATAAAAGGATTTCAGGACGTACAAACTATGATGTAAGTTATGTGGCATGCAAGGACTGCGGCTTGGTGTATCAAAATCCTGTGCTGGGTGAACATGAGATGGAAGAACTGTATTCGGAAAAATACAGGTCTGATTTGGAGGATAAACATGACAGGTTTTTAAAACAGGCAAATTATTTCAGGGAGCACTTGTATCCATGGATAACCGAACATATCCATTTAAACGGAGAAAAAAGCGTTCTCGACATCGGTTGCGGCGCCGGGACCATACTTATGCCCTTTAAAGATAATGGATGGGAAACTTATGGCATAGAGCCGACAAAGAATATATCGGAATACGGCAGACAGAATTTCGGAAGTAATATAAAAACAGGCTTTTATGACAGGTATTCTTATCCTGATAAAAAGTTTAAGTTGATAATCTTTTCTCATGTTCTGGAACATGTCTTATATCCTGAAAAAATTTTGCATGATATTAAGGAAAATATGGATGAGGAAAGTTATCTTTTTATAGGAACTCCTAATGTAACATTGCCTATGATGCCGGGTGGTATATTGCATGGGGATCATATATGGCTTTTTTCTGACAGGACATTAAAATTATATTTAGAAAAACTCGGCTTTGATATAGTTGTGATGGACAATTGGGTGCCGAGGGGCCTAAGGGTAATTGTAAAAATGAGTTCAAATAACGCAGACCGTCAATTAAACACTCAACAGGCAGACGATTACAGAGCAGTCAAAAGGCTCTATAAAAATATTAAACTAAAAGAATTCGAGCAATTTTCAAAGACTGTAATAGTAAGAAACAGTGTCCTTGTCAATAAGTTATGCGGAAATATAGATATGAACGGTATTCGTTTGGTTAAAAGCAGGGAAGGCATAGTTAATGCAGTAATGGCAACAAACGACAAAAAGATATTGCTCTATAAGTGTAAAAACCCGAGAAATGCCGCAAGCGATATCATCAAAGCAATTGATTTGGACGGCTATAAAGTAATAATACTCTTTGGGTATGGCCTTGGTTATCTGCCGAAGGTTTTGTTAAAAACTTTAAGAGAAGATCAAAGACTTATTGTTTATGAGGACAATATCCCACTCTTGAAAAGTGCATTTTTATATCTTAATCTGCTGGGATTTTTAAACGATAAGCGGGTAATAATTGCAATAAACAGAGAGAAACTTATCAGCCATTTGAAAGAATTTATTAAAGAAACGATGACTAAAGATTTTTTAATTATGACAAATAGCCTGATTGATCATGATTATTTAAATAGATTTAAAAAAATAATGGATTCATTGTAATGGGGAAAGTATGATAGAAGTCAAGGAATGCATTGTTTGCGGTTCAAATAACCATGAACACTTTATAAATATGATGAATGATCGTTTTTATAAGCTAAGTCCGCATTTAATTAATGAAAAAGTGCGCTATGTAATATGCACTGAATGCGGTTTTGTATTTCAAAATCCTATGCCTGAGGCTTCTGAAGTTGAAATGATTTATAATGATGGTGAATATTTTTCAAGATATGACACTGACGAAAAACTTTTTTATCGTACAGGTGTCCAACAGAAAACATGGGAGCATCTTTATCCGTGGATATTAGAAAATATTAATCTAAATGGAAACAGGAGTCTACTTGACATAGGATGTGGTCCTGGATCAGCCCTTATCTATTTCAGGTCAAAAGGTTGGGATGTTTATGGAATAGAACCGACAGGCACCTCTGAGTGGGGACAGAAAAAATTTGGTCTCAATATAAAAAAGGGATTTTATGGTAAAGATTCTTATCCTGGAGAAAAATTTCAGCTTATTATCCTTAGCCATGTTATTGAACACTTTCAAAACCCTACAGACTTCTTAAATATTATTAAAGAAAATATGGCAGACGAAGGCAGTCTTCTAATAATTACGCCAAATATTGTATTGCCAAAACTCCCAAAGGGGTCATTGGCGGGGGACCATCTTATTCTTTTTTCACACCGTACTTTGAATATGTTTCTCCGCAAAGCAGGTTTTGATATAGTTTCTACAAACTGGCGTTATGCCTATGGCGCATTGGCAATTGTTAAGAAGGAAAACACTGACAAGAATTCTTTAATAAGTGCAACACCATTCCCCAAGTTAACATCCATCAGTACTTTTGAAAAAGATGATTACCTTGCAGTTAGGAAATTACATAGGATAATAATGAGAAATATTTTAAATGGAAATACAAAGTTCGCTCCAAATATTTTAAAAAAGAATTACAAACTTATAGATAGGCTATGTAAATCATCTTTAGACATAACGGATATTAAAATTTTTAAAGTTAGGGGAAATGCTGTAAATGCACAAATAACAAGCAATGGCATGAAATTTTCAATATACAAGGCTAATACGGCAGACCAGTATTCAAAAAAGATTGCAAGAGAGATTTGTAAAAATACCGATTTTGGAAATAGAATAATAATGATCTTCGGATACGGCTTAGGTTTTCTCGCAAAAGAGATTTTAAAGTCATTAAGCAGTGAGCAGAAACTTATAATCTATGAAGATGATTTGCAAATCATAAAAATAGCGCACATAATTTCAGACGACTTAATAGAATTGTTAAATGACCAAAGAGTATATTTAGCCGTAGACAATGAAATGTTATGCTCCTACTGTAGAACTGCAGAAAATGAAACAATGAGCAAAAATTATCTTGCCATACATGATGAGATGCTGAATATAAATCTTTCTAATAGATACAAAAAATTAAAGAATTCGTTTGTTGAAGATATGAAAAATATTGAGCTGGAGGGAGTTCAAAAATGAAAAGAGTTAATTGCTTGTGTTGCGGCTCTGGAGAACACGAACATCTTGCAACATATGAAAAAGATCCATACCTTATAAAATTAGGGAAAGAGGACGATTATTCTATTACTTATGTCGTCTGCAAGGAATGCGGTTTTGTATTTACCAATCCGATGCTTGAAGCCCATGAACTCGATACGCTTTATTCGGAAAAACTCAGACCGGTTCCGCCCAATAAAGAGTATCTTAAGTGGAATTACGCTTACTCAAAAAAGCGATATGAATGGATAAAGAAGCAGATAGGCGAATTCAGAGGCAAAGCGCTGGATGTCGGATGTGCCGCGGGCGCGACAATGAAAGTTCTGAAAGAGGACGGATGGGAGGTATACGGCATAGAACCTGCGGACGTATTTGCGGACTTCGGAAGAAAGCATTTGAATCTGGATATCAAGACAGGATTTTACGGAAAAGATTCATTTCCTGAAGAGAAGTTTAATTTAATTGTAATTTCACAGGTATTGGAGCACATACTCGATCCTGTCGGGATACTCAATGCGGCAAAAGAAAATCTTGCGGACGACGGATTTCTTTTTATCGGCGTGCCTACGATATTCAGACCTATCAAGCCCATGCATCCCAATACCTTGCAGGCGATACACCTCTACATGTTCTCTCTGAATACTTTAAGGCTGTTTCTGTCAAAGCACGGGTTTGATGTCACAGCGCATATAAGCGACCAGAAGGGATTGATGGTAATAGCAACAAAAGCGATCAACAGTCAGCAGTCAACAGTCGGCAGTCAAAGGGGAGACGACTATCAAAGGATACTCGAAGACTTCAGGATAATGAACGATAACGATAAAGAAAGTCTATATAATAGAAATATCGCTGCACTGAATCGTAATAATCCCGAAGCGACTAAAACCGCCGTCATAGACTGGGATACAAGCCATATTAAATTAGTCAGAGACCGGTGGTCGGAAATCGATTCTTTGAATCTGATGATAGGGCAATCAACAACCGGCGATAAGCAATCGGTTGAGAAATCGCTTTATACGAAAGAACCCATAGAGGCAGCTCGAAAGGCTATAGAGAATATAGACTTTAAGGAAGAAGGCATAGTCGTGCTTTTCGGTTTTGCCATGGGATACCTGCCGGTCGAGATATTAAAGAAGCTCGGCAGCGGACATGTTCTTATGGTTATCGAGAGAGATGAAGCATTGTTTAAGAGCGTTTTGAAACATATTAACTTTAAAGATTTTTTTGAAGACAAAAGAGTCCATATAGTTCTCGGTGAAGATAAGAACGCGCTTAATGTTTTACTGTCAAGACACAGCAATAAATATCTGCTGGCAGGTAGATTATTCGCCTTAAAACATCATCCCAGTTATGCCCTTCATCCTGAGTGGTATAATGACATTGCGGAGCATATAAAGGACAGGCTTAAGGTAGTCCAGATAAACAGAAATACAATGATGGGGCTCGGTTTTCACATGATGAACAATATCCTCGAAAATATGCCCTTGATATGCGATATGCCGGGTGTAAATAAACTTAAAGGACTTTTTAAAGGTGTGCCTGCGATAATCGTATCCGCAGGACCTTCTCTTGAAAAGAATGTAGAACTTCTGAAACAAGTAAAGGGAAAGGCGATAATAATAGCCTGTGACACCGTAATAAGGCTGCTTCTGCCTAACGGCATTATGCCCGATCTGATTGTTACGGCGGATCCGTTGGAGGCGACATATAGAAAATTCAGAGACCTTCCTATGGATAAAGACTCCAATCTCATATGTCATCCGAACAATTATCCCGATATTATAAGTACCTTTGCAGGCAAGAGGTTCCTCATAGGCGGCAGGACGAATATTTATAACTGGTTGAGCAGATACTGGGGCGAAAAGGGAAGCATTGATATGGCATCACAATGCGTGGCTCACATGGCGTTTAATTTAGCCAGAGTGATGGGCAGCGAGCCGATTATATTTTTAGGTCAGGACCTCTGCTATTATGATAGAAAAAGGCAGGCGGCAAATCTGGTAAAGGGCGCTCCATGGGAGCATAAAGAATTAAAAGGTGTTGTCGGCAGAAAGGATATACTCGGCAATGATGTTGAAACTTCCCTGCTTTTTGAAAGCTTTAAGGTATTGTTTGATGATGTTGTGCCGAAACTGAAAATCAGATGCATCAATGCGACAGAGGGTGGATTGGGCGTGAAGGGAACGGAGATTATGACACTTAAAGATGTCATAGATGACGTTATTCCTTCAGAACCTGTTGATATAGCAGGAAAGATAAACTCCGTGTATAAAGAAGGAGAAAACCTCGATATAAACGGACTTGTGGCTGAACTTCAAAAAGCGCATGCCGAAGCAAAAGAAATAATCCGCGCAGGAGAAAAGATAATCAAATATGCAAAAAAGGTTGAAAGGCTTGTGAAAGTAGGCAAAGACGAAACGGACCATTTCAACCGTCTTTCGCAGGAGGCTGAAAAAATAGGGAAAAAAATAAGAGGTAAGGAACAGTTTCTCGGCATCTTCAGCGAATATGCCTATGGTCTTGAGTTGGTGATGTCGTCCCAGAAGATAATAGAAATAGACGACATAGATGACCCTGCGGAACGGTTTAAAAAACAGATGAAACGGGCGGATACATACTATTCGGGCATTATAAAGTTCCTCAAGCCTTTTGAAAAAGGCGTAAAGTCATTGATGGATAGAATAAAGAAAAGAAATGAACTTGAAGCTATGCAGCCCGTGGATTTAAAGTCAAAAATAGACATAGCAAAAGGCTATAAAGAAATATCATATTTTCATCGTGCTATTTCAATACTTGAAGAGGTAATAAAAGAGTTCCCTGAAAATATAGAGGCGCTTTATCACCTCGGCGATCTATATCTGAAGATACATCATCCGATGGAGGCTCTCGAATATTTCAGAAAGGCATCCAAGATAAGCCCTAAATATATGAATACAAACAAGCTTATTCGGCAATGCAATGAAAAGAGCGAGCGATGGAATGAAAAGGTTAAAGACAGCAGGTTGGAAGAAAAAGAGACAAATGAAACGGAACGTCTCTTTTATGAAGCAGATTTTTATCTTAAGGCCAATAGCAATAAAAGAGCAGCCTCCAAACTTCAAAAACTTATAAATATCGATCCGACAAACCTCGATGCGTATCTTAAACTCGTTGTTCTCTACGAAGAAGACGGGGACTACGAATCCTGCATCTCTGTGTTTGAAAAGGCGATGGGCAATATAACCGACAGCGCCGACCTCTATAAGGAGATAGGACTGTTTTCAATGCGTACCGGGTTTTATGACAGGGCATATGAATTTTTTATGACGGCGGCGTCTATGGATAATGCCCTTTATGAAGAATTTGGCGATATATTTTACGATGCGAATATGCCGGACAAAGCCGCTGATTTTTACCATGCAGGGTATCAGGCGAAACCGGAAAATGCCGGGTTGATGGCAAAGGCGGTGGGATGTTATCAGAAAATAGTCGGAGCGCAGGAATAGGATGAGAATAGGGATTTATGGAAAACAGCCAAGTACTGCGAAGTTTGTAACCCCCTTTTTAAAGGCGCTGACCGAAGCAGGGCAACAGGTAGCTGCTACAAGGCATATCGAAAAACTTAAGGAATTTAAACCGGATATCTGTATAACAAGTTCTACGGAATTAAAACATATTTATTTTAATAAAAAAGAATGGGAATTGGAAAAAACAAAAATTCCATATGTGACATTATGGTTTCAGACGCCGTTGAGAAATCTTTATTCATTAAAGACATTAACATCGTCGCTTCATAGAGGGATGTTCGTGGTTGACAGCACAGATGTGTTACAAATGAAAAAACTTGGTTTTGAGAATGCCTTTTATCTTCCTATTTCATGGTGGGTAGACACCGATTATTTTAAGCCCATGCCGCCTTCTCGTCATTATCAGCATGATGTCGCATGGGACTGTACTTTTCAGCATCTGCATTATATATTGAGACGTCTTGAAAGAGATTATCCGGATAACCGGATGCAGTCCATTATTAAAAACGCATTAAAGACTTTTGAGCAACATATAGGCAAATATATAAACCCCGTTGAGTTTTTAAGAGAAACTACCGACCTCAATATATGGTCTGAAGATTTTCAGAATATCCAGAGTGATTTGCTGTTTCTTCAGAAATCGATAGAGAGGCACTATATCTTTCGTCTTTTAAGGACAAGCGGAATAGAGCTTCATATTTACGGAGGGTTTTCGTTTGACCACAACAGAATAAATCATAATGATAAAATCAAAACACCGCCGGGACTGGTTATCCACGATTATATCGACACCTATAAGGAACTGCCTAAGCTTTATGCATCAAGCAAGATATTACTCTCCCGTATGATGTATCCGAGCGGCGTTCATGACAGGCTTTTTTGCGCTGCCGCAACAAAAGGGTTTGTGCTTTCAGAATGGAAAGACGATGCCGCAAGAGCATTCGAGCCGGGCAAGGAGATTATTATGTATAAAGATATTAAGGAATTGCCCGGTCTGATTAAGTATTATCTCAAACATGAAGATGAAAGAAAAAGACTGGCGGAGGCTGCTCACAAAAGATTTATGGCCGAGCATACTCCTTTGCATAGGGCTAAGGAGTTTGTGGAGATTGTGAAGGGGCTGATATGAAAACACTTAAGGACTGTTATTCCCCATTCAAACTTTTACACCACAGAGAGCGTATTGATGCGCTCAAGCGGGGAGAGGTCATACTCCCTGCTCAGGTAACATTCGGCCTCACCAATATCTGCAATCACAGGTGTCCTTATTGTTATCCGAGAGGGAGATATGCCGAAAGGCAGAAAGCTCAAATGCCGGCAGAAAGGGTTATAAGGCTGCTTCGTGAGATCAGCGATGCCGGAATCAGGACGATACAGATTACAGGCGCCGGAGAACCGACGCTGCACCCTGATTTCAGGGAAATTCTAAAAGAAGTCAACAAATCGGGCATTAGGAGCGGCTTTGTGATGAACGGCTCCGGCTTGCAGGCTGACGATGTAAAGTTGTTTGAATGCGCCGATTGGATAAGATTCAGCATTGACGCTGCGACAGAAAAAACATATGAGAATATTCACGGCTCTAAAGGTTTCAAAAAACTGGTTTCTGTAATGGAGGCGTTGACTAATAGATGGAGCGAGGCTGTAGTAGGCTTCTCATTTGTTATCACGCCTGAAAACTATAAGGAAATATACGCCGCTGCCGGTCTTTCAAAAAGCCTCGGATGTAAAAATATACGTTTTATTCCCGCGCATACCGATAAAGGCATCGGTCTTTTCGACGGAATATGGGATGAATGCCTGCAAATGCTTCAAGAAAGCAAGTCTCTGGAGGATGAACAGTTTATTGTCTCAGCACAAACAGACAGATTTTTTTCTGACGGAAGCACAAAAAAAACATTCAAACGGTGCTACTATCAGCATTTTACTACCTATATAGGCGCGGACGGCAACCTATATCCTTGCTGTCTGCTTCAAGGAAAACATGCGCTCGGAAATATTAATGACATGTCTTTTGCTGATTTGTGGCACAGCAGGATGCCTATACAAGTCGAGGAATGCAATGTTGCCTGCTCATTCTCAAAGCAGAACGAGCTTATGGACTATATTTTAAAAGAAAATCCCCTTCATGTGGATTATGTATAACAAATGAAAAAGACATTATTGATACAATTGCCGACTCCGCAACTCTTCAGCGATACCGATTATTTTCCGCTTGGATTGCTGTATCTCCATTCATTTTTGGAAAAACACGGCGCTCCGGTTTCATTTCTTGATATGTCCGGGCATATTTCGGAAGTCGAAACATGGCAAATTCCTGAAGCCGATGTATACGGAATAACATGCACGGTCGTACACGATGGCTTGCTTAGAAAAATCGCATCTCAAATAAAAAAGCGTTATCCTGCATCCCTTGTAGTTGCGGGAGGCGCTCATGCTATCACAATGCCGGAGCATATATTAAAAACAACCGAAGTCGATGCGGTTTGCACTGGAGACGGAGAGCATGTAATGTTGGATATTGCAGAGGGGAAAGACATCTCGGAAATTGACGGCATTGCATGGAAGAACGATAATAAGGACATTTTTTTCAGTAAAAATGCATCATTCATTAAAGATATAGATTCCCTGCCGTTACCGGCATATGGAATACTCGACCGTAAGAAATACGGCTGCATTATTTCTTTTAACGACATGAGCGTTAGAGGAGGAACCGTTATTACAAGCAGGGGATGCCCGTTCAACTGCGCCTTCTGCGCTTCGCCCTCAATCACCAAAAGGAAATTCAGACTGAACAGCGTTGATTACATAAAACAAATGTTACATGCGGTAATAAGTGATTTAGGGTATGAAGGTATACTCTTTGTCGATGATATTCTCACAATAAACAAGGAAAGGCTTGAGGGAATATGCAAGGAGATGAAAAGAATAAATGTTCCTTGGAGCGCGCTCGCAAGGATAGATACTATTGACGAGGATACGCTCAGGATGATGAAAGACTCCGGATGCGTTCAGCTTAATGTGGGCATAGAGAGCGCTTCCGAGCGGATATTGAAGAAGATGAAAAAGCGGATAACTCCCGATGATCAGGCGCGGGCAATGCTTCTTGCGCATAAAGTAGGATTGCCGGTTAAGGCGTGTTTTATAGTAGGGTTTCCGGGCGAAACTGACGAAACAATAGCGGAAACAAAAAGGTTTATGGAAAAATACGTTGTCGGATTAGGCTTTTACGGTACTATCAATACCTTTGTGCCTCTGCCGGGCAGTGATGTGCATAATGATCCGGAAGCTTACGGCGTTAAAATCGACCGTGAGAATTCATTCGATAAATATTTTATTGTAGGCGCATCGGGCATGGGCGGATATTTCCATAAAGAGAATGAGGATAAGGTTAAAGAGTGGGTAATGGAACTCAGGGACGTTTTGGATAACCGACTTACATACAATAAAATGCGATTGCGGAGATGATATTATATGGATAATAAGTACTGTATTAAAGAGGAATATATACACCGTAATGAGAATTATACATTTGACAGCGATGACCGAAATTTCTGGAATTCAAGGCGGTTAGAACAGCATGCAGTTACGCAATGGTATGAATATAGCTGGGCAAAATCGCTGATTGAAAAATTCAAAGCAAAAACTGTCCTTGATGTAGGCTGCGGCCCTGCATTCAAACTCAACAGACTAATTGCTCCTCATGTAGAACAATTTGTCGGCATTGACCAAAAAAGCGCTATTGAATATGCTAAACAAACATATAATGCAGGTCACTACCTCGATGTAGATTTAGATCGCATTTCAGACTTTGAAAACGAACCGCTTCTTAGTCAAAAATACGACTTTATTATACATGCCGCAGTTATAGAACATCTAAAGGAGCCTGATCAGCTTCTAAGTTTCATCAAGCGACGAATGACATTAGCATCTCATCTTTTGATATCTACCTGCGACCGCGATCGTGTTCGTGGTATTCATAATATGATGTCTCCCAAGCCTGAACATGTCAGGGAGTGGAATGCTCATGAGTTTTACGCTTATATGGTTCAAAGTGGGTTCAAAGTGGTAAAATTCGTTTATTTACCTCCGAATAGATTAACAAAAGATGATTTTTGGAAGGAAACTAATAAATGGATGTGGAAGGGAGACGGAAGATGTTTGTTTTACGAGATGGCTTTTTTATGCCGGCTTTCTGAGTAAATCATGAACCACGCCCTTTCAGACAGCAACTACTGGGACGATATATATGTCAGGGGGAGAAGAAAATATACCTATCCCGACCTGAAAGGCAACAGATTTCATATTAAGCTCTCACGGCTTTTGAGGAAACACCTGAAAAGAGGGTCCAACGCGCTTGAGATCGGCTGCGGAGGATCTATCTGGCTGCCGTATCTGATGAATAAATTCGGATGTCATGTAACCGGCATTGATTTTTCTGAAGAAGGGCTTAAAAAAGCGGAAGAACATCTGAAACCTGTAGGTAATAACTATGAATTGCATCTCATGGATTTTTTGAAACCGGACGAAAGACTTTTCAGCAAGTTTGATATGCTCTTTTCACTCGGCGTCATAGAACACTTCGAAAATCCCTCCGAATTGATAAAGATATTTAAGCAATTCCTGAAACCTGACGGATTAATGATTACCTGGGTTCCAAATACCGCCGGTTTAATCATGAAATTGCAGAAGTTCGCCGATATAGAAATATATGAAAGGCACAAGGCATTTGATTTTGAAACATTCATGAAATATCATACCGGTAACGGCCTCGAAATAGTTGAGGCTTCTCCGATACGCTTTATGGATTTGAGCATGATAAATATATACAGGCTGCCGATAATACAATATAAAATAATTACAAATATTGCGAAAATCGTGAATATACCATTCCTATGGCTTGAAAAATATTTAGGTTATTATCTCAAATCCGAATATTTATCGGCCTCTCTATATGCAATAACTCGAAGAACGGAGGATAATTAAGATGACAGTCAAATTTCCGGATTTGCTTGCCTGTCCGCAGTGCCGAACAACGATGTCTTACAAGGGCGGCAATAAAGAAGGAGTTTTATCTTGTATTGGATGTTCGTTGACTTTTCCTGTAATAAACGCTATCCCAAGAATTATAAACGAAGACGAAAAAGAAAAGCAGACGGTAGAGTCTTTCGGGCATCAATGGTCTAAAGTGCCTTCATGGAATATCAGCGACAAAAACTCTAAGCTGGTAGATGCATGGGTATGGAGGTGGTTCGGATGGAAGGATTTTAGCGGGTTAAAAGATGCCATAAAAAATTATAGGGTAATTCTTGACGTCGGATCGGGACTCGGGCATGAACTCGATAATTTTGCTTCCGCAAACCCGGAAGCTGCCGTCTTTGGCCTTGAGCCGAGCAAAACCGTGGATATTTCAGTGAACGTAAGAGACAAACATAATAATGTATTGCTTGTGCAGGCAGATATTATGAAGCCCCCTTTTGGGCAAGGCACTTTTGATATGATTTTTGCGAAAGGAATTCTTCACCATACTACGGATACCAAAACGGCATTTCGGAATTGCGTCGAATTGCTTCGCAGTGGAGGGGAAATTGCAGTTTATATTTATAATAAAAAGGCTCCTATAAGGGAATTTACCGATGATCTTTTGAGGGGGTTTTTAACAAAGATGAATTCCGATGAGGCGTGGGAGAGTTGCAAGGGAATAACCGAATTAGGTCAAAAGCTGTCGGGAATAAATATCGAGATCGAACTGGAAAGGGGCATTCCTTTGCTTGGGATAAAACCGGGGAAGCATAACCTGCAAAGACTTATGTATTACACAATGTTTAAAATGTTCTATAACAGTGAATTCGACTTTGAAGAAAATAATCTTGTAAATTTCGACTGGTATCATCCGGAGTTTGCGTGGAGGCATACACCTGAAGAAATAAAATCATGGTGTAACGAATTCGGTCTTGATATAATTTGGTTTAATGAAGAGCCGAGCGGCATTGCTGTCAGAGCGATAAAGAAGGAACAGCTATAATGTGCGGAATAGCAGGCATATGGGGTAATGGCGATATTGTAAAAATGACGCGGATACTTGCGCACCGGGGTCCCGATGATGAAGGCTTTTTTGTTTCCAGCGAGCATTTGCCCGAAGGCCGCCGCTCTCCTGATGTAAAACTCGGCAACAGGAGATTGAAAATCATAGACCTCGAAGGCGGACATCAGCCTATTCACAATGAAGATAGGACCGTATGGATAACCTATAACGGAGAAATATTCAATTATAAGGGATTACGTAAGAAATTAACGGAACTCGGTCATATGTTCTATACAGAAACCGATACTGAAGTAATTGTTCATGCATATGAGGAGTTCGGGACAGACTGCCTCGCTCATTTCAACGGCATGTTTGCCTTTGCGATTTATGATTCCAGAATGCCTAATCGAAGACTCTTTTTAGCGCGCGACAGGATGGGAGAGAAGCCGCTTTTTTATTGCAATGAAAATAAAAGATTTTTATTTGCATCGGAGATAAAGTCTATACTGACGGAGGTAGAGGCCGTCCCGAATATACATCGGGATTTTTTTGTCTTTGAAGACAATATTTCGGACAATACCCTGTTTGAAGGCATTAAAGAACTTAAGGCGGCTCATATGCTCATATATGACGGGAATGACGTTAGCGTAAAATGTTACTGGTCGCCTGAAACTTTCGATACCGAGAGGAGAAGCGATAAGTTCTATATAGACAGGCTTGCAGAGCTTTTCTACGATGCGGTGCAGATACGTCTGGTAGGAGAAGTGCCGTGGGGCGTATATTTAAGCGGCGGTCTTGACAGCGCCATTATTGCCTGTATTGCAAAGCCCGATATTGTCTTTTCAGCGTCATATCACAACTGGGATTCGAGGTTTGACGAGTCGGAATATTCCATGCTTACAGCAAAACATATCGGCGCAGAGCAGGTATTTGTCTCCGCCTCTCCGCAGGAGGTTGAGCAGGGCTTCTCCGACATTATATGGTATCTTGACCAGCCGATATCGACTTCGTCAACCATCACCAGCTTTAAACTTTCGGAAGAGGCGTCAAAACATGTCAAATTCATACTAAATGGTCAGGGCGCCGATGAAGTATTCGGAGGTTACACACGGTATATATTCATGCTCATAGAAGAATCCATGAGAAATTCCGAATGGCTGAAGAATTACGAGCCGATGGCTCGAAGGTTCTGGGGATCGCATGCCTTTATAGACCCTGCCGAGAGATACTTCAATTTTTTGAAGAGAACCGAACCCACAACATCTGCCCCTCTTCGCCTTTTCCAGCAATATTTCTCCTGTCAATCGGGCATTATAAACCAGATGGGATATGCCGATATGATGACGACCCTTCCCCATCTTATAACAATGGATGACAGGGGATGCGCTCACGCGGGCATAGAGAGTCGTTCGCCGTTCCTCGACCATAGAATTGTCGAATTCGCCTTTCAACTGCCTGCCGACCTCAAGATAAGGGAATACGAGACCAAGTATATAGTCAGGCAGATTGCCCGTCAGTTCTGTCCCCCTGAAATAATTTACCGGATGAATAAAATGGGAATGGTAAGCCCTATCGGCATATGGCTGCAAAGGGAACTCGCTCACTGGGCTTCGGACTTGAGCTTGAGCCTGCGAAAAAGAAACTTGGGTTTGCCTATTCTCGGAGCCGAGGAATACGGCGTATTCGACAGAAGACTACATGCGGTAATAAGCATGGAACTGTGGTTCAGAAGATTTATAGATAAATAATAAGTCTATAATTTAGAGTTTCAACAATCCTTTGATTAATTCCGCGGCTACGGGATTCATGAGTGTAATTGCGATTATCATAAGGACAATGAGAAATTTCATTTCAATTCGTATCACTCTTATTTCTGCTCTTATCTCAGCCAATCCGGCCTTGAATTCCTCTTTTGTTACAAGCTCATTTTTAAGCTCTTCTTTTACGGCGATTTTTACGGAGGTATGAATGGCCTCAGCCGTTTGTTCATATAAATTGACTACTTCTGTAGCTTGTTCCCTGCCGAGTTTATCTTCGAGGATTTTATAAAGCTCTATCGGTATAATTGCCGTTCCCATGTTTGTATTGTCCCCTTATGAGGTATAATTTTATTACATAGAATTACAGCAGTTTAACAAGAGCGGCAATAACTGCGGCCTGCGCCACGAGCATGCCAGCTACCCATTTAATGATGTCGGCCTTAACCGAAGATTCCATGCCTTTCAGCCGCAGTTCAAGCCTTGCTTCAAGTTCTGCAAGATCTCTTTTAGTTGCAAGCTTGTCCTCTACGATCCCGGCAAGGGTTGAGGCTTGTACTTCAGCCTGCTCTTCGGTAAAACCTACAGCCTTGAGCTTTTTAACATATGCGTACGTGTCGAATATTATGGCGGTTCCCATGTCATTATTATACTAAACAGACCGGCCCTTT
>MHDU01000023.1 GCA_001803635.1 Nitrospirae bacterium GWB2_47_37 | reverse complement strand
GCCTATCTGCAAGACGGCATCCCTGAAAATATTTTCAGGAGCAAACCTTAATCTGTTTTGAAAATATAAATTGCAGGCGATTACCGAAACGAGGATTATATAAACCGGCAATACGGGAAAATCGAGTTCAAATATCTCTCTCAACAAATGCGCTGCCGCTAATACGGCGGCGCATGCCGACCACCTGAGCCTTATGAGCCATTTAAGATGTTCCCTTAGTTCGGAATCGTTCATATCCTGCCGTCTTAAAAACGGATACCTCCCGTATGCCCGTCAAACCGGCTTTTTTCACCCATATATTCTCTTACCTTTTTGCAAATGCCCTCGATTTCAAACGGCTTTTGGAAAAACGCGCCGATTCCCGCCTCGGACATCTCCTTTCCGTCAGGATGATAAATACCGGAAACTAAAATTGCCTTTCCTGAAAATCCCCTGCCTCTGAGAGTCCTTACCAGTTCGATCCCGTTTACAGGCTCCATATTAAAGTCCGTGATTATCACCTCGAAATCGCCGGCATTTATCGAGGAGATCACAGTCTCCGGAGAGTTTACAGCAACCACATGATAACCTTCGTCGCAAAGTATTTTTAACATCGAGAACATGCAAAGGGGGTCATCGTCTATAACCAATATATTTTTCATGTCCGCCGTATTCATTCCATCAACCGTAAAAAATAGAGATGGGAGGGATGGGGTAAATCCCTCCCATCATGAAGCTGTGGACGGGAAAGCATGGGGGTGAATCCTCCCATCCACGAGGAGGTCTTAGGTGTATAGCAATTTTATACATTAGTTTTATTTATAATTATATAAGCAATATTGATGCCATAAAAAAACGCTTAAACACCAACCGCGAAAGGATAGTGTTATATTCGATTGTTTTAAATTTAAAACGTGAAGGGGCTTGAACGTCTCGCTATTTAAACTTGAGAAGAAAAGGCAGTGTATTATTTTTTTATACGTTAAGAACTAAAGATACTTGAAAATAGAGTCCGTTGCAGTTAATCTTCCATCTCCGATTCCGATACGGGAAATCCGTGCTCCTTCAGCTTACGCCATAATGTTCCCCTGCTGATGCCGAGTTTCTTCGCGGTCTCTTTTTTCTTGCCGCCCGTTTCTTCGAGCGCGCGGGACAACAGATCCCTTTCAAACGCCTTTACCTTTTCGGTTATAGGAATATTATCGCAAATCAATGTCAGGTGCTGTTCCATTTCTACCTCTCGTATTTCAGCGGGCAGGCAGCAGGGTTCTATAATATTGTCCTTGCAAAAGGTTACGGCCATTTCTACGGCGTGTTTTAATTCCCTTATATTGCCGGGATAATCGTATAACTTTAATATTTCAAGGGCTGTCGGTGAGATGGCAAGGCCTGTCTTGCCGGTTTTTTTAGCGAACATCTCCATAAAATGCTCCACGAGCAACAATATATCTTCTTTTCTTTCACGCAGGGACGGTAAAACAATAGGCAAAACATTCAATCTGTAATAAAGGTCTTCTCTGAACCTGCCCGCCTTTATTTCCTCTTTCAAATTTTTGCCTGTCGCATAAATAGTCCTAACGTCCACGTTTATCGATTCATTACCGCCGACCCTCTCAAATCTCTGATCCTCAAGTATTCTAAGAAGCTTTGACTGCAGGGCAAGCGGCATGTCTCCTATTTCGTCGAGGAAGATTGTGCCGCCGGTAGCCGTTTCGAACTTCCCCTTTCTCCTTAGTACGGCGCCTGTAAAGGCCCCCTTCTCATGTCCGAACAGTTCCGATTCCAGCAGGTTTTCGGGAATTGCGGCGCAGTTCATTTTTATAAAGGGTTTGTCTTTCCTCGGACTCAGGTTATGTATGGCATTTGCCACCAATTCCTTGCCTGTGCCGCTCTCGCCGTATATCATTACCGATGAGTCGGTCTTTGAAACGACATCTATCGTTTCGAATATCTTCTGCATTACAGGGCTCACGCCGATAATGCTCTGGAACTGTTTTTTATCCCTTACCTCTTCCTTTAACCTTATATTCTCCAACACAAGGCCCCTGTGCTTTATGAACCTGTCTATAATGATGAGCAGCTCGTTTGGATCGAACGGTTTTGAGATGTAATCATAAGCGCCCTCCCTCATGGCCTCAACCGCAGTCTTCACATCCGCAAACGCTGTGATGATGATGACGCCCGTATCGGAAGATATATTTTTTATCGATTTCAACACCTCTATGCCGTTGGCGCCCGGAAGCCTGAGGTCCGTTATTACAATATCGAAATGTTCCGTTTCAAAAAGCCTTATCCCGTCAATGCCGTTATCCGCGGCCATGACTCTGTATCCGGCTTTTTCGAGCGTACATGAAATCCCGAGCCTTACCGATAGTTCGTCTTCTATCACAAGCATTTTCATAATTTTTCACCTTTAGAGCAGGGGACAGTCCCTATTCTACGACCTTCGTTCCGTAAATAGGGACAGTCCCCTATACTGAAAAATTTAAGGTTATAGCCAATTTTAATAATCAAATTCCGTGCCGGTGACCAATTTACTATGAGATCGGCAGTCTAAGCGTGAATGTAGTTCCAACCCCGACCTTGCTGTCTACCTCTATCATACCGCCGTGCTGCTCGACTATTCCCCTGCTTACCGAAAGCCCGAGACCCGTGCCTTCTCCGACATCCTTCGTTGTAAAGAAGGGATCGAATATGTTCGGCAATATATCGGGAGGGATTCCGATCCCGGTATCGACTATGGAAATCGTGCAAAATCCGTTATCCGGCCTTGTCCTAATAGTTAGAGTGCCGCCCATATCCGTAGCCTGCAATGCGTTTATCAGAATATTCATGAAGACCTGCGCCATTTTGTTCTCATCCATCAGCATTTCGGGAATATCGCCGGACAGGTCGTTGACTACCTTTATCTCTTTCTTCGATGCAGGGTAGTTGAACAGCACCAACAGCCGTGTTATAAAGTCGTTTATATTTACAGGTGTTTTTTCCGTAACCGACATCCTCGAAAAATCCAGAAGCTGCTCTACTATCTTTTTTATTTTCTCAAGGCCGTCATTAACGGCATGAACGAGCCTCTCCTTTGTAGAATCGTCCAAATCCGCTTCCATCAGATTTTTAAAACACAGGGCTATACCGCTGAGGGGATTGTTTATCTCATGGGCAACGCCGGAGGCAAGCCGTCCGATGGATACCATCTTCTCGGTTTGACCGAGAACCTCCATGGTCTTTTTATGCTCCTTGTCCGCATCCCTGAGCCTCTGAAGCATCCAGAGAAAGCTGTTCTGGAGTTTGCCTATTTCATCGCGCCTGTCCTTAAGCACCGGGAATTGCCGTTCGAGGTCTCCGTGCGTTTTTATGCCGTCCATTATTTTCGAAAGCCTTATTACCGGTTTTGCAAGCACCTTTGCGCCGACGCTTATAATAGTGAGCGAGATTATGGAAAAGAAAATTACTATAAGCGCCCTCTCCTTTTTAATGCCGTCTATAGATTCCTGAACTTCTTTTGTGGACAGCCCGATCCTTAACGCCCCCCAATTTTTTGTGCTTATATTGAGAGGGGCAGCTATATTCACCACGGAATCGTCCTTAAACTTCGATTCGGTTATCGACGTGCTGAGAGTCGAAAGGGTTTTCAGCGTGGGCTCATCCTTGCATAAATGTCCGAATTCCGAGATATTGCTGTGAGCAAGTATATTCCCCTTTTCATCTATGACCGCAACATACCTTATCCTCCTGTCCTGCTCCATCAGGTTCATTATGTAATAGTCCAGATAGTCTACGACATCCTGTTTGTCCATCATTCCTAAGTCGTTGTAGACCATTACATTAGTGAGCATAAGACGGCTTATTTCGGAGATAACTTTAGCTTGATTAATAAAATCCTGCCTGTATAATCTTTCTTCTCTCGATATGATAATAAGGCTTCCGGTAAGCGTGAAGACAAAGATGCAAAACGACGCGACAAGTATGAACTTGCCCTGAAGGCTGAATATCCATCTCCTGAATCTTTCGATCATGGTATCTTCACGCCGTTCTTGTTAAGATATTCCATCATCTTCTTTATCTGCCGGTAATCGGAATCCGTCGCCTCTGCAAACCCGTATTTAAACTCTTCGTCCCATTGCTCCATTATTCGGCGGTGTTCGGGGTTGTTATAATCCAAGGAAAGGAGGGTCTTTTTTATGGCGCTTATGAGTTCGGCCGGCGCATCCCCTCGCACGACTATAGGCAAACCCGGTATCGGATCCGAAACGGCTATCACTTTCAGTCCCCTGTCTTTGAAGTTGTCCGCAACGGAATCTATTACAGCGCCCGCATCGAACTCCCCTCTCAAGACCTCTCTTGCGACGGAATCGTGGTATCTGAAATTTACGCGCCGTGAGAGATCTCCAAGCCTTATCCCCGCGTTAAAATATAAATGATAAAGCGGCGCAAGATAACCGGATGTCGATAATTTCGACGCAAATGCAACCGATTTCCCCTTAAGGTCGGACAGGGTCTTTATCTTTTTATTGTCGGCCTTTGCTATGAAAACGCTCCTGTAATAAGGTTTGCCGTCATGCCCCAGAGGTTTTAATATCGGGATTATATTGAACTGTTTTTTCGCCTCGAGATAGGTGACCCCGCCGAGCAGCGCGACCTGCACCCTGTCGGTCTTAAGAAAATTTATTATGTCCCTGTAATCCTGACTGAGCTTCAGTTCGAACCTGTACGGCGTATTTTTGGTAAGATAATCCATCAATGGTTGATACTTCTGATACATCACGATAGGATGGTAAAGGGTTATGGCGCTGAAATAAATTACTTTTTTTGCGGGCTTATCGGACTTTTCGGCGCATGCGGATTTTACGTTAAGGCTTAAGACAAAGACAAGCAGAAACAACAAAATGAAGCGTTTAAAACTCATATCTTAATTGTAAATAAACATTATCGTTTTTGTCTAATTGCCCGAACTGGCTCCACTTCTCGCCGCCGCCGAAGATGTTCGCTCCGATAGCGGCCCAGATATTATCCGAAAAATTATATTTTATTTCGGGATTTATCAGGTAATCCCCTTCGGACGTGCTGTAAAAGGAAAACAGGGAGAGTTTCATTGTCTGGTGCATGAGAAGCTGCGTTAATCTTACGGTCGCAAGCTGTCCCGTCTTTCTGTCCTTCGGCAGGCCTCCGGGCTGCGCCTTTTTATATTCCGAGTAGTCGTGCATGTATTCGGTAAAATATTGAAGCCCTATCGTAAAATCTTCCCATAACTGCCTTTGATACCCGACAAGAAATTTCGTCTGGGAATTCGGAACGGTATAGTCTACGCCTTTTCTATCCTGCCTCGAATCATACCAGCCCGCCTCAAAACTCAAAACACCGTCCAGCGCCCTTCCCTGAAGGCTTGCGCCGTAGACGGATAATTTCGGATAATGAAAAGTTATCTTCGTGGTGTTGTTCAAATCATCGGGTATCATATAAGGCTTGCGGTAAAAGCCGCGATAGAAATATACCGATGCGTCAAAACCGGCTATGTCCCTGTAAGCCCTTACCGCGAATTCCGTATTTTTGAAATTCGACGCGGGGTCTTTCTCCTCTCTGTTAGTTACATTCGGCATGGGATCGAACATATAAAACCTTCTCGCATCGGTATAATTGTTAGGCTCGAAAACGGGTATCGCGATAAATTCAAACGAAGCGAATTCCGGATATGCCCCTATTTTTACGCCGTCAATACCCCTTTTCATATATTCGAGCGGCCTTCCTGAAAAGAATGCCTCGTAGTCCTTCGGGAATACGTCGTTTATGAATATGAGGTCGCCGAGACCCCATGTGATTATCTGCCTTCCGGCCCTCAAATCCCATTTCTGAGCGGTGTAATCTATGTAGCCTTCCCTCAACTCCAAACTTCCTTTTTCATCGATGTGATCGAAAGACGCATCGGTCTTTATGAACAGCCTGAACGACTCCTTTGGAACATCGAGCTTCAACTGAAATCTCTCCTCAGCCCATTTGAAATCCTTGCCTTCAGGGTTTGTCCTTGCGCCGAAGGAATAGTTTCCCTGCGCGAAGCCGTGAATAGAAACATCGGATGCCGTCGCATAAAACGGCAGCATAAGAAATGCGAACACTCCAAAACAAAAAATAAATTCAAGCCTTCTAATACTCACCTTGACTCTCCATTAGTTTTTTTTGCCAGAAGGCACACAAATCCCGCGTCTTTTATCAGCCCGTCATGCACCTCATACGGTGTCTCTGCCGGCGGCTGACAGAGTGTTGACGAATACCCGTCGATTGCCATACCCTCCTTCTCAACCATTCCAATTATCTCATCGATGCTATAGAACTTAGCATGTTTATATATGGGATGTCCTTCGGACTTCTTTTTCATATAAAGTTCACCCCATAAACTCTCTCTATTTATTATCCCGATGATCAAGCCTCCGCCCTTTTTCAGCGCCCTTTTAGCCTCGGATAATATTTTTTCCGGCTCATCCGTAAAGCAAATTGTAAAGAGCAGAAAGACCGCCCCAAAGGACCCGGCCTTAAAGGGAAGGCTTTCTCCCTTCGCCTCTTTTACTTTTATTCCCCGCCTTTCCGCTATTTCCAACATCCTGTGCGAAGGATCTATGCCGAAATCTATTCCCAGTTCCTTTGCGAATCGTCCTGTCCCGACGCCTATCTCAAGGAAAGGCTTCTCAAGGTTTTTCATGAGAAGCCTTACAGCCTCGACTTCCATTCTAAAAAGCGCCCGGCCTTCTATAGAGTCAAACCATCTGTCATAGTTCTCCGCGTATAAATCAAAGACCTCAACCGCATCTTTCATTCAATCCATTTCTTCGGCGGCTGTTTAAGGAACCTTTCCGAAAAGAGGCTGTCCTCAATCCCGATATTGTAATCCGTTTTTGTGTATGTAACCTCTGTCCTGTGCCCGCTATGGAGATTTTTCATTGTCCGCTTTGTGATAGTCGGAAATCCTTTTACATCCTTAGTCTCATCGGCTGTAAATACCCTTGCGAGTTCGCCCTTTTTGTCGTAATATTCTTCCTTTAACGGCAGGGAATTGACTTTATCGACCCATGAAAGTTTATGGCTGTAATCCACGTCCCCTGCCTTCGGAACGCTTTTTACGACATAACAATCCCTTGCTCCGAGCTTTTCCTCCTTCACCAGCGCGTGTTTGTCGTCCTGAATGTCCCTTCCGGAAACATCCTCGTATGTAAAGTCGGAGCCGACAAAGCTCGATGTCTTATCCTGCGCCGCAATCCTTCTTACCATGTTTATCGCAGGAATAAAGAGCCATCTATCGTCGTCTTTAGCCGGATATTTGTAAACCATGAACGTCATGTCCTTAACGTCGGCGGGCTGAAAGAAATACATGAAGAACTTCTGATCGCCGCCGGCCTCCCCGAAGTTTTTCCTGAGCATTGTGAGTTCCCTTACCCTCTCCGAACCGCTTTTGCTTATAAGCTTCATCACTACCCGCGACTTGAAGTCCTTGCCCTGATAGTGGAAAGCAGCCTGAGATTTTTTCATCACGTCCTCAGCGCTTATTGCGAGCGCTTCAATAGGCAGAAGCATTATCAGCAAAACCATCAGATACCGTATCATCTTAAACCTCCTTATTTTTATCGACCCCTAATGCCCTGAGTATCGGCATCATGGGGCACCAGTTTGTAAAAGCGGACTGCAATAAATTCAATCCCATAAAAGCTGTAACGTAGAGCCAGTTTGGAGAATGAACCTGCGCCGCCCCGAGACTGACCAGAACAACGAAACCCGCAATGCCTCTCAATGTCCTTTCCATCATTTTACACCTCCGCTGTTTTCCGTGTGAAGTCCTTTTAAGAAAATTTCATCCGTAGATTTAACGATATATTCCCTCGGCGTTACCTTCGCGATCTGAGAACCCTTTCTTATCGTCCATACCAGCAGCCATATCAATATTGCGGTATAAACGCCCGCAAAACCGTATTGTATGTATTCGTTTTCGGGCAGAAGCTCAAGCATATTCTTTGCCTTCATGAAGCCGCGGGAAAAAAAGATGTCGTCTATTTGATCCTTAAAAAGCGAATACGGCAGATAACCGAGCATGAAGCCGGGCAGGGCGGCAAGACCCGTCATGTATGCCATGCCGAGCCTCGAATATGTCCTGATCTCGCAGCCGAGCATCATAACACTGCCGATTCCGAGCATGGGACCGCCTACGAGATGTCCGAGATGGAAACCGTATTTGTATCTTCCTGCCTCAACCACCACCGGCACATCCCATCCGAGCACTATCCATGTGAAAAGGATAGTCAGATTGAACATGAGGATCGCAACGAGCAGTCCGGCAAAAGGCATCATGCCCGTAAACATCGTCTGCGTAATCTTTGCGACCTTCATTGCCTCAAAATGCTTCGGCTTCATAAGCAGTGATTTGGGCGACATAACGGCGCACTCCGTCCCGAACCCTGATTTGCCTATGCCGATGCCGACAAGAAGACCGACGAAGGTTTTAAGTCCGAGTTCGAACAACGGGATACTGCCGATACTGTTAGCCGAGTCGCTGATCAGGGCTGTCCATCCCGCGGAAACGAGGAGCAGGAGAAAAAATGCCGTTAAGATCAGGCGGACAGGGTCTCTGTACGGCTTGTGATCCGGATCGTAACTCAGAGTTTCGGTCTGATATTCAAGCTCGACGCATTTCTGCACGGTTGCCTTGACCTCGTGATGCTTCATAAAACCGCCGGCGTTTAATTTGGCCATAAGCATGAATGCAAGATAGGCGAAGGGTATACTGACAATAGCCACCACTATCGATGTAAGGCTCATAGCCGGTATGCCGCCGAGATAATGCCATGCAGTGCATCCCTGCGCAAGCCTCGTGCCGAATCCGAAGATCATGGCGCCGAAGAATGCGAGCATTAAGACGCGCGGCGGGTATTTAACCCAGCTCTTTCTTTCCCGCTCTATGATCGTTACAAGGCAGCCCCCGAATATCATGCCGATCAGCACCCAATGGATGTCTCCGCTGTATGTCCGTGTAATGAAATCGGTCCCGCTGATGTTTTCCTCGAGCGTGCCGAACATCTTCGCAAGCCCTGTTGTTATCGGTATGGGAGTTTCATACTTGAGAAAATATAATACCTCCGCAAGGCCGACCATGAAGCCGCCCCATATGAACGACCACGGTTTAGTAAAAAAATTCCTCATCCTTTACTTCTCCACCGGATAGTTCTTTGAGTTCGCCTTTTTTATCGCGGCCTTCATCTGCTCGCCGCCCGCGGACCCCTTCATCCATGCCGCGTAACCCAAACCTAGCGTACCCGCGTCGTAGCCGAGCATCCTTAAAGGCACTACGGGAAGGTTCTGAAGCTGGCCTGTGGCGCACACAAGCACTACCTTTTTGTCTTTCGGAAGTTTCTTCAGATTTTCGGGTGCGAGGATCTCGTTATAAGGTATATGTATCGCCCCCGGAATATGTCCTTCTTTGTATGCCTTTGCATTCGGCCTGACATCCACGACGATAAAGTCCGCCTGCTTGGTCTTTATCCACATATAAACCTCATCGGCATTCACCTGCCAATGCCCGTCTTCTTTGCCTTTCATCATCACATCGTTCATTTTTTTCGCAATATCGTCCTGCGCGAAAGCAGGCAGCGCCATAAATAGCGTCAGTGTAAAAACAAGCAACCATTTGACAATTTTGTCCATGTTGTTCCCTCCAAATTTTTTAACTTTAGTTTTTCGGGGACACGCCCCTGTATATTTATTCTCAACCGATGCCGAGCCTGAAGTCCTTTACCTCCTTTACTACTATCTTAAGTTTAACGTTCAACTTCGCAGCCATGGCCTGCCATTGCATGCCTGATTTTTTCATGCCTGCAATCTCTTTAACGGATTTTTTAGACAGGTTCGAAAAAACGATTACCGCAACCGCATCTCCCGGCTGAAATTCTTTGATCAGTCCCTCGATTACCTCAGGCTTCTGGGATTCGAAAAAATACGCCTTTGTCTTTTTCTCGAAATTTTTTAGATTTTTTGACTGACGTTCGTTAAGCTTTTTTATCGTCTTATCCAGCTCTTCAGTCTCCGACAGCCTCGCCGCAAACGAAACAACGGGTACTAAAAAAAAGAACAGAACGGCCAGCGCTAAAACCTTTTTCCCTCTCATTCTATTTAACTCCTCCTTTGAACAGCCAACCCCTCATTAATACTATGAGTGCCGGCAGATATACTATTGTCATTATCGCGCTCAAAAGCATCATGCTCACGATAAACGCTCCGACCGTTATATACGGCGTGAGCGGCGCGAGCATCATTACCGAAAAGGCGGCCGCGAAAAGCACCGCGTTGCGCATTATGCCCTTGCCCGGCCGCGCGGCCGTCCATAAAAGCGCATCAGTTAATGAATCCTTTCTTTCGGCGAGCCTCTGTTTAAGCCTGCTTACAAAGTGAATGGCAAAATCCACCGCCATGCCGAGGCTGAGGCATGAGAGCACAGAGATGGGCATATCGAATCTCTTGCCGGAGAATCCGATAACGCCGTAAATAAGAAATATTGTGAATACCAGCGGCACATAGCTCACCACCGCCCATTTAAATGAATGGAAATTAAAGACAAGTATCACGAACACAACGATCAGGGCGAGGACAAAACCTTTGACCATGTCCCATAGGACTTCATGGTTCCATATAAGGTTGAAATATGCGATACCGGCAGGCTTAAGCGTTAGAGGCAAAGGATTATTCTTTTTGTATTCATCGGCGGCCTTTATTACCTCTTTCATCGCACCGGCATCCCATGTCTTAAGCTGAACCCATATGTTGGCCTTTTTGAACGAAGGGTCAACCACATTGTCCAGATCGGACGGCTTTGCGGACATGCTGAACAGAAATAGATATTGGCCTACGGCCTCCTTTGTATCGGGAACAACGTCATATTTCGGATCGTCGTCATGCAAAACACGATTGATCCTCTTGACATAATCCGTTACCGAGAAGGTCTTTCCAACCATAGGCAGTTTTTCTATATGCCTCTGAAGTCCTTCGATATACCGCATGGACTCCGGGTTTTTTATATATTCATCGTCACTCTCCGAGATTGCCGTGACATAACCGAGAGATGTGCCGCCCAGCGCGCTGTTTATCTCCCTGTCCGCAACCCGCACCTCATTGTTCTCTTTAAACCACTCCACCATATTGTTGTTCACCGTTATCTTCGATATGCCTATAACGGATATTACGAAAAGAATAAGACCTATCGCTACGGTGATTCCGGCTTTATGCGTTCCCGCTCCGGCAAGCGCTCTAAGTAATTTTGATCCGCTGCCTGCGGTAATATCCTCTCCTTGCGACGCCCTGTCCAAATGGGATTCCTTTACGAACATAAACATAGCCGGAATAAAACTGAAGCTTAAAATCCTCAGCGCTACCGTGCCGAAGGCTATGAGCCCGCCGAAGACCTTGACCGGAATGATGCTCATGAACAAAAGCACCCCGAAACCAGCGGCAGTTGCCAGTGCGGTATAGCGCACCGGACGGCCTACGGCTTGCATGGTCTCTATAATGGCGACCTTCTTGTTTCCTTTCTCTTTATAGCGGAAATAAAATTCGTTAAAGATATGCATGCTGTCGGTTGCGATGGCCATTAAAAATACGGGGGCCATCGAACTCATAATATGAATAGGGAAACCGAGCGCTATTAAAAGCCCCATGCTCCAGATTATGCTCATCATGGCGTCCATCATCAGAGTGACCGATAAAAACAGGTCCTTGAACATAAGGTATCTGACAAAAAGCATCACCATTCCCGCAATAGGCGCGAAGATCGCCATAAGCTTGAACATCTCCGCGCCGAAGGTATCCCTCGAAACAGGGTCGCCCGCTACATAATATTTCTCATCGCCTTTTTCCTTCTTTAATATCCCGCGTATTTTGTCGGCTATTTCCTTGCCGTTTGCCCCATTTTCGAGCGGCACATAAACGGCAGTGGTTTTTCCGTCCTTTGAGATGATGCGGTTCAGAAAGAGGGGGTTATCAAAGAGGTCTTTCCGAAACGCCTTTAATTCTCCTTCACTCTTCGGAATATCGGTCATGAGAGGCGCTACCCTTAAAGTCCCTTTGTCGGCCGTTACATTGGTAATAGTGGGAAAGCTGTTCACGTCCCGCGAAGCGACTCCCTTTATCTTCATGATCTCGTCGGTTATATTCTTGATCTTACCGAGAGTATTCGTGTTAACAATGCCTTTTCCGTTTTTAATGCCTACCACTATCATGTCTTCATACAGCCCGAATGTCTTATCAACCTCATCGTTCCATACCCTGACATCGGACGTGGCAGGCAGCATGTTCTTGGGATTGGTATCGGTCTCCATCTTCGGGAACTGGGTCATGAATATAAGCGTGACAATGACCGACAGAACTACGATTAATTTAGGATGTTCGACAGAAAATTCAACAAGCGAAAACTTTTTCATAAACGCCCTCCTATATATTCTTGCATTCAAATATTTGCATATTTCATTAAACAAAAACCGGTTAAGGCAGATTAGTTAATCCGTTCCTCATCTTCCAGAGAAAATACTTCTCGAATGCCGCCTTGAGCCATTTATAATGAATGCCTCCCTTAAGCACGGATTCCTGCCTCGGCGGAAGCACAGGATACGCCTTCATAAGCGCAGCGGTGTCGCCCATATCCATAAGACAGACAACGGACAATTCCTCAGCCGAAGGCAAGGGCTCGTTTCTAATTTCCGCCGTGATCGTTGCCGCCGCGGTCTTCGCCATTTTCACCGTCATAAAGCCCGTCTTTGGAACTCCCGTGGGCACAGGCGTCGGCTCCGGCGGCGCAATCGCCATAGCGACTCCGACTGCAAAGATATTCGGATATTTCGCATGCCTGTAATTCTTATCGACAGGAATAAACCCCCTCGGATTTCCGAGCGGAGCGACCGCAGGGACTCCCTTGAAAGGAGGCGCTATCATGGCAAGTTTAAACGGCAATTTTGTTCCGTCTTTAAGCCTTACCTCGTTAGGTATTATCTCTTCTACGGCCTGACTCGTGAGATACTTTATATCTCTTTTTGCGAATTCATCCTCAATGAATCTCTTTGAATTGCGGAGACCTCCAACCCCCATATGTCCTACGTAGGGCTCGGATGTCAAATACAATATCGGCGCCTTATGCCTTATCTTCATGCCCCTCAATTCCGCATCCATCTCAAAGGCGAGTTCGTATGACGGCCCGAAACAGCTTACACCCTGAGCGGAACCGAGGACTATCGGCCCCGGATCTTCGAGAAATTTCTTCCATGAGAGATTTGTCTTTACGG
>MHDU01000022.1 GCA_001803635.1 Nitrospirae bacterium GWB2_47_37 | reverse complement strand
AACTCAGCAAGAGTATCTCCGATCTCGTCACTAAGACGATAGAAAAGATAAGCTTACCTACGAAAGAGGATGTGTCGCAGCTTAATAAAAAAATAGAAGAACTTTCCGAGAGGATAAAGAAACTGGAAGGGACGCCATAAGGGTAAGCCGGCCGGAGACTCGTGGATATTTCAAGACTTACCCGGACATATAAGTCTGCCAGGAGACTGCAGCAGATAATTCATGTATTTCTCAAATACGGATTCGGGCAGATCGTCGACCAGATACACCTCGGCAGGTACATACCTTTTAAAAAGCGGTTAAAGGCTTTCGGGGTATGGCCTGCGCTTAAGGGTCCTACTGTTCCGGAAAGGCTCAGGATGGCCTTTGAAGAACTCGGACCTACATTTATAAAGTTAGCTCAGGTTTTGTCTTCGCGTCCGGATTTAATTACGGTCCCGATTGCCGATGAATTAAAAAAACTTCAGGACGAAGTTCCCCCTTTCCCACCGCATGAGGCCAAAAGGATCATAGAAGAAGACATAGGGCTTCCGGTGGATAAGATATTCGATTCTTTTTGCGAGATACCTATCGCAGCCGCCTCCATAGCGCAGGTGCACAGCGCAAAACTCCTCGACGGCTCGAGCGTCGTGGTCAAGGTGCAGAGGCCGGATATAAGGGAGCAGATAGAAACCGATATCAATATCCTTACAACCATCGCCAGACTTTTCGATAAACACGTGCCTGAAAGCAGGTTTTTCAACCCGTCAGGGATAGTGGAAGAATTCTCTAAAACGGTCAGAAAAGAGATGGATTTTGTAGAGGAGTCGAGGAACTGCGGCAGGTTCAGGAAGAATTTCGCAGGGAGCGAGGATGTCCATATTCCGAGAGTTTATCCGGAATTCGTTACGGAACGCGTGCTTGTCATGGAAATGATAGAGGGTGTGCGAATCGACGATTTAACGGCAATAGACGATATGAATATAGACAAAAAGAAGATCGCCAAGATAGGGATCGACGCGTATTTCAAACAGATACTCGAGGACGGCTTCTTCCACGCCGACCCGCATCCGGGAAATATTTTCGTAATGCCCGCCGGCATGATAGCTTTTTTGGATTTCGGTATTGTAGGGAGGGTCTCCGATGAACTTAAAGAGACAATGGCAAACACCTTTTTAGCGCTTATCAACAGGGATTTCGATGCCCTCATAGATCAGTATATCGAACTCGGCATAGTCCCGGAAGAAATAGATATCGACGCATTCAGAAAGGATTTTAAGGCGGATCTGTCCGATCTCCTTGAGCCTCTTTACGGGCTTACGTTACAGGAAATAAATTTCGCCCAGTATCTCAATACCGTTACGCATCTGGCGATAAAGCATAATCTGAAGATACCGTCGGACCTGCTGCTCATAAACAAGGCCATGCTCATACTCGAAAATTTAGGCAGGCAGCTCGACCCCGAGTTCGATTTCATCGCGGCTTCAGAACCATATGCCTCCAGGCTCGTGCGGAGGAAATACAGCCCTTCAAGGCTTTATGATAAGGCAAAGAAAAACTTGATCGATATAGGCGATTTCGCGTTCCTCTTTCCGAGGCAGATGAAGCAGATTGTCAAAAAGATATTGAAGGACGATATACAGATAAAAATGTATCATGTAAATCTGCCGGAGTTCATAAAGGACATGGACAAATCGAGCAACAGGATATCGTTTGCCATGATCATCAGCGCCATGCTCGTAAGCTCCGCGATAATGCACGCGACAGGCGCGGGCCCGACGATATTCGGCATGTCTCTCTTCGGCCTCACCGCCTTCGGGTTCGCGTTTCTGTTCGGCATCTGGCTCGTCATATCCATCATCCGTTCCGGAAGGCTGTAAGATTCTTTTTGACCCCCCTTGACAATTTTTTTCCAAACAGGATAAAATCAGTCCGGAATGAAAATAACGAGAGAAACCGACTATGCGATACGGTGCATCCTTCACATGGATCAGGGGCCTGAAGGGCTGCATATGATTACGGACATTTCAAAAAAGCAGGACATGCCTAAAAGTTTTGTCGCTAAGATCCTACAGAAACTCGCGAAGGCGAAGATAGTTTCATTGACGCGGGGCGTAAACGGCGGTTTTGCCCTCCGGAAAAAACCTTCAGAAATAACCCTCCTTCATCTCATCGAGGCCGTTCAAGGCCCCATTTTTATAAATGCATGCGTAGTCGATAATAAGAGCTGTTCGAGAAGAAGCCGGTGTTCTGTTCATCCGGTATGGATCGAGATAAGGGATATTCTTATAAAGAAATTGAATAGATACAATTTTCAAAAATTTTTGGATAATATGATGCCGGTACCGGCTAAAAGCGTTCGAGTGCCGGTGTCGGACGTTAATTACGGTTGCAGCGCATGCGCTGCAGTACGAAAGGGGAATCCTGTTTTGAAAAACAGGAGCGGGTTGCGGATTTTGAGGGAGCGGAAGGCTTAGATCGTAATAATTTTTTTACCAAAAACAGGACAGCTTCTGTCCGATATTAAATAAAAGGAGGGCTTAAAAATGGCAGAGGATACATCGTACGAATGGAAACCTGTCAAAGGCTTTGCCCTTTCCGGACTATTTTGGGGGGCAGTCTCGGTGTTGATCGGATTGATAATCTCAATCCAGTTGTGGAAACCGGAACTGAATATCGCGCCGTTTCTCACTTATGGCAAGTTGAGGGCCGTTCATGTAAACGGTCTCGCCTTCGGATTCGCGGTGGCCGAAATATTCGCGCTGAGTTATTACATGGTTCAGCGTCTGACGAGGGTGCCGCTTTTGTTCCCGAAGCTTGCAATGGTTCAGCTCTACATATTCAATGCGGCCATTGTTGCGGCTGCGGTCAGTCTCCTTGCCGGTATGACACAGTCGAAGGAGTACGCCGAATTGGAATGGCCGCTCGACATCGGCGTGGTTATTTTGTGGGTTATGTTCGCAGTAAATATTTTCGGGACCATCATTAAGCGCAAGGAAGAGCAGATGTATATATCGCTCTGGTATCTGATAGCAACCGTTATTGCCGTTGCCGTTCTTTATGTCGTAAATAACCTTGCTATTCCGGTGGGACTTTTCAAGTCGTATTCGATATTCGCGGGGGTAAATGACGCTAATATCGAATGGTGGTATGGGCATAACGCAGTCGGTTTTGTGTTCACAACGCCGATACTGGCGATGTTTTATTATTTTCTTCCCAAATCCACGGGTATGCCCATTTACAGCCACAGGCTTTCGATAATAGCCTTCTGGTCTTTGGTATTTGCGTACCTCTGGACCGGCGCTCACCACCTTGTCTACACGCCGCTTCCTGACTGGATACAGACGGTGGGGATAGCATTCACAATGTTCATGATAGCTCCATCGTGGGGATCCGTAGTGAACGGCTATTATACCTTAGCCCCGGACTGGTCGCAGATGAAAACTAATTACCTTGCAAAGTTTTTTATACTCGGGATAACGTTTTACGGGCTCCAGACCATACAGGGTCCGACACAGGGGTTGAGGGTGGTAAGCCAGTTGATACATTATACGGACTGGGTTCCCGGACACGTTCATATGGGCACTATGGGATGGGTCGCAATGACGGTCGGAGCCTCCATGTACTATGTAATTCCCAAGGTTTATAACACCGAAATCTACAGCGTAAAGCTCGCAAACACGCATTTCTGGTTCGTTCTAATAGGGCAGCTTATTTTCTCCATCACCATGTGGATACTCGGAATACAGCAGGGAGCCATGTGGAAGGCGATATCTCCCGATGATGGAAGCCTATCCTACACTTTTATGGAATCGGTGGTAAACAACTATCCGTACTGGAAGATGAGAACGGTCGGCGGCCTGCTTTTCTTTGTCGGATTGTGTATGTTCGCATACAACATTGTCATGACAGTTTTACGGGCCAAAAAAATACCTGCGCCGGCAGGACAAGGGAGGTAAGTCATGGCAGGGACAATTTATAAAAAACCTATTTTATTCGCGGTTGTAGTTACCGTCGGTATCCTTATAGGAACGGCTGTGATGATGGTCTTTCCGATGCTCACGCCCCAGATGCATCCAAAGCTCCAGAACCTTAACCCTTATACGGCGCTTCAGCTTGCGGGAAGGGACGTGTATCAGGAAGAGGGATGTTTTTATTGCCACACGCAAACCGTAAGGCCTCTGAAGGCCGAGGTTATGCGCTACGGCGAGTATTCGAAGGCAGGCGAGTTTGCCTATGACCAGCCGTTTTTATGGGGTTCGAAAAGGACTGGGCCGGATATCGCCCGCGTCGGCGGAAAGTACACGGATAAATGGCATTACAAGCATTTCAACGATCCCCGGAAACTGTTTCAGGGGTCGAACATGCCTTCGTACGGCTGGCTTGCCGACCGTCAGGTCGATGCAAAGGCCGCAGAGGCGAGGATGAATGCCCTCGGTTTCCCATATACAAAGGAAGAGATGGCTGCCCTTTCCGACAAAACGAAACTGGACGCTCTTGTCGCGTATATGCAATCCCTCGGCCACGCGGTTCCGAGAAAGCCGAGACCTCCTATGATAGCGAAAGGGGATATGAATCCGCTTGCAGGAGATATGAATGCCGTTGCCGAGGGTAAAAAGGTATACGAGATGAATTGCGCGGCATGCCACGGCGTGGATGCGAAGGGAGACATAGGCCCCGACCTTACCGATAAGGAATGGCTCTATGTTGTCGGGCCTGTCGGCGACGACACCCTTTTCTTCACGATCGCGGACGGCACAAAAAAGGACATGGAATTCGAAGGCAGAAGGGCAAAGGGCGGAATGCCTTCATGGGGCGAGTTCTTCGGCAAGAAGAAGATATGGTCTCTCGTCTCGTATATAAGGTCGATGGAAGAAAAGGAATAGGAGGCAAATATGGCTCAAGATATAGACAAGATTGAGGACATGGAAAGGCAGGACACAAAAAAGAGACTGCCTATAGGCTGGCTGTTGCTCTTTTTCGGGTTGATCGCATGGGGAATATTTTACAGCTTCGCGTATACACCTGAGATAAGCGGCTGGAGTCAGGAAGGCCAATATCTCGAATCGATTAAAAAATAATCGGGCTCTCTCCCCCGATGCGGGGGGTAAAAACACCTCCCACCCCCCGCCTCTTTTCTTTTTCAGGTTTATAGGGGAGAGGAGATTTAGGGGGCACTAAATCATGATAAGAAATTCCGTGAGGATAAGGACGCTTAGACGGATTGCCGGAATAATTCAGGCCGTTCTTATTATAGGCATCCCGTTTGTGAGGATAAAGGGCGAGAGCGCGTTTCGTTTTGATATCCCTACGTTAAGGCTTCATGTTTTCGGTTATTCCATATGGATGCAGGAATTCTTTATCGTGCTTATCGCGACCATATTCCTTACCCTCTTTATAGTCTTTATTACACTCGTATTCGGCAGGGTATGGTGCGGCTGGCTATGTCCCCAGACCGTTTTGATTGATTTTACGCCCTTTGTGGACAAGGCAAAAAAGAAAGGTATCGCCTATAAATTACTTGCATTCACAGCTGCGTTCGTCATTTCCATTGTCGTTGCCGCGGCGCTTATCTGGTATTTTGTTTCGCCTTATGAATTTATTCCGGATTTAATGACCGGTAATTTAGGCTCGACCACATGGGGATTCTGGATCGTCATGACGGCAATAATATTTTTGAACTATGCGTTTCTAAGGCATAAATGGTGCGCTACGGTATGTCCCTACGCAAAGCTTCAGGGCGTTATGTTCGATCAGAGCACGCTTGTCATAGAGCTTGATCCCAAACGGGCGACTGAGTGCATAAATTGTAAAAGGTGCGAGAATGTATGCCCTACGAATATCAATATAAGGGAAGGATTGAACGCGGCATGCATCAACTGCGCGGCATGCCTCGACGCCTGCAATGAGGTCATGGAGCAGCAGGGCAAAAAAGGGCTTATCCGTTACGCGTTCGGCACTGCGGGAGAAGGCAGGATCCTAAGACAGAATTTTTTCATTGTCGGCGTATTTGTGATTGTATTTTTTGTTTTTTCCGTATATCTGATGTCGGCAAGGACGGGTATAGACTTTACCGTATTGCCGCACCCGATGGAGGCCCGTTTTACAAAGGATGGGAGCATCATCAACGCATACGTGCTTTCCGTTAAAAATATGCGGAACGAACCGGTCGATTTGCGGGTCAGCGTGGAGAGATTTAATGAAACCGTCTCGCAGTCAATAAATGAGCCGGTTCATATTGTGGCCGGAGGTAGGGACAGGCTGCCGCTGTTTGTGAGGGTAAAGGATGCGTCTGGTTTGAAGGGTGCGAGGAAGATAAGAATAACGTTGAGCGATAAAAATAAAAATATAAATCTAACGAGAGAAACGAATTTTATAATTCCGGATGATGTATAAGACGTTAATAGCATTGATAATATCCACCGGCATGGGAGTGATTGCCCTGTCCATTGTCGTGGGCGTGTCGCAGCGGGATGCGGTTGTAGAGGACGATCCGTATGAGGCCGCGCTCAACTTCGACAGGACATTAAAAAGATACATGGAACTTGGCTGGAAGGTGAAAGTACCGCCCTCTGTTCGTGAAGGCGATAACCCGTTTGTTGTGAGTATTTTCGATAGGGACGGAAGGGCTGTCGAGGGCTCTGCCGTAGAACTGCTTGTCAGCCGGATGGGCAGTCCGCGCATCGACCGGTATAAAGCTCTGAATATAGGCAACGGGAAGTATCGGGCAGCGGTCGTTTTTAACGGTACGGGTTACTGGGAAGTAAAGGCCCGCGTTACCCTCGGATCCGATACGGTTGCATTTGACAATAAAGTATATGTCGGGAAGTAAGGAGGACAACATGGAAGAAAACGGTAAAAAGGTTACGCGGCGCAAGTTCCTTGAAGCGGGCATCGGGGTTATAACCGGCGCTATTGCGGTAGGTCTCGGCGGCACTGCGCTCACATCCATAGGCGCGCCGGCAATAACCAACAAGCGTGAAGGTAAATGGGTGGAGGCCGGAAACGCCTCGGAACTCGCGGACGGCCAATTTCATAAAATCGGTATAACCTATGACGCAAAGGACGGATGGCTCGAAGGAAAGGTGAAGCAGCTGGTCTATGTGAAAGTAAACGGAGAAGAAGTTTTCGCCTTGTCGGCAACATGCACACATCTCGGCTGCAACGTCAACTTCGACGAGCAGTCGGGAAATTTTAAATGCCCTTGCCATTCCGGAGTTTATGACGCGACAGGCGAAAATGTAAGCGGGCCGCCCACTCATTCACTCGCTAAACTGGAGGCGAAGGTAGAGGACGGGAAACTTATGATAAATACTGCTTTAAAGGAGGCATAGCATATGTTCGGGCGACTTATAGAGGTATTCGACAGAAGGTTAGGTTTCAGGGAGGAGTTCAAAAGGAATGTCCTCGACCATCCTGTGCCGCCGCGTATAAATTTAACCTACTGTTTCGGCGGTATCACGTTTCTTTTATATTTACTGCTGGCGGTAACCGGCGTCGCAATGCTTTTTTTCTACGTGCCGTCGATAGACCACGCGTTTGTCACGGTCGAATATATCACATTCGACCTTCCCCTCGGCAATCCGATAAGGGCGATACACCACTGGTCCGCAAACATAATGATAACAGCTGTTTTTCTGCACATGCTCAGGGTTTATGTCTACGGCGCATATAAAAATCCGCGCGAGTTCAACTGGGTAACAGGGGTTTTCCTTTTCGGGATAACGCTTGCCTTCGGTTTCACGGGTTATCTGCTTCCGTGGGATCAGAAGGCGTATTGGGCGACAAAGGTCGGCGTGTTGATGCCTAAGAGCCTTCCGGTGGCCGGTCCTTTCCTGTCGCAGCTGCTTATGGGAGGAGACGACCTCGGCGCGCTTACTCTGTCGAGGTTCTTTGCTATTCACGTGGCGGTGCTGCCGATCCTTACGGTAATTTTTCTTGCCGGGCATTTCTGGATGATCCGCAGACTCGGCATAAGCAAACCGTTATAAAAAATATGGAGGTCAAGATGGCGGAAAAGAATGATAAAAAACAGGTGTTGTTTTATCCTGATTTCTTGTTCAAAGAGGCGATAGCGGCGCTTATCGTAGTAATAGCGGTTGTCGCGCTCGCGCTCGCGCTGCCGATGAAGGTGGGCGATCCGGCGGACCCTTCGGATTCGTCTTTTAAGCCGAGGCCGGAGTGGTATTTCATGGCGCCCTTTTATCTGCTTAAGATATTTCCATCGAGCCTTGAAATAGTGCCTACGGTAGTTTTGCCGGGTCTGGTATTTATTGCTCTCATGGTATTTCCGTTCTTGGACAGGAATCCGGAGACGAGTCCCAGAAAGAGGCCTGTTGCCATGGCTTTAATGGGAGGAGGTGTGGTATTGACGATATTGTTTACGGTATTGGGGATATCGGCATAACAAAATGGCCGTCAGGCCGCGAATCAATTATAAGGAGGAAAATGATTATGAAGAAGTTAAGTTTTGTAATTACGCTGCTGTTCATGGTATGCGCAGCCGCTGCATTTGCAGCAGGAAAGGGCGATACTGCGATCACCGCAAAAAAGGTATCTAAAGATCCGGCGGATATTAACAGCCCTGAATGGGGTTCCGTAAAAGAGGCGACCCTTATTCACGACGGCGCATCCGGAGGACCGTTTGAAAAGAAGACCCTTGAAGTAAGGGTTAGGGCCGTATATACTAAGGGCGGAAATATCAGCATGCTCGTTTCATGGCCCGATGCTGACCGGAGCATGACAAAAGAGGCGTGGAAATTTTCAAAAGGCAAATGGGAAAAGCAGAAGGGCAACGAGGACATGGTCGCCCTGAACTGGGAGATAAAGAGGATAAAGAACTTCGCCACAAAGGGATGCGCGGTAGTATGCCATTCCGACGCTAGAAATAAGGAGGACTGGAAATACCACAGCGAGACGGCGACCGAGCGAGGCGATATGTGGATATGGAAGGCATACACGACCAACCCTCTCGCACATGCCGAGGACGGTTATGTGGATGACGATTCGAGAAAGGCCGACGCAGGCACCGGGAAAGCAAAGAAGAATGAGGCAGCCGACAAAAAGAAACCCAAGTTCATGCAGGACACTGCCAAAAAGCCTACGGCGCAGGGATTCCTTGTTGACGGCGAGACCGTAGAGATCAAAGACTACAGTAAGTTCAAGGACGGAGATGTCGTGCCTTTGTGGATGCTCTCTAAATTTTCCGGAAGCATGGCGGATATAAAGGCTAACGCGAAATGGGCTAACGGCAGATGGACGGTGATGCTGCAGAGAAAACTCGAAAGCGGAGATAAGGAGAACGACGTGCAGTTCGATACAAGGCGCGATTACACGGTAGGAATCGCTGTTTTCAACGATTCGAGCAAGCATAACAGTTATAACTCAGGACCGATTAAGGTGAAATTCGACTAATATAGGTCTTACGCTCTCCGCTTCCCTTGCGGAGGGAAGCGGAGAGTTATAAACGCAAAGGAGCGTGAAGGAGATGCAGTGGAGCGGTTGGATTAATTTCGGTATTACAGCAGTTCTTTTTATCGTTTTTATAATAATCGTTGTCCATTATTATAAACCGCGTAAAAAGAGCGAATTGGAGCATTTCGAGAACCCTAAATATAAGATGCTGAACGATGACGACGAGGCTGCAGGTGCCGGCGGACATGAGCGAAAAAAATAAGATCGAAGCCTGTGAGCAGGCGGCGGAAACAAACGGCGGATTAGCCATCAAGACGAGATTTTTTCTCCCGCCGCATGTAGAGGCTATGATGCCCGGCCTTATGCTGACGGCAGCGATTGCGGCGCTTGCGCTGCACACCGGCGCAAAGCTTACCTATGTCACTCCGTTGATCGCCTCGATGGGTATAGGCATACTCTTGAGAAACGCCTTTATTATCCCGTCGGCCTATAAAGCCGGGATTTTTTTCTCCATGAGGCAGGTGCTGAGATTCGCGGTAGCCCTCCTCGGCATCAGGATAACCTTTGACAAGATCATAGGCCTCGGATGGGAAGGACTTATTGTCGCGCTCGCGCCGCTGTTTTTGACCTTTTTGTTTGCCGTCATAATCGGAAAACTCCTGAAGGTATCTCCTGCGTCTTCCCTGCTGATAGGCACAGGCACATCCATATGCGGGGCGTCCGCGATTCTCACGGCAGGCGCGATCACGAGGTCGAAGGATGAAGACATAATAGTGGCGATAAGCTCGATAACCGTATTCGGCACCATTTCAATGCTATTGTATCCGTTTATGTTCAAGGCGGATATGCTGCCCATTACGGATATACAGTACGGTTACTGGACAGGGGCATCCATTCACGAAGTCGCGCAGGTGGTAACGGCGGCTTTCGGCGGAGGAGATAAAAGCGGGGAGATCGGTATTCTCGTAAAGCTTACCCGTGTCGCGGCCCTTATTCCGGTTACATTAATCCTTTCATATCTTGTGAACAGGGGCGTAATAAAACACGGAGGCGCGGAAGAGGAGAAGAGCATCACCTTTCCGTTTTTTTTGCTCGGTTTTTTAGGAATGGTCGTTCTGAATTCACTGCAGTTCTTTACTCCGAAGGCCGTTCACTGGATAGAATTTTTTGACGTGTTCCTTTTGACCATGGCGATGGCAGGGATGGGGCTCGAGACGGACTTCAGGCAGCTTCTGAAGGTAGGTTTCAGGCCGCTTTTTTTAAGCATTTTTACGACAGGCTTTATAACCGTATTCAGTTTCCTGCTGATAAAATGGTTGATTTAGATTAGACTGAGGGCAGGGAAGATGAAAATAAAATTTTTGCTGTTCTGTTTTATTATTTCGGTATTTCTTCTGCCCTGCGGTTTCTCTCCTCATGCCGCCGCTCAGGATATGCCTGACTGCAATATAGATTCGGGCCCCTGCACTAAGAGGATAGGCGCTTCCGAAATCATATTGGACATAACTCCAAGACCCGTAAAAGTCATGAAAGAACTTTCTTTCACCGTAACTCTCAGGGGGAAGACAGCCGATAGATTAATTCTCGATCTCGGCATGCCCGGCATGTATATGGGCAAAAATAAGGTCGTATTGAAAAAAACAGCCGACGACACATATAAAGGGAAAGGCGTCATACCTAAATGTCCGAGCGGTAGGAAACTGTGGCGGGCTACGGTTTATCTGCCTGATGCCGGTAATAATAAAAAGGCGGATTTTATTTTTAATGTTTCATACTGATTCGCTTTATATACTTATGTTCGGTTCGGGATTTCTCGGCGGATTCGGCCATTGCATAGGCATGTGCGGTCCGCTCGTCGCATCGTATGCGTTACACGCGCAAAGCACTGACGGCCGGCGCACCGCTGTTTTACCCCACATCCTTTACAACACAGGACGCATCACAACTTATTCCTTCGTAGGGGCGTTCATGGGATTCACCGGTTCTTTTGTGAATGCCGCTGCCGGAATAGCCGGGATTCAGGATTTTGCGGCAATAACTGCGGGCATAATTATGATCATAATGGGGCTCGGTGTTTTAGGCGTTTTAAAGGGAATGAATTTTATCGAAAGGCATAGCGGTACTGTCATAAGGGCGGTAAAAGCCGTCCTCGAATCGGAATCGTCATGGCGTTATTATCCGTTCGGCATATTGATGGGATTCCTTCCCTGCGGTCTGTCGTATTCGGCATTTATTGCGGCTGCGGGCGCGTCCGATCTTTTACAGGGCATGGCGCTTTCGGTCTGCTTCGGCTTGGGAACGGTGCCGGCCTTATTGTTATTCGGTATTGCCGTTAAGCGAATAAGCGTAAGGTTCAGGGAGCGGATGTATAAGGCCGGAGGTATTATGATTACGCTTATGGGATTGTATTTTATCTGGAGGAGTATTGCAGTCAATGCTTAAATGTGACCACTGTCTCTTAACATTCCCTGAACGGGATGCCGTTTATTACGGAGTGAACGGACAGAGCCGCGTATTCTGCTGTAACGGCTGCGGGGGTATTTATACGCTTATCCAATCGGAGGGACTATCCGATTTTTATAAAAGACGTAAATGGGATGACGGCGGCATAGAATCATCACTGTTCGGTAAAGAAATAGATATTAAACCCTTTGCGGAACATGTAAGGGATGTAACGGAAAAAGGGCAAGAGGAAAAGAAATATAAAGAGATAGATATTTTCATAGACAATATCCGCTGCGCTTCCTGCGTCTGGCTTAACGAGAGGATATTGATTAAGACGGAAGGAGTGGAATACGCGCGTGTCAACTATGCGACCAATAAGGCAAGGGTAAAGTGGAACCCTGAAATTATCGGATTTGATAATATCCTCAGGCGAATAGCATCAATAGGTTATAATCCGAAACCGTATTCCGAATCCGAGCAGTTCAAGCGTCGGCACGCGGAGGCTAAAGACCTCCTCGTGAGATTCGGGACAGCCGGATTCCTGTCTTCACAGTTGATGATTTACTCGGTCGCCCTTTATGCAGGCTATTTTCAGGGGATCGATTCCAACTTCAGGCTGCTGTTCGAGATAATATCCCTCGTGCTGACAATCCCGATTATATTTTATTCGGGAATGCCGTTCCTTAAAAATACATTCAGAGGTCTTAAGAGCCTGCACTTTAATATGGATTCGCTTATAACGGTAGGGGCGGGTTCGGCTTTTGTATTCAGCGTATACCAGATGCTGACCGGCGGGAAGGTTTATTTCGACACCGCGGCGATGATAATAACATTGATACTTCTCGGGAGATATATAGAAGCGACTGCTAAAGGCAAGGCGTCCGAGACCATCGAACGGTTATCCGGGCTGAGTCCCAAGGAGGCGAAGGTTTTACGCGGTGAAGCGGGGAAACATGAAGTCATTCCGATAGCCGATATAAAAAAAGGAGATATGATTCGGATTGTTCCCGGTGAAAGGATTCCTTTTGATGGAATCGTTATGAGCGGAGAATCGGAAACGGACGAATCGATTATTACCGGAGAATCGAAACCTGTTTTTAAAGTACCGGGCTCCGAAGTCATCGGCGGGAGCCTGAACCTGTACGGCGCTATTGCTTTTAAAGTTAAAAAGACCGGCAACGAGACAGTGCTTGCGGGCATTATACGCGCCGTGGAAGACGCGCAGGCAAGAAAACCCCGGATACAGATATTGGCCGACAGGATCGTAGGCTATTTTGTTCCGGCGATATTGATTATCGCCTTTTTGACGGTGATAGGATACCTCTTATCGGGGGCGTCCGCTCACAGCGCATTAATGACCGGCATTTCAGTGCTTGTCATAGCGTGTCCGTGCAGTCTCGGACTCGCAACTCCGCTCGCAGTATTGATATTTACGGGTAGCGCTTCATCGAAGGGGATATTGATAAGGGGAGGAGAGGTAATAGAAAATGCGAGTAGGCTCACTCATGTGGTATTCGATAAAACCGGCACTATAACGGCAGGAAAACCTGCGTTGAAGGAGATCATTAAGTTCGATCCGGATACGGAAGTGGCTTACATACTTTCTGTCGCCGCCTCTATTGAAAGTGTTTCGGAGCACAGCATAGGGCGTTCGATTGTCGAAGCAGCGCGCGGATTGAAAATCTTTACTGTTTCAGATTTTAAGGCGGTTCCGGGTCGTGGAGTCAAGGGAGTTGTAGACGGCAAAACAATTATAATAGGCAGCATGACGTTTATGCCGGAAGAGGGCTGTATCGGATTATCCCATAGCGATGCAGTGCGATTTGAGGAAGCGGGCGATACGGTAGTATATGCCGCATGGGATAAAAAGGTGAGGGCGGCTTTTGTTATATCGGATATGATCAGGGAAGAGGCGATAGAAGCGGTTAAGGATATTAGAGAAATGGATCTCGATATATCCATGATAAGCGGAGATAACAGGACTACTACATCTTCGATAGCATCAAAGGCGGGTATAAGCAACGCATTATCCGAGGCGTCTCCGGTCAGGAAAAAAGAAATTATAGAGAAGATGCAGCGGAACGGTCAGAAGGTAATGATGGTCGGCGACGGCATTAACGATGCGCCTGCCCTTACGGAATCATCGGTGGGCATAGCAATGGGCAGGGGAACGGATATAGCTATGGAGAGCGCGGATGCGGTCTTGGTAAGGAACGATCTCAGGCTTATCCCTTACTTTATCCGTATATCACGAAGGGCGTATAGCGTAATAAAACAAAATATCTTCTGGGCGTTTTTTTACAATATCATTTCGATCCCGCTTGCAGTCGCTGGAATTCTGCATCCGATTATAGCGGCGGGCGCAATGGCGGCGAGTTCCCTTCTTGTAGTAATCAATTCCCTGAGACTCAAAATGCCTGCCCAAGGGAGGACATCGTAATTATGTGGACGCTTTTCTTTTTAATCGCATTATCCATAATCCTCGGCATAGGAGCGTGGCTCTTTTTCATGTGGGCTGTAAGGAGCGGACAGTATGAAGACCCGGAGGGGCCTAAATACAGGATGCTTGAAGACGATGACGAGTAGGCGAAAATAGTTCAATTCGGTTATAATTTACATCATGATGCAGATTACCCGAGAGACGGATTACGCGATAAGGTGTGTGTATTACCTCGCGAGGAAACCGGATGAAGTGACGATGGTTGATGAGATAGCGCGTGAGATGTGCATTCCTAAAAGCTTCCTCGCGAAGATCGTCCAGAAACTCGCGCGGGCAAATATATTGCAGTCGTACAGGGGAGTCAAGGGCGGTTTTCAACTCGCCGGAATGCCGGAAGATATAACCATCTATGACGTTATCGAGGCGGTCGAAGGCCCTGTCGCCATGAATGTCTGCGCCGTGGATAAAAAAGAGTGCGGCTTGAGCGCTAAATGCAAAATACATCCCATATGGGTCGAATTGAGAAAAGAAGTCGAAGACATGTTCAAAAAAAGAAATTTCTCGCAATTCAAATAATTAAGTGATACAATTTACCTAAAATGCCCTGAAACCATTTATTTGGAGGTTAGGTTATGTATCCGATATGGGAAGTGCCGAATCTTAGCGCCGGTATCATACTGGCGATTATCTCCACCTTTCACATGCTCCCGTCCCACCTTTCTGTCAGCGCCATGTGGTTCAACATCTATGTCGAGACAAAGTCGTACAGGGAAAACAGGCCGGAGCTTCTTGAATTCGTCAAAAAGTACACGCTGTTTCTGCTTATCTTCGCTTATGTCTTCGGCTCACTGAGCGGTGTCGGCATATGGTATGCCGCAACCGCGACAAATCCGAGGGGAATATCGGCTTTGATCCACAATTATGTGTGGGGATGGGCCACGGAATGGGTCTTCTTCATTATAGAAGTGACCGGCATATTCATCTATTATTACACCCTCGGCAAAGTGAATATTAAAACCCATCTTAAGATCGGATGGATATTCGCGATAGCTTCGTGGATAACAATGATAATAATTACCGGCATTTTAGCCTTTATGCTCTCTCCGGGCAAATGGGTTCAGACCGGAAATTTCTTTGACGGCTTCTTTAACCAGACATACTGGTCGCAGTTATTCTTAAGAACAACCGTCATGTTCGCGATAGGCGCCGTTTATGCCATTATCGCAGCAACGAGGCTTAAGAACGAAGACGTGAAAAGGCTGGTTGTGAAGACTGCGTCGAAATGGGGCGCCGGCGGATTGATTTTAGCCGTGATCGCGGCATTCTGGTATCTGAATACCATCCCTGAAAATGCCGACCTGCTTCGATCTATTATCGTGCCGAAGGGCCTTAAGACAGGCGTATTGATCTCATTGTTCGCGATGATCCTGTATTTCTTGTATGCCCATATAAAGCCGCTTTCCATAAGGCTTGTGCCTGCCGTTTTGGCGATTGCAGTTCTCTTTGCCGGAATATGGTCGGCGGAAAGGACGAGAGAGTTGTTCAGAAAGCCATATGTCATATCCCAGTATATGTATTCAAACCAGATAATTGCGGCTGATGTAAAGCCCAAGGGCGTAAAATCGGAGGCCGATGTTATTAATGAAAAAGGCATATTGAAGGTTTCTCCGTTCGTTCCCGAAGGTTTAAGGAACATAAACAAAGACAATATGCTTCAGGCAGGAAAGCTGATCGCCCTTATAGAGTGTTCGGCCTGCCATGTGCTTGAGCAAAAGGGATTAAGGCCGCTGCCTCAAATGGTAAAGAGGCTCGGCTTCACGGAAGCGGAGGCAGCCGAAGGTTTTATCGACTCTCTGGGCGCAATTCCATATATGCCGCCGTTTCACGGTACATCAGCGGAAAAAAAGGCGCTTGCGGCCTATATTGTCTCTCTTAACAGGTAAGGAGGAAAATCATGGAAATAGGCACAATGATAAAGGCATTGCAGGATCCCATGGGCATTCCGTTTTATCCCGTATTATTTCAGGTGCTCATGGTGCTTACCTTCGCTCTTCATATAATGTTCGTCAACTTCGTGCTCGGCACGTCGTTCCTTTCGGTATACGGCTATATAAAGGGAGATGATTACTGGAAGCGGCTCTCGAAATCCATGATACGGGCAACTACGGCCAATATCTCGATGGCCATACTTCTGGGCGTGGCTCCGCTCCTCTTTGTGCAGGTCGTGTACGATCCGTTCTGGTACGCTTCCAATATGATTTCCGGCGCGTGGGTTATGGCGTTCATATTGATAATGATGCTCGGTTACAGCATGGTATATGTTTTTTATCTGAAGAGGGATTCGAGAGGAGGGGGCTTCGCGGCATTCGGCATAGGAGCGCTCGCTCTTTTTATACTTGCGGGCATAATAATGCATGTGCTCGGCTATCAACTCCTTCAGCCCGAGAAATGGTTCGGATGGTATATAAGCGGGAATTCGATAGATACATCAGGAACGGCTTTGCACACATTCCATATCCCGCGATTCCTCCATTTCATGATCCCTTCATTCGCGCTTACAGGCGTATTCCTTATGCTTTACGCATGGTATTTCAAAGACAGGGCGGATTCGGATAAGGAATATCTGCAATGGGTTGCGAGGATGGGCGCGAAAATGGCATTCGTATTCACGGCAATTCAGGCAGGTGTCGGCTTCTGGTGGCTTTTCAGCCTGCCGCTCGAATTCAAGTTTTTTGTTAATCCGTTTTTCCTTGTGGGAGCAGGGCTTGGAGTTTCATTGTTGTTCTTCCTTAATAATGCTCAGAAAGACCCGTTTAAATACGCCGTTCCTGCGGTTATCGGAGCGTTTCTGACCGTATTCGGAATGTCGTATACGAGAGAGGCGCTGAGGATGACGTATCTTAGACGCTTCGATTATTCGATATTCGATTATAAGCTGAACATCGATCTTGGAAGCACCGCGCTTTTTTTGTCCACATTCGTGATGGGGCTTATAATAGCCGGCTATATGCTGACAATAGCCTATAAATCCGGCAAGACGACCGGAGAATATGTTCCCTCGCCGTCGATCGACAAATGGGGAAAGATAAGCATTGCGTTGCTTTTGGCGTGGATAGTCGTTGTTGTGAGTTTAGGAGTCGTAACATCGGTAAGGAATTATTTGTAAGACTTATAAAAAGAAGATGCCGGCAGTCATTGCCGGCATCCTTCTGTTATTTTCTCTTTGCGGCCTCTTTGATTATTTTCTGTCCCATGAGCATGAAATGTTAGGCGCTCTTTTTATAATGTAAGGCATACCAGTCTATAACCTGTCTGATCATTTTTTGATACGAGGTATGATGTTTCTTCGCCTCTTTTTTGAAGAATTCAACGCTTGCTTTTTTTAAGGCAATCGTTACTTTAATATTTTCTTCTTTTAAGACCAGTTGCTCCGGCGGAGGAAGAAAATCTTTAATAACTCTCAACTCGCCCATCGGTTCGTCAGTGTATTTTATTTTGGTCTTCATATATCCTCCTTCCTTTTCTCCAATATCCCGCACCATAGATGCGGATGGTATTCCCTCTATAAGTAAACCTGACGGTCATGATGCCGTCGCCGATGCGGCCTATACAATAGAATCGTTCTTCCTCTGAACTATGGTTAACATCTTCGACTATGACACGTTTAGGGTCAAGAAAAGCGTGTTGTGCCGCCGCAAAAGAAACATTATGTTTAGCTTGGTTCTCCCTGTCTTTCTCCTCATCCCATTCAAAGCGGGTTTTGTTCATAAACATAATATACTATAGATATGGCAAAAAAACAATATAAAAGTATGGAAGAATAAAATGGTCGCTGTCCCTATTAAAGTTTTAGCGATTTAATCATTTAAATAGAACCGTCCCCTTCTAAATTTTTATTTGTGGTAGGTGTTTGAGGGCTGGTGGAAGTACTCGTGATGGTTTCTATTTTATGATTCTTATGCCAGAAATACTTAAAAACCAAGAAAACTATGCCAACTAACGATACACCCATACCGGAGAATATCCATTCTTTATTTTTCATTATGTAATCGAACATATATTAAACGCTCCCTAACATTTAATATGCCACCTTGGTATTTTCTCCCTTTATGACCAAAATACTATCATACGCTGAGGCGTTGCCTTTTGAAAAATTTTACATGATTTATACAGCGTTTGCATACGCCCTTACTTCCTGTTCCAGTCGTTCGCCGAGTTCCTCTGCAGTAACATCTAAATCATACTGCGATTGCAGTCCAAGCCAAAATTCGGCAGATGCTCCAAAAAACTTTGCGAGTCTAAGGGCGGTATCTGCGGTAATTCCGCGCTTGCCGAGGACTATCTCGTTAATCCTCCGCGGCGGCACGCCGATATTAACGGCAAGCCTGTTTTGGCTTATCCCCATCGGCTTGAGAAATTCTTCCCAAAGCACTTCGCCCGGATGTACGGGATGTAACTTCTTTTTCATAACTCTCTCCTCTCTTCTAATGATAATCCGTTATTTCTACCTCATACGCATCTCCTGCCTGCCACTTGAAACAGATGCGCCATTGATCATTGATTCTGATACTATGCTGTCCTTCCCTGTCGCCTCTTAATTTTTCCAGTCTGTTTGCCGGCGGTATTTTCAAGTCGCCGATATTTTTAGCATTATTTATCATACGCAATTTTCTTAAAGCAACCTGCTGAATATCTCTCGGCAACCTGCCTGATATTTCTCTTTTATATATTTTTTCTGTTTCTCTGTCTTTGAATGATTTTATCACGTAGTTTATTATATAACGCTACGCGTTAAACGGCAAGCATTCTATTTTTTAGGAAGTGCAATAATATGGACTACAAGGCAGGATGGTATAATTGTTTCTTTGCATGTGCAACTGATAAGCCGTGCTTATCAGTTGCACGCATAAGGTCTATTTATTTCTCGCCGCTTCTTTGATTATTTCCTGTCCGATGACGTTTCTCTGTATCTGGTTCGTGCCTTCGTATATCTGGAGTATCTTCGCGTCCCTCATCATCTTTTCGACGGGATATTCCTTCATGTATCCTGAGCCGCCCATTACCTGAACTGCATTAGTGGTAACTTTCATTCCCACATCTGTTCCGAAAGTCTTTGCCATTGCCGAAGGCTTTGATACATCCTTTGCGCCGCTGTCAACGTATCTTGCGACCGAATAGATGAGCGCCCGAGCAGCCTCTATCTCGATGGCCATATCCGCGAGCATGTGCTGTATTGCCTGAAAGCTTATGATTGGATGTCCGAACTGGTGCCTCTGACGCGCGAACTTCACGGCTTCTTCGTATGCGCCCTGCGCGACGCCTAATCCCTGAGCGCCTACGCCTGTCCTTGAAGAGTCGAGGGTCTTCATCGCTACGATAAAGCCCATGCCTTCTTTGCCGAGAATATTTTCTTTAGGGATCCTGCAGTTGTCGAATATCAGTTCCCTTGTGGATGACGCCCTGATGCCCATTTTGTTTTCTTTTTTCCCGAAGGTGAAGCCGGGCGTGCCTTTTTCAACGACGAACGCGGATGCGCCCCTCGGCCCTTTTGCCTTGTCGGTTATTGCGATGATGGTGTATATCTCGGCCTCTCCGCCGTTTGTGATCCATTGTTTTGTGCCGTTTAAGACGTATTCATTGCCTTCGAGTTTTGCCGTGGTCTGTATCCCGCCCGCGTCGCTTCCTGCGTTAGCCTCCGTCAATCCGAATGCAACCAGCCTTTTGCCTGCTGCGATGTCGGGAAGATATTTCTTTTTCTGCTCGTCGGTGCCGAAAAGAAGTATCGGATATGTGCCGAGCGCGTTTGCGGCGTATGTGGTAGATACTCCCACGCATGCACGTGAAAGTTCTTCGACCGCTATGCAGAGTTCGAGACAGCCTTTGCCGAGACCTCCGTATTCTTCGGGTATGAAAAGCCCTATCATGTCCGACTGGGCAAGTGTCTTTATTACTTCCCACGGATATTCATTTTTTTCATCGAGTTCCGCCCTTACAGGCACAATCTTTTCTTCCGCAATTTGGCGCGCAAGGTCGCGAATCATCTGCTGTTCCTCGGTCAAAAAGTAGTCCATTTAAAAAACCTCCTGCTGAAATAGTTCTTATCCGCTGATGTCGATTCCTTCTATCAAAAGGCTTGGAGAGCCTATATTACCATAAAATCTCAGGTCGTCGCCAACCATAACTACGTTTTTAAACATGTCGAGGACTGTGCCTGAAATAACGGCCTCTTTGACCGGATATTTTATCTCTCCGTTTTCTATCCATAAGCCCGACGCACCGACAGAGAACTCGCCCGAAATGGGGTTCGCGGTATGCATCCCCATGGTTTCTATAACATAAAGACCCTTGTCTATTGTTTTGATGATTGCTCCGAAATCGGCTTCATGCTCTTTCGATATCGGTTCTATATAAAGATTTGTGGGACCTACGGACGGCATGCCTGTAAAACCGCCCCTTGCCGCGTTGCCTGTGGATCTTACGCCGTCTTTTTTAGCGGTATAGGTATTGTATAGAAAGCCGCTTAATACTCCCATTTCGATTAAGGCCTTGCGGCCGGTCGCGGCGCCTTCCGCGTCGGCGGGTTTGCTTCCGAGCCTTCCGTCAAGCAGTCCGCTGTCTATGATATTGAGTTTGTCGCACAATACCCGTTGTCCGGTTTTGCCGGCGAGCATGGATTTTTTTTTCTGAACGGATTCCGAAGAAAGAGACGGCGAAAGGATGCCCAAAAATTCTCCGGCAACTGAATTGTCGAGCAGGACGAATCCCTTAACAGGATTTATTTTTCGAGATCCGAGGAGCTGCGCTGTCCGGCGTGCCGCATTCCTGCCGACCTGCTCGAAGGATACGTTTTTTAAATATCTGTTTCCTTCATAGTCCCAGCCCATCTGGCTTTCGCCGCCTTCTTCGGCTATTGCCATTATCTGGGCTGAACATCCGGTGGATTTGTAATGTACATTGACGCCGTGAGAATTTACGATATAAGTATCGCCGGTGCTGAAGCTTCCGGATGCCTTCCTGATCTTTTTTATCCGTTTATCTTCCTTAAAGGCCGATTCTTCGATTAAGAGCGTACGGCGTATTGCTTCATCCTCCGACAGCGAGACTATATTATCGTCGAATATTTCGACGTGAGGCAGGTCATTGCTTTGCGTAGGCAATCCCAAATAATCATCGGGCTCCGTATATTTCGCAGCCTCAATCGCGTTTTCGGCAACCCTGTCCGAGTCGCGCGGGTCAGTGGAATAAGAAAAGCCGAGCCGTTTGTCCTTAATAACCCGGATAGAGTAGCCGGCAGTCATGGACGATTCCAACGCTTCGATTTTCTGTTCCTTTACCTCTATGTTCAGGCTCTTTGACGCCTTTATATAAACCTCGGCCTCGTCGGCGCCTTTGGATAGGGCTGTCTCAAGAAGTTTTATCGCAAATTTTATATCCAATTAAATTCTCCTTATTCTTCATAATATGTTGCGGACGCGGTATCGGATTCCCATACCGTTATCGATGAGACCGCTACATTTTCATATCCGGCAAGTTTTTCTCTCAGCGATTCGAATATCCATACGGCTATATTCTCGGACGACGGATTTTTTTCGGTAAACGGAAATATATCGTTAAGGCATTTATGGTCGAGCTGCGAGACGATATCGTTGGTTATTCTCTTCAGGTCGTGGAAATCTATGGCGATGTCTATATCATTGAGTTTTTTTGCCGTTACATATGCCTGAACCTTCCAGTTATGACCGTGCAGGTTTTCGCATTTCCCTTTATATCCCCTTAACTGATGGGCCGAGGCAAAAGAAGTCTCTATCATTAATTTATACATAAAGCCCTCCGATTTTAGGCGATAGGCTATAGGCAATAGGGGAAAAATATTTTCTATAGCCTGTCGTCCATTGCCTATTGCCTGTTGTTATGTTTCCTTTTTGAAAACCGCTATATAAGGCAGGTTCCGGTAGTTATTGTCGTAATCGAGGCCGTAGCCGACGAAAAACTGATTCGGGATTTCGAAGCCTATATAATCCATAGGCACGTCCGTTTCCCTCCGCTCCTTTTTGTCGAGAAGCGTGCATATCTTGAGGCTTGCCGGCCCTTTCGACAATATCCGCTCCCTTATGTAATTCAAGGATATGCCCGTGTCGATTATATCGTCTATGAGGAGCACATGTTTTCCTTTTACCTCTTCCCGTATGTCGTAATGTATTTTGATCTCGCCGGTTGAGGTCGTTTTCAAATAACTGGCTGCAATGATAAAGTCGAGCGTAACCGGAGTCTTAAGCGCCCTGATAAGGTCAGCGAAGAACATGAACGATCCTTTCAGGATGCCGATTGCGAGTATTTCCTTGCCTGAGTAATCTTTCGATATCCTGTCCGCGAGTTCGATAACTTTTTCGTGAATCTGCTCGGTCGTCAAAAAAGGCTTGCCTGTGATCATAAATCCCTCCGGTAATGAAGTTGTTATATCATACAGCTATTTATACCCTATTCTCAACTGTTTTATGCTGAATTTGCATTATTTCAGGGCGGGATAATACAATATTTCCGGGGCATATGCCGATGAACAAAATATTTTATACACCTCAGGGCTTTGGAAATATCACCGGATTCCTGTTTAAAGAAGCGATAAGCGACGCAGGATACGGCATAAGCAACGATTATTCGAATATCCTCTATTTATCGCCTTCCCCTGTAAACGTCAAAGAGGCTCAAAAAACATTCCATAATCTGCAGGGAGGCAAATGCTATATCCCTCCTGAGACGGCAACAATAAGCCAATATTGCAAGAGGCTGTATTCGGGTTCGGGCGATAAGCGGATAATAGACGGTATGTTGATACCCCTTATACTTTCAGCCGTTTCAGGAAAGGGCATCGGCTTTTCATCGGCGGTAGGGGAATTTATAAGCGATCTGAAGTTGTATTATCCCGACCTCGATATCGATTCGTTGAGGATTAAGTTCGAGGGCATATTTCATGAACTCAATATCCCTGAATCCGTTTCGAAGGTTATTACGGACAGCCTCGAAATATTCGGAAGATATAAACAAGCCGGCGAGGGAAACGGATTTGTAGACAGCGATGATGTGGTGAACACACTAAATCAGGTCTTAGGGTTTGGGGAAAAGTATTCCGTACTTATTCTCGACGGTTTTTATGACCCGACAACCGCCGAGAAGAATTTTCTGAAGTCTTTAATTCAACATTCGGATAAGGTATTTATTTCGGTTCCGTACGACGACTCTTTCACAGGATTAATAACGGAATATACGGGTTTCTTGAAAGAAAATTTCGATGTCGAGGAGATATATCTAAAAGAAGGGCAAGATGAGAAAATACCTATCGCCTCTTTTGTTTATTATTCGTATCCCGGAGTCGAAGAAGAGGTTGAGGGCATCGCGAGGAGCATCAAGTCATTGTATGTGTCCGGAAAATTCAAGCGTCTTGAGAATGTAGCCGTAGCCTTTCCGGATCTTAACAAATATTCCGGCATGGTCGAAAGGGTTTTTCATCGCTACGGCATACCTTGCGACATATCCAAGAGAACTCCATTGGGAAAGACCGGGCCGTTTCTCGACCTTTTGTCGCTGCTCGATTCGGTTGCCGACGGCTATCCGAGACTTAAGTTTTCACAATTTTTGGCGTCGAGATATTTCGGCAAGATCCCGGACAGTCTGAAAAAATGGATGCCTGCCCTTTCTTTGCAGTCGGGTATTGTCTCGGGCAAGGGCGCGTGGATGGACTTTATCGGTTACGGCTCCGAGACGGTGGATATCAGCCGTATGAGAGAAAGGCCGGATATGGAAAAGGATATGAAATGGATTTTTGAAAAGCTCAGGCCGCTCGATGATGTTAAAAAAGGAGCAGGTTTAGGAACCTATTCCGGCCTGATCCGGAGACTTTTAGACGATTTCGGTTTTATGTCATTGTCGCCGGATCAATCGCCGGCGGACATCCGCAGGACCACGGGAGAATCTCTCGAAAGGCTCTCTTTTTTAGGAGCGCTGCACCCGCATCCGGTTGCCCTGAGTGAATTTATAAATATGCTGTCCCATATTCTCAACGTTTCCTATGCCGATTCGGAAGGAGCGGGGGTAAGGGTCATGGAGATATCCGAAATATCCGGATTGAACGCGGAATATGTTTACGCCGGAGGGTTGACCGACGGAGACATGCCCCGGCGTCCCGGAATGGATTATATTCTGCCCGACAGCCTCAAGAAAAGGCTCGGTTTTTCGTATCTCCAGAGATATATAGACAGGCAGCGTTTTGATTTTTACAGACTGCTCCGGTCTTCAGCGAACCTTCATTTGTCGTATCCTCTTATGGACGGCGACGATATGTTCCTTCCGTCGTCGTTTTTATATTCCGGAGAAGAGATCAAAGAACGTATCCCCGGCATCTTTTCAAAAGAGGAGTATCTTGTAAGGGAAGGCGGAATATCCTTTTCCGGCCATATAACGGAGATTTCGGCGGTGAGCGGCCGGACCCCGGCCTTTCTGAGGGTTACGGATATCGACGCGTACAGGATGTGCCCGAGGAAATTTTTTATAGAAAGGATTCTGAGCCTGAAGCCCATGAGTGTAAAGGAATACGAGCTTGAGGCGGCCACCATAGGCACAGTCATACATAAGATAATGGAAAGGATAATAAAGGAGCCGTTCAAAGGCATCGAAGACCTGAGGAATAGGGCGGAATCCGTAATAGACGAATCCATGAAAGACAAGAGGATAGATGATTACTGGAAAAAGATCGTAAAGGATACGTTCATGGAAATACTGCCCGATATTTACGATTTGGAAGTAGAAATAAGGAAAGACGGATATGCTTCGACGGAGGTTGAAAGGACACTGACCGGCGAGCCGATAAAAGGCATAAAGCTCAAAGGCAAAATTGACAGGTTCGATAAAATAGGAGATGCGGTTCAGATCATAGATTACAAGACAGGGGGAGCGTCTCTTAACTGCAGGCAGGCGCTGGAGGGTAATGAGAATTTGCAGTTATTCCTTTACGCGGCGATGATGAAACATCAGGGATACAATGTTAACAGGGTAGGGATATATTCGCTTAAGGATATAAATATCAAGTGGTGTCCGTCGTCCAAAAGGGGCAAAGGGCAGGAAGGCATCGATGATTATATAATCGCGGCCCTTCGTTTTCTTGAAGATGCGGCAGCGGGCATAAGTAAAGGCGATTTTAAGGCAAAGCCGTTGAACGATTATATCTGCCGGAATTGCCATGAGTACGCGTTTTGCCCGTATATACAGCAGTGAATTTTTTCGGGAGGTTGTGTTATGAATAAAAAGATTTTGGCGGTCATTTTTTTATCGACGCTGTTTTTATTGTCATGCGCGCCCAGGGAGGCTGTGCAGCCGCCTTCGCAGCCCGCGAAGATAGCCCTTGTGCTCGGGGCGGGCGCATCAAAGGGATTTGCGCATATCGGAGTTTTAAAAGTCCTCGAATCCAATAAGGTTCCGCTTCATATGATATTAGGAACGAGTGCCGGCAGTTTTGTCGGAAGCATGTATGCTTACGGTTACAATGCCTTTCAGCTCCAGAAGATAGCTATTTCCATAGAGAGAGGAGATATAGCAGATCTGACCATTCCGGACAACGGCTTTATCAAGGGCGAACTGCTCGAAAATTATGTAAACAGGACATTGAAGAATACTCCTATCGAAAAACTGAGGATGCCGTTTTATGCGGTTGCCACAAATGTACAAACAGGTCAGGAGGTTGTTTTCGGTAAAGGCAATACAGGCTCGGCAGTAAGGGCAAGCTGCTCCATTCCCGGCATATTCAGGCCGGTAAAAATTTCAGGGCAGATGTATGTTGACGGAGGAGTCGTAAGTCCGGTTGCCGTCGATGCGGCAAAAAAGATGGGCGCCGATATAGTCATTGCAGTCGATATCTCGGCTGATTTAAACAATTCCCAGCCACAAGGCACTATAGAAACAATATTGCAGTCCATAGGCATCATGTATTCAAAGATGGCGACCATACAATTGGCAAAGGCCGATGTCGTGATAAAGCCGAAGGTCGGTCATATCGGCTCGGCGGATTTCGATAAAAGGCATGAGGCCATACTCGAAGGCGAAAAGGCGGCGATGGACGCCATGCCTAAGATAAACGCGATAATAGATAAGTTAAAGCAGGAGGGAAGGCTGTGAGCAGGATGATTGACATACACATATGCTTGCTATATGATATGTGTAGGAGGCGGATATGGCTAAGGTAAGGTTTCAGATGTTTATGGAAGAGATGCAGAAAGAGGCATTAGAGAGGATTCAGCAGGATTCAGGAATGTCTGTGGCTGAACTGGTGAGGATAGCTATCAATAATTTCCTATCGGAGCGCAGAAAAAAGAAAGAGAAACCCGTAGACGAAATAACAGAGAAACTTTTGTCTGTAGCCGGCATCTGTAAAGGGGGGCCGCCGGACCTTGCGGACAGTATTGATGAATATCTGTATGGGTTCCCTCGTAAAAAATGAAGATAGTTTTTTTCGATAGTTGGGGATGGGTGGCTATTGCCAATAAAGACGATAATCATCATGACAGGGTATATTCTTTTTATAAAGATTTGCTTTTAAGCAAAGGACTGCCTGTTACTACAGACTATATTCTTGCAGAGACGATTACCTTTTTAAGGGCTAAGATAGATTTCAGGCTTGTTGATATTTTTATAGAAGCAATCCTCGATGCAGTCAAGGACAATAGAATAATTCTTGAAAAAATAGACGAGAAACGGTGGATAAGGGCATGGGAATTAAGTAAAAAGTATCGCGACAAATCATATATCTCCTTTTTTGACCTGTCATCTTTTGTTGTTATGAAAGAACTTCGCATTGCTGATGTTCTTACTAACGATAGGCATTTTGAGGATGTGGGCATGGGATTCAGGAAACTCTTTTAATACCATGAAATCTTATCGTAAAGAATTGTTGTTTAATGTGACAAGATGAACGACAATTACCTCGACATAAGCAAAAGCGTAATGATCTCGTCACCTGCCGGTTCGGGAAAGACCGAAAAGCTGGCCAGGCGTTATATCGCCCTTTTGCAGAGCGGTTCGGATGTGGAGCGCATACTCGCGATAACCTTTACCGAAAAGGCCGCGGCTGAAATGAAGGAGAGGATACTCAATATCCTCAGAAAAGAAGACCCTGAAATGTTCGAGAAGGTCAGGGAAAAGATGCCGAGGATGCGGATTTCCACAATTCACTCCTTTTGCCTGAAACTTTTAAAGAGATTTTCTCTCGACCTCGATATAGATCCGTCTCTCGAAGTTATGGACGGTTTTCACGCCGATATGCTCTGGAACGAGGCGGTTTATGAATCCCTCATGGAGGACTCGGAACAAGGCATGTTCTATGCGGCGATAAAAGAGAGCGGGATCAAGGGCTGGAATAAGCTTTACGGCATGTTGGGCGAGCTTCACGCTAAAAGGCCGCACATAGAAATGGGAGTCAGAAATTCGGACTTGGGAGTCCGGAGTTCCGGGGGGGAATATTTCAAGAACATCGTATCCATATACGCGAAATGCCTCGGCAATTACAGGATGAAAAAGAGCGCGCGGCATTGCCTCGACTACAACGACCTCGAGCTTATGGCGTACGAGGCGATCACAAAGAATCCGGAGTGGCAGAACGTCCTCTATTCCTTTGACGAGCATACCGATCATATCCTCGTTGACGAATTTCAGGATACCAGCACTTTACAGTGGAAGATAATAGACAAGCTTACGGAGGAGTGGCGTTCGGGATTGGGCGCGAAGAGGGAAAGAGGGATAGAGCCTACAATATTCCTCGTGGGCGACGACAAGCAGTCGATATATTCGTTCAGGGGGGCCGATGTAAGCATATTCAAGAACGCAAAGAAAAAACTTACCGAATGGCTCGGAGACGAGTATCACTTTATAGAGATAAAGGAAAATTACAGGAGCCTGCCTGCGGTTATCGATTTTGTGAACGCCCTTTTCGAGAGGCTGATGCCGAAAGGACTTTATGACGATTACAAGGTCGAATATACGCCGTTTGGGGCGACGAGGGCCGGAGAGGGCAGTGTGGAACTTTTAATCCTAGACAACATCGGCAATATGAAGGAGAACAGGAAGTCCGAGGCGTCCGTGATCGCTCGAAAGATAAAGGAATTGACCGGAGCATATGAGATATATGAAGCCGGCGGTAAAAGAATATGCGGATATGGGGATGCAGCTATTCTCTTAAGGAACAGGACGCATCTTTCTGTGTTTGAAGATGCCCTGCAAAAAGAAAATATCCCGTATGTCGTTGTCAAAGGCATCGGTTTCTACAGTTCCACGGAGGTCGGCATTTTGAGGAGCATTCTCTTTTTCCTTATAGACCCTCTCGACGACTACAGCCTTTTAAATGTGCTTCGTTCCCCGCTGTTCGGAATAGGATACGATACGATATTAAAGATAACCGGAGAGGCTGTTATCGACGGCATGCCGGCCGGTTATTTATTTGAATCGTTGAAAAAATATGTAACGCAATACTCCGACACTCCATCACTCCGACACTCCATCGCGTCACTCGGCAGATGGCTTGAAAGGGCTAAAGACGCCCGATATTCGATTCTTATCGAGGAGATACTTGCCGAGGCCGGCGCGTGGCGGTATCTAAATGAAAAGCAGCGGTATGTGAATGTAAAGAAATTTATAAAGATTATCGAGGACTTCGAACATAACGGGCTCACGGGGATGGAGATAAGAGAGAAACTGATCAAGGCGTCAGGCAAATCCGAAGAGGCAAAGGCCAATGTAAATACCGAGGGGATGGATGCCGTAAAGATAATGACCGTGCACGCGTCAAAAGGGCTCCAATTCCCCATTGTATTCCTTCCGTGCCTCGATGAAGAAAACAGGGCAAGGGGCGCGGGCAGCATCGTACTGGACGAGGACGAAGGCGGCATTGTCGTAACGTATGAAGAAGATTCCGATCTCAGGAGAAAAGTATCCGTATTTCAGCGTCATAGAGAAAGGCTTCAGGACGAGGAAAAGAGATTATTCTATGTGGCTGTGACAAGGGCGATGGATTATCTCTGCATGTCCGGAATATGGCCGGCTTCCGAATCGAAACCGCCTTCGGGTAAGATTGCCTATCTGAATGACGCCTTTAATTTGGATAATAGGGATGATGCCGGACTCCCATTGAAGGTGGAGAGGATAAGAAAGGAAGATACAGAGAAACGGGGAATCGGGGAATCGAAAAAATGCAATAATATAAGAACTCAAAAAACAATCGCCCATTCGGCGATTCGCCCGTTCTCGGACGAGCCTGTATTTGTCGAGCCGCTCGACTATAAGCCTTCTACGGTCTGGATGGATGTCACGGAAGAGATAGAAGAGATAAGGAAAAAACACGGCGACGACTGGATAGTTTTAGGCAGGGCGTTTCACAGGATATTCGAGGGCATGTCGAAAGGCATCATCACGCCGGATAATCTCGAAGCAAAGACGGCGGCTATAATGAAAAACGAAGTATTGTCGGATAGGGATGCCGATAAAATGAAAGGCATAATTTTAGCCGACATGGAAAGGCTTAATGAAGCCGGTTACGTGAAGGACATTATACAACGCCGGGAGAATTCGTATTCCGAACTGCCTTTTATACTGGACACGGGAAACAGGATTTACAAGGGCCGTATCGACAGGGTGGTTATAAAAGGAAGCCGAGAGGATAGGATTGCATACGTTTACGACTATAAGACTTATCCGGTCTCCGAAAGAGAAATTGAGGATATAGTGAAGAAATATTCATTCCAGATAGACATTTACAAAAAGGCGGTCGAAAGATTGTTCGCGATTAAAACCAAAGGCTATATCTTTTTTACGCACGAACTTAAGATTGTCGAAACCTGAAATTTAACGATTGCGGTAAGAATCGGTTATTTAGGGTATAATTAGAACAGGCTTAAAAAAATCAGAAGGAGGGCGGATTATGTTCGGACCATCGTTTATGAGTTTTCTGTTTATAGTATTCATTGTGGGTTATTTCTTTTCGAGCGCTATCAAGATCCTGAAGGAATACGAAAGGGGCGTCGTCTTCAGGCTCGGGAGGATTATCGATTTGAAGGGGCCCGGTCTCGTACTTATATGGCCTGTTATCGACAAGCTGGTTAAGGTAAGCTTGAGGACTATAACAATGGATGTGCCTCCGCAGGATATTATCACAAGGGACAATATTACTGTTAAGGTCAACGCTGTTGTTTACTTTAGGCCTATGGAACCTATTAAGGCGATTACAGAGATTGAAGATTTTTATTACGCTACATCTCAGATAGCACAAACAACCCTGAGGAGCATCCTTGGGCAGAGCACGCTCGATGACTTGCTTACTAATAGGGACAAGCTGAATGCAGAATTGCAGAAGGTAATTGATACACAAACAGAGCCGTGGGGCGTTAAGGTTACGGCAGTCGAGGTAAAAAATGTTGACCTTCCGACAGAGATGATGAGGGCAATAGCTAAACAGGCGGAGGCAGAGAGGGAGAGAAGGGCAAAGATAATACATGCCGAGGGTGAATTTCAGGCAGCGCAGAAGCTGGCGGATGCAGCTAAGATTATTGCATCGGAGCCGGCAACGCTGCAACTCAGATACTTGCAGACATTGACGGAGATTGCGACGGAAAAGAATTCGACGATTATCTTCCCATTGCCCATAGAGATCCTAAAGCCGTTCATTGAGAATATACGGAATAAATAATACCGGAGCGCCGGAGTAATGGAGGATTGGGCTAAGGGGACTGTCCCTATAACCCCTCCCTGCCTCCCCTTAGATAAGGGGAGGTTAGGTGGGGTTAGCGAAGTCGTAGAATAGGGACTGTCCCCGATAATATGAATATCAAAATTAAAAATAACATATGGCTGAAGCCCCTCCTGCTCATACTCATTGTAGGAGGGATCACGGTCATATTTTATGAAACGGGTTTGGTCCAGTTCTTTCTCAATAAAAAGAGGCTGCTGAGTTTTCTGGACTCCCTCGGCCCTTTGGCATTTGTAGGTTTTATCCTGCTTCAGATTGCGCAGGTGGTCGCAGCGCCGATCCCCGGCGAGGTTACGGGGCTTTTGGGAGGTTTCCTTTACGGGCCGATCTTGGGAGTTTTTTTATCCACTATCGGCCTGACCGTAGGTTCTTACGCGGCCTTTGCCCTTGCGAGGACTTTCGGCAGGCCGTTTGTGGACAGGTTTGTGAATAAGTCCGTCATGGAAAGGTTTGATTATCTGCTCCACCACAAAGGAGCATTTTTAGTTTTCCTGCTTTTCCTCATACCCGGACTTCCCAAAGATTATCTATGTTATATCTTAGGTCTCGGGCATTTAAGCACAAAGGAATTTTTAATTATCGGCGGCACGGGAAGGTTGTTCGGAACGATATTGCTGACGCTGGGAGGGGATTACATAAGGCGTAATCAGTACGGAAGGTTTTCCATTCTCGTCGGGGTTGCGCTGATTGTAGTTTTTATCGCTATGGCATATAAAGACAAGCTGGAGAGGCTTTTCAGGATTATGCATATTCAGGATTACAAGAGAAGAAAGCTAAAAAGAAAGTGAATAAAATTCCGAAGCCGCTCTAATACCCTGCCCTCCATTATTATTACCATTTAATGAGGGCTGACGCCCATGTAAGCCCTCCGCCGAACGCCTCAAGCAGTATGTAATCGTCTTTCCGGATCCTTCCTGTCCTTACCGCTTCGTCGAGAGCTATTGGAATGGAAGCCGCCGAGGTATTTCCGTATCTGTCGAGATTGACGACCACCTTGTCCATCGATAGACCGAGCCTGTTCGCGGTTGCCTGAATTATTCTGAGATTCGCCTGATGCGGTATAAGCGCGGAAAGCTGCGAAGGCTTGATATTGTTTGCTTTCAAGGTATCCGTCACGAGGCTTTCAAGGGTGCGGACAGCCGCTTTGAAGGTTTCGTTGCCTTTCATTTTTAAAAAGTGCAGTCCCTTGTCGATGGATTCCTTTGTGGGAGGATTTTTCGAGCCGCCTCCCGGAAGGTTCAGTAATTCCCATAAACTGCCGTCCGAATGGATATGTGTAGACAGTATGCCGCTTTCGCCTTCGGTCGCTTCAATGATAACCGCTCCGGCGCCGTCTCCGAACAGAACGCAGGTGGTCCGGTCTTTCCAATCCGTGAATTTAGAAAGGGTTTCCGCTCCTACCAGAAGGATTTTTTTATGCGTGCCGGCCTTGATAAAGCTGTCGGCAACCGACAGTCCGTAAAGGAAGCCCGAACACGCGGCATTGATATCAAAGGCAGCGGCCTTCTTCGCTTCGAGACGGTTCTGCAATAAACAGGCGGTCGAGGGCATGGGCATGTCGCCGGTTACGGTCGCGACTATTATCAGATCTATGTCTTTAGCCTTGAGACCCGACTGTTTCAACGCCGACTTCGATGCCTCGTACGCGAGATCCGATGTTGTTTGTTTTTCGCTCGCGATATGCCTTTCTTTTATGCCGGTCCGTTCGGTTATCCATTCGTCGGAGGTATCGACCATTTTTTCGAGATCAGAGTTGATGAGTATTTTTTCCGGGGCATAAGAGCCGGTAGCTATGATCTTAGCCCTTAACATTGGATACTTCCTCTTTTGTAGAAGAGTGTCTGCCGGCATCCCTGCTTAAAGCTTCCGCTATGGTTTCATGCACCTTTTTGCCGGCCATGTCCGCAGCGACCCTGAGTGCGTTTTTTATGGCCCGCGCGGATGATCTTCCGTGGCTTATTATGCAGGTTCCGTTAATGCCGAGGAGCGGAGCGCCGCCGTATTCCGAATAATCCGTCCTCTTTTTGAAATTTCTGATCGCGGGTTTTATCAGGATGTATCCGAGTTTTCCGGTCGTAACGTCCGATATCTCCCTTTTCAGCATCTTCAGTATCGTCTCGGCGAGCCCTTCGCTCACCTTTAAAACTATATTCCCTATAAATCCGTCGCAGATGATTACATCGGCGTTTCCGGAAAATATATCTTTGCCTTCGATGTTGCCCGTGAAATTGATGTCCGCTTTTTTCAGCAGCTTGAAGGATTCTTTTGTAAGTTCATTGCCCTTTGTGTCCTCCTCGCCTATGCTTAGAAGGGCTATGCGGGGAGAGGGGGCATTAAAGACGGCCTTGTAATACGCGTTTCCCATATACGCGAACTCGCGGAGATTTTCGGGTTTGCAGTCCACATTCGCCCCGACGTCTATAAGGAGGAAGTATCCGGTCAGCGACGGCATGATTGTAGCTATCGCGGGCCTGTCAACATTCGGGAGTTTACCGAGAATAAAAAGGGCCGTTGCCATTGCGACGCCGGAGTGCCCGGCGCTTACAGCCGCGTCCGCTTCCTGTTTTTTTACAAGCTCTATAGCCCTGCGGATGGAGGAATCTTTTTTTCTCCTGATTGCGGCGGATGGAGATTCATGCATCTCCACAACCTCAGACGCGTGATGGATGGATATCCTTTCGGAGGGATAGCGCTTGTTTTTGAGGGATTCCTCTAATCTTTGCCTGTCCCCGACGAGAACGACCTCGATGTCGTACTCGCTGACGGCTTCGATTGCTCCGGCTACGGTTACATCCGGAGCAAAGTCACCCCCCATAGCGTCGAGGGCAACCTTCATAATTATTTAGAGACTACTTCTAATATTTTTTTCCCGTTGTAAGAGCCGCAGCCGGCGCATACCCTGTGCGGAAGTTTCGGTTCCTTGCAGTCCGGACATTCCTCGGTATTCGGCGTCTGTCCCTTCCAGTTTGCCCTTCTCTTGTCCCTTCTCGATTTTGAGTGACGATGCGTAGGATTTGCCATTTTTTACTCCTTTTTCTTTAATAGTTGCTTTAAAACCGCTAATCTCGAATCTATTTCCGAAATCGGGCAGTTACACTGCGTTATATTCAAATCTGCGCCGCATTTAGGGCACAGTCCTTTGCATTCCGCTGAGCAGAGCGGCTTCATCGGCACATTCAGCAGCACATGCTCTTTCAATAAATCATCCGTGTCGAGGATGTCGTTTTTATAAAAGCCGGTATCGAGCTCGTCGCCCCTAATCTCGTAATGTTCTTCCCTGACGATATCTTCCGCCGGGCGGTAAACTACGTTTATATCCGAGTTTACTTTCATTGTAAAGACCTTCAGGCATCTGCTGCACTGAAGCTCGACATCCGCGCCGGCATTGCCGGTTACGATAGCCTCGGAACCCTGTTTGTCAATCCTCAGCGATGCGGTTACCGGTGAAACTATCTTTACGGGATCGGCCGGGATCGCCTCTTTTAATTCAAGCTCTATTCCCTCTTCGGGGATTTCTGAGATTACGATTTTCATAAAATACTCAACAAGAAAATTCCGTGGAAAAACAATGTTAAGTCAATTACTATAACGGGAGTATCCGTTTTTTGTCAAGGAAATATGTGGTATTATAGCGTGTTACGATGCGCTGGAAAGAGGTGAAAGTGTGTTTGATTATTTTATAAAAAACGGGCTTGTTTTCGACGGCAGCGGCTCTGAGCCTGTTGAAACAAATATAGGCGTAAAAGATGACAGGATTGTCTATATAGGAAATGAATGCTTTTCTGCCAAAGAAATCTTCGATGCAAAAGGCCTCATAATATGTCCCGGCTTTATAGACACTCACGCTCATTCGGAATTCACGATCTTAGCGGACGGAAGGGCCGAGGGAAAACTTTCGCAGGGAGTAACTACGGAGATAAACGGAAATTGCGGACTTTCAGCCGCGCCGCTTTATAACGAGGCGAGAGAGCGCAGGGAGGAAGATTTAAAAGAACTTGGGATAAAAGAACGATGGACAACATTCAGGGAATATTTCGATATTCTCAGAAATAAAGGCATTGCAATAAATTTTGCGACATTATGCGGGCATGGAAATATCAGGGCTTCGGTAATCGGGTATAAAGATATCCGGCCTGATGAAGATGCAATGAATGGAATGAAGCGGTTTTTATCCGATGCCGTGGAACAGGGAGCAAAGGGCATTTCGACCGGATTAATCTATCCTCCGGGCGTTTATTCAAATACGGAAGAATTGATTGAATTATGCTCTTCACTCATCACCCATCACTCATCACCCATTTACGCCTCGCACATGAGGAGCGAGGGAGATGCGCTTATCGAGGCTATTAAAGAGGTTATAAATATTGGGAATGGCGCAGGGATAAAAGTGCATATATCTCATGTTAAGACTGCGGGCGAGAGAAACTGGGGGAAGATTGATGAGGCAATAGAATTGATGGAAGAGTCGAGAAACAGCGGCATTAAATTAACATGCGACAGGTATCCTTATATCGCCGCAAGCACCGACCTCGATACGGTTCTGCCTTCATGGGTTTATGACGGAGGGGTAGACGAGGAATTAAGAAGGCTTAAAGATAAGGCTGCAGCCAAAAAGATTAAAGAAGAGATAGGCATTAAGAACGAAGATTACTGGAAGGGTATTTTCGTATCATCGGTCGCTCTGGAGAAAAATAAATGGATGGAGGGAGAGAATATTTTTGATATCTCTTTAAAACTCTCCAAGAAACCTATAGACGCCCTTTTTGAGATTATTATCGATGAGAAGGCGAGGGCAGGGGCGATATTCTTTTCGATGAACGAGGATAATCTCAGGAAATTCTTATCACTGCCTTATGCGATGATAGGCTCGGACAGCTCGGTGAGGTCGTTTTCCGGAATTACGCGCAGCGGCAAGCCGCATCCGAGGGGATTCGGCAGCTTCCCGAGATTTATCGGCAAATATGTGAGGGATGAAAATCTGATGCCTCTTTCGGAGGCGGTAAGAAAAATGACCTCTCTTCCTGCGGAAACATTTAGCCTTAAAGAGCGCGGCATGATAAAAGAAGGTTTTTATGCCGATATTACAGTATTCGATTACGAAAAAATCAACGATAAAGCTACATTTAAAGAGCCTTTCAAAATGGCAGAAGGAATAAATTATGTATTCGTAAACGGAACCCTTACATTCAGAAACGGCGAGTTCACCGGAAGCCGGTCAGGAAGAATTTTGGTGTGAAACCTATCATCGGCATAACATCGGACATTGACGGAGATTTATTCAAGCTCAGGCAGGATTATGTCTCAGCCGTCGAGAAATGCGGCGGCCTGCCTTTGATACTGCCTCCGACGGCAGATAATATCCCGCAAATTGCGGATTTGATCGACGGTCTTTTATTGCCGGGAGGCAATGACCTCTTACCCGAATATTACGGCGAAGAGATTTCCGTCCCCTTAGAAACATTGAAATTTGTAAAAAAAGAAAGGAGCGATTTTGAGCTTGCCCTCTTTAAAGAAGTTATTAAGAGAAATAAATCCATTTTAGGAATCTGCTACGGCATGCAGCTTATCAATGTCGCATTAGGAGGAACTCTTTATCAGGATATAGGCGCTCAAATTAAAGGCGCATCAGACCATAAAACCGGCCGGCATGCCGTACAAATCAGCCGGTCTTTATCTTTCATCCCTCAATCTTCAGCCGATACTGTAAATTCCACCCATCATCAGGCGGTAAAAGCGCTTGCCGATGGGCTCGAGGCGTTTGCCTTGTCCGATGACGGAATAGTAGAAGGAATCTATAAAAAGGACTATAATTTTCTTATCGGAGTTCAATGGCATCCGGAACGCATTTTTTATGATAAACTTTCATTAGGGATATTCGAGGCATTTATAAAGGGGGCGGAAGGCAATGGTAAATAGATTTTATTTTATCGCATTAACGTTTCTGGCGGCGGCCCTGGGTTATCTGAGCTATCAGATATTCAAGCCTTTCCTGTCTCCTATCGCGTGGGCGGTTATCCTCACAATCGTCTTTTATCCGGTTTATTTTTTTATTCTGAGGTTTATTATGGTGAAGGCGATTGCGTCGCTGCTCACGATCATTATAATAACCGTAATTATTATAGGACCGTTTTCATATCTCTCATTTTTGCTCGTGAATGAGTTGACTCACATATCGGAATACTTAAAGGAAGGGAAATTCGAGACCCTTACCGACCTGTTGGACAGCCCGCGTATCAAAGGCGTTGTCAACGGAATACTCTCCTTTATGAATATGACCGAAGAAGAGATGAAAAGCACCCTTTCCGGCAATATCTCAAGGTTGGGCAAGGAGATAGTCGTCCGGATAGCCGGAGGGGTCGGAGACATCGTAACAGGCGCGGTAAATTTCGTGTTCATGGTATTTTCCATATTCTTTCTGCTTAAAGACGCCCCGCAATTTTTGAGAAAGACACATGATTATATGCCTTTTCCGGAAGAACAAAAGGAGAGGCTTGAAGTCCAGATAAGGGATATCATAGTGTCCACGGTTTACGGAGGCGTACTGGTTGCCGTGGCACAGGGTATTATCGGGGGCGTTACCTACTATTTTCTCGGAGTACCGTCTCCCGTCTTCTGGGGATTTTCCACAGCGGTAGCTTCGTTTATACCCTTAGTCGGCGCCGCCGCGGTCTGGGTGCCTGCCGCAGGATATCTATTTATTAAAGGATTCGCGTTAAAAGGCGTTATACTCGCGATTATCGGCATATTCGGTATAAGCCTTATCGACAATATCGTGAAGCCTATCATAATAGGCGGCAGGACAAAGATGCCTATCCTCATAATCTTCTTCAGCGTTCTCGGCGGGATAAAGCTTTTCGGATTGATCGGTCTTATTGCGGGGCCTCTGGTGATGGCTATTTTCGTATCGGTAATAGAAATATTCAGGAACATCGAAGGAGGAAAAAATGCTTAACAGGGAAGAGTTACGCGAAATCGCAGAGATGGAAGGCAGGAACGGTTATTTTGTCGGTCTTTATCTCAACGTAGATCCTATTTTTAACAAAAAAGGCGATTACGTAGTGCATTTCAAAAATATGATGAAAAATACCGTTGAAACGCTCGATAAAACCATATATAAGACCGTTAAAAACGACCTCGAAAAGATCGAAAATTATGTCCTTTCAAATAAAAGGCTCTTTAAAAAAGGATTGGCGCTTTTAAGCTCCGCAGGTAATTCCTTTTGGAGGGAGTATAACCTCAGCGTTCCTGTAAAGAACGAATTAATAGTCGATAAAATGCCTTATATAAAGCCCCTGATGGATGTGCTCGACAATTACAGGAGATACGTTCTTTTGCTTGTCGATAAAGAATCCGCGCGGATATTTACGGTTCATTTGGGAGAAATAGTCGAATACGGGGAAGTCCATACGGCGGATATTCCGGGCAAGCACAAGAAGGGAGGATGGTTTGCGTTGTCGCAGAACCATTATGAAAGGCACATAGACTATCATGTGGGCATGCACCTCAAGGACGTCGTGAATAAACTCGAATCTTTTATCGGAGGCGAATATGTCGGAAGGCTGATAATCGGCGGCTCCGATGAAGCGGTCTCGATGGTTAAAGGCATGCTTCATAAAACGATCCTCGATAAGATTATCGGCACGGCAAAGGTAGAAATGTTCGCGAAGCCGGACGAGGTATTAAAAAAGGTGGAGCCTATCGTCTCGGAACATGAGAGGAGAAAAGAGGAGGAGACGGTCGATAGCCTTATTGCCAAGGCATTGAAGAACGAGAATGCCGTGATCGGGCTTGATAATGTCGTAAATGCCCTTCAGGAACAACGGGTAATGAAACTCGTCTTTATTAAGGATTACAAGGCAAACGGATATAGTTGCAGCGCATGCGGACATTTAAGTGTTCAGAAAGTTGATTCATGTCCGTTCTGCAACGGCAAGATAGAGGCGGTCGATTACATGGTAGACCTTGCCGGACAAAAAGCGATACAGCAGAATGCTCCGGTGGAGGTGGTCGCCGACAGCAAAAAGCTTATGGACGCGGGAGGGATAGGGGCGTTTCTGAGATTTTGACCCAATAGTCCAATTGTTATAATGGGAAACAAAGCTATTTCCGTTGTCATTACAATTTTTTTGCTCGTATCCTGCTCGCCCTCAAGCCGCCTTGAGGGCTATGTTTATTACAGGTTGAATGCGAATCCCACTACCCTCGATCCCGCGCTGATTACCGATGTGTCCGGCGCGTCCATTGCCGCAAAGCTTTTTAACGGTCTCGTCAGATTGAATGCCGGCCTCGAAATAGTTTCGGATATTGCTGAAAAATGGGAGATGTCGAAGGACGGCCTGAGATACAGGTTCTATCTTAAAAAAGGAGTCAGTTTTATAAACGGTCGGAAGGTTAAGTCGCAAGATTTCAAGTATTCCTTTGAGCGCGTCCTGAATCTCAAAACAAAATCGCCAAATACATGGGTCTTTGACAAGGTGGAGGGAGCGAAAGAATTTCAAAAAGGGACAGCGCATGAAGTTAAAGGTTTCAAGGTGATAGACGGCTATACCTTTGAGATTAGGCTCAAGAGGCCGTTTTCGCCGTTTTTGAGCATGCTTACAATGACGCCCGCATATGTTATTCCGAAAGAAGACATCGATAAAAGCACAGGGCCGTTTATCTTAAAAAAATGGCTTCATAACAGGGAGCTGATTCTTGAGAGGAATGAAAATTATTTCGGCGATAAGGCAAAAATCAAAGGTATAGTTTATAAAATAATCCCCGAAGATTTAACGGCCGTTACCGAATTCGAACTCGGAAATATCGATGTTATTTCACTCCCTGCCTCGGCATACTCGAAATTCAGAAAGGACGAAAAATGGAATAAACTTATAATTTCAATGGAAGGCCTTAATACATACTATTTAGGAATGAACTCATCGAGGCCTCCTTTTGATAATGCAACCCTTAGAAGGGCCGTCTCGTATGCGATAGACAGGAAAAAGATCCTCAAGACATTTTATGAAAACAGGGGGAGGCCGGCGCAAGGCCCTGTGCCTGATCTGCTCAGAAAGTGGAAGATAGAAGATAATGATCGGGAAGGTTCGGAGTATGATCCCCTGAAGGCTAAGGCGATAATAAACAGAGAAGGCTTGTCCGGAATAAAGGTAAAGATGTATGTCACCGCGGATCAGGACGTGGTCGACCTCGCGGAGATTATTCAATCTTATCTTTCGTCGGCAGGCATTGCCGTCGATATAAAGCAGCTTGAATGGAGCGCCTATAAAGAAGCGCTTAACAAGGGAGAGGCCGATATGTTCTGGCTGAGCTGGTGGGCGGATTATCCGGATCCGGAAAATTTTCTGTTTCCGCTTTTCCATTCCTCTAATTTCGGCCCGGCAGGCAACAGGACAAGATATGCGAATAAGAAAGCGGATTCTCTGATAGAACAGGGGCAATACGCCCTTAATGAAAAAGACAGGAACGGATTTTATAAAAAAGCGGAAGAGATTATTATAAAGGAATCCCCATGGGTCTCTTTCTGGCACAGGACGGACTTTCTTGTGATCCGGCCCCGGATAAAAGGTTATAGGGTATACCCGATTTATACAATGGATAAGGGCATGGATGTACGGATAGAAAGGTAACCCTAAAATAGTGTAAAATCCTTTCGATGGCGACAATGATCATAAAAGCATCAGGGCTGATGGAGGAGTTCGACAGGCGGAAGCTTGTCGATTCCCTTATACGGTCGGGGGCATCGGAAGAAGCGGCTCTGGATATAGCTCAGAAAGTCGAAACACAGATTGCGCCCTCCACTCACACAAGGCATATCTTTAAACTGGCAAAGAGGCTGTTAAGGCAGTACAACCATGCCTCGGGCATGAGGTATTCCATAAAAAAAGCGATAGCCGACCTCGGCCCTTCGGGCTATCCGTTTGAAAAGTACTTCGGTAGAATCCTGAAAGATTACGGTTACTCGGTAGAGATGAACCGTATTATAGAAGGCTGGTGCGTAACTCATGAAGTGGATGTCTTTGCCGGTAAAGGCGATGAGCGTTTTGTCATAGAGTGCAAATATCACAGCAACGGCGGGAAACCGGCGGATGTGAAGGTCGCGCTTTACGTCCATTCGAGATTTATGGATATAAGGAAGGCCTTTGAATCTAACGGCGATAGAGTCGATCAGGGATGGCTTGTAACCAACACGCGCTGCACTTCCGACGCGATAAAATACGCCGAATGCGTGGGACTTAAAATAGTAAGCTGGAAGTACCCTCATGAGGCCGGCCTCGAAAAGATGATAGAGGCAAAAAGGCTTTATCCCATAACCGTACTTTCGTCCGTAAAAAGAAATTCTCTCGAAAACCTTTTCTATAACGATATAATCCTTGTACAGGACATAGCCGGCATGGATGAGAGCGTTTTCATTAAGAGGAGCGGCCTCGATGCCCATAACGTGAGGGCTTTAAAAAAACAGGCCGATGCTCTGTGCGGGTGAATTCTTTCCGGGAGGTCAGGCATTAAGTCATATATTCTAAAAAGGCTCCTGCTCCTGATCCCTCTTTTATTCGGGATAACGCTGTGCGCGTTTTTTCTTATTAAGGCGCTTCCGGGCGATCCTGTATTGAGCCTTGCGGGAGAAAGGGCCCATCCGGAAATCATAGAGAATATAAAAAAGGAGATGGGTATCGATAAAGGCTTTATACGTCAGTACGCCGGCTACCTGAAGCTGCTCCTGCAAGGGAATTTCGGAACGTCGTATTACACCAATAGGGACGTGCTCAAGGACATTACCGCGAAATTCCCGAATACGATCGTGCTTGCGTTTGCCGCCATGCTTATAGCCGTTCCGGCGGGCACAGCGCTCGGCTTTATGGCCGCTTATAGAAAGGACGGTTTTATCGATAAATGCGTGAATGCCGTTTCGCTCGCCGGATTGAGCATACCCGTATTCTGGAGCGCTATAATGATAATGCTCCTTTTGAGCCTTAAGCTGAAGCTGTTCCCGCCGTCCGGCACCGGAGATGCGAGATTCCTCGTATTGCCGGCTTTGGTATTGTCCATTCCGGCTGCCGCTACCCTTGCGAGGATTACGAGGATAACTGTTTTGGATATTTTGAGAATGCCTTATATAAATACGGCAAAGGCCAAGGGGCTTTCTTCTCTTAATATAAGCGCGGTTCATGTTTTGAAGAATGCGATTATCCCGATCGTCACCATCATAGGCCTCGATTTCGGCAGTTATCTTAACGGCGCCGTAGTTACGGAGACCATATTCGGATGGGACGGTCTGGGCAGGTTTACGATGGATGGGATAATTAAGAGGGATTACCCTGTGATATTAGGATGCGTGATCACCGGCACCGTGGTTTTCGTGCTTGTAAATCTGATCACGGATATAGCTTATCACTTTCTCGACCCGAGGATAAGGCTCGATGCCGGAAAAAATTAAGAGTCCGGAGTCCGGAAATAATTTAAAGTTGCTTTTACCCGCAGGCATAATCATGTTCTTATTTGTTATATCTATTGTCGCGCCGTTTTTATCTATTTATGCCCCGAATAAAATAGACCTCGATTCCATAAAAGAATCGCCGGGCATGAACCATCCTTTCGGCACCGACAGCAAAGGCAGGGACGTGTTTTCAAGGGTGATTTACGGCGCAAAGACATCCATCGGTGTCGCGGTTGCCGCTGCCTTTGTTTCGGCCTTTATAGGATTTTTCGTAGGGATCGTTTCCGGGTATTTCGGCGGAAGGCTCGATACCGTTTTGATGTCGGCAACCGATTTTATCCTCTCTTTTCCTTCCCTGTTATTGGCGATAGCGATTTCCGTGGTCTTGCCGCCCGGAATATATACGGTTATGATCGCCATATCGACGGTAAGCTGGACGTCATTTGCGCGGTTAATAAGGGGCCATGTGTTGACCCTGAGGGATATGCCTTTCGTGGATGCCGCGCGCGCGGTCGGATGCGGAGACCTGCGGATACTCCTGCTGCACATCGCGCCGCTTTGCGTTCCTCTCGGCCTTATAATGATGGGAATTAAGATGGGGGGTTTTGTCCTTACGGAAGCTACCCTGAGTTTTTTAGGCCTCGGCGCTCAGCCGCCGGCTCCCACATGGGGTTCCATGATAAGCGCAAACAGGGCGTATGTTCTTACGGAGCCGTGGATGGTAATATTTCCGGGACTGGCGATATTCATAACGGCGCTTTGTTTTAATATGGCGGGGGAATCGTTAAAAGACAGGCTGGGGGCAACGGGCGACAGGCTGTAGACCGCTTTATTTTTCTCTCAGTTTTTCTTCCTCTTCCTGCTCGGTCTTGCACTCTATGCACATGGTAGTCACGGGCCGCGCCTCGAGCCTCTTTATATTTATCTCTTCGCCGCAGATATCGCAGATCCCGTAGTTGCCGCTTTCTATTTTTTCGAGGGCCTCGTCTATTTTTTTGAGCAACTGTCTTTCCCTTCCCTTCAGCCTCAGCATGAAATTCCTGTCTATATCCGCGGACGCCTGATCGCCGAGTTCCGGAAATAGGGTTTCGTCCGGGAGGGTGTTTAATGCTATTCCCGCTTCCGAGAGAAGAAGCTCTTTCTGGTGAAGGAGATTCTTCCTTATCCCCTGAAGCCTTTCCTCTTTCTGCGAGAGGTTTTTATCCGCTTTTGTTTTGCCTTTGCCTTTCATATTTCGAGCCTCTGAATTGAAAATTTGTAATTAAGATTTAATACGATAACAAAAAATATTGAAGATAGTCAAACAAGGCAAAGCGAAAAATACTTGACATTTGGGCAAGATAGTAATATAAAATTGATGAAATTCAATAAAGTTCATTTTTAGATTTTTAAGAGGGAGATATGACAAAGGCTGATATCGTAAATCTCGTGTTTGAGAGGGTAGGGCTTCCGAAGAACGAGGCGCAGGATATAGTGGAAAATGTTTTCGACACTATCAAGCAGACATTGATCGCCGGAGAATCGATCAAGATTTCCGGCTTCGGGACATTTAACGTAAGGAAGAAAGGCGCCCGCGTCGGGAGAAACCCGAAGACGAAGGAAGAGGTGGAGATTACGCCACGGAGGGTCGTGACATTCAAGGCGAGCGACCAGCTTAAGGAAGTTATCGAGAAGACGTAGAGAGCGTTAAAATGCACGACGCATTAGGATCGCCGCAGCCGCTTAGACTTTTCCCCGAAAAGCTTTTCTATAAAATAGGAGAAGTGAGCAGAGTAGTAGGCGTTGAGTCTTATGTCCTCAGGTACTGGGAAACGGAATTCCCGTTTCTGAGCCCGAGAAAAAGCAAATCGGGCCAGCGTGTTTACACGAAGAAAGATGTCGATCTGATACTGCAGATCAAAAAATTGCTCTATGAGGACAAGTATACTATTGACGGTGTAAGGCGCAAGCTGACCGGCAATGTGGAATGTGGAGAAACAACGGCCGTTTCCGGAGAAATTACCGAAACGGCGACAGATAAAAAAGGAGGGCCTCTCGTATCCGACGCCGCAAGCGTGTTGAATACGGTAAAAGAGAGGCTCAGGAAGATTCTTAGTCAACATTTCGGGGCGTAGCGCAGTCTGGATAGCGCACTCGCTTGGGGTGCGAGAGGTCGTCCGTTCGAATCGGATCGCCCCGATTATTTTTTTTCGGCAACGGATAACGATTGATGAGCGATGAGTTGAAAGACCTGAAAAAAATACCCATCTTTTCCAATCTCAGCGATGACGAGATCAAAGAGATCCGGCCGTATTTGATCGAAGAGAGTTTTAAGAAGAAGCATGAAATATTCTCCGAAGGCGATCCCCCCGATTGGTTTTACATACTCCTTAACGGCAAAGTGAAAATTACTAAGCTCTCCCAAGACGGCAGGGAGATAATAATCGAATTGATATCCCCGCCCGATTTTTTCGGAGGGTTCGCGGTTCTGAAGGGGTTCCCGTATCCGGCCAACGCCGTTGCGATGGAGGATTCAGGCATTATCAAGATGTCGCGGCCTAATCTCCTTAAGATCATTGACAGGTTTCCCAACGTAATGTACGACATAACGGCCAACTTAGGAGACAGGATAAGGGAGTTTCACGATACGCTGAAAAATATCGCCCTCGAAAGAGTGGAGTCGCGGATTGCCGCCCTTCTCATGAAACTTGCCGACAAGGCCGGCGAAAAGAAGGCGGATAAGACGACGGTTATAAACATGAGGCTAACCAAGCAGGATATCGCCGAAATGGTCGGCACGACGGTGGAGACTTCCATCAGGGTCATGAGCAAGTTCAAAAAATCGGGATACATCGGCGAAAAAGACGGCAGGATTGTAATAGTGAATTTAAAGGCATTAGAGGCGATAGTAAATCCGTAATCGTTTAAAGTCTTTTCGCAGCGCCCGACATATATTTCCGGATTAGAATTGCTTAACTTAGGTATTAATTTTATTAATCAGGGCTTAAATCTATTGAATAAAAAGTCGAAATCCCGCTAAAATAATATTCCTACGTTCAGAAATTATCAGGAGGGAAGAGATGGCTGAGACTTTGGAGATAAGATGGCACGGCAGGGGAGGCCAGGGCACCGTTACCGCAGCAAAGGTTTTTGCCGACGCGTGTTTGAGCGGCGGGCGGTACGTGCAGGCATTTCCGGAATACGGTCCCGAAAGGTCGGGCGCTCCGCTGAGGGCTTACAACAGGGTAAGTTCGAAGGAACTAAGGATGCACTGTCCTGTGCTTAAGCCTAATATAGTCGCGATTGTAGACGCGACGCTGCTGGACGGCATAGATGTAACGGAAGGCGCTCCGGACGACGCCATCTTTATCGTTAACTCCGCGAAGGATCCGAAGGAATTAAGGGAGAAATTGAAGGCTAAGCCTACCCAAAGGGTCTTTACAGTAGACGCTACAAAGATAGCCATCGAAAATATAGGGAGGCCGCTGCCGAACTCTCCTATGGTCGGGGTGCTCGCAAAGGTTTCCGGCATCGTCAGCCTCGATGCGATGCTCGAGGACGTGAAAAAGAGCTTCGGGAAAAAATTTTCCCAGAAGATTATAGACGGCAACCTTGAGGCTGTAAAGAGGGGTTATGAGGAGGTAAGGGAAGGATGAAACTGAAAGGATGGAAAGACCTTAAGCCGGGCGCTGTCGTAACCGAAGCGGGCAGCGCGTTAAAGTTCAAGACAGGCTCGTGGAGGGCGTTTAAACCTAGATGGATAGAAGAAAACTGCATCCAGTGCATGTTCTGCTGGATTTATTGCCCGGATATGGCTATTAAGGCTAAGGACGGCAAGAGGGCGGAATTCGATTACGACTACTGCAAGGGCTGCGGTATCTGCGCGCTCGAATGTCCCGGTAAAAAGGGAAATAAGGCGATAGTCATGGAAGAGGAGGGGAAATAATGGGTCAGGAAATAGTTGCCGTTACCGGAAATGAGGCGGTTGCCAATGCCTTAAGGCAGGTCAATCCGGACGTGAGCGCCGCATATCCTATAACCCCTGCTACGGACATAATGCAGAGGTTCACAAGCTTCGTGTCAAACGGGCTTGTAAAGACCGAGATGATACTCGTGGAGAGCGAACACAGCGCGATGAGCGCCTGCATAGGCGCATCGGCCGCCGGCGGCAGGGTTATGACCGCTACGTCGTCACAGGGGCTTGCGCTGATGTGGGAAATCCTTTTCATCGCCTCCGGTTCAAGGCTTCCAATCGTTATGGCGTTGGTGAACAGGGCGCTTTCCGCTCCTCTGAACATTCACGGAGACCACTCCGATGGAATGGGCGCGAGGGACTGCGGATGGATACAACTCTGGTCTGAAAACGCTCAGGAGGCCTACGATAATACGATACAGGCTTTCCGCATAGCCGAACACCTGGACATAAGGCTTCCGGCAATGACATGCATGGACGGATTCATAATAAGCCATTCCATAGAGAGGATGGAGTATCTCGACGACGAGGCGGTCAAAAATTTCGCAGGGGAGTTCAAAACTACAAATCCGCTCCTCGATATAGAGCATCCGGTAAGCTACGGCCCGTTGATACTTCCCGATTATTACATGGAGTTCAGAAGGGCTCATGCCGATGTCATGTCGAAGGTGACTAAGGTAGTTCTCGATACGGCAAAAGACTTCGAGAAGATTTCAGGCAGGAAATACGGGCTCTTTGAGACGTACAGGCTTGAAGACGCCGAGATAGCCTTTGTGATCTTGAATTCGGCCGCCGGAACATCGAAGGATGTCATAGATGAGTTCAGAAACAAAGGAATAAAGGCGGGTCTTTTAAAGCCGAGGCTCTACAGGCCGTTCCCTTACGAAGAGGTGGGAGAGGCGTTGAAGCATCTTAAGGCGGTCTGCGTGCTCGACAGGGCCGATGCGTTCGGAGCGTCTTACGGCCCGCTTTTCACAGACATCGCAGCGAGCCTGTATCCTTACAAAGAAAGGCCTATCCTGATAAACAAGATATACGGATTGGGCGGCAGGGACTATCTGCCTGAACACGCGGAACTCGTGTTGAACGAGCTGGCGGAAACCGCAAAGACCGGAAAAGTAAAAACATTTAAAGAATATATCGGAGTGAGGGAGTAATATGGCGACACCACTGAGTTTAAAAGAGCTTTCAAGGAAAGAGGTGCTTTTAACGGCGGGCCACAGGATGTGTTCCGGCTGCGGCGCTCCTACGGTCGTCAAGATGGTGCTTCTTGCGTCCGAATATCCTATAATCGCGGCAAACGCCACCGGATGCCTCGAAGTTTCCACATGCATATCCGAATATACCGCGTGGAAGATCCCGTGGATACATAACGCATTTGAAAACGCTGCGGCCACAATCTCCGGCGTCGAGACGATGTATCGTTCATTGAAAAAACAGGGCAAGCTAAGCAAGGAGATAAAGTTCATCGCGTTCGGAGGCGACGGCGGCACATACGACATCGGTTTTCAGAGCCTTTCGGGCGCTATGGAGAGAGGCCACGACATGATATATATCTGCTACGACAACGGCGCGTATATGAACACAGGCATACAGCGTTCGAGCGCGACCCCTTTCGGAGCCGATACCACAACCTGCCCGGCAGGAAGCGTTATACCCGGAAAACTCCAGCAGAGGAAAGACCTCACAAAGATCATGGCCGCTCACGGCATTCCTTATGCGGCGCAGGCGTCGCCGAGCAGTTGGTCGGATTTGATGAAAAAAGTGAGAAAGGCGCTCGAAATAAAGGGCCCGAAGTTCATGAATATAATAGCTCCGTGCAACAGGGGCTGGAGGTCGAGGACCGACGATTCCATCCTTTTGAGCAGGCTCGCGGTAGAGACATGCTACTGGCCGCTTTATGAAATAGAGAACGGAGTAACGAGGGTTACGGTCAAGCCGAAAGAGAAGAAGCCGCTCGTTGATTTTCTTAAGCCTCAGGGAAGGTTCAAACATATGTTCGCGCCGGAGAACGAATGGATGCTTAAAGCGGCTCAGGCAGAGGTGAACAAGAACTGGGAAAGGCTGCTTAAAGAGGAAGCCTTCACAGCGTCTCTGGAAACCCCTAAAGAATAGTAAGTCTAATTATAAACAAACGTCATAAAGCCCTTGCAAAAACCCTGCAGGGGCTTTATGATTTATAAAAAGGGGAGGGAGCTATGCATATCATCGATAAGGCCGTTTATAAACCGGTTTTTGTCTTATGTTTATTCATATTTATTTTTTTATACGGCGGCGCCGCATCGGGCGATCACGGCGCGGGAGGGAAGCCGGGAAGCCACGCCTTCACCGACCCGTCGTATAAATTTCCCATGCCTGCGGAGTGGATGAAGAAACCGATAGCATATGAAGATTGGGCAAAAGGCGCGGATATCGCTGTGCTTATGGATCAGGATATTTATCAAACCCTTCTTCCTCACATAGAAAAATACGCCAAAGAGAATAATCTCAAAATAAAACACAGGGAAGGGACATGCGGGATTGCAGCGGGCATGCTTTCGCGCAAGTCGTTGGACATAGGCGGTTTCTGCTGTCCTGCCGGCAAGGAAGACCGCTTGCCCGGACTGAAGTTTCATACAGTCGGCATTGTGGGCATTGCTTTCCTTGCTCATAATCTGAATCCGGTAGAAAATGTTTCTGTCGAACAATTGCGGAATATATTCGGGGGTAAGCTGTATAAGTGGTCCGAGTTGAAAGACCGTGACGGCAAGCCGGGGCCCGATTGGAACATAAAGGTCATAGGCAGGCTCCATTGTCCTGCAAGGCCGGGGCATTGGAGGCTGCTGCTCGACAACGACAAGCAGTTCAGCCCGAGGATGCAGGAGGTCGGCTCGATACCCGATATGATCTCCACGGTCGCCGGAACAAGAGAGGCTGTAGGATGGGAAGTACTCAGCATGGTCGAAAAATATAAGAAAACAGGACGGGTTAAAGCTTTAAAGGTCAACGGTTACAGTCCTAATAATTCCAATGCCCTTGCTTCAGGAAAATATCCGTACTACCGTGTATATAACATTACAACATGGGAAGGCAAAGGGGTAGAAAACCAAAAGGCGCGGAAACTTGTGGAGTATCTGATAAAGGAATTCGAGAAGGTTGATCCCGACCGCTTCGGGTTTGTTTCGCAGAGTCGCCTGAGAAAGGCAGGATGGAAATTCAAGGAGAACGAACTTGTCGGAGAGCCGCGCTAAAAAAAAGAATATTAAATCCGGTATCGGGGTTATATTCAAAAAAATCCCGATAACCCCCAAAATCATAGCCTTGACCGTATTGATGAGCTTCGTCCTGTGGCTTGCGCTGGACAATGTGCAAGGCCCGTACATCAAAAGGGTATTCGATAATTTCCTAATAAAGCATCTAAATGAAATGGCGATGGATGCGAGGGTAAGGTTCGACAACCACGTGGGCCTATACAATCAAGCGGCGCGGCTTATTGTTTCTCAGAAAAATTTCTACGATTATGTTTCAAGCGGGAAAGGCAGTCGTGACGGGAAATCCGGGATAAAACATTACCGTGAATTGCCGGAGTGGCTGCCTGACGCCTCCGTTATGCGTAAATTCGTGCAAGTGCGCTATGCCTTTCTGATGGACAGCGCAGGCAATATCATGGAGGCGTATAACGGGGGGCACGGTTCCGTGCCGGATACTCTCCTCAATACCCCGGATATGTTGAGGAAGTTGAGCCATAACCAGAGTTTTATGACCCTGATAGACGGCAGGCCGTTTCTTCTGACATCCGAATTTATAAAGGATACGGCAGGACGGACGCTTGCCGGCATTATGATAGCAAATCCGCTTGACGGCGATTTTCTTACGGCCTCTCAGGGCGGCGCGGGCGGGGCGAATATAACGGCATTGGTAACGATGGATAATCCGCGCATTATCGCGAGCAACAGGCCCGACATCCTGCCCGAAGGCGCGGCGTTTAAAGATATAGAAAGGGAGTATGTCGTAACCGGGAAGTCTTTCTTCGATTGGGGAGCGTCGGATCTTATCGTTCAACTCCTGTCGTTTATGCCTAAGAAAGAATTCGACGAAATGAGCAAATCTATAATAACGGTCACCCGGCTGATGAGGCTGGTAATAACCGTAATTTTAGTCGCCTCTTTTGTAGTTATCAGTTATTACTTCTCAAGGCATATAAGAATGCTGACCGAAAGTATCGTCGGATTTTCCAAATACGCACTCGGCATCGAGCGTACAGCATCTCCTAAGGGCGATGAAATACTCATCCTCGAAGACCAGTTCCGCACTTTTACGGAAGAAATCATAGAGTCGCGCGAGAGGCTGAAAAGGCAGGCCGAAGAACTGCTCAGGGAAAAAACCGTTTATCTCGATAATATCCTGCATTCGGTCAACGTGGCGGTTGCGGCTGTCGATAGTGATTTTCGCATTAAGTATTACAACCCTATGGCGGAAAAGATTTTCGGTTATAAAGCGTCGGAGGTTATAGGCAAAACGGTAATGGATATCCATACAAAAGAGAAGGTCGATAACGCGCGCTTTGAGAGGGCGATAGAGATAGTCAGGAAAGAAGGGCAATATAAATATTTTGTAGAACAAAAGAAAGGAGAAGAGACTAAGTGGATCGACTCGACCGTTACGGGCGTGTACGATAATGACAATAATCTTGTAGGCTTTGTCTTGATATCCGAGGATGTTAGCGAACGCAAACGCTACGAAGACGAGCTTAAGATCAAAAATCAACAGCTCGAAGAAGCGCTTGCCGATGTAAAGGCATTGAGCGGGCTGCTGCCTATATGCGCGTCGTGCAAAAAGATAAGGGACGATCAAGGCTATTGGAACCATTTAGAAAGCTATATCAGCGCCCATTCCGAGGCCGAGTTCAGCCACTCCATATGCCCCGAATGCGTAAAGAAATTATATCCCGAATATTACATCGAAATGCAGAAGAAAAAAGAAGAAAATAAAAATGAATCATGAGGAATAAGGTATTAAGCGCTGAGGATACGGTGAAAACGCGGCATGGCATTGACATGTGGGGCTAAATTTAGTACTATAAATCATACCTATACAAAGGAGGCAGGATGAAATTGACCGAAGACATTAAGCCGATTACTTATATGAAAACCCGTTCTTCCGAATTGATCAATACCGTCAGAGAGAACAGGCGTCCCATTGTAATTACGCAGAATGGAGAGGCGAGGGCGGTGATAATGGATATTGACAGCTATGAAAAACAGAAAGATGCCCTTCTGCTTCTTAAGATAATTGCTCAGGGTGAAAGCGAAATAAAGGACGGAAAGATTATCGAGCAGGAGAAATTTTTCCGGAAGCTTGAAAAGAAATTCAATCTTGGATGAAAGCTTATAAGGTATTCTGGACGCGCATGGCGGCATTAGACCTTGAAGATATAATGGATTATATTTCCAAAGACAGGGTATCGTCGGCGGTATCCGTCTATAATGCCGTTAAGTCTAAGTGTTTTCTGTTAAAAAACAACCCTGAAAGATACAGGATAGTCCCTGAATTGCAAGCATTGAAGGTCGTTAATTACAGGGAAATAGTCCATAGTCCTTATAGGATAATTTACAAGCTGACAGATTCGGAAGTTTATATAATGGCTGTTGTTGACAGCCGAAGGGATTTTGAAACCTTTATTTTTAACCGCCTATTAAAGAAAGAAGCTTAGATTTGACGGAGATCCTTTCTTGAATAAGAAAATCCTCTCATGGTGTCTGTTCGACTTTGCAAATTCGAGCTATTCCGCAGTCATAGCGGCGGTAATATTCCCGGTTTATTACGCCAATGTGATAGTCGGCAATGAAACCGGCCTCGGCGATCTCTGGTGGGGCAGGGCGATTGCATTGAGCATGGCCGTTGTAGCGCTGACCTCTCCGTTGCTCGGCGGAATAGCAGATTACGCGAAGATAAGAAAGAGACTGCTCTTTTTATATACCTTGTTGTGCGTAGCTTCGGTATCTTCATTTTATTTCCTTCACAAGGGAATGGTCATGGAAGGGTTTGCTCTTATCGTGATCGCGAATATCGGGATGGAGGGAGGGCTCGTCTTTTATAATTCGTTTCTGCCCGAAATCGCCGAACCCGCGCATCAGGGCAGGGTTTCCGCATGGGGCTTCGGTGTAGGTTACGCGGGCTCGGTATTCTCGCTTTTATTGGCCTTGTTTTTAATAAATAAAGGGCTTATAACCGGCGTATGGCCTATGGTCGCGCTGTTCTTTGGGATTTTTTCGATACCCGCGTTTTTGTCTTTGCCGAAGGACTCAAGGAACGGTTCAAGAATTCACCGCGCGGCAATGGACGGGCTTAGATATACATGGAAGACATTAAAAAAGATATCGGCGAACAAGGAACAGAGAAAATTTCTCGGCGCCTATCTTATATATGAAGACGGCGTGAATACGGTCATTGTCTTTTCGGGGATATTCGCCGCGACCACTCTCAAGTTTAATCCCGAAGAATTAATAAGCATGTATCTGATTGTTCAGATGACGGCCCTTATAGGCGCTTTTCTAACGGCAAGGCCGACCGACTATTGGGGCCCTAAGAAGGTAGTTTTAATGTCTTTATGTTTATGGATTATCGTATCGGTTGCCGCTTTTTTTGTTCATGACAAAGGACATTTCTTTATAATCGCATGTATTGCCGGTCTCGGTCTCGGCACTGTTCAGGCTGCGAGCAGGGCGTTTTATACTCAGTTTATTCCCCAAGGGCAGGAATCGGAATACTTCGGAGTTTATTCCTTCGTAGGAAAATCATCGGCTGTTATCGGCCCTCTTATTTTCGGTTTTATCTCATCAACCTTCGGCAGTCAGCGTCCGGCAATCTTATCCGTTGCTTTATTTTTTATTGTCGGGCTGATAATTATATATACTGTGAAAGGCGGCGGGCCAAACGTAATGAAAAAACAAGAGGTTTAGCATGGGCGGACAAATGGCTTTATCTCGCCACCTTATTGAAGCACACCATAAGCATATCCAATAAAAAAATATACGCGTAGCTCTCTTGGATTGTTTAAAAAAATGCGAATTGTAAAGGCATTTAGCTGTCCATGCCTAAACCTATAAATGCATTATTTGGGATTACGTATTTTATCTGCTATTTTTTTTGCGAAATCCGACAATGTCTCGTCCCTCGCTCCCATAACAATATAGTTATTCCATTCATTCAGTCTCTTTAAAACTTCATTTCTATTTATTACTTCGACCGATTTCCCCTTTGTCCTGATCCCGTCAGCGAGGTCAGTGCTCGAAATATCTTTTGCAACGGTTCCTCCGGCATAAAAAATCGGAAGGAGAATCAGATGGTCGGTATCCCTGAGATTTTCCGCAAATGCGGCGATATATTCGTTTTTCATCATCCGCGTCGGCGCGAATCCGTGGGGCTGGAATATGTAACAAATACTTTCTCCGAGATTTTTTACCGTTTGTATGAGAGCGGCTATTTTATGGGGATTGTGGGCGTAGTCGTCAATAACAAGTTTTTTGCCGTCGCTGAGATGGATGTCAAATCTCCTCTCTATCCCTGCGAATTCGTGCAGAACTCCGCTTATATCTTTAAGCCCGACGCCCGTTTCTGAGAGCATGGCTATGCATGAAAGCGCGTTGTAGAGATTATATCTGCCGGGGATAGAAAGTCCGAATTTTTGGCCGTTAAGCGAGAAGTCAGTGCCGAAGGGCTTATATTCAATGTCTGCTGCCTTGAAGTCCGAGCGGTTATCAATCGAAAATGTAACGGTGTTGTTTGAGATGATTTTTTCAAGGCCGTCGTCATCTGCATTGAGGATTATTCCGCCTGATGTGTTTTTTATAAATGCCTCAAACATTCCGGCAGTCTTTTCTATGGAGTGGTGGTCTAAATCGAGATTCAGGATTATGGAATGCTCGGGTTTGTAATTAACGATAGTGCCGTCTGACTCGCACGCCTCGATAACCAAAATGTCCGAGTTTCCTGTTATTGAATTCCCGGGATTCGTTTCTGTCCTGAATTGTTTTACCCTTCCGCCTCCGATAAAGTTCGGCTCCAGTCCGAGCCGTTTCATTAAAAACGCCAGCATGCCGGAGGTTGTTGATTTCCCGCTTGTGCCCGCGACCGCTATTGTTTTGAATTCCGATACGATCTCCGCAAGATATTCGGGTCTTGTTTTTATGGGGATGCCGAGCGACTTTGACTTCAGATATTCGGGCTGGTCCGGCTCAACGGCAGTGCTGAATACGGCAAAATCGAAAGACTTATTAATGCCGCTTCCGTCCTGAGGCGCGATAATAATACCTTTTGTCTTTAATGTCTTGAATGCGGGATGATCCGGGTTTTTGTCGAATGCCCTGTCCGAGCCGAAAACGACATGGCCTTTGTCGGCCATGAATGCCGCTATCGCGGACATTCCGCTTCCGCCTATGCCTGAAAAGAATATTTTCAATTGTTTGCTAATCAGGGATGATCACGACCTTTAACGAATCTTTTGCTTCGGAGACCAGTTTGAATCCCTTTTGTATATCGGAAAGAGGGATCGTGTGAGATATCATTTTCTTTGCATTAATAGCTCCGCTCCGGATCATCTCCATAGCAGCCTTGAGATCATCCGGCCCGGCGCCGTATGAAAATGTTACGGTTATCTCGTCTCTCCAAAACCTTGTCGAAGGTATGTTTATGTCTCCTTCCGGCACTGCGAAGAAAAGTATTTTGCCTTTTCTGTCCACGGAAGATACTGCATCGTCAACCGCTTTTTTCGCTCCGGCGCACACAATGACATGCTCCGCAAGATTTCCAGTATTAATCTCTTTAAGGTTTTCCGCCGAATACTCATTCGCGTTAAAAACATAATCTGCCCCGAACTCCAAAGCCTTGTCCAGCCTGTATTTGTTAATGTCGGTTGCGATGACCTTAGCTCCCTTTGATTTAGCCATCTGAATGTGCATCAGCCCCGACATGCCGGAGCCTATCACAAGGACTGTTTGATCCTTTTTTATCCCGATACGGTTTTGTCCGAGCACCACGCACGCGAGAGGCTCTATCATAGCGGCCTCTTCGTAACTCACATTGTCGGGGAGAAGGAGCGTTCCGTATTTAACATTTTCAACAGGGATCCTTATGTATTCTGAAAATCCTCCCGGTTCGTAATTCCCTGTGTGAAGCGCTTCGCATGCGGTATAATCGCCGTTAGCGCAATAACGGCAGTTGTAGCAAGGGACATGATGCGACACGAAAACCCTGTCGCCGACCTTAAAAGAACAGTTTAAACCGTTCAAACTGTTTAAATTGTTTAAATCTTTACCGACCTCGACAATCTCGCCTGCCATTTCATGACCAAGAACACGCGGGGCTTTCTTTTGCCTGTACCACTGCATTACATCCGTGCCGCAGATCCCGGACGCCATCATTTTGACTAAAATCTCTCCGTCGTTTATGCGCGGAACAGGCCGTTCTTCAAGCCTTACATCGTCATTGCTGTAATAAACCGCTACCTTCAACTTATACCTTTTCCATTCCTGCATCAGCCGTTTCTGCGCCGGATGATTTTTTGCTCTTTTGATATATCTCAAATCCCTCTTGAGCGGTCGCGCCTTTATGCACAATTGCCCTTACAGCCTTGATCATGCCTATGGGGCTGTCGCTCTGGAATATATTCCTTCCCATATCAACGCCCCTTGCGCCTGCCTTGATTGCGCCTTCCGTCATCTTCAGGGCATCCATCTCAGGCAGCTTCTTGCCTCCGGCTATCACAATCGGAACAGGACAGCCCTCAACCACTTTATGAAAATCATCGCAGTAATATGTCTTAACAATGTGCGCTCCTATCTCAGCGGCCATTCTGCATGCAAGGCCTAAATACCTTGCATCTCTTACCATTTCCTTGCCCACAGCAGTTATGGCAAGAACAGGCATTCCGTATCTTTCGGCCTTATTCACGAGGCTTCCTAAATTCGATATTGTCCGGTCTTCATTGCCTGCGCCTACAAATATGGACATGCCGACTCCTGACGCATTGAGTCTTATCGCTTCTTCCATTGACACGATAATATCTTCATTGGACAATTCGCCCAGGATGCTCGGACCGCCGGATACCCTTAAACATATTGAAGTTTCAATTTTAGGGTCTATGCAGTTTCTTAAAATTCCCCTTGTGACGAATAAGCAGTCCGCATTCGGTATAAGCGGAGTGATATTTTTCATGTCCTTTAAGCCTGTTGTAGGCCCTTGAAAATATCCGTGGTCAACCGCTAACATGACCGTCTTTCCTGTCTTTGGATTAAATATCTTTGAAAGCCTGTTTTTAAGTCCGAAATTCATGATTAGCCCTCCTATTGAAATATATAGCGGATAGTATATGAGAGGGTATGATTCTCTGTCAATTTAAGGATAAGTAAGGGTTAGTGAAATTAAAAATTTAACGCGAAACTTATTGCCTTACTGAGCTCGTTCAGTTTTTCTTTTGATAAAGTAGTAATCAATGATCCGATTTTCGATTTTGAAACAGTCTGTATGTGGTCGCAGTTGAGAGCGCAGTTATTACTCATGCCATCCTGTCGAGATAAAATTACTTCGCTTGGAATATCTCTTATGGTTGAAGTTATAGGCGCTATCGTAACTTCGCTTAGGTATTCGAGTATAGAATCTCTGGTTAAAATAACCACAGGTCGCTTTTTGTCGGGGCTTTGAAATTTGTACCATCTTACCTCTCCACGCTTCATTAATCACCCCACTCATGCTCGGATTCCCAAGCGCTGAATTCAGTCTTGCCGACAGGATGACGCTCATATCCCTTTCTATGCTTTTTTTCAAGCATGCTGATGTTTACCTGCTTGATAGCATTCTTTAACGCCTTTCTGGTAAAAGCGGAACGGGTTGTCTTGAGTTTTTTTACAACTATGTCAACTGTTTCTACCAAGTCGTCATCTAAGGTCATCTGAATAGTTCTCATGAAAGGCCTCCTTCTAATGCGGATTGTTATAGCTATAATAACCCATATTAATAGAGAAGTCAAAGATTCATTGAAACCAGATTCATTTTTGTATTACATTTTCATTTTTTAGGATTAGATTCCATACATTTGCCAATAAAGCACTCTGCGTCTACCGATGGAGGAATTTCGTCTGACTTGCGTTTAATTTCATATAGCTGTTTGCAGAACTCTGATTTATTAATGATTAAGTTACCGAAACCAAATGACGCATGTTTGTTTATCCATAATGTCACCACAATAACTATAATAAGTAAAACAAAAGAGAAAGTTTTGTTATAGTATCGTGCTATATAATGCCATAAGGGTTTTGCTAAGAGCCGCCAGATCAAATATAAGGCAGATGCTCCAAATAAGCCGCCTACCCAAAGGTCTATGGAATTAGTTGCTCTTAAAATATCGCCGGTTACTAAAGCTCGGTTTACTCCTATTGCAAATATTACAATGATTATGAAGTTTGCAACTGCATAACTATGCAGCGTTTGATGAATAATAAGGTGATGAAAACGCGGTTCCTTTGCGATAAGAACAAGAGAAGTAATAAAAGACAATATAAACCCAAAAATAATTGTATGGATAGCTAAAAGTAGAGCAAGATAAACAGGGTTAATTAGGGGGAAAAGTTATATCTTAAATAGACCAGGAATTAAATGTTTTATAAACATCAAGAAACCAGAGAATAGTAATAGAGAATCAAGAAAATCTCGCCAAGCATATATAAGTGATGAGTCTTTAATCTTATTGCCAACAATGGAGGGGTATCGAATGAATTTCCAAATCCGCTGCGGAAACTCATAAAACGGAAAAGCCTCAAGTGTAGTCTTTGTTGATGATTTTTGTTTTATCATAAATTCCCCCTTATTTAATCCCGCTGCATTTCTTCAACCGTAATCCTCACAGACTCTCCAAGGGCTTCGAGGTCATAGCCTCCTTCAAGCGCGAATATCACAGGCTTGTCTGTGCTTGCCATGATGTTTTGTACGATGCCGTGAATGCCTTCGCTTGAAATCCTGATCGAAGATAGGGGATCTTCTGTGCGGATGTCATACCCCGCGGATACGAGGATTAAACCGGGATTGAAGTTTTTTATAAGTCCCGGAAGTATGTCGTGATAGACATGGAGATAGTCTTTATCGCCGGAGCCTGCCCGCATAGTTACATT
>MHDU01000021.1 GCA_001803635.1 Nitrospirae bacterium GWB2_47_37 | reverse complement strand
TCCTCCTCTTAAATCAGACAGTTTAACAGTCTCTAAATAGGACATTTTCATTTTGGTATATTAGGACATTATCACTTTGGCGTTACAGGGAAATATTGAGCTTTTCAATGCCTTTCAATTACATTAATAAATGCCTGTAAAGCTCATAATATTCGATCTCGATGGAACGCTCGTTGATTCGAGCATTGATATATGTAACGCCATCAATTACGCGGTCGAGCCTTACGGTGCAAAACCTTTAACCGCGCAGGAGACCATAAGGCTCGTTGGAGAAGGCATTACGAGGCTCATGGAAAAAGTAATCGAAAGGGAAGGCATAAGCGCGGACAGGGATGTACTGACCGAAAGGTTTCTCGATCACTATTCAGCCCATCTTATAGATAATACAACCGTCTACCCCGGAGTCATAGAGACATTTAAAAAACTGAACAACTATAAAAAAGCCGTGATCTCGAACAAAAGAGAGGTTCTTTCAAGAAGGACACTCGAAGAGTTCGGGATTTTAGAATATCTCGATCTGGTTGTGGGGAGCGATACGACCTCCGAGCGGAAGCCTTCTCCGGTGCCGCTTATCTATGCCCTTTCAAAACTGGATGTTAAGCCTGAAAATGCCGTTATAGTCGGAGACAGTAATTTCGATATCGAGGCCGGCAAAGCGGCGGGGATTAAAACTATTGCGGTGACCTACGGTTATAGGCCGGTAGAGCTATTGAGGGGCGCGGATGTTATAATAAATAGAATGGATGAGTTAACCGAGGTTTTAAGGAGGTTTTAATAAATGGCTTTTGTTATTGCGTTTGCGGGCAAGGGAGGCACGGGAAAGACGAGCCTTGCCGGCCTGACAATAAAATATCTCTTGAGCAAAAGAGACGGTCCTGTTCTTGCCGTTGACGCGGACAGCAACGCGTGCCTGAATGAGGCGCTCGGAGTTAAAATTCACGCGACTATAGGAAAACTGCGCGAGGAGTCGCTTCAGGCCGTAAGGGGCGGCGGAGACAGGCCGGGCGGCATGTCTATGGAGCAGTTGTTCGATTATCAGGTGCAGCAGTCCGTTATAGAAGCTGAGGGTTTTGATTTGATGGTCATGGGAAGGCCGGAAGGCCCCGGATGTTATTGCGCCGCGAATAATATCATCAGAAAGTATACGGACATTTTATCCGAGAAATATCCCTATGTTGTGATAGACAACGAGGCGGGAATGGAGCATCTGAGCAGAAGGACGACCCATAAAATAGATTTATTAATAATAGTAAGCGACCCTACGTATAAAGGCATGCTTACGGCAAAGAGAATAAACGAGCTTGTGGACGAACTTAATCTTGAAATAGATAGGAGAGTCTTGGTTATAAACAGGGTTGTCGGGGATGAAGGACATGAACTCGGGAAGATGGCGGAAGGGTTCGGCATCAAAGTTGCAGGACTTATACCGCAGGATGAGATGATTTTTAAATTCGATCTGCAAGGCAAGCCTGTTTTTGAGCTTCCTGAAGATGCAAAATCGGTGCGGAGGGTATTCGGCGTGCTCGATTCGCTGCAAATACCGTAGCTGCTTGCGTTATGGCTTTATAAAATAAACAAATACGCAATCTCTTTACACTTGATAGGTATTTTGTGTTATTTTTAAAAACTTTAGTTTTAATCCGATTTTTTACCTTTTGTAACGCCGGCATTACATTTTGTAGCGAAAGGAGAGAGAAAGCATGCTGATTATAGGAGAAAAATTAAGCATTATTGCGAAACGGGTCAGGGAAGCGATGTTCAGCCGGGATAAAGGCCCGATACAGGAGATCGCGACCCGGCAGTGGAAAGAGGGCTCAGGCATGATCGATGCTAATATCGGACCTGCCGAAGACGGCGGAGAGGAGTTAATGCAGTGGATGGTTACGACCATTCAGGAGGTTGTACCCCTTCCGGTCTGTCTGGACACGACCAATGCGAAGGCATTGGAGGCCGGACTGCAGGTGCATAATAACGAGTGGGGAAAGCCTCTTATCAATTCTACGTCCAATGATCCCGAAAGGTTCCCGATCCTCGAACTCGCCGCGAAATACAATTCACAGGTAATCGGCCTGACCGTAGGCAAAGGCGGTCTCCCCGCCGATGCGGAGGAGAGGGCGGCGATTGCCGCTGAGATAATGGCGAGGGCGATGGAATACGGTGTGCCGCTCGAAGATATTTACCTTGACCCTCTGGTGCTTCAGATTGCGACCTCTCAGGATCACGCGCTGAAGGTTATCGATGCTATCAAGATGTTTCAGGAGATGAACGATCCCCCCATGAAGACCGTGGTGGGGCTGAGCAATATATCCAACGGATGCCCCAAGGCGCTCAGACCGATTTTGAACAAATATTATTTCATTATGCTGATGAACGCCGGATTGACCGCCGCCATTGCGGATGCGCATGAGATGGCGGGAGCGATGCAGGAAAAGAAGCTGATCGACGATGTCCTTGCAGGGAAAAAGATCGACGACGCTCAGAAAATGGCGGAGATAACAAAAACGCTCGATGTTATCATGGGCAAGACTTTGTACGCACATTCATACTTAGAAATGTAGGAGGATGACATGGCTTTTGCTGCGCCTAACGAGACATATTCGGGAAAGGTATTTGAGGTTACAATAGGGGCCGACAAGACCGCCGTATTCGGAGGCGAGAATGTGCTCCCGTTTCATTCATTTGAGGGTAATGCTCCTCACAGGCCGGTAATAGCCTATGAGGTTCAGGACGTGCCGCCCGAAGATTGGCCGGAAACCGTTAAGAAGGTTTATGAAGGGGTTTCCAACGATCCGGTGACATGGGCTAAATACTGTCAGGACACGTTAAACGCTCAGGCGATAGCCTTGAGGCTTGTCGGCACGCATCCCGACAGGGAGAACCGCTCTCCGGAGGACGCGGCAAAGACCGTGAAGGACGTGCTTGCCGCGATAAACGTCCCGCTTATCATACTCGGCAGCAATCAAATAGAAAAAGATTCGGCAGTGCTTGTGTCCGTTTCGGAGGCTGCGAAAGGCAAGAACTGCATTATAGGAAAGGCTCAAGAGGGCAATTACAAGACCATTGCCGCAGCGGCAATGGCGAACAACCATAAGCTGATAGCCATGTCTGAGCTCGATATAAATCTTTCAAAGCAGTTGAACATACTTATAACACAGATGGGCTTCGACAAGGAAAGGCTGATAACCGACCCGATGTGTTCGGCCCTCGGATACGGGCTTGAGTATACCTATTCGGTCATGGAGAGGATCAGGCTCGCTGCGCTGACGCAGAACGACACGACCATGCAGCCGCCCATGCTGGCAGACGTAGGGATGTATGTATGGAAGATAAAGGAGACACAGGCGTCGGAGACGGATCTCCCGCAGTGGGGTTCGCTCGCGGAGCGCGGAATTACATGGGAGGCCGTAACGGCCGGCTCATTGCTTATGTCCGGAGCTGAGCTTCTGATCATGAGGCATCCGGAGGCGGCGAAGGCAGTAGAAAAATTTATTGACGAGCTAATGTAAGGGAGGTTGAAAATGGCTTTAACGGGCGTTGAAATATTTAAGCTGCTTCCAAAGACCAACTGTAAAAAGTGCGGACACCCAACGTGCCTTGCCTTCGCTATGAAGCTGGCGCAGAGGCAGGCATCCCTCGATGCGTGTCCGGACGTTTCCGAAGAGGCAAAAAAGGTTTTAGGCGAGGCGTCGGCTCCGCCTATACGTTCTATAGCATTAGGCTCCGGCGATAAGGCCGTTAAGATGGGCGAGGAAAACGTTCTTTTCAGGCATGAGAAGAGGTTCGTTAATCCGTGCGCCTTTGCGGTTGAAGTGAAGGATTCCATGTCAGATGACGAGATAAATAATACGGTCGACGGCGTCTTGAATTCCGAGATAGACAGGGTCGGCCAGAAATTGAGGATCGACGCCATATTAGTAAGCAACGCGTCGAATGACGCGGGAAGGTTCGAAGGAGTCGTAAAGGCAATTGCCTCGAAGGCTCCCGCAGTGCCTTTAATTATCGCGACCGGCAATCCGGCGGCGGCAGAGGCCGCAGTAAAGGCGGTTGCCGATAAAAAGCCGCTTCTTTACGGAGCCGACGAATCCAATGCGGATGCGATGGCAAATATCGCTAAGACGCATAAAATACCGCTCGGCGTTACGGCAAAGGGCCTTGACGCGTTAACGGCATTAACGGAAAAGATAAAGGGCCTCGGCGTCGAAGATATGGTTATCGATCCGGGCGCGAGGACCGCAAAGGAAATCATAGAGGCGAACACATATATAAGAAGGGCCGCGATAAAAAAGAATTTCAAGGCGCTCGGTTATCCGGTCATAACCTTGGCGCAGCGCGATGACAAAATGGTCGAAGCGCTCATCGCTGTACTCGGCGTTACAAAGTATTCATCGATAGTTGTGTTGAGCAGCATCGAGAAATGGAAGAACCTTGCTCTCTTTACTTTGAGACAGAACATATACACGGACCCTCAGGTGCCGATGCAGGTGGAGCAGAAGGTATACAAGATCGGAGAGGCGACGCCGGAATCTCCGCTTACCATTACCACGAATTTCTCGCTTACCTATTTTATAGTCTCGGGCGAGATCGAAAACAGCAAGGTTCCCACAAGGCTTGCGGTAATGGACTGCGAAGGCCTTTCGGTGCTTACGGCATGGGCTGCCGGCAAATTCACCGCCTCCAAGATCGCGCAGTTCATTCAGGAGAGCGGCATAGAGAATGAAATAAGCCATAAGGAACTGATAATACCCGGCTATGTAGCGATTCTCAGCGGCGCCATCGAAGACAAGCTTCCGGGGTGGAAGGTTACGGTGGGGCCGAGAGAAGCCAACGCGCTTCCGGCGTTCTTGAAGTCCCGATGATAGAAGTTGTATGGTAGGTTTATAAAAATTTTTATACAATAGTTTGAGCCACAGGAGGTAAGGATGTCCAAGTTGATCGCATCGGCCGCTATAAGGGGCGCTAATGGTCTCGTAGCGCAGGCCGAAGAAATGGTAGAAAAGGCAATAGCCGAAAAGGGAAAGGATTTTGCCTTTGAATTTCCGGATACCGCATATTATCTGCCGATGATATACGCAATGACCGGATTCCCGGTAAAGACCGTAGGCGACATGAAGGCAGCCCTCGGTTTTGCGAAGGAGCTTCTTCACGATGAGCCTGAAGATAATATATGGAAACCATATCTGGGCGAGGCCCTCGATTCGGGAATGGCGACCCTCTTTGCGGAGGAGATAATATTAGCGATCAAATACATCTACGGCCTTGAGCCCGTCAAAGACCCGGATACGGGTTACGTCTATAACGGTTTTATTACGGATACGATACAGAGAAACTTAGGCATACAGCTCGTTGACGGCACAATGCCGGGATTTGCGGCGATTATCGGAGCGGCTCCGACCGACGATATAGCCGTTAACATATGCCGTGAGCTTCAGGAGAAGAATATCCTTACGTTTCTTTCAGGGCAGTCAAACGGCGACAGCGTTACCAAACAACTCCAGAGAAAGGGCATCGAGTTAGGATGGGATACGAGAATAGTCCCTCTCGGCCCGGACACCGAGCACACTCTTTACGCGCTCGACTGGGCGATCAGGGCGTCCCTGATATTCGGCGGCAAAAAGGCCGGAGATTTCAAGGAACATCTCAAATACCAGAAGGACAGGGTATTCGCCTTTGCCGTCGTGCTCGGCCCGCCGGATGATATTAAATGGTCTACAGGAGCAGGCGCGATAAACATGGGCTTCCCCGCGGTATGCGATACGGATGTGCCGGTTATACATCCCACGGGCGTATGCATATATGAAGAGGTCGATAAAGAATTCGATCACGCAAAGATTGTCCAGAAGGCGATCGAGGTAAGAGGGCTCAAGATTATAGTCGAAAAGCCTCCGATTCCTGTTGCCTACGGTCCCGCATTCGAAGGTGAAAGAATCAGGAAAGAGGACATGTTCATCGAATTCGGCGGACAGAGGACTCCCGCGTTCGAATGGGCAAGGATGAGAGAGTTGGAGGATGTGGAAGACGGAAAGATTGCCATTGTCGGCGCTAACGTGCAGGAAAGATATGAGCAGGGCGGACAGATGCCCCTCGGCATAGTGATAGATGTCGCCGGCAGAAAGATGCAGAAGGACTTCGAGTCCATAGTAGAAAGGAAAATACATCACAATATAAACGAGGCGCAGGGACTCTGGCACATGGGACAGAGGGATGTTAACTGGGTAAGGATAAGCAAGGCGGCAAAGGGTTCCGGTATAACACTCGAAGATATAGGGATCATACAGGCAACTATGGTCAAACACCGCTTTAAGTCAATCGTAGATAAAGTTCAGGTGACTCTATATACCGACGAAGCCGATGTTAACAGGTTGAGAGATGAAGCGCGAGCGGCCTATAAAGAAAGAGACCACAGGCTTGGAGCGCTTACCGACGATGCTGTCGACACATTTTATTCATGCCTGCTTTGCCAGTCATTTGCTCCGGCTCATGTTTGTGTTATCACACCGGAAAGGCTCGGACTCTGCGGTGCATACAACTGGCTCGACGGAAAGGCGGCATACGAGATAGACCCCACAGGCGGAAACCAGCCGGTGCCCAAGGGAGAGCTTCTCGATCCGAAGTTCGGAAGATATACGGGTGTTGACGACTATCTTAAAAAGGCGTCAGGCGGCGCTGTCGAGACGCTGAACCTTTACACCATAATGGAAAACCCGATGACTTCATGCGGGTGTTTCGAGTGCATAGTCGCGATTATTCCGGAGGCGAACGGGGTAATGATAGTAAATAGAGGCGCGACCATGATGACGCCTATCGGCATGAAATTTTCGACGCTTGCGGGAACTGTAGGCGGCGGAGCGCAGACGCCCGGATTTATGGGAATCGGAGTGAATTTCATAACGAGCAAGAAATTTCTTTCCGGCGACGGAGGCGTAAAGAGGATTGTCTGGATGCCGAAGGCGTTGAAAGAGAGGATAGCGGAAGACTTTAAGAGAAACGCTGAAGATGCGGGCGTTCCCGATCTTCTCGATAAGATAGCGGATGAGACGATTTGCGAAGATTCCGAGAAGCTTCTGGAGTATCTCACCAGCGTCGGTCATCCTGCGCTGGAGATGGATCCGATGTTTTAAAGCAGTTTAAACAGTTTGAACAGTTAAAACCGTTTATGGAGGTAAGAATGAATAAACATTTAAAGAGCGCCGATGAGACGGCGGAAAGAATAATAGAGTGGGCCGAGGCTGAAAGATTAGAGACCTGTTTCGAGAGGGCCGAGAAGATGAAGCCCTGCCCGATAGGATCTTCCGGCGCATGCTGCAAGGTTTGCCACATGGGGCCGTGCAGGCTTGTAGGCAAGGATGCCGAGGAGAAAGCGCGCGGCGTATGCGGCGCAACCCTTCCGACGGTCGCGGCCCGTAATATGGCCCGAATGATTGCCGGGGGAACAGCGGCGCACAGCGACCATGCGCGGGATATGGCGTATACCCTCCTTGCCGTTGCCGACGGGGAGGCTAAGGACTTTAAGATAACCGACGTGAAGAAACTTTACCGGGTTGCCGGTTATCTCAATATAGAATTTGAAGGCAGGCCCGTGAACGATGTGGCGCGGGATGTCGCCGTGAAGCTGATAGAAGATTTCGGCCGCCAGAAGGGAGAGATAAACTATCTCAGCAGGGCGCCGAAAAAGACGCAGGAGCGGTGGAAGAAATGGGGCATCGCGCCGCGAGGCATAGACCGAGAGGTGGTGGAGGTCATGCACAGAACCACAATGGGTGTGGATCATGAGCCCGACCACATCCTTATGGGCGGTCTGCGGACAGCCCTTGCGGACGGTTGGGGCGGTTGCATGATATCCACCGATATTACCGACATACTCTTTGGAACACCGGCGCCTGTTAAGGCCGAGGCGAGCTTCGGCATATTCAAGGAAGATGAAGTGAATTTGGTTGTTCACGGACATGAGCCGACCCTCGCGGAGATGATCGTTGAAGTGGTATCGGAGCCGGAACTTATCGCCTACGCTCAGTCAAAAGGCGCAAAGGGAATAAATCTCGGCGGCATGTGCTGTACGGCTAATGAAGTTTTGATGAGGCACGGCATTCCTACGGCAGGCGGATTCACCAATCAGGAATTAGGCATCCTGACCGGCCTTGTGGACGCGCTGACGGTCGATGTCCAGTGCATAATGCCGGCAGTCGCCGAACTCTCTAAGAAGTTCCACACGAAGGTTATAACTACTTCCGAAAAGGCGAAAATGCCGGGCGCTATGCATGTGGAATACGACGAACACAACGCAAAGGATGTGGCGCGCAATATCGTCAGGATCGCCTGCGATAATTTTCCCAATAGAACCAAAAAGGGCAGCCACGTTACGGATAAATTCCCCGTAATAGCCGGCTTCTCGCACGAATATATAGAGTATATGCAGGGCGGAAGGTGGAGGGCGTCTTTCAGGCCGTTGAACGACGCGATTATGGCAGGAAGGGTGCGCGGCGTTGTAGGCCTTGCCGGATGCGACAATCCGAGGGTTCCTTCAACAGGACTCCACAGGTTCCTTGCGACGGAGCTGATAAAAAACGACGTGCTTATCGTCTCGACAGGCTGCGGCTCCGCGGCATGCGGCACAGCCGGGTATCTTACTCCTGAAATGGCGCTTGAAAACGCCGGCCCCGGCTTGCGTGAGGTATGCGAGGCGATAGGAATACCTCCGATACTGCACTTGGGAGCCTGCGTAGATAATTCGAGAATCCTCACCATTGCCAGCGCCATGGCCGCTGAGGGCGGGCTTTCGGACGAGATAGGAGGAATGCCGGCCGTAGGCATAGCTCCTGAATGGATGTCGGAAAAGGCCATTGCCATCGGCTGCTACTTTGCGGCGTCCGGATTTCCGGTGATATTCGGCGGAGAATCTCCTGTCGGCGCGAGCGAAGAGGTAACAAAGATTATGACCGAGGTGTGGTTTGAGCGGTTCAGGGGCGCGCTTCATTTCGAGCCTGATCCCGAAAAAATACTCGAACTCACCCTTGATTACATTGACAAGGCAAGGTCTGCATTGAAGCTTAAGAAATACGAGCCCGGCAAATTCGGCGCAGAGCGCGTGCTCATGGATATGGCCGCGCGCCGCGAGATCGAAAGGGCGGCAAAACCGCATATAGGATTGTAATTGGAGGTTAGATGGAGATACAGGAAATAGATATCGACAAACACTATAAAGAGACGGGAGAGGTCCTCACAACGGATCAGAAAAAGAGGGGCCTTCTCATATATGCGTTTCAGCAGATACAGAAGGAGCATAATTATCTCCCTGAAGACAAGTTGAGGGAACTTTCGAAGAAGCTGGACATTCCCCTTGCCGACGTCTACAGCGCCGCATCGTTCTATAAACATTTCTATTTCAAGCCGAGGGGCAAGAACGTTGTCTGCGTCTGCGTGGGCACCGCTTGCCACGTGCGCGGCGCGTCAAAGGTGCTTCATAAACTCGAAGAGGAGTTCGGCGTTAAGGAAGGCGAGACAACGCCGGATTTATCCATGACGCTCGAGACCGTAGGATGCGTAGGGTGCTGCGGCCTTGCGCCTGTTGTAACGGTTAACGAAGAAGTCGTGGGAGACGTAGGGCCGAAAAAGGTCAACGAGATAATAAAAAGGGTTAAGTCCGCAGATAAGGTTAAGTCTTAGTGCAGAGGAGCTGATGATGGAAAGACTGAATAACATAGATGATTTTAAGAGGCTTAGTGAAAAACTTTCCTCGGAGATGTTCGCGCCCGATAAGCCGAGGATAAGGGCCTGCTGCGGAACGGCATGCACGGCAACAGGTTCCCATAAAGTGATAGACGCCATTCAGGAAGAGGCAAATAAAAAGGGAGTCGATATAGAAATAGTCAGGACGGGATGCCAGGGCATGTGTCAGAAAGGCCCTGTTATGAAGGCCGAGCCTTCCGGTATTTTTTATCAGAAGGTAAAGCCCGAACAGGCATCGTCCTTAATGAGCTATACCTTCGGCGGCGGAATGCCTTACAGACAGGCGCTTTATAGGGAAGACATCCTTAAGGAGCCGGCGCTCGAAATGATGGACCTGCCTTTTTACAAAAAACAGGTAAGGATCGCCCTGAGAAACAACGACAAGATAGACCCGACAAACATATACCATTACATCGCGGTGGGAGGATACAAGGCGCTCGAAAAAGCGCTCTCTTCGATGACGCCCGATGATGTGCTTAACGAAGTAGACAGGGCTAACCTGAGAGGAAGGGGCGGCGCCGGTTTCCCTGCCGGCAGGAAGTGGAAGCACACAAAAGGCTCTCCCGAAAAGATAAGATTTGTTATAGCTAACGGAGACGAGGGAGACCCCGGTGCATTCATGGACAGGTCGATAATGGAAGGGGATCCGCACAGCCTTTTTGAAGGAATGCTTTTGTGCGCATACGCAATCGAAGCTCAATACGGGTATGTGTATGTGAGGCATGAATATCCGCTCGCGGTCAAAAATTTAAAAAACGCGATAAAACAGGCGGAGGAATTAGGCATTTTAGGCAAGAATATACTCGGAACGAACTTCAGCTTTTTCCTCGACGTGAGGGAAGGGGCGGGCGCTTTCGTCTGCGGCGAATCCACCGCGCTCGTCGCGTCCATCGAAGGAGAAAGGGGATTCCCGAGGCCGCGTCCTCCGAGGCTTTCGGAAAAGGGCGGCGGTTTATGGGGGTATCCGAGCAACTTAAATAACATAGAGTCTTATGCCTGCATTCCCCCGATAATAGAAAAGGGGGCGGATTGGTTCAGGAGCATAGGCACGGAAACATCTCCGGGAACCAAGGTCTTTGCCCTTACCGGAAAGGTTAAGAACACCGGCCTTGTGGAAGTTCCTATGGGCACCACGTTAAGGGAGATTATTTTCGACATAGGCGGCGGTATATTAGGCGACAAGGAGTTTAAAGCGGTCCAGACCGGCGGCCCCTCGGGAGGGTGCATTCCGGCAAGCTGGCTCGATCTGCCGGCTGATTTCGATTCTCTCGCAAAAGTCGGTTCCATAATGGGGTCGGGCGGCATGGTGGTTCTGGATGAGGATACCTGCATGGTGGACGTGGCGAAATATTTCCTCTCCTTCACCCAATCCGAGTCGTGCGGCAAGTGCCCTCCGTGCAGGATCGGCACGTCCCAGATGCTTCAGATACTCGAAAAGATTACAGCCGGCGATGGAAAGCCGGGAGATATAGAAAAGCTCGTAAATATAGGCAAACTCGTTCAGAAGGGATCTTTATGCGGTCTCGGCCAGAGCGCGCCGAACCCGGTGCTTTCGGCAATAAAATATTTCAGAAAAGAGTTTGAAGAGCATATCTACGACAAATACTGCAGGGCAAAGGCCTGCAGCGGACTCGGAGCCTTTGTTATAGACCAGACCGAATGTTTCAGGTGCGGCCTTTGTAAAGAGGCGTGCGCCTTTGACGCGGTGAAGGAGACGAGGGATCAATATTTCATAGACCGGCAGTATTGCACGAGTTGCAAGGCATGCTGGAGCGCGTGTCCTATAGGCGCGGTTAAGGTCAGAAAACCGAGACATCTGAAGCTTGAGGAGGAGTTCAAGATACCTTCCGAGAGCATAGAAATTATCGAAGGGAGGGCAAAGATGACTTTAGGCGATATATTGAAGACAAAACCTTTTGAGATCATCGGGCTGCATAAAAATTCTAAGGTTACCGAAGCGATAAAGCTGATGAACGACAGAAGCATAAGCGCGGTGGTGATTGTCGACGAAAACAATAAAATGGTCGGCTTGTTTACCGAAAGGGACGCAGTGCGGTGTCTTGCGGCGAATGTCTCTTTTAACACCGAGACGATAGATAACGTCATGAGCAAAAACGTGATAACCTTCGACCCGTCAACGGAGATAAGCGCGGCAATATCGGTCGTCGCCGGCAAAAAGGTAAGGCATATACCCGTTGTCGAGGGCGATAAGATTGTCGGGATGATTACATACAGGGACCTGGTCTCGTATGTGCTTCCGGAAATAGTTTACATGGCCGAAGAGATGTATTAGAGGTAACGCATGACAGAGGCAAAGGAATTAAAGGTTGAGGATATAAAAAAATCGGCAGAGGAAAAGGGCTGTCCGGTACAGAAGGCGCTTTACTATGTTACCGAATTCATTTCCGGACCTATGTGCGGCAGGTGTTTTCCTTGCGCCCTCGGCACGTATGAGGCGAAGATAAGGCTCCGGAACATTGTGGAAGGCAGGGGAACGGCGGCGGATTTGTCGGCGGTTAAAAGGATTGCCGAAGACATGCTCGAAGGCTCCTTATGCATGAAGGGCAAAAACACCGCCAAGTTCATACTCGAATGGATGGGAACCGGCGTCTATGAGGAACATATCGAAGGCAGATGCCCTTCGAGGGAATGCGCGGCATTTATAGAATACAGGATAGTCCCTGAAAAATGTATTATGTGCGGCCTCTGCAAGGATGCCTGCAAGCACGGCGCTGTACTCGGCGAAAAGAAAAAATCTTATAAAAGCGGTTACCTGCCTTTTGAGATAAGGCAGAAGAGGTGCGTAAAGTGCGGCGACTGCCTGCCGGTCTGTCCCACCGATGCGATTGTAATAGTTGATGTAAAGGCAAAAACGGTTCAAACAGTTCAAACGGTTTAAACAGTTCGATATAAAGGAGGCATAGATGGCAAACATGGTGAATCTTAAAATAGACGGAAAGGAAATAAAGGCCCCCGAAGGCACGAACCTGATAGATGCCGCTGAAATAGGCGGCATCCATATACCCAATCTCTGTTATCTCAAGGGATTGAAGGGCATCGGGGCATGCAGGCTCTGCCTCGTGGAAATAGAGGGCATGAAGTCCCCGATGATAGCCTGCACTACTAAGGTTAAAGAAGGCATGTCGGTAAACACTAAGACCGAAAAAGTTCAGGAGGTAAGGAAATTCGTCATAGACCTTATACTCTCCATGCATCCACTCGACTGCATGACCTGCACAAAGGCGGGTGTTTGCAACCTTCAGCAGTATGCCTACGATTTTGAGTTGAAGGAATCGTCTTTTACGAGAAAAAAATTCGGGTTTGCGATAGACGAAGCAAATCCGTTTATCAAGCGCGATCCGGATTACTGCGTGCTCTGCGGCAGGTGCGTAAGGGTCTGCAAGAATCAGGGAACAAATGTCCTTGAGTTTATGGGAAGAGGCGTAGGCTCAAAGGTCGTTACGGCGGACGACAAACCCCTTCAGGAATCGGGCTGCACATTCTGCGGAAGCTGTGTTGACGCATGTCCTGTTAACGCGCTTCTCGAGTCTGACAGATGGAGAAAGGGCAGAGAATGGGAATATGACAAAATAAATTCCACATGCCTCCTTTGCGGCAACGGCTGCGACATAACGGTTAACACAAAAGACGGGCATGTCATGAAGATAAACGCAGGAGCGGCAGAGGGTTCGCCTGAAAAATACATCTGCGCCTACGGAAGGTTCGGTTTCGACTGCATCGAGGCCGACAACCGCGTTACAGCGCCTATGAAGCGCGTGAACGGAGAACTTAAAGAGACCACATGGAAGGACGCTTTAGAGACAGTCGCAAATATGTTGAAAAAGGCAGGCAGTAATGCCGGCTTTATATCGACAGCGGGAATCCTTAACGAAGACGCGCTTACCTTAAAGAAATTTGCGTCCGATGTCGTAAAAACAAAGAACGCCGATACCACGGCGAGCCTTTATGGAAGCGTGGATACATTGATCTCCGGAACCGCAAAGCTTGATTCGGCAGACTTATTCGTACTCGTTGATTTAAATCCGAGCCAGTGGGAAAGGGTATTGCCCGCAATCGATGCGGTCATAAGGAGAAGGGTAAATGACGGCGCGAAGCTGATCGTTATAAATTCATCGGAGCCTAAGATATCATCGGTTGCAACGATAAACCTTATAGAGAACGAGGCGGAGGCTCTAAAGTCTCTCGCAAAGGCATTGATGGATAAAGGGCTTTCCGGAGATGAAAAATTG
>MHDU01000020.1 GCA_001803635.1 Nitrospirae bacterium GWB2_47_37 | reverse complement strand
TTCTTTTTCATCCGCCCTCCATAAAACAACTTGCTAATTAAAATTAATAAACCATTTTCAAACTAAAAAAAGCAAGTCCGGGAAGATTTTAACGCTGAAATTTGTCTATCCTAATAAAGACGTATCAATGAATTATCTCCTTCACAAACTCCATTTCTTCCTCCTTTGTCTGGAGCCTTTTCATCAATTTCTCGTCGAGGATCTTTTTCAATATCTTTGAATATTCCGGCCCCGGAGGAATCCCGAGCCTTTTCAGGTCGCTTCCCTTAAGCAGCGGCTTTACATTTCTCAATTCGAGAAGGAAGTGGGATACGGCCTTTTTCTTTTCACTATCCTGTGTCAATGCCATACTGAAAAGCACGGACTCCATGTCGTGCATTATCAGCAAATGATAGGTCTCTACAAGGCTGCCGGGCTTAAGACGCCTCAATATCTCATGGACTGCCATGAATCCGTTCAATATCCTGTCTCTCAGCCGCGAGGTGACCGAGAGCCTTTTCAATGCGAACTCCCTATCTTCTTTGTCGAGCTTGTACAAAAGCGCCATTATATAAAGCATGCCCTTGTCGTACTTTCCCTTTAAAAAAAGTAACTCGAACCATGTGATGGTATCGTGAGCCGACTGCAGAAGCGCTTCGAGTTCGGGAGAAAACGAGAGCTTGGGATTTATGACCTTCAAAAGATCGTAATCGCCGAGCCGCTTCAGGGTCTTAATCGGATTCGTTTCGCTGAATGTCAGCATAAGTTCGTCGTAAAGCCTCGTGCCGGAAAGCTTCTCGAAGATGTTCATTCTTATGGCGGACTTGATAAGGTTTTCGGTATGCTTTGTGAGCTTAAAGCCGAACCGCTCCGCGAACCTCACCGCCCTGAACGCCCTTGTTGGGTCTTCGATAAAGCTGAGGTTGTGAAGCACCCTTATGGCCTTATCCTTTAAATCGCGCTGCGCGCCGAAAAAATCTATGAGCAGGCCGAAGTCTTTTTTGTTCAGCCTTACCGCAAGGGTGTTTATGGTAAAATCACGGCGGTATAAGTCTTTTTTTATGGACGACGTCTCGACCGTAGGCAGCACGGCCGGAGATTCGTAATATTCGGTCCTCGCGCTCGCAATATCTATCCTCGCGCCTTCGGCCTTCAGGTGGGCGGTGCCGAACCTGTGGTGCTCCGTCACCTTTGAGCCTATGCGCTCTCCCAGCTTATTCGCGAACGCTATGCCGTCTCCTTCCACGACAATATCTATGTCGAGATTTTCCTCGCCCCTCATTATATCCCTCACACAGCCGCCGACAAGGTACGCGCCGATATTCAACTCATCGGCGGCCGCTCCGGCAGTTTTCAGGAATTCATACAAATAGGGCGGCAGCTTGTCTTTTAACATGGGCTCTATATTTTTGCCGAATACTCCGGCCGCTCCGGTCGAATATTCTCCGGTAAGCGCTTCCTTTGAAAAGACCCTGCTCTTTTTCAGAAAATCCTCGTAAATCGCCCTCAATATATCCGTCCTTGTAATTGCCCCGACTATCCTTTCGCCTTTCAAGACCGGGATGAACCGTTGGTTTTTTTCTATAACAAACCTCTCCACTTCCGATACCGGCGTGTCCGGCGAAACCGTGACCGCGTCGGTAGTAGCGAAATCGATACATCCGGATTTCCCGAAACCGTGGAAAAGCGCCTTTTCAACAACCTCCCTCGACAGGATGCCCATGTATTTGTCTTTTTTCACGACAGGAAGGACATTCACGCCGTATCTCGTCATCATGCCTTCGGCCTCTCTTATCTCGCTCTTCCATTGCACGACAATAACAGGCGCAGTCATTACATCCATTGCGGCCTTCATGGGCCGCGCATGTTTTTTCAGCGACTCGATAAGCCTTTCCTCGACTATCTCAAAGGGCATATCCTTTATCGTGGCGGACGCCGCCGTCGGATGACCGCCGCCTTCAAACTCGGATAAGACCTGAGACACGTCAAGCTCCGGGGCCTTGCTCCTCGCTACCATCAATATCTTATCCGCCATGCCTATCAAAAGCACGATCGCATCCGTATCCTCCATATCCATTATCTTATGCGCCAAATGCGCCACGTCGCTGAATCCTTCGATACGCCCTTTTGCTATCTTTATCCTCACACCCTGCACGACTACCTCTCTAAGCGACTGAACAAGCTCGTTGAGGAGGACCAGTTCCTCCCTGCTCATTTCTATCCTCAAAAAATTGGATACTATGTTGAGATTGGCTCCCCTCTTAAGCAGATACGACACCGCCGTCAAGTCCCTCGGTGTTGTGGACGTGTACGTCAGCGAGCCGGTCTCTTCGTATATGCCTAAGCAAAGGACGGTGGCCTCCATGGGAGTTAAGGGTATCTTCTTTTTCTGTATTATCTCGGCAAACATAGTGGAGACCGCGCCCACATGCTCTATAACCTCCAACTCTCCTCTTATATCGGACTCGCTGATGGGGTGGTGGTCGTAGATGTGGATTTTTACATCCTTCCTTGAAAGAAGTTCCTTGAAATTCCCTATCCTGTCGGCATGCTTTGTATCCACCAATATCAGCCTTTTGACCTGCGTTAGCTTAATATCCTTGCTCTTTTTTATCTCCACGGGCTGAAACGCGTCGAAAAAGTCCCTCACCTTCTTTTCCATAGAACCCGGAAACACGATAATAGCGTCCGGATATAGCTTCTTTGCAGCCATTGCGGAAGCGAGGGCGTCGAAATCGGCGCTTATGTGGGAGGTGATTATTTCCATAAAGTATAGAATACCACAGTTTGACAACCAGCCGGTCAAAATTTTAAAATGAAACTTGCCGCTTCAACGGGCTTCCCAAAAGTCGGCGATTTCAAACAGATAAAGAGGGACAGGTTATGTGCAGACTGGCTGCGATTACTTCAAAAGATTACATCTCGCCGATGGAGCCGATACTTGCCTTAGAGACGATGAAAGAAGGACACGACGGCTCAGGATTGGGTCTCACTCTTAAAAACTTAGGCGGAGAGTTCGAAAAGCTCAAGAAATATCCTGTCCTTTCAGGCATCTGCTCAAAAAAAGGCAAAAAGACCCTCGACGACTTCATGAAAAAGCAGGGTTTCAAGCTCAAGTACGAGTGGACGCCCAAAATAAAGCCGATAAAAGGCATCCATGCACGTGATCATTATTTTGCGAGGGCTTACGACTATCCCGCTTCGCATAAGAATAAATCCATTGTGGAAAAAGAAGAACTCCTGATGAAAACCCGTCTCGCCATCAGAAAAATAGGCGAGCCTGACGAATCCATATTCGCGTTCTCTTTTTACCCGGATGTCATCACAATAAAAGAAGTCGGCGATCCGCTCGAAACAGCCGAATTCTTCGGTCTTGACAGGGACGGCCTTAAGGCAAAAATAGTTTTGGCTCAGGGGAGGCAGAATACAAATTACGCGATATATCTTTACGCGTGCCATCCTTTTTTCATTCAGGGATACTGCTCCATGACAAACGGAGAAAACACGGCATTCGTGCCTATAAGGGAGTTCCTTATGGGCAGGGGATTTCCGGGATACACGGGTTATAACAGCGACAGCGAAGTATTCACTCATATCCTGCATTACACGACAAGACAATTGGGTTTCCCCATTACATATTATAAAGACGTAATAACGCCGCTTAAGGCATCGGAGATGGAAGGCAGGCAGGACAGAGAGGCATTGGGGCTTATGAAGCAATCGTTAAGGCCGTTATGCATAGACGGGCCGAACATGGTTATAGGATTTACGCCGGACGGCACATGCTTTATGGTTCAAGACGCGAAAAAACTGAGGCCCGGCGTCGTAGGCGGCGTAAAGGGAAAATACGCGTTGATGTCCGAAGAATGCGGCGTTGACAGCGCTATCCCCAAGAGAGAGAGCGCAAAAGACATATTCCCGATGAAATACGATATGGTGATCATCTCGCCCGACGCGCAGGAGGTTAAGGTATGGAACCAGCTTCAGGGTTAAGATTAGACCACAACCATCATCTCTCGTTAAGAGAGTTCCCATATATAATCAGATGGAGAGACGACAGGTGCAAGAGGTGCGGCAAGTGCACGGCGGTATGCCCTGTTAAGGCTATCGAAGCCACGGTAAAAGTTCAGAGGCTCGTTAAATCCGAAGGGCCTGTCCCCACACCCGCGGCGGTTAGAAATATCACCCATATTGTCGAGCAGGTTACCGACATGGAGCGTTACTGCACAGGATGCGGCACATGCACGCTCGTATGCCCGAATGAGGCGATAGAGCCCGAATTCAATCCGCAGAACAAGTTCCTTCATTACAAAAACAAAGGCGGAGACGGATATAAGAGGGGCGGAAGGAGAAACGACCCTGCCCTTTCTACGCTTGACAGGCTCAAGTTCACGAGGATATCGATGCTCACGGACCCGGCGCTGGACGCGGGAAGGCACGAGTTCAGGGTAAGATCTCTTTTGGGAAGGATATTGCCTCCCGAAGACCTGCCTTTAAAACTGGTCAACGGAAAATTAACGGTCGATAAGGCCGGCATATTCATACCTCCCGTGCGCGAAATATTCCCCATTATGATAGGCAGCATGTCTATCGGAGCGCTTTCACCTCCGATGTGGGAAGGCCTCGCGATGGGCGTGGCGTATCTCAACGAAGTCGAAGGGCTTCCGGTCGTGATGTGCTCCGGCGAAGGCGGAATGTCGCCGAGGCTGTTGAGATCCAAATACCTTAAATATTTCATCATACAGATAGCATCCGGATATTTCGGATGGGACGAAATAGTTCACGCCCTTCCGCACATGGTCGAAGACCCTGCCGCGATAGAGATTAAATACGGGCAGGGAGCAAAACCCGGAGACGGCGGACTACTGATGGCGCAGAAGGTGCTGAAACTCATCGCAAAGATACGCGGAGTGCCTCAGTTTGTAGACCTCGCATCGCCTCCGACTCACCAGACAAAGTATTCAATAGAAGAGGCGGTCGCTAAAATGATTCAATCCATGTCCATGGCGTTCGGGTTCAGGGTTCCGGTGTATCCGAAAATATCCGGCACTAAGACGGCAAGGGCCGTATTGAACAACCTCGCGAGAAACCCATACGCCGCCGCATTGTGCATAGACGGCGAGGACGGAGGAACAGGAGCGGCATACAACGTCTCGATGGATAAGATGGGGCATCCTATCGCATCCAATTTAAGGGAATGTTATTTAGACCTCGTAAGGCAGGGCAAACAGAACGAGCTTCCTCTTATAGCCGCAGGCGGCATCGGAAAGAAAGGCAACCTCGCCGCGAACGCGGCGGCATTGATAATGCTCGGCGCATCCGGAGTAGCGATAGGCAAATACATAATGCAGGCGGCTGCGGACTGCTTCGGGGACGAATACAACCGATGCAATCTCTGCAACACAGGCAAATGTCCACGCGGCATCACCACGCAAGACCCTAAACTTTATAGAAGGCTCGATTCCGATAGGGTGGCCGAAAGGGTCGTAGAGGTATTCAAGGCGGCGGATGTTGAATTGAGAAAACTATTCGCTCCTATGGGAAGAAGCACTGAACTGCCCATAGGCATGTCGGACGGATTGAGCATAGACGATCCGGCAATGGCGGAGAGGTTGGGAATAAATTATGCGTGCTAAGAAGACGGTCAAAAATCAAAAATCAAAAATGAATAGCGGCACAACAAATGTTGTAACAATAAAGGGCAAGGTCAGCGGCAAAAGGGTTTCTTCAAAAATCCTCGAAGCGCAGATACAGCATTCGGTTCAGGAAGGCGCGCGCGAACTGCATATAATCGCCGACGGACAGCATGGGATCGGCGGAAGGATATGGCCGAGAGGAGAGGCAATAAAAATAACCGTTGAAGGCCCTGTCGGACAGAGATGCGGAAGCATGGGCATGTCCGGCACGGAGATACTCGTCAAGAACAGCGTATCGGACGATGTGGGATGGATAAACTGCGGCGCGAAGATAACGGTTCTCGGCGACGTTACAAACGGCGCGTGGAACGCGGCCGCGCAGGGAACCCTCTATGTTCAGGGAGGCGGCGGTGCGCGCTGCGATACCATGACAAAGCATAATCCCAGATTCGAGCCGCCCCAGTCGTGGTACTTCAGGAATGTCGGCGATTCTTTTGCGGAATTCAAGGCCGGCGGCATCGCGGTCGTTTGCGGAGTAAATCCGAGAAATCACGAAAACATTCTAGGCTACCGTCCCTGCGTCGGAATGGTAGGCGGAACAATATATTTCAGAGGCCCTATTCAGGGATACAGCGAAAAAGACGTTAACCTCCTCGACCTCACCGGGCAGGACTGGGAATGGCTCAAAACAAATATGAAGCCGTATCTCGAAGCCATAGATAGAATGGAGCATTACAAAGAGCTTACCCGTTCGGCAAACGACTGGAAAAAATTCATAGCATACACGCCGCAGGAAAAGAGGGCGAGGAAATGGTTCAAGATGTCCACGTCCGACTTCAGAAAAAACCTGTGGGAAAAAGCGGTCGGACAGGGCGGCATATTTGCGGAATACTTAGACCATGAGCTTACATTACTTCCATATATAACAACCGGCGGAGACAGAAGGAATAAGCCCGTATGGGCAAATGAAAAATATGCCCCGCCCTGCGCGTATGCATGCCCTACGCATATACCGTCTCACAAGAGGGCGTCTCTTATCAGGCAGGGCAAACTTAGCGAAGCTCTGGAGCTTGTGCTTCAATACAGCCCTCTACCCGCGACCGTATGCGGACAGATATGCCCTAACCTCTGCATGCAGAGCTGTACGAGAGGCCGGCTCGACAAACCTCTCAACATAGACAAACTCGGCAAACTCGCTCTCGATCTGCCCGCTCCGAAAAAAGCCGCGCCTACGGGACACAAGATAGCCGTTATCGGAGGAGGCCCGGCAGGCATGAGCACTGCATGGCAGCTCGCCTTAAAAGGACATACTATCTATCTCTACGAGTCTGCGGACAAGCTCGGCGGAAAGATAGAGCAGTGCATACCGAGAGAGCGCCTGCCGCACGAGATACTCGAAAAAGAGATTTCGAGATTCCGTGAACTCGGCATAACACTCCACCTCAATACAAAGGTTACAAAAGAAAAATTCGACGAGATATATAAAAGCCATGAGGTCGTGATCATAGCGATCGGAGCGCACCAGCCGAGAAAGATAGCATTCCCCGGCTCCGAAGACATTGTTTCGGCCTATGACTTCCTCAAGGATATAAACTCCGGCAAACATCCTGACTTGAAAGGCAAGAAGGTTGTCGTAATAGGCGCAGGAAATGTCGGGATGGATGTATGTTCCGAGGCGTTCAACTACGGCTCCGAATCGGTTACGGCCGTAGACATACAGAAACCGGCGGCCTTCGGCGCGGAGATGGAAATAGCAAAGGGAAAGGGCACGCAGGTCGCGTGGCCGAGACTCACAGAAAAATATGACGCGAAAAACAAAAAGCTCCATTTCAAGGACGGCTCGTCTATGGACGCCGATTTTGTAGTGATGTCGATCGGCGATGTGCCGCAGATAGATTTCCTGCCGCAGGGCATACACTCCGAAAGGGGCTGGATCAAGGTCAACGACAATTACCAGACCTCGGACGTAAAGGTATTCGCAATCGGAGACGTAACGGGGCTCGGGCTCATAACTCACGCCATCGGACATGGAAGGCTCGCAGCGGAAAATATACATTACCTCGTAAGCCACGCGCCGAGATTTCCGGAGATCAAACAGGTCATCCCTTACGAAAGGATAAAGACCGAATATTACGATGTATGCAAGGGAGATTTCTCTCCAGAAGCCGAAGCGAATAAATGCATGTCGTGCGCCACATGCCGCGACTGCCGGATGTGCGAGACAACATGTTACTGGGGAGCTATAAGCAGGGTCGAGCATAAAGACGGCTCTTACGAATATGTAGTAGATGAAAATCTGTGCATAGGCTGCGGATTCTGCGCGGGCATCTGCCCCTGCGGCGTCTGGGAGATGACGGAAAACATATAGCAATCGACTTTGGGAAAAAAGCGGTCGGCATAAAGCGCCTGCCGCTTTTACGTTTATGTTATTATAATAGCTGTCTTTTCGGGGCGTGGCTCAGCTTGGTAGAGCGTTCGGTTCGGGACCGAAAGGTCGGAGGTTCAAATCCTCTCGCCCCGACCATTTACTCGGATGAAATATAAACCCATATGAAGAAGTATCTCAAAAGATTGCTCGCGGCAAACAAGCAATTCATACTGCGTGAAGCGCTTGAGGTCAAGGGCTTCATGCAACTGCTTATGAAACACCGGAATACGGGCGATAAATGGACGACCGACGAAAAAAAAAGAATTAAAACGCACCTTAAAAACATATCGAAGGTCGTCCCTGCATTGATTATCTTTCTGCTCCCCGGCGGCTCGCTGCTCCTGCCGTTTTTAGCCGAGGTCCTCGATAGAAGGACTGGGAACAGGGCATAACCGCGGCTCGAAACTGGATTTAGAAACAAAGCAAATGTTATTATTACAACTTCCCGCCCCCTTAGCTCAGTAGGATAGAGCACAGGTTTCCTAAACCTGGGGCCGCAAGTTCGAATCTTGCAGGGGGCACCAACTTTTTCAATAAGTTACGCATCCCGTCAGAACCCGTTTTTTTCCAGGTGTCCATACAGGTGTCCATTCTCCCCTCAATCTTCCTGATTTCCTCCTTTCTGAAAGATTTCACTAAATGGCCATAATGCTTTATGGTTGTTTCTATGGATGCATGACCCATCCATGCCTGAACTGTTACGAGTGAAACGCCGGACATTACGCAATTAGAGCCGAATGTCCTTCTTAAATCGTGAATGACTACATTTTCAAGCCCCGCCCTTTCTACTGCCGAATTGAAAGAGTGTCTGAAATTCTTGAAACGATTGCCCCTTTCATCGCAGAACACATACTCCCCTTTCTTCGGCAGAGCATTAAGCACCATCAGAGCATGTTTATTGAGGTCTATATAACGGGTCTTGTTGTATTTGGCGATCTCAGCCCTTACCGTTAGAATTTCATTTTCAAAATCCAAATCAGTCCACTTAATAGATAAAAGTTCTTCTTTTCTTAATCCTGTATTAAGATCGAAAATAACCAAAACCTGAAGATGGGGAGCTTTTTTCTCCTGTCCCGCTGCAATAACCAAAGCATCTTGTTCCCATTGTTCAAGAATTCTTTTCCTCTCCTTGATCCTAAACCGTTTTATTTTATGGACCGGATTTAAAAGAGCCTTCCCCCATTCGATAGCCTTTGTATAGATACCGCTTAGGGTGTTAAGTTCATTATTGATGGTATTTCCCGCAACCTCGGCCATTCTTTTGACTTTATATTTTTCCACCATTTGGCGGGTAATATCGTGCAGATAATTATTACCATACAGGTTTTTTAATTTTTCGCATATACCCTTAAGGTCTGAGTAACTTTTAAGAGTCTTTCCATGTATAGGAAGGTATTCATTATCGACAAAATCCGAAAATTTGATCTTCGGCATATAGCGTTCAGGAAGTTTTTCCCTTTGAGCAATTTCATCTTTTCTTTTAAATAACAGGTCTCTTGCAAAGGTACGAGAACCGGAACCAGTGCTTTCTCTCCTGCGTGTGCCGGTTTCATCATAGTAATCGAGATAGTATATAAAGCGTTTCTCCGTTTTATTCCATTTTTTCAGAATGCCGCTTTCAACAGTAACAAACTCAGACATTTAAAAACCCCCCTTTCCTTTCGATCTCTTCTATGTACTCCTTTTTGAAGCGCACTGAAGCACCCAATTTAATCGGTCGCAGCTTTTTATTCATTACAAGGTTACGCAGAACACCTTTAGGCTTTTGCCAGCGTTCAGAAAGATCTTCATATGTCAGCAGTTTTTCCACACTACTAATCTTTTGTTCTCCTAAACATATCCATCAATTTCTTTTTTCCCCGAATATTCTCCACAACCAATTTTTGTTCTTTCTGGTACTCCTCTAAAATATCCATCGCTTTACTTTTAATCTCGGTTTCCATCCACCTTTTCATGTCCGGGTCGCCATACAAAATACCCAGCTTCGGCGGAAAAAACTTTGAATCATTGATAATCTTATTTATTACCCAAGCCTGATCTATTTTAATCTTTGCCTTTTCATAGTAGTCGAGAACACTTTTAACTTCATAGTACAGATAGCCCAAATAATCATTGATCAGTTCCGATATGCTAATATCGCTCCCCGATTCCTTTATCTTCTGCACCAGCCATTCATAAACTTTAGCATCCGTACTAAAAGACTTCACTTGCTTGGTTTCTTTTCCCATCTTTCTCCTTTCACATCATTGTTAATATGGATTATATAGCAAATATTACTACAAGTCAAGTACCCCCTGCCTGAGTATGTGCTTTCCCCGGCGGTCGCACACACTCAGGCAGGGGCAATTAATGTATATCCACATAAATAGACATTTATAAACAAAAGGGAATAATGGAAAACTCCGTTGAGATATGGCATATATGATAAACCCAAAGGCATATACTGCCGGGAGGAAATGATTTATGACCATTTGCCATGATATAATCCGGGCATATCGCACAAACGAGGGGCAAAGACATGCGTGTTTATATGGACAACTGCTGTTTAAACCGTCCTTTCGATGACCAGTCGAAAATGCGTATACGGCTTGAAGCCGAGGCAGTGCTGTTTATACAGGAGAAAATAGCAGCTCATGAAATTGAACTGGCATGGTCTTATATCGTTGATTACGAGAACAGCTTTAACCCTTTTGATGAGAAGCAGAGCGCAATTAATGATCTGAAACCTTTCGTAACTATTGATACCGACGAGACGGACAGTATTTTAAAAAACGCCGTGGTGATTCAAAAATCAGGGCTTAAGGCTTTTGACGCATTGCATGTGGCGTGTGCTATGGAAACCGGATGCGATTATTTTATTACAACGGATGATACGATACTCAAAAAACTTAGCGGATTTGCTAAAATTAAAGTAATCAGTCCGATAGAGTTTATAAGAATATTGGAGGAGAAATGAAAACCGATACGGAAATAAAGGTTGAAGGGACAAAAGTCCTTATTAAAGCTATGGGAACGGTCGAGGCCGAAAGGTATATCGCTTTAATGGCGCGGGAGAAATTCGATTATACAAAATGGCGTAAGACCATGCTGCCGGAAGGAAGCGTTCAGGAGATCAGCAAGGCGGCTATGCAGTATAGGGGAAAGACGAAAAAAAGCAAACGGTAGTTTTGAATCCTGTCGTTGTTTGTAGCTATCCCGCCTACCTCAAGAGTTATTCCGCTCAAACCCGGACTGATGTTGAAGATATAGAAAATACGCTATGGTGTCGATTTGCAAAGCCGCTTTGTTGTTCTGTATTGAGGGGACACAGCGGCCTTGTAAATTGACGGGCTGAATATTTGTATCCGCTATCAAAGATATTGCATAGATCAATTTTAGGTTTCCGGTTTTGTTTGTGAAAATCGACTATGCAAAGTCTTTGTGCGCTTGTCGGAAGGAAGATTCGGGGAGAAGGATTTATAATTGATTCTTGGATAACGCCGTTTTAACCGGCGCGGGGCACGAATGCAAAATATTGTGCCGCCGTCACACCGCGTCCGGTTGAAAACATTGTTGGACATTCGTTCATTTTATTTCACGATTTTCTTGACAAGCTTACCCAACTTCCATGCGAGTCCGTTCTTGTTCACTTCGTATTTCTTTTCAAAGGTCGCGGAGTATTGGTCCGGGAGATTTTCCTTTAGAAATTTCTTTCCCATAGGAGAATCAATTGGAATGATCGTATTTTGTTTGCACTTCGGGCAAGCTTCATACTTAGATGAGAGCCGCCAAATAGAATAAATGAGACCGGGAATTAGAAAGAAGAGCCAAAGTACAAGTTCTGTACCAATGCTCCCTTTTGTAACAGCAGAAGACTCTCCGGTAAAACCGCACGACGTGCACACGATTTCGCTCATGGCTCTTCACTCCCTACGTTGATGTCCAACATTCTCTTTTAAGTTTCTTCAATATTTTATAGCATTATAAACCTACAGAAGGAAAGAATCAAGGATTTTGTGCAGATATTATTGATTTTCTAACCGATTATGCAGCTTTTTGTTTAAATTATAATTATTATACCGATGCGGTATAATTTACAGTTTTTGTTATTAAAAGCGAAAGTTCGTATATCAGAAGAAAAACTCATCTCTAACAATTCATCTCTTTCAGCTTTTTCATGGGCAATGCCCCATCAAGAGCCGTGAACCCTTGCCCCTTCCATTTCCACTTGATGCCAAATCCTCTGAGATGCGCTTTATACCATCTCCGCAAAAGCTTGATCATCCGTGAAAGCTTATAATAATGCCCGATGCTCTGAAACATCTCGAATACTAAAATATTTCTCGATGCGCCCCAAAAACGCCCTACAGCTTCAAATTCTTTAGGCGGGATTTTTTGAGAAAGTTTTTTTATATAGTTTGAAAGGTAGCCGTATAAATGCTTTTTGGATTTTATTGACTGGATTTGCGTTCCGGCCTTTAAATGATTCTCATCACCGGAGCCTACGATTTTATACCACCGTTCCGATAACTCCTCTTTAGGGATGAAGCCGGAGGCTATAATGTGATAATGCGGTGCGCCTCTTGCCTGAAACTCCAATACCCATACAAACTTGATGCCCTTACGCCTCAGGCATTGGAGAAACGCATTAAAATGCTTTTTTGTCTCTTTGCCGTTGCAAGGATAACTTTCAGGATAGGTAAGCGTAATAAATACTTTCCACAGACTTTCTGAATTCCTTATTACATGCCGCAGGCGCTTTGCCGACCTGTTAGAGAAGTGAATTATTTTTGACCGTTTCGCAGCCTTTCGTTTTGCAATTTCCGATATGACAGGACACGGACGTTTAGGAGTAGAAAATTTTATCTGCACATCTCTCGGATAAACTTTAGCGGTCAGGAGGCAATCATCTTCACTGGTTGATAGAAAATTCTTATATCCGCTCCGAGAAGCATTTTTCGGCATCCCCCTTGTTTTTCATCAACCAGTTTTTTAGGTGTCCATACAGGTGTCCAACGCAGATAAATTTCTGCTGATTTTCATAAACACTCATCAACAGAGATAAACAACACCCTTTTATTTTTTCCTTTGCTTACAACTGGTTAATGCATCAGGATTTTTTGCAGATTTCGGGAGATTTTCTTCTGAACCATTTCCTAAACCTGGGGCCGCAAGTTCGAATCTTGCAGGGGGCACTTAAATCCGCTTAAAACAAGGCATTCTGGAGTACTCTCCAGAATGCCTTGTTTGTATCAGGGGATACGCCCGTCGCGCGGATGCGGATGATATCTTACGGTAAAAATTACAGCAAGTTAACGTCAGGGGCATAAGATATAAGACGCCGGTGTTTTTTGTATTTCAAATGTGATACAATAAGAAAAAAAGGAGGTAGGCATATGGCTAAGACGGCAATGATAACGGCAAGAACAGAACCTTCATTAAAGGCGGATGCGGAGAAAGTCTTAAAGAGGCTCGGATTATCTACAACCGAGGCGATAAACATGTTTCTTGCACAGGTAAGGCTCAGGAAGGGCCTGCCTTTTGATGTAAGGATACCGAATAAAATTACCTTGAAGGCTATGCGAGACGCCGAGGAAAGAAAAAACCTTATAGAGTGCAAAGACGCTGCTGATATGTTCAAAAAGTTAGGCATATAAGATGTATCAGCCTAAATATACCGGACAATTCGATAAGGATATTAAAAGGCTTGAACGGTCGGGCAGACATGATATTGAAAAGCTGAAGGCTGTTATCTATAAGCTGTTGTGCGGGGAGCAACTCGAACAGCGGCACAGAGATCATAAATTAGCAGGCAACTATGAAGGACAGAGGGAATGCCATATCGAACCCGACTGGCTGATGATCTATCGAGTTGACAGGAAAGCTGAGACCATAACCTTTGTAAGAACGGGCAGCCATGCGGACTTATTTGAGTAACATATTTTAAAAGACATCGTATTTTTTGCACGATTCAAGACTTGCCTCCCCACAGATACTTTCGTTTG
>MHDU01000019.1 GCA_001803635.1 Nitrospirae bacterium GWB2_47_37 | reverse complement strand
TTGGGTTTCCGTAGTTGCGACTCAAAGAAGAGAGAAAGGGCATGCGCTGCCTGCTTTTGCTGTTCGGGCGTCTGATTCTTCTTTAGCAGTTTTTCGATAAACAAACGCACATGTTCTGATTTAGAATCCGGCAGTGTATATTTGCTTTGGAAATCGAGATAGTACCTGAGCCACTTTCTGTAATCCGCGTGGCAGGAAAAAGGCACCGCCCTTTTTTTCAGGATGGCCACATACTGAGTCAAAATATCACTTGGTATAGGTTGCATAGAATTTGAATACGACTAACATCACAAATAGCGTATTAGTCATTTGAAAAGTATAATTATATCCAGTAGATATGTCAATATTGCCTGCAATAGCTATTGACCGGATTAAAATTTTCTGCTATAGTTCTGTAACTAGATAATAACTGGTTCTCACCTCGCTTCGCTCGGTGAGAATGCGGCAGTTAAGCCGTGAACTCTGGTTTCCCTCGCTCCGCTTCGGGAGAACCAGGAGTTCAAGACCGACTGCTTCGCAGCGGCTTAACTGCCGCATTAGTCTGGAGAAAATATGAAACCCTTGCACATCGTACAAGGTGGCATCGACAACGGCGACAAAGACTTTCTTGAAAAAGCTTCCCGAAAGGGCCTCGATGCTCCAATATGGGTCGTTCCAAAATCTTCAATACCCGGTGACGACGTTGTTATTTATGTCACTGGTTTTGGCTTCTTTGCTACAGCAGTCCTCAATTCTTCACCACAACCCAGAAAGGACTGGCACAACAGGTACGGCGCTGGCCTAACTTCCATATCTCTCATTGAACCTTCAATCTCTCTTGCTACTATCCGCAGGAAAATACCCGGCCTCACGTGGGCGATCTACCCGCGAAGCATAACGACCCCTGATGCAAACATAGCAGCAAAGATACACCAAATTATTAATCAACGACGAAAAACCGGGCTTCCTGATCTTGACGATAAGGCACTTTCAGAGTCAAATATTGATGAACTTCGCAAAGTCGCCGTAATGAAATCGACAAAAACCGCAACAACCAAAGAACAAAAAGTCATATATCGTGCACGTTCAGTCGCCATTAAATTTTACGTGCTCACACGTGCTAACGGTGTTTGCGAAGGTTGTAAAAAGCCAGCACCCTTTCTAAGATTGGACGGCACGCCATATCTTGAACCTCATCATACGCTTAAACTGGCTGATGATGGCCCGGACCATCCAAAGCATGTCATCGCACTTTGTCCCAACTGTCACAGTAAAGCTCATTATGCCGCAGATGGAGAAGCATTCAATAAGCGCCTGATAAAAACTCTTACCCAGCTTGAAGCCGAATATTCGGATTAAAAAGTCCTTTCTCTTGAGGTGAAACATGGGTCTATTGGATAAATTTGAAAAACTTATTAACGAGCATGGTTCCGCATCTATTCTCAAAGAGCATCTTTCCCTGATGAAATCTCAACAGGCGATTCTTGAAAGAGAGAATGAGGATCTTAAAAAAGAGAGTGCGTCTCTCAAATCGAAGATAGATGTTCTCGAAAAGGAAATTCAAAATCTTAAAATAGACAATGGCGATCTGAAAAAGAAAATAACCGATCTCGAAAATTCTGATGAGCCTTTTGCTTGTGGTTCTACAATTAGATGAATTTGCTCTCATAAAGAATCCTTCGATGAACAACGATAAAGCAAAATGGGAAAAAGCATCTGAAACAGCGCACCGCACCTCTCGCTGGGCCAAGACAATGACAAAATGGCTCATTACGAAGAACTGTAAAAACGGTGCGAAATGGCACGTCGTTAATTTCGTCGGAACCGCCAATTCAGAATCTCGCGGTGTCGTTGACCTGATCGCCATACGAAAAGATCATCGCTGTCAAAATCCTCCCATCAAGATCGGTGACTTATTCGAAGTCGTTTTGATCCAAGTAAAAGGCGGGTGTGCGCCTTTCCCGACTCCAGAGGATATTGTGCGTTTGAAGAAAGTTGCAAAGCATCACCGTGCTCAAGCTGTCGTCCTCTCCGAATGGAAGCCGAAGAAAAGGCTTCAGCTCTACTTGCTCCAAAGAAATAAATGGATTGAAGCAAGTCCCCGCGAAATATTCTAACAAGACGCGTCGAGAGAAACGCGAAAACCGCGTTCCTCACGCGCGCGTTCTCACCTCGCTTCGCTCGGTGAGAATGCGGCAGTTAAGCCGTGAACTCTGGTTTCCCTCGCTCCGCTTCGCAGGAGAACCAGGAGTTCAAGACCGACTGCTTCGCAGCGGCTTAACTGCCGCATTACCCTGCAAATAAATATTAAAGATGATAAAGAAAATAGAAAATAAAAGCGACCTATTGACGGAAGATTTCGGCTACGATTACAACCGTGATTTGACGAAGCTACTTGATGACCATAACGAAGATTACAACCAAAATACAATAAATATGATTACGTTATGGAAAGTGAATCGGTATCCATATATTTCGGAAGACATAATTACGGCATTGAATAAACTCGGGAAAGAAACCGAATATAAAGAAGAACATAAAAAACTATTGTTGCGGCTCTTGGGCTGCAAAGGTGTGCAGCTCCCAATGGCATCTACATTTCTGAGATTTCGGAATCCACGTCTTTTTCAAATTATTGATCAACGCGTATATCGTCTTATAACAGGCAGCGAATTATCTTTGCCAGTCTACAGCTCAGAAAAGAACAAGAAAGTAATATCCGATCTTTATTTTGATTATTTGAAGAGGCTAAAAACAATGTGCGACCAATTGGAAATACCATTCGAGAAATCTGACCGCATATTATACAATGCCGACAAACGTATCAATAAAGACGTGAAACTAAAAAATTACGGAGGGTAACAATCTGCTCCAGGCGACGCGGGAATTGCCGCTTTTTGTTTTCAGTTTTAGCGTGGTTGCCCCGCGCCCCTGAGCATGGTCGTTCTCACCTCGCTTCGCTCGGTGAGAATGCGGCAGTTAAGCCGTGAACTCTGGTTTCCCTCGCTCCGCTTCGGGAGAACCAGGAGTTCAAGACCGACTGCTTCGCAGCGGCTTAACTGCCGCATTATCTGCTACTGGTAGAAGGAGTATTTAATGAAAGCAAATAAGTTTGGGAGCATCTTAATAATTACATTTCTGACTATTATTATATCGACCCTTGATTGTTTTGCTATCAAAGACGATCAAATGCCGGATGGATTATTAGAGGTTGCCTATAGACAGCTTACTGACGGCAAATTGTCTGACTCAATTCATAATATCGTCCTTATTTGTTTTGATGGAAATTGTGAGATGACAACCTTAACCTTAAATCAATGTTACGACTTTTCAGATGGAGAAGCATTTTATCCGGTAATTCAAAGGTCAACAACAAGAGATAAAAATATGACAGTAAACATATTAGAACCAGGTGTTATGGAAGTTGAAGAGAGAGACGTTTTGGGAGCGACTTTTAAATATCGATTTATTTATACCGCAGGCATAGGGTCAAACAAAAAATTAAGGTTTAATAAACTTATTGGCTTTAGCGGGGCAGTTGTTAAACAATCAGACGCCCTTAATAAAGTTCTATCGTGGGAACTTGTGCCACTTAAAGGACAGTCAATAAATGTAAAACTTAAGTGCGCTGTTAATCTTAAAGGAGTACCAAATAATTAAAGTTCAAAAAAAACAGCAGATAACAATCAGATGCACGTGAACGAGTGCCACAGGACGCTTTTTTGGCAGAGGATGTTTTCAGTCTGCAAATCGGCTTTTTCCTTTCTCATGTCTTACGGTGGCACTCGTCAGTGATCAGGACGTTGTCACCTTTGAAAAGACGACACTTGGAGAAATTCATGACCACAGATAATGCTTCAATAATGCCGCTGTCTTTAGACCGCGGCATTAAATCTTTGAGTGAGATAAAGAATAATCAACGCGACCTCCAGAAAGTGCGAATGTCGCGAAATAGCCATTTGTCAAACTTAGGTAGTATCTTCCAAACAAGGAAATATTCAACAACAATAATAATGAGGAAATAATGCCAGGCATCATTACAAGTTACTTCGCCTTGCCACCATGGGCCTCTATCATTGTCCTTAGCCTTTTTGGCTATATCGGATACTTGCTTGTCTTCGGCATAAAACGCTATTTTGACGCTGCTCGTGAGTTTAGAAATACCATATATGCCGAGTTTGAAGGGATATATCCCACTCCGACTAAATGGCCCGAAGAAAGCATGGCTATCATTCATATTCTGAAAGAGAAATTTCCTAGAATCGAAATTGCCGTCCACAAATTCAAAGACCATCTTCCTTTCTTCTTGGCGAGAGGCTTCAACAAGGCATGGATCAAATATTACAACGAATACGAACAGGAAGGCTGGCAATCCTATTTTCAGTATTTGCCTATGAGTGGCACATCGTATTCTTATGGCAAGAAGATATCTGAATACGACAATACGGAAACTTTCAAAGAGAACTTCAAAAAGAACGTAGACCGACTTATGAAATATGCAAAACAAATATAAAGACCACACAACAAAAGCATCAAGCAGATATGCCATGGTAAGCCTCGTGGTATAAAATTGATCCCAACCTGCGGGTCGTGTCCGTCCGGGCGATGAACCCGCCCGGCGGTACACCCGCGCGTTATGAGTCAAATAAAATAATAAAGACAAAGGGGATATCATGGCGTTACCGAAAAATATTGAATGGATTTGGCCGTCTATCGTTGATACTACAACAGCGCAAAAGGCATCAAAGCAAGGCTTGTGGGCTTCTGCGTGGTGTGCAGGTGCTACAATCGTTTTTGTCGTGCTTGCCCAATTCGGATCGCAGATGTTTAATTTTGACAGTTCAGCTCTTCTGGATGCTTTTCTCTTCATCATTATTGGGTGGGGAATATACAAAATGAATAGAATTGCAGCGGTTGCCGGGCTTGCACTGTATATTATTGAACGGTTATATATGTGGAGCGCAAGCGGCCCAAAAAATCCGGCAATCGCCATTTTCATAACTCTTATGTTTATCAATTCTATCCGTGGCATTTTTGCATACCATAAAATTAAAAAGGCACAAATATAAACAAGACTAATATTTTCAATGGAACGCCTGAGCGCACCCAAACTGTCAGACTGATTAAGCCGTTTGACAACGGGACGGTCACTAATCGTCTGAAAGGAGGTGTGTAATTTGGCAACCATCAAATGCAGACCTGAAAGGGTAGGCAAGCCCGGTCCTAAGAGCGTAACTGTAGACACATACAAACGTTCTGCGCCCAAGCCTATCAAAGGCAAGTGCGGTAAATAGGCGTTAAGCTTGTTGCTCAGGCGTTCCATTGAAGACATTATGAAAAACATAAAAGAACTCATAACAATTGCCTCCACACCGACGCATGATAGGGAGGATAAATAGGGACAGCGCCCATTTTATTGACATATGAGAGAGAATGAAATGAAAAACGTGAAGAAGATAGAAATATGGGATGTGTCCCTACTTATACTCTAATTATACTGTCGATATCCCAAGACCTGACCCCAAGAGATTTATTGCTTTGATATCTGACCCTGGCCCCTTTTGGCCATTGGAAGTCCCGGGACAACCGGAGATTGAGTCAATTATAGAAAAAGAAAATGGTGGGTATGTATCTCTTTGCCCGGAGCTTGATATAGCAAGTCAGGGTGATACTGTCGAGCAGGCGCGTGATAACCTGAAGGAGGCCTTGGAGTTATTTTTTGAAACAGCATCTCCCGATGAGATAAAGCAGCGACTCCATGGCGATATATTTGTGACACAATCATAAATTCGGATTTAAAGTGAAGTGCGGGAGATAATATTACGCTGAGGAGGGCAGGGCGGATTCCCGCCCTGCCCGGACCGGCGTTATTTCATTTTCTTTGCGAATTCTTCTGCCGTAACGGCAGGCAGGGTAAGCATTTCTACCGACCCCCTCGCGCCGAGTTCTACGGACATCCTCATAACGGTCTCATTGTCAGGGGCCTCTACAATATTCACGAAATCATACGGCCCCAATACCGCGTATTGCTCTTTAACTTTTACCCCCATGGATTCGAGTTCCTTGTTGACCTCGAGCATCCTTCCCGGTTTTTCCTTGATGGTTTTTCTGCCCTCATCCGTCAGCTTGCTTAGGATTACATAGTAGGCCATAGCACCCTCCTTTTTAACGATGTGTTCTTAATCTCCTTATACATCGTAATGAGGCGGTTGTCAATATGCGGTATATTACGGTAATATGCTCTTATGGAATTAATCAGGATACCCCGGATAATGCTGGAGACATCGAAACAGCACCTTTCCAAAGGCAAGACAATAGGCTTAGTCCCCACAATGGGGGCATTGCATGAAGGGCATCTGAGCCTCATAAAGAGGGCTAAAAGTGAGAACGACATCGTTGCCGTGAGTATATTCGTGAATCCCATTCAGTTCGGGCAAAACGAAGACCTCGATAAATATCCGAGGGATACGGAAGGGGATATGGAAAAATTGAAAAGCGAGGGCGTAGATATCCTTTTTATGCCTGAGGTTAAAACCATATATCCGGCAAGATTTTCGACGTATATAACGGTGAAGGATTTGTCCGATAGATTATGCGGGGCATTCAGGCCGGGGCATTTTTCAGGAGTTGCGACAGTAGTATGCAAGCTCTTTAATATCGTGATGCCGACAAGGGCGTATTTCGGACAGAAGGACTTTCAGCAAACTGCGGTGATCAAAAGAACGGCGGAAGATCTGAATATGAATGTGGAGATTGTAGTATGCCCCACTATGAGGGAGTCCGACGGCCTTGCGATGAGTTCCAGGAATGCGTATTTAAGTCATGGTGAGCGAAAGGCGGCGTCGGTAATATACAAGGCATTAAAGACCTCGTCGGAACTTATAAAGGCAGGAAATGTAAATACGGCAGACATTCAAAAACATATGCATGATATGCTCAAGGCAGAACCGCTTATATCCGAGACTCAGTACGCAGGAGTTTACGATGCGGATGCGCTCGATGAGATAAATGAATTCAAGAAACAGAATCTTATTGCAATAGCCGTAAAAATCGGCAGCACAAGGCTTATTGATAATATGCTTGTCGAGTTTTAACTCACGTTTACCTGTTTCTGCTGGTTGAACATCTCGATGATCTCTTTAACGCTGTTTGCGTCTTCGGCCTTTTTATCGAATCTGATAAATCCGGTTGACCTCGGAAATCTGAGCGCATAGCCCACGCCCTCTTTGTCTCTGCCTGCAGTGTGGGTAGGTGAGCGTGTAATCTCATCAGCCATAACGGTGATTACATATCTCGGCTCTACCCATACATCCGCCTCCATTACAGAATCAACGCGCGCATGTTTATGTTTCAAGGCGATTTCATCGAGCAGTTTTTTAAGCTCTAAAAACTCATCCTCTTTAAATCCGGAGCCTATTTTGCTCACTGTTTTGAAGGTGTCTGTCTTCGAGTCATAAACCGTTCCCAAAAGCGCGCCCAGTCCGAATCTTGCCCTTGCGCCTTTTCCCCTGAAATATCCCACGATGCAGACATCTATTGTATCCGCAAGCTCTCCCTTATAGCTTCTTTTGAGCTTTATCCAGTTGAAGTTACGCGCGCCGGCAGAGTAGGGCGCGTCGAGCCTTTTTGCGACGACTCCTTCAAGGCCGCGTTCGATTGCGCTTTCAAAATATTTGATTATTTTGTCGGGATTGTCCGTTATGAAAAGCTCGGACGGCTCTATGATGTCGTTCTTTTTTATGATTGATTCGAGTTTTTTTCTTCTTTCGGAAAAGGCTTTTTCCGTATAATCGGCGCCGTCTAAATAAAGAAGGTCGAATGCGAAGAACTTGAGAGGCAGTTCCTTTGAAAGCTCCTCGATGCCGTGTTTTCTCTTTCTCTGGATGGTTACCTGAAACGGGAAAAGCTCTCCGGTCTCTTCATTATACGCAAGGGCCTCGCCTTCGATTATCAGCTTTTTTGCTGAAATGAAATTTTTTATTGCTGCTGCGATTTCAGGGAACATGTGGGTCGTCCTTTCGAGGTTCCTCGAAAAAAGCTCTATATTTTCTCCATCCTTATGGCACTGCACCCTGAAGCCGTCGTATTTCGCCTCTATTGCCGCCTTTCCGATTTTTTGAATAATATCCTCGGATGAGGGAAGCCTTTCGCATAATGCCGGCCTTATTGGATAACCGACCTGAATCTTGAATTTCTTAACGCCTTCCATTCCCTTTTTCAAAACGGTTTTTGCGACGAGTCCTAAATCCGAGCAGAGGTTATACGCCCTTTCGAGTTCGGGCCTGAGTTCGCGATTTCCTATGCTCAATGCAAGCGCTTCAAGTACTGTAGGGTCTCCTATGCCGAGCCTGAGCCTGCCTATTACGAACCTTGCTATGTATTTTGCTTCTATAGAAGATGCGCCCTTGAATAGATTTGACAGGAGGCCGATCTTTTTCTCCACGCTTCCATGCCCGCTTGAATGCGCTGTTTCTATAAGTTCATCGTAAACCTGTTTTATGGTGAGATCGTATCCTTTCCTTTGATTAAGTTCTTCCGCCGTTCTTCCCATGTCGCCGGTATGCCTGAATGTCTGTTCGACTTTTTTGGTAGGAGTATCCGTCGCATCCGAAATTGCCCTTATAAGGAGCTTGTCGGATATGCCTATTTCGAGGCCGTGAAAAGGAGGAAGGAGCTGTCCCTGACTCAGATAAATTATCTTGTCTATATCTTCGCCCGATGCTTCTTTAAAGAGTTCGGAAAGGATATCGAACATCTCGAGGCGTTTTGTCGTCTCGTCGAGCCTTTCAAAATATTCGCATAGTTTTTTGAATTTCATTTAGGCGTCCAGACCTTCCCTTTATCTATTATATGCTCTACAAGCCGTCCCTTTCCGTGAAGCTCGCGCGCTATCCATCGTCTATGACACTTCCACGGGAACCGCTCGGCACATATTATAACAGCTTGGTCTTCGGCGGCAATACCCTCTAATTTGTCTATGCCCTTTTTGAAGTCTTCCGTATTTGTATAAGCCTCATACCCGCCTTTTCTGAAGCCGCCGAGTTCCATGCCGAGAAAGAAATAGGCTATTCCCTCGCGACTTAAAAGGGTTTGAAGATATTCTTTTGTATATGTCTGAAGTTTGCTTTTCGGAAATCGCCGGACGTCGATGACTGTTTTTATGTCATAAAAGAGGAGTATCTCTATAAAATCTTCTTCGCTTCGCCTGCTTGTGCCGAGGGTGTAAATTTTTTTCAAAGTTTTCTGAAATCGGTTCCTTTCGGTATGACGACTATGCCGTCGGGGCTTACATCGAATTTTTTTCTGTCTTCATTCAGGTTGTAACCTATTACGGTCTCGGGCGGGATATAAACATCCTTATCTACAATCGCCTTTTTTATCTTCGCGTATCTGCCTATCTCTACGTTTTCCATTAGAATTGAGTCCTTAACCGACGCCCAGCTGTTTATCCTTACGTTCGGCGATAAGACCGAGTTCTGCACCCTGCCGCCGCTTATGATACACCCGTCGCAAACGATGGAGTCGAGCGCTATTCCGAGCCTTCCGCCTCTTTGTTTCTGCGCGAATACGAATTTCGCGGGCGGATTCTGAGGCTGGTGAGTCCTTATGGGCCATTTCCTATCGTAGAGGTTCAGGAAAGGATCTACCGAAATGAGGTCCATATTCGCCTCCCAGTAGGCGTCTATGGTTCCCACGTCCCTCCAGTATTTGGCCTCTTTTTTATTTTCGTCCCTGAAGTTATAGGCAAAAAGCCTGTTTGTGTTAAGCATGGCCGGTATTATATTTTTGCCGAAGTCGTGAGATGATTGCTGTTCCGCGTCTACCTTGAGTTCTTCGATAATATCCTCGGTGTTGAATATATACACGCCCATAGAGGCGAGACACTGATTCGGATTGCCCGGAATGGTCTTCGGTTTTTTCGGTTTTTCTTCGAATCCCATAACTCTCCAGTTCTTGTCCACCTCCATAATGCCGAAGGACGACGCTGTTTTTTTATCCATCTCTATCGCCGCAACCGTTCCGGCGGCCTTTTTTTCTATATGGAAGGCCAACATCTCCGAGTAGTCCATTTTATATATGTGGTCGCCGGAAAGTATCATCAGATAAGAAGGCGCCTCTTTTTCTATAAAGTAGATGTTCTGGTGAACGGCGTCCGCGGTGCCCGCGTACCACCGCTCGTCTATCCTCTGCTGGGGGGGTATGGAGGTAATAAATTCGTCGAGTTCCGGCGAGAAAAGGTGCTCCCATCCCAGGGCGAGGTGCCTGTCGAGTGAGAGGGATTTGTATTGGGTGATGACGGCTATTTTTCTTATGCTCGAATTAATGCAGTTGCTCAGGGTGAAATCGATAATCCTGTATTTGCCCCCGAACGGGACGGCCGGTTTCGCCCTGTGGATGGTGAGGGGATGAAGGCGTTCTCCCTTGCCTCCGGCCAATATAATGGCAAGCACGTCATTCATTTCACCCGCTTTTTTGAATCGATTCATAAAAGAAAATATAACAGGAAAAACATCCTGTGTCAACGAAAGCGGACGGCGGGTCAAAAATGACTGGAAAATAGAAAGGCTTCTCTGCTAAAATGATACCCGATTTTCATCCGGGGGTAAAAAAAATTATGAGAGGACATACGGCAGTAATAACCGGGGGGGGCCGGGGCATCGGCAGGGCAATAGCGGAGTCCCTTGCGGGACGCGGAGTGAATATAGCGGTTGTCGATGTGAACCTCGATATAGCGAAGGAAGCAGCCGAGGCGCTTGGAAAGATGGGAGTTAAAAGCATCGCGTTGAAGGCCGATGTATCGAATTCATCGGATACGGCCGCTATTTTCGAGAACGCCGTGAAGGAATTCGGCAAGGTGGAGATATTGGTCAATAACGCCGGCATCACGCGGGACGGCCTGCTGTTGAGGATGAAGGAAGAGGATTGGGACGCGGTATTGAATATTAACCTCAAGGGCACGTTCCTTTGCTCTAAGGAGGCCGTTAAGGTGATGTCGAAACAGCGGTACGGCAGGATTATAAATATCGCTTCCGTTGTCGCGTTCATGGGCAACCCCGGACAGGCCAATTACAGCGCGTCAAAGGCGGGCATCGTCGGGCTTACCAAGACCGTTGCCAAGGAATACGCGAGTAGGGGCATTACGGCAAATGCCGTAGCTCCGGGCTTTATTACTACGGCTATGACGGATGCCCTTCCCGAAAATGTAAAGCAGGAGATGTTCAAGGCCATCCCGATGGGTAAATTCGGCACTGTCGAGGATGTCGCCAATTCGGTAGTGTTTTTCGCGCTTCCCGAATCGGGATACATAACCGGACAGGTGATACACATAAACGGCGGAATGTATATGTGATTGTTGTAGTTATGCTTTGTGAATGAAGATTTCGGAATGAAATCATAGATCTGGAATCGTAAATAAAAAACGGAGGTAAGTGATGGTTGATGAAAAAGTAAAAGAGATTATATCCAAGCAGCTCGGAGTGGATCAGTCCGAGGTGACGATGGAGGCCTCTTTTGTAGAGGACCTCGGCGCCGACTCCCTCGATACCGTCGAGTTGGTTATGGCCTTTGAGGAGTCGTTCAATATCGAAATTCCCGACGAGGACGCGGAGAAGATCGGAAAGGTCAAAGACGCGATAGATTACATAAAAAATAAAGTCGGATAAAAAAACAGGAATCCTAAGTTCTAAGCATGCGGTTTCGTTATTCCGTTATTGTTTAGGATTTAGGATTTAAAATTTTCTATGAATAAACGGGTAGTCATTACAGGATTAGGGCTCGTCACTCCGCTCGGCATCGGCGTAGAGACGTCATGGAAGTCTGCGCTCGAAGGAAAATCGGGAATAGTTCCTATAACGCAGTTTGACGCTTCTCAAATGCCTGTGCGTATTGCAGGCGAAGTCAAAGACTTCGATCCCGCTCTTTATATCGAAGCGAAAGAGATTAAAAAAATGGATAGGTTTATCCATTTTGCCGTGGCCGCAGCTACAATGGCGATGGAAGACTCGGGACTGAAGATTACCGCTGAAAATGACGAGAGGGTCGGAGTGATTATAGGCGCCGGCATGGGCGGACTGCCCGCTATCGAGCATTATCATAAGATATATCTCGAAAAGGGATATAGAAGGATATCGCCGTTCTTTATCCCCATGATAATAATCAATCTCGCGTCCGGGAACGTCTCTATAAAATTCGGAGCAAAGGGGCCTAATTCATCGGCCGTTACCGCATGCGCAACCGGGAGCCACTCGATAGGCGACGCTTTCAGGCTGATTCAGCGGGGCGATGCCGATGCCATGATCGCCGGCGGCACGGAATCCGTTATAACACCCCTCGGAGTCGGCGGGTTTGCGGTTATGAAGGCATTATCCACGCGCAATGACGAGCCGGAAAAAGCAAGCAGGCCTTTTGATACCGGGAGGGACGGTTTTGTCATGGGAGAAGGCTCCGGCGTGATAGTACTCGAAAGCATGGAGAGCGCGCTAAAGAGAGGGGCGAAGATATACGCCGAGATCATAGGCTACGGCATGTCGAGCGATGCCTACCATATTACAACCCCGGCTCCGGAAGGAGAGGGGGCCGCGCGTTGCATGAAGGCGTCGTTAAAAGATGCCGGTATCGAACCTGAAAAGATCGATTACATAAACGCGCACGGAACATCGACGAAATACGGCGATGAACTCGAAACAGCGGCGATAAAAAAGGTTTTCGGAGAGCATGCCTATAAGTTATGCGTGAGTTCTACAAAATCCATGACCGGGCATCTTTTAGGCGCTGCGGGCGGGGTAGAGGCGATTTTTTCCGCGTTAAGCATTCATAACAACATAATCCCTCCTACTATAAATCTCGAAAATCCCGATCCGGAATGCGACCTCGATTACGCGCCTAATAAGGCGAAACAGACGGACGTTGAGTACGCGATGTCGAATTCATTCGGTTTTGGTGGAACAAATGCCTGCCTTGTTTTTAAAAAATACAGAGGAGCTTGAAGATTCCTTAGGGTACCGATTTAAGGACAAGGTATTACTGACGGATGCCCTCACGCACAAATCTTATCACCATGAAAACCCTCATGATGCGCCGGGCCATAATGAAAGGCTCGAATTTTTAGGCGATTCGGTTTTAGGTCTCGTAATAGCCGAAGACCTTTTCCTGAAGGACGCCATGTTAACGGAAGCCGATATGTCTAAGATGAAATCCTACCTTGTAAAAGAGGCGGTGCTTTTTGAAATTGCATTGAGGCTTTTACTCGGGAAATATCTCAGGCTCGGCAGGGGCGAGGAATCGACGGGCGGCAGGCAGAAAAGATCGGTTCTCTCCGATGCGGTTGAGGCACTGCTGGGGGCGGTCTTTCTGGACAGCGATTACAAGACCGCGAGATCCGTGATAACTAAGCTTTTCAAAGAAGAAATTTCAGCCGCCTTAGTCAAAAAGGAAGGATGCGATTTCAAAAGCGAACTGCAGGAAAAAAGCCAGAACTTATTTGCCGTCCTTCCTGAATACAAAATAGTCAAGCAGGAAGGAGAGGAGCATAAGAAAATCTTTACCGCGGAAGTCTATATAAACGGGCAGTTATACGGCAGCGGCACGGGGAAAAGTAAAAAAAACGCACAGATGTCCGCTGCGAAAGAGGCGTTTGAAAAAATAGGATAAGGCATAATATCGCTTCGAGCCTGTCATTAATATCGGGTTGCCAGTTTCAAGGCATCCCTCTCTATCTCTATCTTTGCCGGTGTCATCCCTAAATAATCTCCGTCGATCTGGATATGCGCATTGCCCTTTATTTCTATCTCGGAGGCCTTGAAATAACTTATATCCGGGGAACTCTGATGTTTTCCCGCAGCAATACCAGCTATATGTTTGAGAAGGTTTGCTCTTCCCCTGTTGCGTGTCACAAACACATGAAAATAAGGCTCGAAGATAGTCGCATCGGGCGTTACCTTAAATTCGCCTCCGTAACACGACGCCTTGCCGATAATCGCAGAGTAGCCTGTTATGGGGGAAACCAACGGTGAATGGGTGATGGTGATCGGCTCAGGCCTGTAGTTTAAGAGCGTCTTGATGCCGCTCAGGATGTATGCTCCTTTGCCCGAAAGTTTTTTTATTTTTTCATTGACTCCGTAAACCGTGTCGCCGTCGAATCCGATACCGGCCATCAATATAAAGTGACGGCTGACCGGTGAGGAGTTCCGCGTGCATGTTATTTTACCGAGATGGATCGTTTGTATTTTTCCGTTCAGCGCAATATCGAGGGCATTCTCCAGACCGCCGGGCATTTTCAACTCTTTCGCGAGCACCGAAGTTGTGCCTAACGGCAGTATCGCCATTGGAATATCCGAATAGACCAATCCGTTAGCCGTTTCATTATATGTGCCGTCGCCGCCCGCGGCAATAACTAAGAGTTCGGAGTTACGGGCCAATGGGTTTGAACCGATTTCCCTTGCGAATGCCTCCGCGTCTCCTTTTCGGGCAGTCAGCATTAAATTTACATTGCATCCCATGCCTTCAAGGAGAGAGACCGCTTTTTTGATTTTTTTTAGCGCGCCGCCGCCTGCTATGGGATTGCCTATTAAAACGATATTTTTCATGCAGTCATCACCGGTTTTTTTTCGAGATGATCGATCACCCTTTTTATATTTACACCTTCTTTAACGAAAAATATTCTTCCACCGTGCATCCCGCCTCGGTTTTTGATATTCGGTATTCTTAAGTATCCTAATTTCTCCGATGCTATATAACCGGTTGTGTAATCCGGATCGTCCGAAATACAAACTTCCGCTATTATTTCCGGGCACCCTGCCGCCTTTGAAGCGAGTATTAAAGCCTCTTTTACCGTGCCTGTATTTATATTCATTTTTGAAAGTCTTTTAGATAATTTTTTTTCGGCGGATTTCTCTATGCCGAGCCGCGAAACCCTCACTCCGCGTTTTTTATCAGGCTCCATGCGCGTTCCGGTTTCTTTGAGGATCAACGAGGCGCCGCGCATTGTATTCGTTGAGGTCAAAACTTTGAATGCGTTTTTAACGGCTTTTTTCGAGACGCCGATATTCTCAAGCATTTGCGATATGATATTTTTAGCTTCATCGGGAGAACCGCACTTCAAGGTTTTTACCGGCAATATTCCGGCCTTCTTCGGTTTTTGTTTTATCTCTTCAATCGTAATAACAATCTTATCCGGCTTTCCTCTCGGATGATTCAATGCCCTCTCAGTATATGCTTTAATCATCTTTGAAATCGCCGATTTTTCATATATCCCTTCGGCGCCGGAAATGTGGTGTTCCCGCCGGTTCGTTGTCCTTGACGCCCTCATTCGTATGTTAAACATAACGGTAGATTATACTACATCTAAAGTTATGGAAGCAGACCTGCGCTTTGTGTTAGGAATTTTATTAAGGGCATCAACCTTGAAGAAAATAGAGACTCTGTATTAACATAACAAAGCCGTTGCGGGCGTAACTCAGTGGTAGAGTGTCAGCTTCCCAAGCTGAAGGTCGCGGGTTCGAATCCCGTCGCCCGCTCTTAAATTTAACCCTTGCATTGCAAGGGTTTTCTTTTGTAGGCACGGGTTTGCGGCGAAGGCTGTCGAGCAATTCTAAAACTTCAAAGTGGTAAGAAATATCTCAAAATCTCCCATTTTATGACCGGATTTTAGGTATTTTTTAGGTGATAAGTCAGGCTTATACGGTTATAAGTTTGAGTAGGTCTTTTGTTTTGCTCTCGGCAATGTGTGTGTAGCGCATGGTGGTCTCAATATTCGCGTGTCCGGCCAGATACATTACCCTCGGCAGAGGATCACCGCTCTCGATGCGCCATGTTATAAATGTGTGCCGCAGGCAATGCAGGGAGTAGGGCTTGCCTCTAAATAGCCGGTTGTTATAGGCGGAGGCAATCGCAAAGCGGCTGATTGAGCGCTTACCGCCGAAGATGAAGCGGCCTGTTTTTTTAATTTTACGTAAAGGCTTTATAACATTATCCTGCCATGCGGGATCATCTATGAATATTACCCGCGTGGATTTGGTTTTAGGCTGCCATAGATTGTCGTCGAGCGGCTCTTCGGTCTCTGCCGGGGAGATGGTCTTAGGCTGGATCATTACCCTGTCAGCCTTGAGATCGTCCCATGTGAGGTATTTCAGCTCGCTCATTCGCAGGCCCGTAAATATGAAGGCTATGGTGCATGGGTACATGAGCCCGCCTATGCCAATGCGCTTCCGGGACTCAGAGATGACATATTCTGCCTCGGCATAGCTCAAAGACCTCGGCAGGCGCACGGCCTTGTCGGGGAAGTGCTTTATTTTCTCCGCAGGATTCACAGAAAGGGCCAAGAGGCGCTTTTCAATGCCTATGCCTATCATTTGCCGTATCCGGTCGAGATAGATGTTTTTAGTGCGGTTAGAGCCGTTAAGAGAGCCGACATATTTTTCAACCGTTTCTTGAAATGTCTCCGGCTCAAGGATGGGGATATTGCCGATGCGGTCGAGTATGAGCTCCGTGGTGCAGAGGTAGCTTTTTTGTGTGCGGCGGTTCCAGTGCTTACGGGCATATTGCTCATAGTGGATCATCAGGTCGTTGAGGCATACGGGCTTTAATTGCTTGGATTGAGCGAGCCGCGCGGCCTCGTCTTCGTTAATGTAGTTATGATGCAGGGCATAGATTATCTGCTCTTTCGTGATGCGCATTTCTCTGGACAGGACTTCGAGTTTTTCAGCATCGCTGTGAATGAGGACAGCCTGCCGCCGGTCCCGAGATGTGCGGTATTTTTTGGCGCGTGTGCCGTCCGGGAAAAAAAGGATGTAATGAATGACATTGCCGTCGCGGGCGTGTTTGTAGAGGGCGGCCATGCGGCTATTTTACTTCCACATATCCGGCTTTTTCGTATTTCTCTTTGCAGTCTTTTATTACCGCCTCTTCCTGCCATGACCAGTGTTTCCATGTATCGCGTTTGCATTCTTTGATATCTCCGGTTTGAGGGTTTTTCATAAGCACGGTCTGCGTAGAGGCGCAGGCGGATAAAAAGAATATGGAAACTATAAGGATTAAGAGATATTTTTTCATGATTGGTTTCTCCTTTGTATTATTTCATTATAAAACTCGACAATTTCGGGATCTACGATGCTGTCATTAGAATAGAATTCACGACTTAATGATAGACCTTTATACCGTATTATCCGTTACCAGTTTTCCTTTAAAAAGAACCGTCCCCTTTATTTTATTTATTTTATACTGGTAAAATTCCGCATCTACATCCCGGATGAAACGGAGGCAGGTTTTCTTGTTTAATGGTCGCCACTCTATATTTTTTCCCTGATTTCTTCTCACACCATGAGCAACAATCAGGCGCAGGGTCAATCTCAATGCGGTCATTGGGATTGACATATTTTTCGTGTAATTCTTTCATATCGCATCCCATTGAGACAGTGTGAGCCAATAGAGCACTTTTTGCCCTGTGCAATGACTTATCCCCATCCGGCCAGATGAGTTGTAACACGGTCGGTTTATCATTTTTAGAAACAACAGCGGCTATTTCGGCAAGCATCGTTTCTTTTTTTAATGTCTTTTTCAATGTCAATCCTTTTATTTCGGCAAGCCGTAACAAACCATCTTTTTTCAACCAATACAGCAATCCTTCTGCCGACTCATGATCAATAGCGTTATAATATTCGGCTATGTCCTCCCATAACGCTGGCCACTCACCAGCCTCCCTAAATATTTTTACCCATTTATCAAACTCAGGCCATTCAAAAGGCTCCAATGTCCCCGCAAGGTTACCGGTTATTTCTTTCGGGTTTGCGCCTCTGGATGCGCATTCAGCCATTAGCTCTTTTGCTTCTTTTAAGCTCTTACCAGAAGGCCCGAAAATTTGAATATCTATTTCTTTAATCCGTGCTGCTGCATTAGCGCGTGCAATAGCAATAAGTTCAGGCGGACCCATTGGATTGGTAACTTTTTTGCCTCTCCCAAAATACGTACGAATTAAATATAGGATATTCGTAATTCTCATTTTCATAATTTCAGACTGCTGATGCGTTCGATTACCCTGATTTTCGGCAGAAACTTACGAAGTGATTGTTTAAAGTCTTTCAAGGGGCTGCTCCTGCTCGCTATTCTTTTTTAAATTTATTCAATAAGAATTGCATAATTTCCTCTTTATCGGCATCATCGCCGCTTGACTTGTAGATGTTTGCATCCAGAAAACCATACACAAAACTATGGACATTATTGCTCAACTGTATTCGGATGATTCGTGATACTCCATATTTTTTTATTGTTATCCATGAGATATCAGAATATGCAGCTGCAAAGCCCTGTAAGAAAGTATTGGTCGCGCCATCGTATGTGGCAAACACCATACGTTCCTGAGTTAAAAAGAGCGTGCCTGTAATATATGCGTTATGAAACGACATTATTCCGTCAAGCATAGAGTTGGGGTACCATGATGCCTGTACCAAATAAACGGCTGATTTTGCGACAGGAAGTTTATTAACGGCTTGTGAATACTCTATATCCGTAGGACCTGGTCCAAAAGTCGCACAACCTGAAAGTAATAAAATGATAAACAATACAACTGCCTTCTTTATTTTTCACCCTCCTGATTTATGTATTATCCGTTACCAGCCTTAAGCCGAGTTGCCTTGCTCTTTCCAGCGCCCTTGCCCTCTTGTTTTTTTACCACCTGTAAGCGGTGCGTAGTGTATTCAACTGCTTCTTCTGCAATGTATCGAACGCCCATTTTTTCAGCCTCACGCGCTATGTAAAGAGCCTTGCGCTCAAGATCAGAGGATGGGAGAGGAGTTTTTTCACTGATGTAAAAATCAGCCGGTTCCACTTTAAGAGCATTGCAGAGTCTTGCCATAATATCTTTGCCCATGCCGATAATAGCCCCTTCAAGTTGAGATATAACATTGCCGTCAACTTCGATCAAATCTCCCAGTTTTGTCTGTGTCAGTTTTCTCTGTGTTCTCAGACGTTTTAAATTTTTACCAATCAATTTATCAATATGCTTATGGTTATACACAGTTAAGGATATGATTTTACAGGGTTTTTGTCTATATGCAATATTACTCAACATTATATCTAATATCCGTATAAAATCATTAAATAGTATTTCACTAATTTTTATCTTGACAACTTTAGTATTTTTGTATAACCTTTTCTCATGGACAGGATGAATAAGACAAAAAAACCCACAGGATACGCCCGGACAATAAAAAATTCAGGCATGACACCTGAAC
>MHDU01000018.1 GCA_001803635.1 Nitrospirae bacterium GWB2_47_37 | reverse complement strand
GCCGATAGCGATGGAGAAGGAACTGAGGTTTGCGATAAGAGAGGGCGGAAGGACTGTGGGCGCCGGTGTCGTTACCGAGGTGCTGGAGTAACACGCGGTAAAATCCGAGATTTTGCTGCGATAATATTAGATAGAGAGGCAGGAGTAAGAGATGCGAGAGATAATACTTTTTCAGTGCACGGAATGCAAGAACAGGAACTATTCGAGCATGAAGAATAAGAAGAATACTACCGACAAGCTCAATCTCAAGAAGTATTGCAGAAGTTGCAGAAAGCATACGATGCACAAGGAGACAAAGGCGTAGAAGGCGTGGATAGGCCAGTAGCTCTAACGGATAGAGCGTCGGACTCCAAATCCGAGGGTTGGGGGTTCAAATCCCTCCTGGCCTGCCACTTATAAGCTCATAGCTCATGGCTGACAGCTTCAGTAATGCTTGACTATGAGCCGTGAACTATGAACTATGAGCTAAACAGGGAGCGGGAATGTTCGAGAGGATAAAAGTTTTTTTCAGGGAAGTAAAGGTAGAGGCCAAAAAGGTTAATTACCCGTCGAAGGACGAACTTATAGGTTCCACGTGGGTAGTTATAACTACCGTGGTAGTGATTTCGGTATTTTTGGGCGTTGTAGATATAAGTCTCGCAAAAATAATCAGGCTGTTGGTAAGGTAACGATATGGCAAAAAATTGGTACGTTGTTCATACATATTCCGGTTTCGAAGAAAAGGTAAAGGTATCCATCGAAGAACGCGTAAGGCTCAAAGGTCTCGAAGATAAAATCACGAGGATACTTATTCCTACGGAAAAGGTCATAGAGATAAAGGGCAGGAAAAAGAAAGAAATGGACAAAAAGTTCTATCCCGGATACATACTTATGGAGATGGAACTGGATGACGAAACATGGCATCTTGTCAAAAATACGCTCAGGGTTACCGGTTTTGTAGGCGGCGCTAAGCCTGTCGCCCTTCCGGACGAAGAGATGGAAATGATATTGCAGCAACTCGAAAGGGGGCCGGCCCCGGTTGTAAGGAGTCAGTTTGAGAAAGGCGAAAACGTTAGGATAACCGACGGCCCGTTTACTAATTTTGTCGGTTACGTGGATGAAGTGGACATGGATCACGGAAGGCTTCGTGTTATGGTCAGCATATTCGGCAGGCAGACCCCTGTGGAGCTTTCTTTTTCACAGGCGGAAAAGGCATAAAAATAATATAGGTCATATAAGACCTATACGACCTATTTGGAGGAAGATAGATGGCTAAGAAAGAAGTTACGGCACAGGTTAAACTTGTAATTTCCGCGGGAAAGGCGAATCCGGCGCCCCCTGTAGGACCGGCGCTCGGTCCTCACGGGATAAATATAATGGAGTTCTGCAAGCAGTTTAATGCTCAGACCCAGAGCATGGGCGATACGCTGGTGCCTGCGGTATTGAGCATTTACAACGACAGGTCTTTTACCTTCATACTCAAGACGCCGCCGGCATCGGAACTCATTAAAAAGACCGCGGGCGTTGTAAAGGGATCCGGCGTGCCCAATAAGGATAAGGTCGGAACAATAACCGCCAAGCAGGTGGAGGAAATCGCGAAGACAAAACTTCCGGATTTGAACACAACATCCGTTGAGGCCGCTATGAATATTATTAAGGGAACCGCAAGAAGCATGGGCGTGGAAGTAAGAGATTAAGGAGGGATGAAATGGGAAAAAAACTGAACAACGCGAAGGCGAATATCGATACGAACAAAGAGTATGACATTGAAGATGCCGTTTCGCTCGTTAAAGAGAACACCGTCGCAAAATTCGATGAGACGGTGGATATGGCTATAAATTTAGGAGTTGACGCCAAGAAGTCCGATCAGATGGTCAGAGGAACGGTCGTCCTTCCGCACGGGACAGGGAAATCGGTAAGGGTATTGGTCTTCGCTAAAGGCGAAAAGGAAAAAGAGGCGAAGGATGCGGGCGCCGACTATGTCGGAGCCGAAGACCTTGTTGAAAAGATACAGAAAGGCTGGCTTGACTTTGATAAGGCGGCTGCTACCCCGGACTTAATGGGATTGGTCGGCAAGCTTGGGAAGATACTCGGACCGAGAGGTCTTATGCCTAACCCTAAACTCGGGACGGTCACCTTTGATGTAGGGAAGGCGGTTAAAGAGATAAAGGCCGGAAAGGTTGAGTATAAGGTAGAAAAGGCCGGGATTGTTCATGTGCCGGTTGGAAAGGCGTCGTTCGGTAAAGAGAAACTTTTGGAAAATACCATGTCGATTCTTAAATCCGTAACAAAGGCGAAACCCGCCACGTCGAAAGGGAAATATATAAAGAAGATCACCATATCCTCTACGATGGGGCCCGGCGTAAAAGTTGATATCGCAAAGTTAAAAGTAGTGTAGCAGGCATTGCCTGTATAAATTTTTCATTGTCATTGTCAGAGACCGTAGGCAGAGGATTCTCTTTAAACGGTGCAAACCGGCCTGCAGAGACAAGGTATGAGTTTACGGCTTATAATTTTTTGTTCTCGCGTCTCTGGGAAAGGAGGAGAAATCTGATTACCAAAGAGAAGAAGTCCCAACAGATAGCCGAATTGAACGAAAGGTTCTCGAAATCAAAGGCTGTTGTTCTCACCGAGTATAAGGGCCTCACAGTTGCGGAAATAGCGGAACTGAGAAGAAGTTTAAAAGAAGTAGGCGCCGAGTATAAGGTGTTCAAGAACACACTAAGCAGTATTGCCGCAAAAGGAACCCCCGCGGAACCGGCTCAGGATATGTTCGTCGGTCCGATAGGCCTGGCCTTTGGTTTTGACGACCCGATAGCGGCGGCGAAGAAGGTGCTCGAATACTCAGGCAAGAACGAGAAGTTCAGGGTTAAGAGCGGAGTTATCGACGGACGGCTGTTCTCGGCGGATGAGATAAAGACTATCTCGAAACTGCCGCCGAAGCCGGTGCTCTTAGGCATGCTGGCAGGCGTGATGCAGGCGCCCGCGGCAAAATTGGCAGGCGCGTTAAACGCTACGCTCTCGCAGTTTGCGTATGCGATGGAAGCATTGAAAAATAAAAAAAGCTCATAAAGGAGGAAAGGTAAATGGCTGTTACAAAGGAAGATGTCTTTAGTTTTATCGACAACATGACTATCCTTGATATGTCTCAATTCATCAAGGAATTTGAGGAAAGGTACGGCGTTACGGCGGCCGCGCCGGTAGCCATAGCCGCAGCTCCGGCAGCAGCAGGCGCTGCAGCTCCGGCAGCGGAGGAGAAGTCAAGCTTTGACGTTGTACTCACAGCCGTAGGCGACAAGAAGATTCAGGTAATTAAGGTGGTAAGGGAACTTACCGGCCTCGGGCTTAAAGAGGCAAAGGATGTCGTCGATGGAGCGCCCAAGCCGCTTAAGACAGGCGTCACAAAGGAAGAAGCGGAGTCTATGAGGGCGAAACTCGAGGCAGAAGGGGCAAAAGTAGAGATAAAATAGCGTAATGCGTAAAGCGTTGAGCGTTATAGCGTAGAGAAATAGACATATTCCACGCTATAGCGCTTTAAGCGCTATAACCCAATAAACGCAATTAAAAGAAGGAGCGCCATGGCAAAGCTTTTAAGAGAAAGATTGAATTTCGGCAAGGTACCGCCGGTACTTGATGTGCCTTATCTCGTGGAATTTCAAAAAAGGTCGTTCGACCGGTTTTTACAGAAGGATACGGATTCGGCTAAAAGGACGGATGAAGGGCTTCAGGCCGCATTCAGCAGCGTTTTCCCCATAGCCGATTATAACGATACGGCATCCATAGAATTTATTTCATACGCGCTCGGTGAACCGAAGATAACGCCCCGCGAGTGTCTTATCAAGGGACTTAATTTTGCCGCTCCGCTTAAGATAAAGGTGAGGCTGAATATCTACGAAAAAGACGAGAAAGGCAAGAAGATATTTAAAGAATCGAGGGAGCAGGAAGTATATATAGGAGATATGCCCATCATGACCGAGACGGGCAGTTTTATCATAAACGGAACGGAAAGGGTAATAGTAAGTCAGCTGCATCGCTCTCCGGGCGTATATTTTGCGCCGGACAAGGGCAAGACCCACGCAAGCGGAAGGCTTTTATATACGGCCAGGGTAATTCCGGTGAGAGGCTCATGGCTCGATTTTGAATTCGATTCGAAGGATATTCTCTATGTAAGGATCGACCGGCGCAGGAAGTTGCCTGCGACGGTAGTGCTGAAGGCGCTCGGCTATTCCAATGAAGACCTCCTGAAAACGTTTTATCCGGTGGAAGAGATACATTTAAAGGACAAGGAACATTATACACGCGCCGTAAGCGACGTGCTTGCCGGAATCAGGACGAAGACCAATATTATCGTCCCGGCAACAAAAGAGCTTATCGCAAAGGAAGGCAGCAAGATAAGCAAGGTCGCCCTGAAGAAGATGGAGGCGGCAGGCATAAAAGAAATATCCATAACGAGGGACGAGATAATCGGAAGGGTTACGCTTAGAGATATCGTAGATCCTACGACCGGAGAGATAATCCTCGACGGCAATAAGGAGATTACGGAAGAGATATTCTATAAGATGCTTTCCATAAAGATAGATACGCTGCATTTGCTGTTTATCGATAATGTGAATTACCTCCCGTCTTTCAGGGAAACCCTCCTTACGGATAAGGTAGTCTCACAGGAAGACGCATTGAAAGAGATATACAAGAAATTGAGACCCGGCGAACCGGCAACGGCTGGAGCCTCGCGGGAACTCTTCGCGGGATTGTTTTTCGACCCGAAGAGATACGACCTTTCCCCTGTGGGAAGATTAAAGATAAATGAAAAGCTCGGCATGGATACCCCGCTTGATGTCAGGGTCCTTACCGACCATGACATTGTGGAAATCGTGCGTTATCTTTTGAATCTCAGGACAGGCAAAGGAGAGATGGACGATATAGATCATCTCGGCAACAGGAGAATAAGAGGTATAGGAGAACTCATCGAAAACCAGTTCAGGATAGGGCTTGTTCGCATGGAACGGGCCATAAAAGAAAAAATGACGTTGACGGAACTCGATGAGGCGATGCCGCATGACCTTATAAACGCGAAACCGGTAATGGCTGCGGTAAAGGAATTTTTCGGATCGAGCCAGTTAAGCCAGTTTATGGATCAGACCAATCCGCTGTCGGAGATTACGCACAAGAGGAGGCTGTCTGCGCTCGGTCCCGGCGGTCTTACGCGGGAGAGGGCCGGCTTCGAGGTAAGGGACGTTCATCCGACGCATTACGGCAGGATATGCCCCATAGAGACCCCGGAAGGTCCGAATATAGGATTGATTACGTCTCTTGCATCGTATGCGAAAATAAATGATTACGGTTTTATAGAAGCGCCTTACAGGAAAATTACAAACGGACGCGTTACGGAGGAAATAGAATATCTGTCGGCGATAGAAGGAGAAGTATATATCATTGCGGAGGCCACATCCCCGGTAGACAAGAAAGGGAATCTCATGGGAGAGGCCGTTTCCGCAAGGGTAGGCGGAGATTTCAAAATGGTGTCCCCCGAAGAGGTGCAGTACATGGACGTTTCTCCGAAACAGATTGTAGGCGTTTCGGCTTCCCTCATACCGTTTCTTGAAAACGACGACGCAAACAGGGCATTAATGGGATCCAACATGCAGCGGCAGGCTGTACCCCTCTTGAAGCCGGACTCTCCGGTTGTTGGAACCGGCATGGAAGGCGTTGCCGCAAGAGACTCGGGATGGCTGATCACGGCAAAGAGATCAGGCATCGTAGAGAGCGTCGACTCATCGAGAATTGTCGTAAGGGTTACCGAGAGCGGAGGCGGCGTGGATATTTATAGCCTCGTCAAATTCCAGCGCTCGAATCAGGGAACCTGCATGAACCAAAAGCCTATTGTCAATGTCGGGATAAAAGTCAAACGCGGAAGCATACTTGCAGACGGTCCTTCCACGGATCTCGGAGAACTCGCGCTCGGCAAAAACGTTGTCGTCGCTTTCATGCCGTGGGGCGGATATAATTTCGAAGACGCCATTCTTTTGAGCGAGAGGCTTGTTAAGGATGACGTTTATACGTCGATACACGTCGAGGAATTCGAGGTGGAATCGAGGGATACAAAACTCGGGCCGGAAGAGATAACGCGCGATATTCCTAACGTGGGAGAAGAGGCGCTGAAGGACCTCGATGAAAGCGGCATAATCAGGATAGGCGCGGAGGTTAAGGCCGGAGACATACTCGTCGGCAAGGTTACGCCTAAGGGTGAGACGATGCTGACTCCGGAAGAAAAGCTGCTGCGCGCCATATTCGGCGAGAAGGCCGAAGAAGTAAAAGAAAGCTGCTTATACGTTCCCCCGGGAATCGAAGGAGTCGTGGTGGACGTCAGGATGCTTTCGAGAAAGGGAATCGAAAAAGACGAACGGACCAAGAGCATAGAGACCGATAATATTAACGAACTCCAGAGGGACCTCGATGAAGAGATAAAGATTCTCAAGGAAGAAAAGGCCGGCAGGATAAGAAAACTTCTTGTCGGGCAGAAGGTGGTCGAGAACGTCATGGACTCGAAGACTAAAGATGTAATATGTCCTAAGGGGAAGAAACTTACTGAGGACCATCTCCAATCGGTTAAGGACGATCACATTATGAGGATACGGATCGACGATACGGATGTGAGGAATAAAATAGACGGGATCAATATCGAGATCAATCAATATATAAAATATCTCGAGACGCGCTATAACGAGAGGGTCGACCGGGTAAAAAGGGGAGATGAACTGCCTGCCGGGGTCAACAAGGTCGTAAAGGTATATATTGCCATGAAGAGGAAGATACAAGTCGGCGACAAGATGGCGGGACGGCACGGCAATAAGGGTGTCGTTTCCATGGTGCTTCCTGAGGAAGATATGCCTTATTTGCCCGACGGAACGCCCGTTGATGTAGTCTTGAATCCCCTCGGAGTTCCTTCGAGGATGAACGTGGGACAGATACTCGAGGCGCATCTGGGCTGGGCTGCCATGTCCCTCGGTCTGCATGTCTCTACACCGGTATTTGAGGGCGCTAAGGAGAAGGAGATTAAAGACCTTATAAAGAAGGCAGGGCTTACAGCATCAGGGCAGATAACGCTTTATGACGGAAAGACAGGCGAGCCGTTCAAGCGTCCCGTCACTGTGGGATGCGTATATATACTTAAACTTCATCATCTCGTTGCCGATAAGATTCACGCTCGCTCCATAGGCCCTTACTCGCTCGTTACGCAGCAGCCGCTGGGCGGCAAGGCGCAATTCGGAGGACAGAGATTGGGCGAGATGGAAGTGTGGGCGCTTGAGGCCTACGGCGCCGCCCATACGCTTCAGGAATTCCTGACGGTAAAGAGCGACGACATCAGCGGAAGATCCCGCATGTACGAGGCCATCGTGAAGGGAGATCCCGTGCTTGAGCCCGGAATCCCGGAGTCGTTCCATGTATTAATAAAAGAGCTCCAGAGCCTTGGCCTTGACGTAGAGCTTCTGGAGAAAAAGAGAAGCAGGGAGGAATAGATTGGTAGAAGACATTTACGCCCTATTTCAGAAGCCTAAAAACCCGAAAGATTTCGATGCGATACGCATAAAGCTCGCATCGCCGGAGAAAATAAGGGAGTGGTCTCACGGGGAAGTAAAAAAGCCGGAGACGATAAACTACCGTACCTTTAAGCCCGAACACGACGGCCTTTTCTGCGCCAAGATATTCGGGCCGGTGAAGGATTGGGAATGCCTCTGCGGAAAATATAAGCGCATGAAGCACAGGGGCGTCATATGCGACAAGTGCGGCGTTGAGGTAATCCAGTCCAAGGTAAGACGCGAAAGGATGGGACATATAGAGCTTGCGACCCCTGTCGCTCATGTATGGCTTTTAAGGGGCGTTCCGAGCAGAATAGGAACGCTTCTCGATATGACCGTAAGGCAACTGGAGCGTGTTCTCTATTTCGAGGAATACATTGTAATCGACGCCGGAGATACGCCCTTAAAGGAAAAGGAACTGCTTTCGGAGGAGGAGTATAAAAAGAAGCTGTCCGAATACGGAAGCAAGTTCAAGGCAGGCATGGGAGCCGAGGCCATAAGGGAGCTTTTGAAGCATGTGGATCTGGAGTCGCTGGGAAAAGAACTAAAAGAAAAGATCGACGCCGTCTCATCTATAGGCGTTAAGAAGAAGCTCACTAAAAGACTTAAGATAGTAGAGGCATTCATAACATCGGGAAACAGACCGGAATGGATGATATTGGATATAGTGCCTGTCCTACCCCCTGATTTGAGACCCCTCGTGCCGTTAGATGGAGGCCGTTTCGCGACATCCGACCTTAACGACCTTTACAGAAGGGTCATAAACAGGAACAACAGACTGAAGAGGCTTATGGAGTTGAAGGCCCCGAGCGTCATAATAAAGAACGAAAAGAGGATGCTCCAGGAAGCTGTAGACGCCCTTTTCGACAACAGCAAGAAGGTGAAAGTCCTTAAGGCCGGCGGAAAGAGGCCCCTTAAATCGCTCAGCGATATGATAAAGGGCAAACAGGGCCGTTTCAGGCAGAACCTTTTAGGCAAGAGGGTCGATTACTCAGGACGTTCCGTCATAGTCGTAGGTCCGGAGCTTCAGTTGAATCAATGCGGACTTCCGAAGCGCATGGCGCTTGAGCTTTTCAAGCCGTTTGTTTTTTATAAATTAGAGGAAAAAGGCTACGCGACTACCATAAAGCAGGCTAAGAGACTTGTGGAGAAAGAGTCGCCTGAGGTATGGGACGCCCTCGAAGACGTCATCCGTGAGCATCCCGTCCTTCTTAACCGCGCCCCGACCCTTCACAGGCTCGGCATACAGGCGTTCGATCCTATGCTGGTCGAGGGTAAGGCGATAAAACTTCATCCGCTTGTTTGTACGGCATTTAACGCCGATTTCGACGGAGACCAGATGGCGGTGCATGTGCCCCTTTCGCTGGAGGCTCAGATAGAGGCCCGGGTGCTTATGCTGTCTGTCAATAACCTGCTCTCGCCGGCAAACGGTAAACCCATTATTGTGCCCACTCAGGACATGGTCTTAGGGATTTATTACCTCACAAAACATAAAAAGGGATCCCGCGGCGAAGGGAAAGTATTTGCCGACATAGAAGACGTCCGGGTAGCCTATGATTCCGGCGTAGTGGAGGAGCATTCGGGCATAAAGGTAAGGATAAACGGCGAGTTTGTGGAGACTATCGTGGGACGCGTATTGTTAAGCGAGACGCTCCCCAAAGGCGTACCGTTTTCGATGATCAACAAGGAATTGACCAAGAAGGAATTGGGTAAGCTGATAGAGCATATACACAAGACAATGGGAAAACGGCAGACAGTCGTATTCCTTAATAATCTTGAAAGGATCGGTTTCGGTTACGCCACAAAATCCGGAATCTCCATATGCATAGATGATATGCATGTCCCGATAAAAAAACCGGAGTTGATCAGGGAAGCCGAACAGGAGGTAATGGAGGTTCAGAGGCAGTATGCGGACGGTCTCATAACGCAGGGAGAGCGGTACAACAAGGTTATAGATATATGGGCGAATGTTACCGAAAGGGTTGCCGATGAAATGATGAAGGAATTGGGAGCGGAGGACGGAAAGCCCCTTTCAGAGGAAGACATGCAGGAGAGAAGGTCATTCAACAATATTTTCATGATGGCCGACTCCGGAGCGAGAGGAAGCACCGCCCAGATAAGACAGCTTGCCGGGATGAGAGGACTTATGGCAAAGCCTTCAGGCGAGATTATCGAAACGCCTATTACAGCAAATTTCAGGGAAGGGTTGACCCCTTTACAGTACTTCATCTCTACCCACGGCGCTCGTAAAGGCCTTGCCGATACGGCGTTAAAGACGGCAAATGCCGGTTACCTCACAAGGAGGCTTGTGGATGTCGCTCAGGATGTCATCCTATATGAAATCGACTGCGGCACAAAGGAAGGCATTGTCGTTACCGCGCTTATCGAAGGAGGCGAGATAATACAGCCCCTTGAGGACAGGATGTTCGGGAGGACCCTTGCAGAGACGCTTAAGGACCCGGTTACCAATGAAATTATTGCCGTCAGGAATCACGAGGTAGACGATGACATGGCAAGAAAGATTGCGGACGCGGGAATAGACCGGGTGAAGATAAGGTCGGTACTCACATGCACCGCAAAAGTAGGCATTTGCGCGAAATGCTACGGCAGGGATTTAGCAAGGGGCGAATCCATCGAGATAGGCGAGGCCGTCGGTATTGTAGCGGCACAGTCTATCGGAGAGCCGGGAACGCAGCTTACAATGAGGACATTTCACATAGGCGGCGCGGCGACAAAGATTATCGAACAGGCCACTCTCGAAGCAAAGAATTCGGGGCACGTGAAATTTATAGACCTTAACGCCGTCAAGAGCAAAGAGGGCGTGCTTATAGTCCTCAACAGAAACGCCCTGATAGCCATTGTGGACAAGTCCGGCAGGGAAAAGGAAAAATATAACCTTGTTTACGGCGCCCGGATATTTGTCGAGGATAAGCAGAGGGTGGAGGCAGGCCAGCGTCTTGTGGAGTGGGATCCTTATTCCACGCCTATTCTGACTGAGATAGGCGGCAAAATAGCGCTTGGAGATATAACGGAAGGCGTTACGGTTAAAGAGGAACTGGATGATATTACAGGGCTCGCCCATAAGGTAATTATAGACGGCCCCGCGCACATGAGGCCGAGGGTTTCGATTAAGGACGACCACGGCAGGACAGGGAAGATACCGGGTACGAGCAATCCCGCGCGTTATATCCTGCCCGCAGGCGCCCATCTTCTTGTAGATAAGAACGATATCGTAACTCCCGGTGATATACTCGCAAAGATACCGAGGGAGACCACAAAGACAAAAGATATTACAGGCGGTCTCCCGAGGGTGGCGGAACTCTTCGAGGCTCGGAGGCCGAAAGAAGAGGCGATCGTTACCGAGATAGACGGCGTTGTGGAATTCAAGAGCGCCGAAAAAGGAAAGCGCGTCGTAGTTGTAAAAGGCGGCAATGAGGAGCGTGAATACGTTATCCCCAAAGGCAAGCACGTTACTGTGCACGAGGGAGATTGGCTGAAGGCCGGAGAGCCGCTTATGGACGGCGCGGTAAATCCTCACAGGATTCTGGATATCTTAGGGCCGAAGGAACTGCAGAAATACATGGTCGACGAAGTGCAGAAGGTTTACAGGCTGCAGGGGGTCACCATAAACGATAAGCATATAGAGGTGATAGTCCGCCAGATGATGAGAAAGATACGCATCGAAGAGCCCGGAGACACTACTTTCCTCATCGGAGACGAGGTCGATAGAACTGTCTTCACGACAGAGAATGAAAGGGTAAAGGCCGGCAAAGGCAAGGCCGCGCGCGGCAGACCGTTGCTTTTAGGCATTACCAAGGCATCCCTCGCGACCGAGAGCTGGGTATCCGCCGCATCTTTCCAAGAGACTACGAGGGTACTGACGGAGGCTGCATTATGCGGCGCGGTCGATGACCTGAAAGGATTGAAGGAAAACGTCATTATGGGAAGGCATATCCCTGCCGGTTCTGGAATGCCGGTTTACAGGGATACCTTTATAAAAGGCGACTTCTACTCCATGCAGCTTGAACAGGAAACAGCGGTAGAAGAAGAATAGAAGCTGAAAACAATAATAGTCCTAAAGGGTCATGGATTATTCCATGACCCTTTTCTTTTGCTATAATCTTAAATATGTCAGGTCAACCGTGTTTTATAGCCGACGTCATGCTTGGCACCCTCGCCAAATGGTTGAGAATCTTGGGGTTCGATACGCTCCGGCGACCTCCCGGAGCATGTCTTTTTGAATTTTAACTCTTTTTTTAGGTGCGAAGATTGTGGTAAAGTTTACTGGGAAGGTTCGCACAAGAGGTTGATCGACAAAAAGATAATAGGGGTTTTGAAGGAGACGGATTTCTCTTGGAAGATCTGAGAAAAAGACTGATACTCGCCGCCATGCTCATATTATGCATCATATCCTTCGGGACTGTCGGCTACATGAGCATAGAGGGATGGAGATTTTTAGACGCGCTTTATATGACCGTGATAACCCTTTCTACGGTCGGCTACAGGGAAGTCCATGCCCTTTCCGAGAAGGGCATACTCTTTACCATTATGCTTATAGTAAGCGGGGTGGGCACCGTGCTTTACGCGTTAAGCACCGGAGCGCAGATAGTTTTAGAGGGCGAACTGCAAGAAATTTTCGGGAGGAAGAGATTGGAAAAGAAAATAAAAGAACTCAAAAATCATTATATCGTCTGCGGTTACGGCAGGATGGGGAAGATAATATGCAGGGAACTCAAGGAGAAAGACATAAAATTCGTGGTGATCGAAAAGCAGTCCCGTCCCCTCGATGAAAGGGGCGATACTCTCATTGTTGAAGGCGATGCCACGATGGATGAAATCCTCAGGGAGGTAGGCATAGAGAGGGCAAGCGGGTTAATATCCGTTCTACCTACGGATGCCGAGAATCTCTTTGTCGTATTAAGCGCGAGGGAGCTTAATCCTCAATTGTTTATCGTTGCGAGGGCCGGAGAGGAAGGCTCCGAGCAGAAACTGTTGAGGGCCGGCGCCGACAGGGTCGTTTCGCCTTATCACATCGGCGGTTTAAGGATTGCGCATACGGTTTTAAAGCCCGCTGTTGTCGATTTCATAGAGTTCGCGACAAAGAGCGGAAATATAGACCTCCAGATGGAGGAGATATCGATCCGTGAAGATTCCAAATTAGCGGGGCTGACATTGGATGAGTGCGGCATCGGAAGGGATTTGGGTATTATAGTTGTGGCTATAAAGAAGCCTGCCGGAGATATGCAATTCAATCCCACATTCAGGACCGCCATAAAAGTCGGAGATACGCTGATAGCCCTCGGAGAGATATCGAAATTGAAGACACTTGAAGACATGGCGGGCGTCAGGCGATAACGAATGAAGAAATTCCGGCCCGACTTTCGTAAATTGACGGCTGACCTTTTCGAGCATTTGAGAGGGATAGTCCTTGTTTTTGTCCTGATAGTAAGCGTTCTCAGCGTCGCAGTAGGTTATCGGTATTACCGCTACACTCAGGATGAGCCGCAGTTCTGCGCGTCATGCCATCTTATGAAGGAGGCGTTTTCCGAGTGGCAAAAGGGGAGGCATAGAGATGTCGTCTGCCAGCGCTGCCACCACTTAAGCGTTCTCGAACAGAACAAGCTGCTCGTGGCCTTTGTTGTAAAGGGCAAAGAGCCTCTTTCACAGACTCACGGCAGGGAAAAACCGTGGAAGGAATGCAAGGGATGCCACATGAATGAAATATCTCAGGGTTCGATAACTCCCAGCAAGTCGTACGGTCACGCGCGGCATGTGTTTATACAGAGGATTCAGTGCAAGACGTGCCATCGAGTTTCTCTCCATAATTTCAGGCCCGATGAGAAGGCATGCAGCCAGTGCCACCGGATTAAAAAGGATCACGGGCGCAGTGCCGGTATAGAGACATCATCCTGTCTGAAATGCCATCCTTATAAGTAGCAAAAATCTATAACTACATGGAAGGTACGGCTTCAAAGCCTTCAATGACACAAAGCGCAAATCCGCTTCAACGCCTTTATAAGTGTTGTTCTCTGTGCAAGGCAAAGATGCTGAATGTCTCATTAATAATAGATACCGCCGATGCGGATGACGTGCATAAGAGAATGTAGTTTAAAAGTTTCGTCGATAAAGTCATTGAAGCGAATCCGCGCTTCGTGTTGAAATCTCTTGAATAGTTATAGGATGTGAGGCGTGCTGAAAAAGCCTTTACTCATACGAAATGTCATAACAGCATTCTCTTTCTCGTGAGCTACAACATTGCTTTCTTATTCAATGAGACAAAGGTAATCTTCAGGTTGCACCGGCAACTACACTTAGTAAAGGCTTTTGAAGTATGCCTCATAGCCGATTAATACTTTTTGTATTTGAAGCCGTATCTTCCATACCTTCGATGCGGATTTGCGCTTTGTGCTATGTCATTGTTAAAGACTTTTGAAGCATGCCTCGCATCCTAACGGTATAATTTATTTTTGCATTTTTGCAAGCCAAAATTATTAATTTCGCAAATCCGCAAAGATTTCAGCTCTAAAAACACTCGTAAATCAATAAGATTCCTGCCGGCATGGAACATGCTCTATTATTTGCAAGTCAAAGCAGAGGAGGTAAGGGGACATGAAAACGAAGGAGACATTAAAAAAAGGTTTGTATGCAGGCGCGGGAGCAGGGCTTGTGCTGTTTGCATTAATAGGATTACTTCCGGGATCGTTTATCGGCGGGGTTGTAGGACTTAATATCGCAGGGGGCATATTCGGCACTCCGTTGGAAGCAGCACTGCTGCCGAGAATGATAGTCGGCATATCGATGGTGCTGGGGATAATGGTTGCCGGGCTGGTCTTTGTAGTCGGCGGTTCCCTCATAGGCTGGCTGGCCGGTTATGTTATAGACGCGATCCGGCACGGGAAGGCCGAAACAACGGATTTGGCTGCACAGCATAAATAATA
>MHDU01000017.1 GCA_001803635.1 Nitrospirae bacterium GWB2_47_37 | reverse complement strand
TTATTGAAAAAGAAGGACGTCCGCTCATCTTTTTACCGTCTCAAATACGATATTATTTTTCATTTCTTCTTCTCTTTTTCCTTCTCTTTTGCCGCCTTTTCGAGTTCCTTCCTTTCCTTTTCGGGTATGAGGGAATATGTCACAGCGTTGAAACCAACGTTCAATACCGACCCTGCCCCTCTTTGCTGCTTCTGCTCCACCATCCTTATATTTATATTCGATATATTAACGATCCTGTTTAGTTTTGTTACATTGCTGAAGAACTGTCCGAACCTGTGATAGTTGCCGCGCATTTGAACGTCGACGTTGATTTCGTATATCTCCCTGCTCGGATGAACAACCTTCTCTTTAGGCTTCCACAAAAGTATTTGGAGCCCTGATTTTATGCCGAGTTCGGACACCTGCTTTAAAAGTCCTGAGACCTCTTTTTCCTCCGGAAGCTGCACCTGAACTTCCATGAGTTTAGCCGTCAGTTTTTCGTTCTCGGCCATCAATGCCGGAAGCCTCCCGGCGCTCTGTTGGGCGGCCTGAATTTCTTTATTCTGCTTTTCGACTTCGGCGGACAACTTGCCCTTCTCCTCGATAGCAGGCATTATAAGAAAATATACGAAGACGAAAATTATGACTAAAGGGGGCAGCACAAGAAGCAGCTTTTTTTTAGCCGGCGGAAGATTCTGCACGTCCATGCCTATAGTCAAAGCCATATTTTCCTAAACCCTCACCTTGAAACTCAGTTTAAATTTATATACCTGAACCTTTTCGATCTCCGCCTGTGCCGACTCATCAAGATATACATCGGAGAAATTCTCGGATCTCTTCAGATTTTCGACATAAGAAACTATATCCGCATTCGAGAAGGCATAACCCTCAAGAACCACACCACTGTCCTTATAGGTCATCATTACAAGCCACAGGCCTTCCGGCATCACGGTACTGACATTATCCAGTATTTTCACCGGAACGGATTGGTTTTTTTTCAAACCTTCTATAATGACGCTGCGCTGTGCTATCTCTTTGTTAAGTTTTTCGAGCCTGCTTGCTTCGTTTGTCTGTTTTGCAAGTTCCGCCAGTTTCGCTTTATTCGACTCGTTCTGTTTCTCTAACCGGGAAACCTGATTTTTAAAAAAGAAGGCACCGCCGCCGGACACAAGAAGAGCCGCCAGCACTGCCATTCCGACGGTGACAAGAAAATTGGAAGGGCCTTTTATTTTTATCTTTTTTTTCTGTTTCTTCTTTTCCTCGCTGAGCAGGTTTATCCGTATCATTGCTTGTCTCCGCTGCTCCTCAATGCAAGCCCGACGGCTACGGCAGCAGCCGGAGCTATCTCTTTAATGTAAGCTGAATCCAGTTTGCCGGATATCTTTATATTCTTAAACGGATCCGCGACCTCAACCTCCATGCCGAGGCGATCCGCCATAGTCTCGGGGAAGCCTTTTATAAGCGCCGCCCCTCCGCTCAGGATAACCTTGCTTATATCCCCTTCTCCCACGCTGCTGCGGAAATACTCAAACGACCTGTACAGTTCCGAATATATCTCTTCCGATGCCGAGCTTAATGCAAGCTGGACATCGGACGGCTCAACACCTTCGACGGAACGCCCCATCTTCGCCCTTTCGGCGTCTTCCCTCGAAATATTCAGCGCGCGCTCGAGCGACTCCGTATGGACATTGCTTCCGATAGCGCTGTCCCTCGTAAATACAGCCTGTCCGTTCTGCAGTATGTTTATATTCGTAGTGCTCGCCCCGACATTAATAAGCGCTATCGTTCCTTCCGGCAGCCCGTAATTGACCTCATACATATTGCTTAAGGCGAACGAATCTACATCCACGACAACGGGATAGAGCCCGGCTTCTTCTATGACCTCGCAATAATCGTTGACAACCGTCTTTTTGACCGCAACGAGGACTACGTCCATCTGTCCTTCCCCTTCAGGCTTAGTGCCCAGTATCTGAAAATCGAGGTTGACGTCGCTTATATCGAACGGCACATACTGTTCCGCTTCGTATTTAATGGAATTTGCAAGCTCTTCTTCAGCCATAAGCGGGATTGTTATCTTTTTGATTATGACGGACGAGTGGCCGGAAATGCCTATAACGGCGTCTCCGCCTTTTATGCCGGCCTTTTTCATCAGTTCCCTTAAGGCGTCGGCTAAGTTTTCCTTTTCGAGTTCGAGAACAACTCCGTCGCTAATGATGCCGGAAGGTATGGCTACACTATCATAAAGGGCAAGCTCATAGCCCCCCTTTGTATCGTTAAGCTGTACCGCCCTGATGTAAGCGGAGCCTATGTCGAGGCCTATCGGATTCTTCTTTTTAAAAAGCATAGTCTATCATTACAAAAAACGTCTTAATTGTCAACCCCTTATAGCGGAATATCCAATTTTACATTTAATTCCCTCAATTGTTTCTGCTCTACAGTGGAAGGAGCGCCGCTCATGAGGCATACGGCCTTCTGCGTTTTAGGGAATGCTATAACATCCCTTATCGAATGCGCTCCGACCATGAGCATAACAAGCCTGTCGAGGCCGAGGGCAATGCCGCCGTGCGGCGGAGCGCCGTATTCGAGGGCATCGAGGAGGAAACCGAACTTCACCCTCGCGTCTTCATCCGTAATCCCGAGGATTTTAAACATCTTATGCTGGTCGATAACATTATGTATTCGTATGCTCCCGCCGCCGATTTCAGACCCGTTCAGAACAATATCGTATGCCTTGGCCTTTGCGGACGCAAGGCTCTCGAAAGCCGCAGCGTTAGACTTAATATCATCGAGTTCAACCGGCGGGATACCGTCCATCGGCGCCGTGAATGGATGATGCATCGCCTGAAACCTGCCCTCCTCGTCGTCCCATTCAAAAAGAGGAAAATCCGTTATCCAAACAAACCGGAATCCCGGTTGTATAAGATTGAGCCTTTTGCCGAGTTCAAGTCTCATTCGGCTCAATACATCGTGTACAACCTTCTCTTTATCCGCGACAAACAACATAATATCGCCGTCTGAGGCTTCAAGCCTTTCCGCCATCCGCCTCAATACGTCTTCAGGAAAAAACTTGGCGATTGGAGATTCAAAACCGTTTTTTACTTTTATCCACGCAAGCCCCTTTGCGCCGAATGACTGAGCTTCTTCGGTAAGCATGTCTACCTCTTTTCTCGAAAGGCCTGCCATTCCCTTGCCGTTAATAGCCTTTACCCTGCCGCCCGATTGAACGGCATCCAAGAAAACCTTGAAAGATCCTTTTGCCGCAAGGTCTGCCATGTCCTTCAGTTCAAGTCCGAATCTCAAATCCGGCTTGTCGTTGCCGAAACGCTCCATGGATTCTTTATAGCTCAGCCTTTCAAAAGGAGTTGTAATATCAATTTCCATGACATTCCTGAAAAGCCTTTTGATCATCTCTTCAACTACAGATATGACATCATTTCTGTCGACAAAAGACATCTCCATATCGACCTGAGTAAATTCGGGCTGCCGATCCGCCCTCAGATCTTCGTCCCTGAAACACTTCACTATCTGGAAATATTTCTCAAGCCCGGCTGCCATGAGTATCTGCTTGAAAAGCTGCGGCGACTGCGGAAGGGCATAGAAATGACCGGGATTGAGACGGCTCGGTACAAGATAATCCCGCGCTCCTTCAGGCGTAGATTTTGTGAGCATGGGGGTTTCTATCTCTAAAAAACCCTTTTCATCGAGGTAATCCCGCATAACCTTCGAAACTTTATGACGCACAATCAAATTGCGCTGGAGTTCCGGTCTTCTCAGATCGAGATACCTGTGTTTCAACCGTAAATATTCGGATGCTTCCGCCGCCTCTTCCATCGGGAACGGCAAGGGAGCCGACTCGTTCAAGACATCGAGTTTCTTAACATAAAGCTCGACCATACCCGTAGGAAAATTAGGGTTCTCGGTGCCGGCGGGTCTTTTCCTTACTTCTCCGGACACTGATATTACAAATTCGCTCCTGAGGTCGTGCGCGAGTTCGTGCGTCTCTTTTGAAACATCCGGACTGAACACTATTTGACATATGCCGCTCCTGTCCCTCAAATCGATGAATATAAGACCTCCGTGGTCTCTTCGTCTGAATACCCATCCGGCAAGGCTCATATTGGAGCCTATATCAGATTCCGTTATATCGCCGCACCCTTTATCGCGAATCATAAAACCTCCAAAAACTTTTTATATTGCAAATGATGGCGGGTGTGCCGAAAAGACTTTAGGAGCGATACCTCAGAGCCGAACCCTCCCGCCATTAAAAGGCAATTTAAGTATAGCCTTTGCATTAAACAATTATAACAGGCATCTAATAATCTTATCGCATTCCGAAAGGCTTTGAGACATATCCGCCGTCATTACATTCGCAATTCAATTAATTTGTTTTCCTATTAAATTTTTAATTTCTTCTATTGTCAGCCGCCTCATCTCTCCCTGCTTTAAATCGCCCAATTTCAATCCGCTGATACTTATTCTCCTGAGCTTAATAACGGAGTGTCCGACCTTTTCGAGCATCCTCCTGATCTGCCTTTTCCTGCCCTCGTATATGGTTATCTCGACCCATGTGTTGTTACCGGTCTGCCGGACCCTTTTGACTTTAGCAGGAGCGGTCAAACCGTCTTCGAGCCTCACTCCTCTACGCAGACTCTCCATTACCGCTTCATCGATAATACCTTGCGCCTTGACCAGATATATTTTCGGTATTTTTTTCGAAGGATGCAGCAACGAATAGGCAAGATCACCGTCATTGGTCATAAGCAGCAATCCCTCGGAATCGTAATCAAGCCTTCCGACAGGGAAGACCCTGTATTTTATCCCTTTAAGAAAATCCTTAACTGTCGGCCTTCCCTCGGGATCGGAAAGGGACGTAACAACACCGGCAGGCTTATTGAACATCAGATATACTTTAGGTTCAGACCTTGTGATAAGCTTTCCGTCAACCTTTATATGATCTTTTGAGGGATCCGCCTTAGCGCCGAGGACTGCCGTCTTCCCGTTTACGGTCACCCTTCCTTCGATTATGAACTCCTCCGCCTTTCGCCTCGAAGCTATCCCGGCCATGGCGAGGATTTTTTGAATTCTCTGCTCCATAGTTATAATTTGATTTCCACATACGCCCTTTCGCGCAGTCCTTTTATCCAACTCCTATATTCCTTTATAAATTTATCGTCCATGAGCTTCTGCCTTACCGCCTCTTTCAGTTCCTGAGGATTTTTGAACTCTTTCCTTTCATTCAGTCTAAGTATATGAATGCCGTTGCCGCTCCAAAAGGGCTCGCTCACGTCTCCGTCCTTCATCTTTGAGAGGACATCGAGAAATTCCTTCGACATATCCGATTTCTTTATGAAACCGAGAGATCCGCCGCTTTGCGCGCTCGCGTCTTCGGAGTACTGCCGTGCCGTATCGGAAAAATTTCCGCCTGCTTTTATCTTTTTATAAATATCCATGGCCTTAGCTTCGACCTGCTGTCTGTTATCCGCCTTTCTGAAGAATACATGGCTTATATTAAACCCGTCGCTCTCCTTCCGGATTTCCTTGTTCTCCGAGAGATACTGATCGAGTTCGTTATCTGTTATAAGGATTTTGCTTTTTACCTCATGCTCCACGACGCGGCCTATGGCTATCTGATCCGCAAGTTTCTTTTTATATTCGGCAATAGTGAAACCTTCCTTGCCGATGGCGTTTTTGAACATTTCCTCCGTCATGGAATATTTTTTCTTTATGCCCTCCATAGCCTTTGTTACCTCTTCATCGCCGACCGAAATGCCTGCCCTATATGCCTCCTGAAGCTGCAGCCTCATGTCGATCATGGTCTCCAGAAAAGCAGCCTCGTTTTCCTTGAAAAACCTCCGCCTGTCGTCGTCTTTCATCGCCTTTATCTCATCCGTGGCCTCGAATTCCATAGCCTTGTAAAGATCGCTCCAGGTTATCACCTCTTTATTTACTATAGCCATAACCTTATCGAGCAGTATTGCGCCGTTTGCCGTTGCTCCGAACACAAACATTACAACACACGCAAAGCACACTATTACCTTTTTCATATTCAACCTCCGCTTAAACTCCGCTGACAGCTATTTTAGCATATTCTCGGCAGTTGTTCTCCGGCAAGCATGTCTACGATCCGCGTCCCTCCTACGGATGTCCTGAGCAAGACCGTTGCTTTCGCCTCATCGGTCACTTCACCGATAATGGCAGAGTTTTTCCCTAACGGATGTTTCCTCATTTCTTCCATGAGGGTGCCCTCCGCGTCAGGAGACACAACGGCGATAAGAATCCCTTCGTTGGCTATATAAAGCGGATCCAGACCGAGCAGTTCGCATGCTCCGATCACGCCCGACGATACGGGCAACCGGCCCTCGTTAATAACGATACAAAATCCGGAATCGTTCGCGATCTCCTTGAGAGTGGTAGCCACGCCGCCTCTTGTGGGATCTCTCATAATGCGGATTGCCGAATTCGGCGCGCCAGCGAACATTCGCTCTACAAGGCCGTTTAACGCAGCGGTGTCGCTTATTACGGGAGGATCGAAAGAGAGACCGTTCCTTTCCGACATGACGGCTATGCCGTGATCTCCCATTAAGCCGCTGATTATTACCTTATCGCCTGCCTTTATATGACGCGGGCCGAGGTCAATGCCGTCCGGAACAATTCCTACGCCGCTCGTATTTATAAATATGCCGTCTCCCTTCCCCTTATCTACCACCTTTGTATCGCCTGCAACAATCCTCACCCCGGCATTTTTTGCGGCATCGGCCATCGAAGAAATAATCCTTTTCATGTCGCTCATCCGGAACCCCTCTTCGATAATAAATCCGGCAGTAAGATAAAGAGGCCGGGCGCCGACCATCGAAAGGTCGTTTACGGTGCCGTTGACCGCGAGTTTGCCTATATTGCCTCCCGGAAAAAAAAGAGGAGAAACAACATAAGAATCCGTCGTAAACGCCAACTTCGAATGACCTTTCAAATCGATTACCGCAGAGTCGCTTAATTCTTTCAGATCGAATTGGGGGACGAAATGCTCCCTGATTAATTGATGCATCAGTCTGCCGCCGCTGCCGTGCCCGAGGAGTATCTTTTCCATTCTATCTTTCTACGAGGGGATGAACCTCTATAATCTCAGAGGATGTGCTTTCTCTCTTGGGTCCGACGGCGGTTATGTAATACGACCTCTTCGAAGAAAGGGGTTCGTTGTCCGTAAAGGCGGGTAAAATCGACTCCCCTATTAATTTAAATTCCGTCTCCGATGCCTTTTTCCTGTAAATTCTGTACCCCTTTGTCCATATCTCTTGATTTTCATCCCATATAAGATAAACCTTTTGGCTGGAGGGAACATATTTTAGTTTGTTCGGCTTTGATGGGACAAAGGACCCGGGATTAATCTCAAGTTCTTCCGACGGATAGCCTTCATCCTTGAGGTCGGTATCGAGAAGCGCCCTAACCGTATAATATACCGATTTTTCAGTTTCTATTTTATTTTTAAAGGCCGGCTCTTTTAACGGCACGCTATTCAACGGCGATGCGCCGTATTTGCCTTTTTCATAACTTTTATAAATGTTGTATCTAATCCCTACGGCCTCTTGCCCGGCGACTGTTGCCTGCCATGCAATTTCTATGGAATCATTTGTCGTTTTATACGAGAGCTTAACTGGCGGCTTAGGAAGTTCCTTTGGAAACGCCTTCATGACCGGAGAATCGTAGCTTATAACATCCCTGAGGCTATATGTCCTCATTTTATAAAGATATGTATTCCCTGCCTTAAAGTCCTTGTCTATAAACTGAGCAGCGTCGCTTTTTAGAAATATAATATTTTTAAAATCTTGCCCTGCGCCTATCGCCTTTTCTATATAGAAGCCCTTGATCTTCTCTCGTTCCGACGAAGCATACGACCATGAGATTATAAGCTCATCCTCGCGGTGTACTGCCTTTATATCTTTTACCGCCTGCGGTTTTTCAAAAGACTTAAGCGTAGGATCGCCCTTTTTCCCGCAGGAAATTGCAAACAAAACGCTCAATGCAATAAACAATACAAAGAATTTGTTGCCGGTTTTCATTTCAACCCCTTCCTGAATCTTTTTATCTGTTCTTTCACCGTTGAAGGCGATGTGCCTCCGTAAGATTTTTTTGCGTTCACGGATTCGGCGGTGCCGATGAATTTATAAATGTCGTTCCCTATCACATTCGAAAAAGATTTATATTCCGGCGTGCTTAAATCGGAGAGCTTTTTATTTTTATCTATGCAATACCTCACTATTTTGCCTGTGATTTCGTGGGCTGTCCTGAACGGAACTCCTTTTCTCACAAGATATTCGGCAATATCCGTCGCGGTAGAGAATGCCGCGTCGGCAGTATCTTTCATACGTTTTGTATTGAATTTTATTTTCGGAAACATCTGGACAAGCGCATTCAATGTTAATTTGACCGTATCTGCGGTATCAAAGACAGGCTCTTTGTCCTCCTGCATGTCCCTGTTGTATGCGAGCGGAAGTCCCTTCATTGTTGTTAAAAGGCTTATAAGACTGCCGTATACCCTTCCTGTCTTTCCACGCATAAGCTCGGCGACATCGGGATTTTTCTTCTGCGGCATTATGCTCGATCCCGTTGTGAATGCGTCCGGGAGTTCGATGAATGAAAACTCCTCGGAAGACCAGAGGATCAATTCTTCCGCGAGCCTCGATATGTGCATCATGAATATTGAAGCGCACGACAGGAACTCAAGGGCGAAATCCCTGTCAGACACCGAATCCATGCTGTTTTCGGAAACGGCATCGAATTTAAGCAATTCGGCGACATATTTCCTGTCCGTCGGAAATGTCGTTCCTGCAAGAGCGCATGAGCCGAGCGGCAGGATATTTATCCGCTTTAACGCATCGACAAACCGCATCCTGTCTCTTTCAAACATCTGCGCGTACGCCATTAAATGCTGTGATAAAAGAACCGGCTGCGCCCTCTGAAGATGCGTATATCCGGGCATTATTACGCCCAAATCCTTTTCTGCGATTTCCGCGAACGCTGTCTCAAGGTTTTTCAGAAGCGAGGTAATTTCTTTTATCTCGTCCCTCAGATAAAGCCTGATATCCAGAGCAACCTGATCGTTCCTCGACCGAGCGGTATGGAGCCTGCCGCCGACCTCGCCGATCTTTTCTATAAGGGCGGACTCTATGTTCATGTGAATGTCTTCAAGCTCTTGTCTGAATTTAAACCTGCCGCCTGCGATCTCCGTATAAATTTCCTTTAGCCCTTTGATTATTTTATCCGCGTCTTTCTTTGGAATAATGGACTGTTTTGCGAGCATCTTTGCATGTGCGATGCTTCCTTCGATGTCATATTTCCATAGCCTATTATCAAAGGAAATGGATTCGGTATATTGCTCGACAATATCCGCCGTCTTCTCCTTAAACCTGCCCGACCAAAGCTTTTTCATATTAATGCTCTTCCGCCTTCTGCGCCTGTCTCTCGGCTATTATCTTCTGCGATATGTGCGCCGGCACTTCCTCGTAGTGAGAAGATTCCATCGAATAAAGTCCCCTTCCCGAGGTAATGCTCTGGAGTTGATTCGCGTATGTAAGCATTTCAGCCATCGGGACAAGGCAAAGTATCTTTTGATTCCCTCCGGCCTGAGGCTCAACGCCCTGCACCTTTCCCCTTCTTGAATTGATATCTCCTATAACCGAGCCGAGGGTGTCATCCGGAACTACTATCTCTACCTTCATTATAGGCTCAAGGAGTACAGGCTTTGCGTCCTGAAACGCCTTTTTCAATGCCATAGAGCCCGCTATTTTAAACGCCATTTCGGAGGAATCCACGGAATGATATGAGCCGTCATATAATCTGACCTTCATATCGACAACCGGATAGCCGGCGATAATTCCCTCTTTCATTGTCTCGGCTATTCCCTTTTCAACCGCGGGCCTGTATTGCTGCGGGATAACGCCTCCGACGATCTTGTCCATAAACTCGTATCCCCCACCTCTCGGCAATGGAGCTATCTCTATCCAGCAGTCTCCGAACTGCCCCCTGCCTCCGGACTGCTTTTTGTATCTGCCCTGCGCCTTAGCGGATGCCCTTATAGCTTCCCTGTAAGGTATCTTCGGCGTCTTCATTACCACTTCAACCCCGAATTTACGCTTCAACTTCTCAAGAGCGACCTCAAGATGAACCTGCCCCATGCCGGAGAGTATCATCTCCTTCGATTCCTCGTCCCTTGTGAAATGAACGGTCGGGTCTTCCTCTAAAATCCTGTGGAGTCCCGTGCTGACCTTTTCTTCATCGCCCTTGCTCTTCGGCGCTATAGCGTAAGATATTATAGGATCCGCGAACTTAACCTTTTCCAAAATGAGCGGATGGTGGTCTTCGCATAACGTGTCTCCGACATTTGTATCCTTCAGTTTCACGACGGCGGCGATCTCTCCGGCCCCTACCGATGGGACAGGTATATGTTTTTTGCCTATAAGATAAAAAACCTGTCCTATCCTTTCCTTCGTGCCTGTATTGGCATTCAATACCGTCGAATCCGCCTTTAAAACGCCCGAATAAACCCTGAATATCGAGAGTTTTCCCGCGTAAGGATCCGCAATAGTCTTAAATACATAAGCGGTGAGGGGATCTGTTTCGACAGGTTTCCTTTCGACCTCTTTATTCTCTTTCGGGTTCTTTCCAGTTATTGGAGAAATCCTGCTCATCTCTACTGGAGACGGCAGGCAGAGAAGCATTATGTCCATTAACTGCCCTATCCCCGCGCTTACGGTCGCGGCCCCGCATGATACCGGAATAAACCTTCTGGTGAGAGAACCTTCTTTTACCCCCTTCATTATTTCATCCGGCGTTATTTCTCCGCCTTCGAGATATTTTTCAAGGAGCGAATCGTCGGACTCCGCTATTTTTTCGACGAGTTTTCTTTTATATTCATCGGCGGTATCTTTTATATCCGCCGGAATTTCCGCTTCTACCGTCTTGCCTCCGTCATTTAAATACGCCTTCATGGATATAAGATCTACAATGCCTTTAAAATCCGGCCCTTCTCCAACAGGTATTTGCAGGGGGACGGCCTCGGATTCGAATGATTTTTCGAGTTCTCCCAGCGCCCTGTAAAAGTTGGCTGTTTCCTTATCCATTTTATTTATAAAGACTATCCTCGGCACCTCGAATTCGCACGCGTATTTCCAGACCTTTTCCGTCTCCGCCTTAACGCCGGAGATGGCGCTCACTATTACTATAGCTCCGTCGGCAACCCTCAGGCATCCTCTCGTGTCTTCTATAAAATTTATAAAGCCGGGCGTGTCTATAAGGTTTATCCGGTGGCCTTTCCAATCGCAAAAGGCAACGGCCGACGAAAGGCTGATCTTCCTCGAAATCTCTTCAGGTTCGTAATCCATAACAGTATTGCCGTCTTCAGTATTCCCCATCCTGTCGATAGCCCCGGCGTTAAAAAGCACAGCCTCTGCCAAAGAAGTCTTGCCCGCCCCGCTGTGCGCGATTACAGCAATATTTCTGACCTTTTCGACATCAACCCGTCCCATATTTACCCCCTGTTATTTTATTATTTCTTCTATTACAGGCATGTATTCGGTTTTACCTTCATAACGCTTCATCCAAAATTTCATAAATAAAAAACTGAGCGCGAAAAGTCCGAACCCGCCGATAGCCGAGACGAGATCCGGATCCATAGACGGCAGGGATCTGCTCAGATATTCCTTGCCGATTACGGCCCCTACTATAAGCATTATCGAGGGTATGCCGTAAACAAAAACAGTGCCCTTAAGATAGGTGTAAGGCTTAAACGCGATTCTTACCGTATCCCCGGCTTTAGCTCCAGCGTCGTTTACAGCCTCTATTTCGGCTTCATTCCCGGATAGCTTGCATACCGAGCCTCCGGGGCATGAGTCGCATCCGCTCTTGCGCTGAACGGATACGATAGCCTTAGGGCCGATGATTTCCTTTACGATTCCGGTCTCTTCCATGTCATCCCGCTATTTCCTTTCAAAAAGGACTTTCCCCTTTTCAATCCTCTGCTTCAGTAGAGGGCTTACCTCTTCTATGGGCTTTAAATCTATATCGAACGGGCTTTCCATAATAAGCCTTCCGAGCGCGGCAAAGTATAATTCAGCAGGCAGCCCCTCAACCGCCATATCAATGTCCGAGCCTTCTCTGAACCCATCCTTGTCAAGAATAGAGCCGAACAAAACAACCTTTTTAGCATGAAAATCGCTTATTAAAATCTCTCCTAATCGTTGGGATACTTTTAATGCCTGCCGGCGCAACTTTTCCCGCGCAATCTTATCATGGGAAGCCCTTTCATCCCAATATTTCTTGTATTTCTTAACTTTTCTGTCTTCTAAAGCGCCCATAATTTCTACCTAATATATCATAAATTAAGACCGGCAGTCCTGATTTTTTTATCTCCATATGCGCTTAATGGGAATCAAGCCTGAAAATCGTCTTGTTCTGAATGTATTATAGCCTAAAATTTGCAGGGAAACTGACCCAGCTCCCGTTGCCGAGTTTTTTACTTTTTTCTTCTCAAATACTGTCTAATATGCTAATATTTTGGACATAAAGGGAGAAAATGCCGAGATGGGATATTAAATGTTATGCCTTGGTTAATGAGTGACAATGGATAGACCCAACCAATATTTTGAGCGTTTCAAACGTTGGATAGCTGATTTTTTGATTTGCAAGGTATGGACTGATAAATATCCAACAGAAAAAAGTGACTATAGACTTTCTGTTTTTGAAAAACTTGTAATGTCCCTGCTCATATTGATTAGGTATCTGTCTCTAGGTCAAATTAAACGGCTGATTAAAAATAAGGAAAAACGCACTCAATGTTCTGAAATATATGTGCTACTTCGACTTGGAATATTGACCGCCCTTGTTTCTTTTCCATCGAACTCGTTTATTTATGCGGTGTTCGTCATCTATTTACTGGTCGAAGTGTTTAACTATCCTTTATATTTAATATTTGTCGAGACTTATGGTGAGGAATGGAGATTAAGATCACCAAATAGGTCCCTTATGCTACTCTTTATATAATCGGATTTGCGGCATTATACCTATATACGGGTGCTATTGGAGACGCATGCAAAGTGCCAATTAGAAAGCCACTCGATGCGGTATATTTCTCCTCTGTAACGATAACGACACTTGGATATGGGGATTTCACGCCTATAAAGGAAACAGGAAAGATTTTGGTATCAGTAGAGACGATAACAGGCTTGATATTCATAGTTCTTGTTGTTGCTATCTTTTTAACTTGGCATCAGGCGACACACAAAAGAACGATAGAATAAAAGGCGTAACATTTCACTCGTGCGGATGGTAAATAGCCACCGCACAGTTCAGGCGCACTATCTACCCCTTTTCCTTTAACAGCTTATACTCTATGCTGTCCACAAGCGCCTGCCATGAAGCTTCGATGAGGTTCTCGGAAACGCCGACAGTGCTCCATTTATTCTTTTCATCCCCGGATTCCAAAAGCACCCGAACCTTTGCCGATGTGCCTATGCCGGCTGTAAGAACACGCACCTTGTAATCGAGGAGGTTTACGCCTTTAATCTTCGCGTAAATCGCCGGATACCAGTGTTTAAGGGCGCCCCTCAATGCCTTATCCATCGCATGAACAGGGCCGACTCCCGTCGCGGAAACGGTTTCGGGATGTCCCTTTATATTCACCATCAGGATCGCGACGCTTATCGGCTCTTTCTTTGTCTCTTCCTTATCTACAAGCACCTTATACCATATAGATTCGCTGTCAAAATGCCGTTTTTTGTGAAGTCCTAACTTCCTCCGCAAAAGCAGTTCAAAAGACGCATCTGCAGCCTCGAACTCATAGCCTTGATGTTCGAGGTCTTTTATCTCGTCCAGCGCCGCCTTTACTTCCGGAGAATCTGTTTTAAGAGTAATGTTAAATTCAGCGGCCTTCCTCAGTATATTGCTCCTGCCCGCGAGGTCGGATATAAGGACTCTCTGCGAATTTCCGACAAGTTCCGGTTTTATATGCTCGTATGTCTCCGGCCTCTTCTGCACCGCGCTTACATGTATGCCTCCCTTATGCGCGAAGGCGCTGTCGCCTACAAAAGGCTGGCGCTTAAAGTGCCTGATGTTTGCCAGTTCGTTCACGGATCTGGAAACATCCCTCAACTTTTTAAGATTTTTATCGGTCAGGCATTTATACCCGAGCTTTAGCTGGAGATTTGGAATTATGGAGCAAAGATTCGCGTTGCCGCATCTTTCACCGAGTCCGTTGATAGTTCCCTGCACCTGAACCGCTCCGAGCTCAACCGCGATGATGGAATTGGCAACCGCGCATTCGGAATCGTTATGGGCGTGAATGCCGAGAGGCGTTTTAATCTTCTTTATTACATTCTTCATTATCCTTTCGATCTCGTGCGGCAGAGTTCCGCCGTTCGTATCGCAGGGGATTATGCGATCAGCGCCCGCATCTTGAGCGGTAAGGAGACACTTTATTGCGAATTCAGGATTATCCTTATACCCGTTAAAAAAATGCTCCGCGTCGAAGAATACCTTTTCCGCGTGTTTTTTAAGATACAAGACCGAGTTGTAAATAATATCGAGATTCGCGTCGAGGGAAATCTTCAATGCCTCTTTCACATGGAAGTCCCACGTCTTGCCGAAAATGGTAATAACTTTAGCCTTCGATTCTATTAAAGACTTTATATTCTGATCTTCTTGTACTTTATGCCTCGGCCTGTGCGTGCTGCCGAACGCGACGACCATAGCATTAGAGAGACGGAGTTTCTTTACCTTTTTAAAATACTCCGCGTCTTTTGGATTTGAACCGGGCCACCCGCCCTCGACATAATGGATGCCGCACTCGTCCAGTTTCTCCGTTACCCGCAGCTTGTCCTCTACGGAAAAAGAAACGTCCTCCGCCTGCGAGCCGTCCCGCAAAGTCGTGTCATATATCTCGATCTTACGCATTAGCGTATCTCCTATAGGAAGAGCATTGTATTGAAGCGGTTACGCCGCCTTTGCAAGTTCGAACGCATCATGCAGCACCCTTACCGCAAGCTCCGCATACTTCGCATCTATCAAACATGACACCTTTATCTCCGACGTGCTTATGGCAAGAATATTTATCCCGTGCTTTGCCAATGTCTCGAACATATGCGCGGCCACGCCCGAATGAGTCCTCATGCCGACGCCTACAACGGATATCTTAGCGATGTCCTCCCTGAGGTCAACGCCCTTGGCCTCCAACTCCTTTGCTATATCTTCCGTCAGTTTAAGGGTCTTTTTGCCGTCCGTCTTCGGAACGGTGAACGATATATCAGTAGCCCTTCCGTCGCCGCTTATATTCTGAACGATCATGTCTACAACTATATTAGCGCCTGCAATGCCCTTAAAAAGTTTTGCGGCAATGCCCGGCTTGTCCGGCACTCCCATGACCGTAACTTTTGCCTGATTGACATCGTGAGCGATGCCCGACACTACGACCTTTTCCATTTCCTCATCCTCCTTTGTAACAAGGGTTCCGGGATTCTCGTTAAAACTCGACCTCACAACCACCGGCACATTATATTTCATTGCGAATTCTACGGACCTCGTCTGTAAAACCTTAGAGCCGAGGCTCGCGAGTTCAAGCATCTCTTCGTATGATATTTTGTCGAGCTTTTTAGCCTCGGGGACTATCCTCGGATCGGCCGTATACACGCCGTCTACGTCGGTATATATCTCGCAAAGGTCGGCATTCAACGCATATGCTATTGCAACCGCGGATAAGTCCGAGCCTCCCCTTCCGAGTGTAGTAACATCTTCGCTCTCGGTTATTCCCTGAAAACCGGCGACCACGATCACATAGCCTTCGTTCAAGGCCTTATTTGCCTTTTCCGCAGTTATCTTTTCTATCTTCGCCTTGGTATGAACCGCATCGGTAACTATGCCCATCTGCCTTCCTGTGAGCGCCATTGCCTTATGTCCGAGGTCTTCTATTGCCATTGCCGTCAATGCGCTGGTCACCCTCTCGCCGGAAGACAGGAGCAGGTCCATCTCCCTTTCACTCGGATTGGCCGCTACCTGATGCGCAGCGCCGATCAATTTATCCGTTTCTCCAGCCATTGCTGAAACCACCACAACTACCTTATTGTCATGTTTTGCGGTCCTCGATACCCGCTCCGCGACGGCCTTTATCCTCTCAGCATTCGCAACCGATGTGCCGCCGTATTTCTGAACAATAAGCATTAAACCGCGGCCTCCCTGATAAAATAATCCATCAGTTTGTGTCCTTCATTAATAACCACTATATCGTTTCTCTCCGTAATAGATTCGTCGTAAGTTGCCCCTTTATTATTTTTTTCGCTGCGGCTGTCGTATATCACAAAGGGCACGGGCTCGTCCGTATGCGTCCTTACCTTAATGGGCGTAGCATGGTCGGGCATAAGAAGAACGCGGTAATCCTTGAAACGTTCTTTCAGCCCCTTCATTACCGGGCCGACCACGAGCGAATCGAAATCTTCGATCGCCTTTATCTTACTCTCATAATTCCCGGAATGTCCTGCCTCATCCGGAGACTCCACGTGGATATAGACGAAATCCGCATTTTCAAGAGCGTTCAACGCATACTCCGCCTTGCCGCTGTAATTGGTATCGAGCCATCCGGTTACGCCCGGCACTTTCAATATCTCAAAGCCGGCATTTATGCCGAGCCCCTTTGTAAGGTCAACTGCCGATATGAGAGCGCCTTTCAATCCGTACTTTTCCTGATACGCCGGTATACGGGGTTTTTTACCCTGTCCCCACAGCCATATGCTGTTTGCCGATTTTTTACCGTTCTTAAGCCTCTCCTTGTTTACCGGATGCCCTTCGAGGATGTCTACGGACTTCCTCATCAATTCCCGCAAGACGCCGTCCCTTTCTCCGACAGGCAGATAGTCGGCGATATCTTTATCGAGTATATCATGAGGGGGAGCGCATTCCACTTCGACGCTGCCGTTTTTCCAGACCATCAGATGCCGGTAGCTTACGCCCGGATAAAAGACTATCTCGTCGTTCTCCAATCCGGCTTTAACCGATTTAATCAGTTCTATCGCTTCTTCGGTCGTTATATGCCCGCTGCTGTAATCATCCATTATTGCATGGGTCTTATTCTTGTCGAATTTGAGCGTTACGAGATTGCACCTGTATGCAACATCGGTTTCATCGAGCTTTACGCCTATGCTCGCGGCCTCAAGAGGAGCCCTTCCGGTATAATACCGGGCGGGGTCATACCCTAAAATGCTGAGATTAGCCACATCGGAGCCGGGGTGAAATCCTTCGGGGATGGTCCGCACACTGCCGATAATTCCATTTCGGGCAAGCTCATCCATATTCGGAGCGGATGCCTTCTGTAGAGGAGTAAGACCCCCAAGCTCGTCCAGCGGCCTGTCAGCCATGCCGTCGCCTATTATGACTATATATTTCATAGAATCTTTTCTATTACCTTTCTTACCTCGTCGAATTCCGCCTTTACCTTGATCGTCTCAGCGGCAATCTTAAATACCGTGTCCGGATCTTTTAAGCCGTTGCCCGTTAATGTGCATACGACCGTTTCCCCCTTTTCGAGATATCCTTCGTTATATAATTTTATAACACCCGCAAGAGAAGCTGCCGACGCGGGCTCGCAGAAAATCCCTTCCTCGGACGCGACGAGCCTGTATGCCGTCAATATTTCCTCATCCGTAACCGCATCTATGCGGCCGCCCGATTCGTCGCGCGCGGCAACCGCGGTCTTCCAGCTTGCGGGGTTTCCTATCCTTATAGCGGTGGCTATCGTTTCCGGCTTTTCCACGGGACGGCCTAAAACTATAGGCGCCGCGCCCGCTGCCTGAAAACCGAGCATCTTAGGCAATCTCTGAATAGCCCCGGCGTCATAATATTCTTTATAGCCCTTCCAGTACGCCGTGATATTCCCCGCGTTGCCGACAGGCAAGGCGTGATATTTCGGCGCGAAACCGAGTTGGTCGCAGATCTCGAACGCCGCCGACTTCTGCCCTTCTATCCTGAATGGGTTTATGGAATTAACGAGGGTAATCGGATATTTTTCCGCGACTTCCTTGACTATTTTCAGCGAATCGTCGAAATTGCCTTCTACCTGCACCACATGCGCCCCGTGAACCAGCGCCTGCGCGAGTTTGCCGAGAGCTATCTTGCCCTCGGGTATTACGACGATAGCCGTTATTCCGGCCCTCGCCGCGTAGGCTGCCGCCGATGCCGACGTATTGCCGGTAGACGCGCAAATGACCGCCTTCGATCCCGCTTCCGCAGCTTTTGACAACGCAAGGGTCATCCCCCTGTCTTTAAAAGAGCCTGTAGGATTGACGCCGTCGAACTTCAGGTAAATATCGATATCGAAGTTAAGCCTTTTAGGCAGATTAACAGCCTTGACAAGCGGGGTGTTCCCTTCCAAAAGGGTAACAACAGGCGTGCTGCCGGTAACAGGGAAAAATTCTCTATACTCCTCTATTATCCCTTTCCACAAAGTCCTCGAACTATTACACTCTCCAATCTCCATAAAATCTCCGTTTATTCGATTATATCTCCTTCTATCAACTCAACCTCTACTCCCTGCTCTCTGATGGATTTTATCCCGCTCTCTATATTCTCTTCAGTCCCGTCGAGTTCGAGAACCATCTCCCCTACCGTATCCGTTACCCGCGCCCTCCTGATGTTGGGCATAACATCGTATTTCTTAGCCATAGTAAATATAATCGGCTCTTTAATAAGTTGCTGGGGAAAAGTCAACTTCACCCGCCTTTTCATAAATCCCTCCTCTGCTGGTGTTCGCCGCCGGCTATCGCCGGAACGATAGAAACTTCATCTCCGTCCTTCACAGGGGTTTGCTCTGCCTGTAAAAACCTTATATCCTCTTCATTCACGTAAATATTTACAAACCTCCTGACCTTACCGCCTTCCGATATCCTCTCCGCAATCCCCGGATACTTGGCCTCAAGGTCGTTGATAAGTTCTATAACCGTACCTTGCTTTCCTTCAACCTCTTCCTTCCCTTGCGTCAATCTCTGAAGGGGCGTAGGGATCCTAACTTTTACAGCCATACTATCACCTCCCGATCTTTTTTAATATCTCTTCAAACGCGTCCATATTAGGCTTTATGTGATGCATCTCGGCAGTGCGGCCTGCAAGGGCCTCTTGCGTCTTAAGCCCGTTTCCGGTAATGCAGACCACGGTGGTTTCATTCCTTCCGATCTTTCCCTGCTCGATAAGTTTTTTAGCGGTTGCTACAGTTACGCCGCCGGCCGTCTCCGCGAAAATGCCTTCCGTCTTCGCGAGAAGCTTCATCCCTTCGATAATCTCATCGTCCGAGACATCCTCTCCGTATCCCCCGGTCTCCTTTACGACCTGCGCCGCGTAAAAGCCGTCCGCGGGATTGCCGATGGCAAGGGATTTGGCGAGTGTGTTAGGTCTCACCGGCCTTATAATATCGCTGCCCTGTTTTATGGCGACGGATATTGGAGAACATCCCGTAGCCTGCGCGGCAAAGACCTTTGTCTCAAGCTCTTTCAATATCCCGATTTCTTTGAATTCCTTAAATGACTTCCAGACCTTTGTCAAAAGCGAACCGCTCGCGCATGGAACAACTACATTATCCGGCGCCTTCCATCCGAGCTGCTCTATGATCTCAAAGCCATGTGTTTTAGAGCCTTCCGCGTAGAACGGCCTGATATTTATGTTCACAAAGGCCCATTTATATTTGTTCGCTATCTCACTGCAGAGCCTGTTTACCTCATCGTAGTTTCCGTCAACCGCGACCAGATTAGGCTCGTACACGAGAGAAGCCGTGATCTTGCTCTGCTCGAGCGTGGCAGGTATAAATACAAACCTCTTGAATCCGGCCTTTGCGCCGTGAGCCGATACCGAATGTGCAAGGTTGCCGGTAGACGCGCACGCAACCGTATCGAACCCGAATTCCTTTGCCTTTGTAAGCGCTACCGCCACGACCCTGTCTTTAAACGAAAGAGTAGGATGGGCGACGGTATCGTCCTTCACGTACAGTTCCCTGACTCCCAGCACCTTTGCGAGATTATCGGCCTTTATAAGAGGCGTAAACCCCGAATTCAAGCCGACCTGAGGCTCTCCGTCTATCGGAAGGAGTTCTTTATATCTCCAGAGACTTTTCGGCCTCTTTTCGATACTCTTCCTCGTCAATACTTTTTTTATCTTTTTGTAGTCGTAAACAACCTCCAAAGGACCGAAACAGAACTCGCAGACATATATGGGATCAACGGGATATTCCCTGCCGCACTCTCTGCATTTAAGACCGCTGACATAGCCCATGGACACCTCCTCCGATAACAAATATTATAAACTTAAATTCCTGTCTAACTCTTTTAGATAAAAAAGTATTTTACTCTAAATGGGCAAGAAAATTAAATAGCGGGGTTCTGTCTCTGCGAAAAGCTATTTTACGGTGAGCATAATCTCCTCTATGCTTCCTTCCTTTATAACAAACCCCTTGGCAACCGGCTCGTTTTCGATAAGGCTCACGATAATGTAAACGCACTCCTCA
>MHDU01000016.1 GCA_001803635.1 Nitrospirae bacterium GWB2_47_37 | reverse complement strand
AGTCTCTAAATAGGACATTTTCATTTTGGTATATTAGGACATTATCACTTTGGCGTTACATAGACGTTGAAGAATATCTGCCGCCTTTATAGAGGCTTCTTTCAACGGAATCCCGCGCGTATTCAACTCGAAGCCGTCGGGCAGAAAGCGGATTCCCGTGTCCTTTTTCTGGAGATCAAACAAGGCTTTTAACAGCCCGTCGAAGAAATTTTCGGGGATCTTGTATTTGTTTTCGGGATCGGAGACAAAGGAGAAGCGCCATCTGCCGTCCGTTTCAGTAATGTTTGAAATATATAAAAGCCTCGCCGATATTTTTATTTTTACTGCGTGCATTAGATTGTCGACCTCATCCGGCAGCGCGCCGAACCTGTCCGTCAACTCATCGCTCAGATCTTTCGAAGCGTCGAGGGATTTTAACGACGATATCCGCCTGTACACGCTCAGCCTCAATGTTATGTCCGGGATATAATCTTCGGGGATGAACGCCGAGAGCCGCAGCCTTATCTGAGGTTCGATCTCTTCACGCACATCTTCTCCCTTAAGTTCCGCTACGGCCTTTTCGAGCATCTCCATGTACATGTCGAACCCGACCTTGTAAATATGGCCGGACTGCTCCGCTCCGAGGAGGTTCCCCGCTCCGCGTATCTCCAGGTCTTTTAACGCGAGCCTGAAGCCCGCTCCGAGATAACTCATCTCCTGTATCGCCTGCAGGCGTTTCTTTGCCTCATCCGTGATGATATTTTCTCCCGGTATGAGAAAGTACGCGTATGCCTGCGTGTCTCCCCTTCCTACCCGGCCTCTGATCTGATAAAGGTCGGACAGTCCGAATGTGTCGGCCCTGTCCACGATTATGGTATTTGCCGTTGTAATGTCGAGCCCCGATCCTATTATCGCAGTGCATACCAGCACATCCGTCTCTTTGTTAAGAAAACCGAGCATGACCTTTTCGAGGCCGATCTCTCTCATCTGTCCGTGGGCTGTCGCTATTTTCGCGGCAGGGACAAGTTTTTTGATGTAAGCGGATATCTTCTCTATATCCTTTATCCTGTTATGGACGAAGAAGACCTGACCGTCCCTTTTGAGTTCTCTTTCTATGGCCTCTTTTATGGTTTTGTCGTTGAATGACGCAACCGCGCTCCTTACCGCGAGCCTTTCTTCCGGAGGCGTCTCGATGGCGCACATCTCCCGCACCCCGGAAAGGGACATGTGGAGCGTCCTCGGAATAGGCGTGGCAGTGAGGGTCAGGATGTCTACCCCTTTTTTGAGATCCTTCAACCTTTCCTTTTGAGCTACGCCGAACCTGTGTTCTTCGTCTATGATAAGAAGGCCGAGGTCATGAAAGCGCACTTTTTTGTTCAGCAGCATATGTGTGCCTATGACGATATCCACCTCTCCGGCAGCGACCGCCCGCCCGCATTTATCGAGATCGGCCTTGCTTTTAAACCTGCTCAAATAATCTATTTTCACCGGGAAGCCCGAGAACCTTGCCTTAAATGTCCTGAAGTGCTGCTCGGCAAGCAGTGTGGTAGGAACGAGCACCGCAGCCTGTTTTCCGTCATAGACCGCCCTGAACGCGGCCCTTACCGCCACCTCGGTCTTTCCGTACCCGACATCGCCGCATACCAGCATGTCCATAGGCATTTCGGAATGCATGTGTTTTTTAATCTCGTTAATCGTCCTTGCCTGATCCGGAGTTTCTTCGTAAGGGAAAAAGTCGTCGAACTCCCTGTGCATAGGCGTATCCTCGCTGAACACATAACCCCTCGCGACCCTTCTTTCCGCGTACAGCCTAAGGAGCTTTTCCGCCATTTCCATGAGCCCCTTTTTTACCCGCTGTTTTGTCTTTGTCCACGCGGCGCCGCCGAGCCTGTCGATATTGGGAACATTCCCCTCTCCGGCGCTGTATTTTTGCAGTTTGCCTATATTCTGAAACGGCACATATATCCTGCCGTTGGTATAATCGATGATCACAAGGTCTTCCTCGCGATCATCCGTTTTCTGTCTTTGCATGCCGGCGAATTTCCCTATCCCGTGATCATTATGGACGATGAAATCCCCCGGCTTTAAATCATCGATGCCGAGTAGGAGCCTTGAGACCTTCGATTTTTTTATGGGCCTGTACGCGGGCCTTTCTCCGAATATCTCCTTGTCGGTGAGGATCAAAATTTCATCGAGACGCATGCCCGAAGAGAGCCTGCCGGTTGTTATGCAGAACCTGCCGTCATAGGTCTTTAAGTCCCCTGTATCTATTGACGGCGCAGGGACTCCTCCGTCGAGCATTATTTCTTTAAGGCGCTCTGCCTGAGACTTTGAATACATTACGGATATGACCCGTTTATCCGTCCGCTCCAACGCACCCGGAATATCGTCTATCCCTTTTCTTTCCTCGGGCAAAATCCCCATGCCCTTAACGGAAAGCTCCATCGAATCGATTCCTTCTCCGGCAAAGGGAAAGTGGGAGACGATGATTAATGAATAGGGCGGCGGAGTAATGGAGCTTTGATTAACGACGAAGACATCGAAATCCCGATGCTGCAACAAATCCGGTATAAGATTATTCGCCGGTTCGTCTTCCTCTGCCGGGAAAATATCAATGCCGGTTATCTCCTTTATAGACCTTTGCGTTTCAATGTCGAAAGTCCTTATAAGCTCTATCTCCTCGCCGAAGAATTCCACCCTGACCGGAAGGTCTTCCGTTACCGGATATATATCAAGCAGCCATTCCCTCCGGCTGTATTCGCCTTTTTCCATTACAACGCTCACGCTTTTATAGCCGTTATTTTTCAGCCGTGATTCCATTTCATCTCTGTCGGTTTCAATCCCCTTTTTGATCGTTAGAACCCTGTTTTCGATTTCGGATGCTGCGAAGCCGCCGGGACAGGCCTCCGCGGAAGTTATTATAGAGACAGGCTCAGGCCGCCGGATGTTAAGCAGCGCCTTTGCCCTCTCGCCGATAAGCTCAGGGCTCGAAGACGGAGGGAAATAAATTGCCGACAGCTTACCGCCGATTGCCGAATTAAAAAATAAAAGATCATGATGGAGTTTTAACGCGGCATTCGCGGAATCTTCGACAACGATAAATGGTTTTTTATAAAAAGAGAGAAACAAAGCGAGATGCGGGAGAGAGATGTTATAGATTCTCTTCTCATTGCTGAGACTCAGGCGTTCGTTTAATTCCGCCGCGTGTTTTTTAAGTAAATGAAAAATATCGGACATGTTTTATTTTAACTTAAATCCATATGATACAACTCAGCATGTTATAATAATATCATGCAAGGCATATGGCTTAATTTTTGCGGCTAAAGCACGGGTTTCCTCGACCCGGCGAGAGTCGAAGGGGATAGCAGTAAAGATTTTATGGAAAATAAGATTTACCTGTTCATAATCTGTATTTTGTTCCTCGCATTAGCGGCCTGCGCAAGGCAGCCTGCCTATTCCGAACCGCCCATTGTAGGTAATGAGGTGGTTATCGCCGCCGCAGCAGTTAAGCAGGACGAGCCCCTATTTTTCACTTACCGCTATAAAGAGAAAAATATAAGCTTTTTTGTAGTAAGGATAAATAATGAGATGTTTTCGTTCCTCGACGCCTGCCAAAAATGTTATCCGAAGAAGCTCGGTTATAAATATATAGAAGGCCGGGTCATATGCAGGGCATGCAATATGGGATACCCCGTAGCGGAGATAGAGAAAGGCTTCGGCAGCTGCATCCCGATAAAGATTCCCGGCGCTTTGAACGCCGGGAAATACGTTATTCCTGTTTCAACCCTTGAAGCGATGTCGGACAAGTTTTAACCGGTTATCTCTATTTCTTTTTCGCTCAGCACATCGCCCTTTACATCGAGGGTGGTTTCTGTAAGGAGAATATTTTTGCCCGACCTCTTAATCGCCTCTCTCAGTATCATGGTCATTCCGCCGCAGCACGGCACAACCATTCTCAGGCACTGCACGCTTTTAACAGTGGTATTGCCGAATATCTCAGTAAACTTATCGACGTAATACGTTGCGTCGTCGAGCTTCGGGCAACCTATCAGCACCTTTTTATCCTTCAGAAAGTTCTTGTGGAAGTTCTGCGCCGCAAAACCGGTGCAATCGGCCGCTACCAGAAGGTCGGCGTCGTTAAGAAACGGTATTACGCTTCCCATAAGTTTTATCTGTATCGGCCAGTGCGAGAGCCTGTAATCCTCCTGCTCGCGAGCCGGCACCTCCAAAGATGAACACGACGGACATTCGCTTTCAAATTTCATTTTTATCCTCCTTTAAGTTGTATTTAATTTATTCAACGGGCGTAACAACCGCCATTACCACAAGCCTTTCTCCCTTATCCGCCCTGAATCCGTGCGGTACTAAAGGATCGCATAAGATGGCGGTCTTTTCATCCGCTGTTATCTCTTCTTCTCCGACGATAAACGTGCCTTTGCCCTGAACGCAATACATCAGCAGCCTCAACGGCGCCTTGTGAGGCTGCAACTCCTGCCCTGCCTCAAGGCACATAAGAGCGACGCGCATCTCGGGCTTGTCCGAGAGCATTTCCCTTGAGATTTTGTCGGGATGGAATTTTATCAATTTTTTAAGATCGAGTATTTCCATAAATCCTCCTTCAATGTGTTTTTCATAATAAAACTTTACCATGCCCGCCTGAATGAAACAATGATTTACGTCATATCATCCACAAAGCACAAATCCGCAATCAAGGTATAGAAGATACGGCTTCAAAGCCTTTACAAGTGTAGTTGCCTGTGCAATCCGGAGATTACCCTTGTTTTATTCAATAAGAAAGCAATGTTGCAGCTCACGAGAAGGAGAATGTTATTATGATGTTACATATGAGTAAAGGCTTTTTCAGCATGCCTCACATCCCATAACTTGTGATCAAACATTTGAAATATCTCAACATAAAGCGCGGGTCCGCTTCAATGACTTTATCGACGAAACCTTTAAACTACATTCTCTTATGCACGTCATCCGCATCGGCGGTATCTATTTGATGAAAACATATAGCATCTTTGTTTTGCACAGAGAACAACACTTATAAAGGCGTTGAAGCGGATTTGCGCTTTGTGCTATGTCATTGTTAAAGGCTTTTGAAGTATGCCTCATAGCCCTGCTATTACGATTATAAAAAACAGATTATGATTTAAATCATAGTGAAGAATATTGCGGCGAGATAGGATAAATTATGAGGATGGAGGAATATATTTCAAAAATGAAGGGCTGCTCAAATTGCCCTCCCGGAGCCGGACTACCGGAGATCCTCTGGTCGTGGCTCGGTGCTGTGATAGGCATCGGCATATGCGGATATATCTCCTCGAATTATTTCGAGCCGATGGAGTTGACCCTTATAATAGGTTCTTTCGGAGCCTCGGCAGTGCTTGTTTACGGAGCGATTAAAAGTCCGCTCGCGCAGCCGAGGAATCTTATAGGCGGCCATATAATCTCCGGGCTTGTCGGTGTCGCGTGTTATCAGATGTTTGGACAGACATTATGGATAGCGGCTGCCCTCGGCGTATCGTTTGCCATCGCGGCTATGCTCGCCACAAGGACGCTGCATCCTCCAGGAGGAGCGACCGCATTGATTGCCGTCATCGGAGGCCAAAAGATACACGACCTCGGATTTTTATATGCATTTATACCGGCAGGGGCAGGGGCGGCGATACTTTTGCTTGTAGCGCTTCTGGTGAATAATCTTTCGAAGCATAGGAAATATCCCGAATACTGGATTTAGGCTAAATCATTCAGGAAATTTTTTATCCATTCTCTTTTTTCATTGAGCGAATCCAAAAGTTCCACTTCGTCCATGTTCATAAAACCTGCCGCGCTTCGCATAGTATCGCTTCCCTCTTTCAGTAAGGATTCGTTTCTTAATCTCATGATCGTCTCTATATTCCGATAAAACAGATAAGTGCCGCTTATAACAGCGGCATCGTCGTTTTTCAATACGCCGCTTATGGCGAGACGTTTAATCGCATCCATAGTTCCCTGCACAAGCAGTAGAGGATTGTTTTTGCAATTTTTAAGCTGGAGATATTGCACGATAAACTCCAGTTCCTCAAGCCCGCCGCTTCCGAGCTTTATGTCGTAAGAGCCTGAAATCTCTTTTGAAAGCTCCTTCCGGATCCTCTCCCGCATCTTTTTTATGTCGTCGAGAGTGATTCTCACGCCCCTTTTTATTAATATCTCTTTCCTCATTTCCATGAATTTGAGATTTGAAATTCGGAATTTGAAATTACAGACGGGTCTTGCCTTTAAAAGCGCCTGCAACTCCCACGTCTGAGCATGCATGGAGTAATAATTCCTCAAAGCCTCGATGGAACTTACGAGCGGCCCTTTGCTGCCTTCGGGCCTGAGGCGCGTATCGATCGTGTATGCTATGCCGTCCTTTGTATAAGACATGCAGCCCCTCAGCAATCCTTCCGCCGCCTTTATGTCGTCTCCGGAAGGTTCACGCAATGTCGTAAAAATTATATCGAGGTCCGAATTGAAAATAATCTCCCTGCCTCCCAGCTTGCCGAAACCGATGATAATTAAAGAAGGGCTATAGGTGAGGGTTTCTTCCGGCCTTTGCAAAAGCGTTGATAAAACAGCCCCTGCCGTTTTGCTCAAAGACTTCATGAGTTCCGTTGCGTTTATTTTTCCGTTCAAGAACATTATGCCGAGCCTGATCTCTTCAAGCCTCCTGAATAATCTGACTGCCGTCGATACTCCGCGTCTTTCGGCGAGCAATCGCAATTCGTTCGTGAATGACGTTAAGGATTTTTTAGCTGTTTCGCCTTCCGCGAGGGATTCTATGTATTCGGGGTTGCCCATCAGTATCTTCGACAGATATTCGCTCTGCGAGAAGATGAAATTAAGGACTGAAATTATCTCGGGCCTTTGCGATATGACTTCGAGATATGATTCCTTTGCCGCCAGAATGCCCGAAAAATCGACAAGATGCAGGAGGGCGAGGTCCGGGTTTGTTCCTTTCAGAGCCTCGTTTGCGAATTTAGGGATTATATCTTCGAGGAGCCGCCTTCCTTTAATCGTCTGGAACGAGTAAATATTATTCCGTATCTTCGTAAGGCAGTGTATCGCCTTGCCTGCATCCTTGACCTTCTTGGATTCAAGCTCCCTTGAGAGGAGATGCTCTACCGGCGTTTCCATATCCCAAAAAACACTGCTTAATAGGCCGTATGCTTGTCCATGCGAAGGCTGCTTTCCGGATTCCATGAGCGAGTCGTATATTTCTCTTACCCTATGTCTTCTTTTGCCAAGCTCCGATAAAAAACCCTGCCTTGCAGAAAAGCCCATCTTTTTGCCGAGGATCTCCAGTTCGACATCGCCGGACGGAAGCGTATGCGTTTGTATATCATTAAGTTGTTGAAGCCTGTGTTCGAGCGTCCGCAGAAATACGTAATTATCCGAGAGTTGACCCAAATCCTCATAACCTATGAGTCCCTTCTGGAGGAGCCTGTGCAGAGCCTTAAACGTGCTCCTCTCCCTTAAGAGCAGTTCCTTGCCTCCGTATATCAGTTGAAATATTTGAATGAAGAACTCTATCTCGCGTATGCCTCCATAGCCGCGCTTTACGTCCCTGCTCAGAGTCCCCGCTTTTATGTGTTCCACCTGCGATTTCATCCGCCTTATCTCGTTGATGGCCTCGAAATCGAGATACTTTCTATACACGAACGGTTTTATTAAGGCTAAAAAATCCTCTCCTAAACGCGTATCTCCGGCCACGGGCCTTGCCCTCAAGAGCGCGGCCCTTTCCCATAACTGTCCCCATGATTCGTAATACTCCTCATAGCTTCTAAGGGACAGGGCGAGATTGCCGCGCTGCCCTTGAGGCCGCAGCCTTAAATCGACCCTGTAAGCGAAGCCGTCCTCCGTATTCTTGGAAAGGAATCTTGCGAATTCCTCAATCAGCTTTGTGTAATATTCGAATGCCGATACCCTGTTCATAACAGTGCCTTGAATCGCGGATACGCCTGTGGTCTCTCCTTCTTCCCTGTAAACGAAGATTATATCGACATCCGAGCTGTAATTAAGCTCCTGAGCGCCGAGTTTTCCGAGGGCTATTACGGCAATGGAATTGTTTTCGGGGTTTCCATAACGCTGCTTAATGAAAGATTCCACGAAATCGAGCGATTCCCGCAGCACGGCATCCGCAAGCACGCTCATATCGAGCATTATCTCCTGAAGCCCGACCAGCTTGAGAATATCGTTAAGGGTGGTTATGAGCATCTTGTTGTTTCTGAAATCGCGGACTGCCTTCATTCCTTCATCCATCGAACCGCACGCTGAAAGTAGCGCCCGTAATTCATACCCGAGTTCCTCGGAATCAAAAGGAATGTGCAGATTGTCTATCGCATCGAACAGCGCATCGGGGTTTTTAATGCAGTAATTCGCAAGGAACTGGCTGTATGAAAAGAGCGTCGAAATTTGTAATAAAGTGCTGTTCAGTTTTTCGGCATATTCGGGATTCTCCGAAAGGAACGATTGTATATTGTTCTTCGCTCTTTCCGGATCAGGCAGGTGGAAAAGAGCTATTTCTCGCTCGTCCATAGCCTCGGATCAAGGGCGTCCCTCAATCCCTCTCCGACAAGATTATAGCTCAGGACGGTTATTAAAATAGCGATCCCCGGAAATAAAGAAAGCCACCATGCCACGGTGATGTTGTCTTTTCCGGAAGTGAGTATATTGCCCCAGCTCGGCTCCGGAGGCTGAACGCCGAGCCCTAAAAACGACAGCCCAGATTCGGTCAGGATGGCGCCCGCAATGCCGAACGTCGCCGCGACGAATACGGGAGACAAGGCATTCGGAATTATATGCCTGAATATCAAACGCGGATCGCTCGCGCCGAGCGCTTGAGCCGCGGCTATGAAATCCCGCTCCTTTAAGGTCAGAAATTCGGCCCTTATAAGCCTTGAAACATCCATCCAGCCTGTAAGTCCGATTATGATCATAATCGTCGATATGCTCGGCTCAACAATCGCTATGACCGCGAGTATCAGAAAGAAGGTCGGAAACGCCAGCATGATGTCAACGAACCTCATGATCAGCGCGTCTATCTTGCCCCCGTAGTATCCGGCAATCGCGCCCAATATCGTTCCAATGGTTATTGCAATGCCGACCGCAATGAATCCGACTTTTAAGGATGCCCGGCTTCCCCATATCATCCTCGAAAGCAAGTCCCTTCCTAATTCATCCGTGCCGAATGGATGCGATGCGCTTGGAGGTGAGAGCACATTGTAAACATCTATCTTTGTCGGTTCATGAGGAGAGATAAAAGGCGCAAGCAACGCGACGGCTGCGAGGGCGGCTATTATTGCCAGCCCTGCAACTGACAGCGGATTTTTTTTGAACCTATGCCAGATTATCTTAAACATTTACTTCCCCTTATCTTTTTTTATTTGTCATTATGTCCGAACCACCAGCCCAAAAGAGCGCCGAGTAGAAAATTCCTTGTCCCGCTACTCTTTGAACAAGCAATCGTTCTCTCACGAACAAACGCTGTTTTTTGTTCTTCAAGCCACTCGTTAAAACGATTAGCAGATTGTCCGTCCAATAAAAGTTTTAACTGAACTGTGTAGCTTCCGTATTTGCTGAGAACATCTTCCATCATGGCAGAGGCAAGCGGCTGCCCTCCAGCTAAATCAGTAGGAAAGGGTCTTTCCCATATTTGGTAAAAAATGTTAATGACTTTTCTTAGCTGCTCACTGATGCTTGAAACCGCCTGCATAATTGCAGATTCTGGAATATTATCCTCTTTTTCGGCAAGGCATCCGGGAACAGCGTTTACTGCCTTTGTCAACTTTTCTATTATTGCGGACATTTTGCCGAACATCGTATATAATTCTTCAGACCACACTATAGTTTTATAAGGAACGCCCTGCGGAACGGGTCTATTTACAAAAGCGTTTTGAATCTCCTTTATAAGAGGCTTCAAGGCATTTGCCAAAACCCTGTAATGTTCCGGAACCTTAATATCATCCTCCGACATAGCACCCCCTATTTGTCCTGAAAGTCAGACATAACAATCTGCGGAGCATTTTCAATCTCATCGTAAAGCTTATCAATTAACCTCTGAACTTCGATTGTCTTTTTCAATGCCGTGACTATCCTGCAATAGGTTTGTATTTCATCAAGGGTTAGTATCCGTTCCTTTCTGTCCTTGAGCCATTTATCACAAACCTGATAACCGCCGATTTGATAACTCCATACGTCCCCGGCTATGCCTTCAAAGTATTGCTCTTTGTTTATATAGACGCGCCCGGCATTGTCATCATATTTCGGCTTCGCTACCCTGTTACCTCCCTCAACCTGAAACCGTGCTATAGGTGAATCAAGCTCCTGTGATTTTAGCAGGTGTAGATTAACAAGCCTGTTCCCGTATTCAGACATTTTCTTGAATAGTTTATAGTCCTTAGTAAACGGCACCCTCGGAAAGTCTATCTTCAGGAACTCTGCATATTTTGTCCTGTATGTCTCTGAATAAAGAACAGCATAAATGTAATAGAAGATTTCTTCAGGGGAAGGGGTTTTCTTATAAGCCTTTGTCAATCTCTCCACAACCTCAGCAGATAGGTTCGGCCGTTTCACGCCATATTCCGCTTCAGGTTCAAAGAGCATCATTGCGCCGCCAAAAGAGCGTTTCCTGGGCTTATCCTTTTCTTTGTAAAGATAAAGGGGAAACAGATAAGACTGAATCGTAGATTCACCGCATTTCATTTCCATGAGGGTATCGCAACAATAGAAGTGATTTACAATTGACGATTTACTGTTCCGCGCGGATATTAACCCTATATTCTCTTTAAAGAAATGACGCATAGTGTCTTTGCTTGCTCCGCCCCGGCCGATTTCAATAAGATTCGGCTGATAATAAATCCATCGCATATCGAAAGGACGGTAAGCAAATTTATAAAATTGACTCCGCCAACTATCGTTATTCCGAACTTTCTCCCTTTCACGGGCTGTATTCCAATAGTTCCCATCGGTCAGGTTATAGGCCTTCCTGAAAAGTTCATCATCTAATTTATTATCCTGCATCGTCTGAATTCTTCTCTCTAATACTTTGAGATCAAAATCAGTTAGAAAATGGTCGCGATTGGTTTTTACGCCACTTGAAAAAATGTTGAACACTCTCGTAATAGGCATAAACTTGTCATATGTGCTTTGCAGGGAGAAGTCCTTTTCATCAAGGAAATAATAAGGCTTTGAAGGCTTTAACACCTTCCACTTAGTCGAGTGGATATCAGACTTGCTCAAGTAGTCATATTTGCTATCTCGTAATCCGAAAACGTCCTGATAAAATATTTTGCACACTCTGCTGTGATCTTCTCTCTTTACAAAAAGAGCAATAGCCACGCCCTGCCGAATGTCGAAGACATTTTCATCCTTGCTACCGTCAGGGGACTTTTCGCCAAATCGACTGCTTCCGTGAAGATTCAGGATATATATTTCATCGAAGCTATCAATCAGCTTTTTTCTCATCCCCCTATGGATCAAACCCGAAAGATAAGAATTATTTGTTATCATCCCGATAATTCCCTTGCCGTCCTGCTCAATTTTCCAATGGGCAAAGCGGATGAACTTGATGTAATCATCAGAAAGAGGCTGAATATTTTTCTCTTCAGCAACGTCTTCTTTGTAAGCATTCATTTCGTATTCAATGAAATAAGATTTATTGACTGAACTCTTTGAATAGGGCGGATTGCCCAATATCACTAATATCGGCTGTTCTTTTTTCACCCTCCCTGCAAGGTGTGATTCTTCTGACAGCGATGACATGCCCGGGAGTTTTGTTTCGGGAAGCTCTTCCATCTCAAGGGTATTGGTAAGATATAACTTTACCCTGTCATCCTTCTGTAACCTGTATCCTAATTCCTCAAGCAGGAAGGACATCTTTAAATGACCGATAGCATAGGGAGCCATCATTAATTCAAAGGCATAGAAGTTTTTCAGGACATGGTCTTTGATGAAGTTCTTTCTGCCTCCCTCTCCATACTTTGAAACAAACTCATCAACCGCAAGTTTTGCCGTCTCAGCCAAAAAGGTCAGCGTTCCTGCTGCAGGGTCTAACACGGTTACGTTCTTATCTGCAAATCCATCAGGTTTATTGAACTGCTCTTCCAGGATGTTATGCAGGGAACGGACAATATAAGAGACCACAGGTTCAGGCGTGTAATATACTCCCCTCATCTGCCTTGTTTTGGGGTCATATTCTGAAAGGAATGTTTCATAGAAATGGATAATAGGGTCTTTGCCCTTGCCTTCATGGAAGTATTGATGAAGTATCTTGTTGATGTCCGCGACTGAAAGGATTTCTGAAATATCATCAATGATCCATTCCATCTGTTGAGGGAGTGAACCTAAAGAAATGAACTGAAAGACATCTCTAAGGATGCCGATTGTCTGAGGGATATTGTCATAGGCAAGTTTTCTATTAAATCCGTTCTCTGAACGTGTCCGTGCTGCAAATAGACCATAGGTGATAGTCTGTGCATACAGGTCTGAAAACTCATCCTCTGTAAGACTACTGATAAGATATTCTTTGAACGCTTCATAGAATCCCTGAATAAATCCCTTGCCTGTATCTTCTTCTTCCCTCAACTCCTGAGATATAACCTCGTCCTTCAGGAACCGTGTGCGTTTTGCAAGCTCTATTGCAAGGCTTTTTGCATTGTAGACTTTAGGAAGCGAGAAGGAAAAAAATTTCTCAAACAACTGTAATAGTTCCGGCTCTTTTTCTAAAGGAGGCGCAGTTTTAAGCTTATTAAGGATAACAGGCCGCCCGGCAAGGACTTTGTCTGTAAGTATTCCATTACGATAAAGCCTGAACTCAAGAAAATTTGTCAGGATAAGATTCGGAAAGGTGTGAAGGTATCGCTTTAGCTGTTCGGTGTCTTCTATTCTGTCGAGATTTTCAACAGCTGGGTCTTTCGCCTCAATGTATCCTGTAATATGCTGTTTCCCATCCCAAACTCTGAAATCTGGGTTTCCAGCCTCGGTTTTTTTCGGAAGGATTGTAATATGGATGTTTTTTTTGTTTATGGAATTGCAATATCCATTAAGCAAGTCGGCAAGGACGGGATAATAGCTTTCTTCCCGTGCATCGCCGCGATTGGCAGTTTCGGTTATTTTCTTTAAATACAATTTGAGCATAGATGCTTTTCCCCTATTTCCTCACCCGTATCCTCGGATCGACGAGGGCATACGATACATCCGCAATGAGGTTGCCGATTAATGTCAGAACCGCGCCGATGACGAGTATTCCCATTATCGTAGGATAATCCCTCGACATTGCCGATGCGTAAAACAACTGTCCCATGCCGGGTATTGCGAATATGGTCTCGAATATTACGCTGCCGCCGATGAGTCCGGGAACGGACAGGCCGAGTATCGTAACGACAGGCATCAGCGCATTTCTCAGTGCGTGGCGGATAATTACGTCTGATTCTTTAAGTCCCTTCGCCCTCGCGGTTCTTACATAGTCCTGCCTTATTACTTCAAGCATGCTGGAACGGCTGTATCTGCTCAATCCCGCTATTCCGCCGAAGGCGCTTAATCCCACGGGCAGTATCAGGTGTTTTATCCAGTCCGCCAATCTGTCGATAAATCCCATGCCCGATACGTCAATGCTCTGAATGCCGGATATGGGCAAAAGGCCGAGGCTTACTCCGAAGATGATCATCAGTATGAGGGCGAGCCAGAAGGTGGGCGTGGAAAATCCGAGAAAGACAAAAACAGTGGTGAGCTTGTCGAAAATAGAGTATTGTTTTGTAGCGGACAGCACACCGATGGGTATCGCTATCGCCATTATGAGTATCAGCGAGAGCAGGTTGATAGTAAGCGTTACGGGTATCCGCTCTTTTATTTTATCGAACACCTTTTTGCCGTCCACGAAGGATATTCCGAAATCGAGTTTTACGAACCTTTTGAGCCAGTCGAAATATTGGACGTGCAGGGGCTTGTCGAGGCCGTAAAGCTTTTTGAGATTTTCACGCGCTTGCGCGGAGGCCTTCAATGACATTTCCGTTTCTACTTCCACAGGCCCGCCCGGAGCAAGGTGGATGACGGTGAATGTGATAAGGGTGATCCCGAAGATGAGCGGAATCATTAATAAGAGGCGTTTAAAGATATATATAGGCATACAAGTAAATTAATGGATGGAAGGATTAAAGTCAATATTTGTTTGTTGGATATTTGCATAGTCGATGGGATTAGTCTTCCGCTACAGACCAATCCTATCGACTATGTTGCGTATAGTCTTTCCATCTCCTCGGTATAACTGCCGTCTTCATTGTAGATAAAAAGCGGTCTTTCTGTTTTCAGCCCTGTTTTTCCGCCCTTTACAGCCTCTATCAATACCATCTTCGCCTCCGAGGAAATGTTTGAATGCACGAAACGCAGGCGCTTCGGCTCCATGCCGTGCCGCCTCATCACATCTATTATTTCGGCAAGCCTTTCAGGAAGATGGATAATGCAGAGCCTTCCATGATGTTTTAGGAGCAAAGAGCCTGCCTTTATCAGATCTTGTAGTGGAAGCTTCAGTTCATGCCGGGCTATCGCCCTTTCATCTCCCTCGCTGAGCAGCCCTGTTTTAGGTTTTCTGAAAGGAGGATTTGAGACAACAAGGTCGAAACTTTCATTCAGTCCGGATTTATAGCTGCCTGCCTGCGAATGAATGACATAGCTTTTTTCTAATTCGG
>MHDU01000015.1 GCA_001803635.1 Nitrospirae bacterium GWB2_47_37 | reverse complement strand
CATCGACATAACGTCTCCGGGTATGAAGAAGCTGCCGGTTGCCGTTCAGAATTTTACCGGAGGCAAGGAAATATCCGACATAATAAAGGACGATCTTAATTTCACCGGCCTTTTTGACTGCATTGACGACGCCGCGCAGATAGAACGTCCCGATCAGCCGTTTAATCCCAACAGTTGGAAAGGGCTCGGCGTGGAGCTTGCGGTAAAGGGCAGAGTTATTACGGGCAAAGGGCTGACAGTCGTTGTCTCCGCGTATGATGTTTCGAGCGCGGCTGAAGTTTTAAGAAAGGAATATTCCGGGTCTTCCGACCTCTTAAGGCCGCTTGCACATTCCATTGCGAACGATATATACAAAACTCTTACGGGACAGCAGGGGATATTCAGGACTAAAATAGCATATGTCAAAAATTCCGAACTCTATGTCATGGATTGGGACGGGCAGCGGTCGTATGGGCTCGGAATAAGAGGCGGGATTTTATTGTCCCCGAGGTGGTCCCCGGACGGGACAAAACTGCTTTATTCGGCCGAGCGAAACCGGAGCTGGGATATATACGCGCTCGACATGGGGACAATGAAGGAGAAAAATATCGTGAGGCTCGGCGGGTTGAACATGTCCGGAAATTTTTTCCCGAACAACAGGGAATTTGTTTTTTCGTCGTCAAAGGACGGCAAATCGAATATACATGTCGGAGATATTTCGAACATGAAAGGTTGGAAGCTCGTGTCTTCCCCGTGGATAGACGTGTCTCCGTCGGTGTCGCCCGACGGCAACCATATATTGTTCGTTTCCAATAGGTCCGGAAGCCCGCAGATATATATAGCGAATAATGACGGCAACGGCGTAAGAAGGCTCACATTCGAAGGTTCTTATAATACTTCTCCGGCATGGTCTTCCAAAGGGGACAGGATTGTCTTTGTAAGAATGATAGGAGGGAAGAACCAGATATTCGTTATTAAGCCCGACAGCAGCGGCCTGACACAATTAACGGACAGGGGAAATAACGAAGAGCCTTCATTTTCTCCTGACGGCAGGCATATAACTTTCACATCCGACAGGGACGGCGCAAAGGGGATATATCTGATGAGGATTACGGGTGAAGACCCGAAGAGGATAACGACAAAGGGGATTAAGGCGACCGGTCCGAACTGGTCGCCTTAATCCATACTTTTTATTCTTTGGTTATTTCGTATTTCCCGTCTTTGTCTATTTTTATTTTCGCATTCAGGAACCTTGCCTTATATCCGGCTTCTTTCAATGCGTGATAGGCTATTTCAGCCCTTACGCCTGTCGAGCAATGCGCGATAATTTCCTTGTCTTTCGGTATGTCCGCTAATTTTGCCTTTATTTCCTGCGTCGGGATATTTTTCGCGCCCTTGAACATTCCGTCTGCCGCTTCATCTTCATCCCTTACGTCGAGTATGAATTTATCTTTCGGAAGCGTCTCTGCAATATTTTTGAAGTCTTCGACGCCTACTTCTCCCGGCCTCGGCTTGGATGCATAAACGATATTCTGCTTAAGCTCTCCGCTCATCACAGGGTTTCCGGCATTTTTCCATGCCTCTATCCCGCCGGTAAGGTAAGCAACATTGGGATAGCCCCATTTTCTTACGGTCTTGAATGCGTCTTCGGAAGTTTTAGCCGAGTCACTGTAAATAATGATGGGCGCTTTTTTGTCTCCGGGCAGCCTGTCTTTTGCAGGCACGATTTCAGAAAGAGGAATGGATGCCGCACCTTTGATATGCTCTTTTTCCGCGGCATCAAGGTCTCTTGCATCGATAAGCACATGGGGCATATCCTTATCGATATGCTCTTTAAGATTGGCTACCGTTGATGCTACAAGGTTGCCTGCTTTTTTCCACTCAGGCATGCCGTCGATAAATATCCTGACCTTTGTGTAGCCTAATTTCTCCGCCTTACCGGCAGAGGACGGGCTGAGCCTTCACGTAGGTCCGGCGCAGTAGAATATGAGAAGTTCGTCCTTCTCCTTAGGCAGCTTAGCAATGTTCTTGTCGAATTGGGCGTCGTAAATATTTATTGCCCCCGGTATAAAGCCCTCGTTAAACTTAGGCGCGGGCCTCGAATCAACGAGTGTGAAGTTTCCCTGTTCGGGGCCTGCGGCAACAAGTTTCGCAAGCTCTCCTGCATTGATAAACTGCTCGTCCCTTATCTTTGCCGGAGGTTTCACGGATACGCTCGCGGCATAAAGGCCGCCGTCTTTTTCCGTAAAGGATATTGCTATTTCCTTTTCCCTGGGTATTTTATTCAGTTTTTCGGCGCCTGTAAGTTTTGTGTTATCGTCGAATTTTACGAGCCATACCGCGGCTCCTGTCTGTACCTGAATGGTCTCGGCCTTCATGGATACATTACCCAGAGCGCCGCGTAAAACCTTTTCATCAGGCTTGTGGCATTGCAGACATGGCGGCGCTGTTTGCGGCTTCGCCTGCGCGGAAACGGTGGAGTTGATAGAAAAGAGCCCGGCTGCTATAAGCAGGGCTGCTGTTATGAGCAATCTTTTTTTACTCATATCTCCCTCCAAATATCGATTAATATGTCTGCCAAAGGCAGAACTTTAGAATTATATATATTCATAATTTATAAACTTAGCATATCATAAAACTTTTGACTTGTAAACTGTTGATTTCAAGAAAATCGAGGTATATACCTTTTATGTAAGGCATATATGCCTTCCTAAATAGGATGTGGGCAAAAAAATAGGGCTGGAAACTTCCAGCCCTATTCAGGTCTTAATATGCGAATGGTTTATTTACAGTCTGCCTTTAAGAAGCTCATCCACTACCGAGGGGTCTGCGAGGGTGGAAGTATCTCCGAGATCCTCAACGTCTCCTTTCGCAATCTTTCTTAATATCCTTCTCATTATCTTGCCGCTCCTCGTCTTCGGCAGACCCGGCGCAAACTGAAGTTTGTCCGGCGTGGCTATAGGGCCTATGACTGTCCTTACATGGCCTATAAGTATCTTTTTCAGTTCATCGGAGGGGGTTTGTCCGTCTTTGAGGGTAACATAGACGTAAATGCCTTCTCCCTTTATTTCGTGAGGAAAGCCGACCACCGCCGCTTCGGCAACGGTCTCATGGCTGACAAGAGCGGATTCCACCTCGGCAGTGCCGAGCCTGTGGCCGGAAATATTTATGACATCGTCTATCCTGCCCATGAGCCAGTAGTCTCCGTCTTTGTCTATCCTCGCGCCGTCTCCTGTCAGATACTTGCCGGCGAATCTCGAGAAATAGACCTCTTTTATCCTCTTGTTTTCAACGTCTCCGTATGTTCCTCTTATCATGCCGGGCCATGGTTTTTCTATGACGAGGTATCCTCCCTCATCCGTACCCGCCGGAGAGCCGTCCTCTTTTAATATAGCCGGAACTACGCCGGGAAACGGCCTGTTGGCCGAGCCGGGCTTCAATGTCATTGCGCCGGGCAGAGGAGTTATGAGTATTCCGCCGGTCTCTGTCTGCCACCATGTATCGACTATCGGAAGTTTCTCCTTCCCTATATTAATGTGATACCACATCCACGCCTCGGGGTTTATCGGCTCGCCCACAGAGCCGAGCACTCTCAAGGAAGAAAGGTCGTGCTTCGCGGGCCATGTTTCGCCTTCACGCATCAATGCCCTTATGGCGGTCGGCGCGGTATAGAAAATATTCACCTTGTGCTTGTCGCAGATGTCCCAGAACCTTCCTGCGTCCGGATATGTCGGGATGCCCTCGAACATAAGGCTGGTAGCCCCGCTGCTCAACGGCCCGTAAACGATATAGCTATGTCCGGTGACCCATCCGATATCTGCGGTGCAGAAATGAATGTCCTCGTCATGATAGTCGAATATCCATTTGAAAGTGAGATTTGTGTAAAGAAGATATCCTGCCGTAGTATGCAGAACGCCTTTCGGCTTGCCGGTTGAACCGGAGGTATAAAGGATGAAAAGCGGGTCTTCGGCGTCCATTTGTTCGGGCTCGCAGAAATTGGATATGTCGGACGCCTTCATCTCCTCGTCCCACCAAAGGTCCCTTTTGGGCTCCATATCTATGTTCTGGTCTGTCCTCTTAACCACTATGACCTTTTCAACAGCAGGGCATTCCTGCAGTGCCGCGTCGGAATTTGCCTTGAGAGGCACGAACCTGCCGCCCCTGACGCTCCGGTCGGCGGTAATCACCATTTTAGACTTGCAGTCCTGAATGCGGTCGCGCAGCGCCTGCGAACTGAACCCCCCGAAGACAATGCTGTGAATAGCCCCGATGCGGGCGCAGGCTAACATGGAGATTGCCAATTCCGGGATCATCGGCAGGTATATCGTCACCCGGTCGCCTTTTTTTATGCCGTGTTTTTTCAGGACATTGGCGAACCTGTTTACCTCGTAGTGTAACTGCTGGTAAGTATATGTCCGGTATATCCCGCTGTCGGCCTCCCAGATGAGGGCTGCCTTGTTTCTGACAGCCGAGTTTAGATGACGGTCAAGGCAGTTATAGGAAGCATTGAGCTTTCCGCCCTGGAACCATTTAATCTCCGGCTTGTGAAAGTCCCATTCCAGAACCTTGTCCCATTTTTTGAACCATGTTATATTCTTTTCCGCCATCTCAGCCCAGAAACCTTCCGGGTCTTCTACGGATCGTTTGTAAATCTTCTCGTACTCCCCCATGCTCTTGATATGCGCCTTTTCGCTGAATTCCTTAGACGGCGAAAACGTCCGGTTTTCAGACAATAAAACCTCGATCTTTCCTGCCTCAGACATACGTGCCTCCCTTTCTTATTATTTTCAAAAAATGATATGAACTTTATTTATAAGTCCCCGGCTGCAATGTCAGCACAATTGCCAGACGGATTATAATGAGCAATACTATAGACAGTCCCGGTGTGCAGCTTTCCTTTGCAAAAGGCATTATCTTCCTCGTTATCCTGTAAACCGGTTCCGTAATTTTTATAAATGCATTCATCATAATGTTCTGCCTGTTCCCGATCATGAGCGTGAGGATTATCCTGCCCATGATCATCCACATCAGAAACGAAAGAGTATAGTTCGTTATTTGTATTATCCAGATTTTCATGTTTTTAAAGCAGGCAGCGGGCGATTACCCGCTGCCTGTACTTATTATATCATTCTGCGTGCGCTTGTCCAGCGCCTTTTGGAATTCTTACGCTTTCGACCAGTTCCTGCATCTCTTTTGTCGGAGCCGCCGTCAGTCTCGATACCACATAAATGGTGATGAATCCGAGCGGAATTCCGAAGAGACCGGATGAGATTGTCTTTATGCCCCACCAGTCGAGGCCGTAGAATCTGCTGCCTATCATGTAGAACAGGCATGTCCCGAATCCTGCCCACATGCCGGCGAGCGCCCCGGCTTTATTGGCCCGTTTGTCCCATATTCCCATAACGAGCGCGGGGAAGAAGGATGCTGCGGCTATGGAGAACGCCCATGCCACAAGCTCGACTATAATGGTGAGCTTGAATGTTGCGACGTATGCCGATATGAGAGCAACGACCACGAGCAGAACTCTCGAAATCGTGAGCCTTTTCAGGATCGACGCCTTCGGGTTCACAATTTTGTAGTAGAGGTCGTGCGAAAGCGCGTTTGAGATCGTGAGAAGCAATCCGTCCGCTGTCGAGAGGGCTGCGGCAAGACCGCCTGCCGCCACAAGGCCTGATACTACATACGGCAGTCCGGCTATTTCCGGGGTTGCAAGAACAATAGCGTCAGGCCCGATTGTCAGCTCATAGAACTGAAGGATGCCGTCGGCGTTAATGTCCTTGAACGATACCAGCCCTACCTTTGCCCAGTTAGCCATCCATGTTGGAAGAGATGCTATGGGAAGGCCGACAATGTTACTCAGCACCTCGTTACGCGCAAACGCCGCGTATGCCGGGGCCGTAAAGTAGAGAAGAAATATAAAGAACAGAGACCACCCTACTGAAATGCGCGCGTCCTTAACCGACGGAACAGTGTAATAACGCATCAGTATGTGCGGCAGTCCCGCTGTTCCGACCATAAGGCAGAAGGTAAGGGCAAGCATGTTCTTCATGTCCAGCCTTGCGAAAGGCTCAAGGTAAGGTTTGATCGGCTTTGATTTGCCGGCCGCCGCGGTTTTGGCCGCAGTCCATTTTTCTTTTGCTTCTTCAGGGTTTTTTGGGAGTCCCTTGATCGCCTTTTCTACAGCCTCCCTGCCTTTAGCAGGCGCGTCTGCGGGAAGTGCGGCAAGTTTTGCATCGAGGTCCTGCTTCTTTTGGTCGAGGCTTGCCGGCAAGCCCTTTATATCCGCGTCGATCTTTGCGACCTCTTTTTTCCATAACGCCCGCACTTCAGCCTCTTTCGCGTCTGCGTTTATGGCCTTTTCTTTCGCGTCTATTTTCTGGAGAACCTGACCGTACATTATTTGCGATATCGGAACGCCTGTTGCTTTATACGACATAACCGTAACAGGCGTAAGATACGCGACGATGAGGATAATGTACTGCGCGACCTGCGTCCATGTAACGGCCTTCATACCGCCGAGCATCGAGCATACGAGAATTCCCGCCAAACCGACGAAGACGCCGACCTGAAAGTCGATGGCGAGGAAGCGGCTCATGATGATACCGACGCCTGTAACCTGCGCTATCAGATAGGTGAATGAAGCCGTGATAGCCGCAATAATTCCGATTGTGCGCGCCGCATGTCCGCCGTAACGCGCTCCAAGGAAGTCCGGAATAGTGTATTGTCCGAATTTTCTGAGGTACGGGCCGAGGAATACCGCTAAAAGCACGTAGCCGCCCGTCCATCCCATAATGTACGCGAGACCGTCATAGCCGAGGCCGAAAATTGTTCCGGCCATTCCGATGAAGGACGCGGCGGACATCCAGTCCGAGCCTGTCGCCATTCCGTTAAAAAACGCGGGGACCGATCTTCCTGCAACATAGTACTCGGATATCTTCGCGGTCCTCGACAATACGCCTATCAAGGCATAAACGCCGATGGTAACGCCCATGAACATATAACCCATAGTCTTATTGGACATTCCCATCTTTTCCGCTATGCCGAGTCCTATGACAAAAGCGATGAAAATGCCGGTGTACATCAGATAGATTTTGCCTAAGTTATCGAGAAACGCCGATTTTTGTTTTGCCATTTATTCCTCCTCCTCTTCCTGCACACCGTATTTCCTGTCGAGCTTGTTCATCTTGAAGGCATAATTGAATATGAGCCACACGAATACTATGAGTGAGCCCTGCGCTGCCATATAGTATCCGAACGGAAAGCCGAATATTACGATGTTGTTCAGATCCTTGGCAAAGAATGCCGCGACATACGTGACGACAAACCAGATTATCATAGTGAATGCCGTCAGCTTTTTGTTTTCGTTCCAGTACGCTTCGAGCGTTTTTTTGTCTGCCATTGCTGCCTCCTCTTTTGTTGATTTGAAATTTAAAGCCTCAAATTTGAAATTCTCCCCGTTTCACCTCCTCTCCCTTAATGTTTTCCTATTCTTTTGAGGTCATTAAGCGTCCTTACCCCTAAACCGGGCAGGCGGCTTAAAAACCTCTGAAAAAGCTGAGCGGTTATGAAAGCGTCGGTCAACGCATTGTGAGCTTCCGACGTCCGGATCTGATATTTCTTCGCTATCGAAAACAGGTCGCCGTTTCCGTTCGCTCCGAAATGCCTGCTGGAGTCGCCGCTGTGGACTTTAATCCACTCGTATATCTTGTATGTATCAACCGAGAGATTCTCGAAACGGCGGCCGGTCAGCCTCCTCATTTCCCTGTTTATTACCGACATGTCGAGGTTCAGGAAATGGCCTACAATAATGCTGTTCTTGCAGTAATCGTAAAATTCCGGAAGCAGCATTTCTATATCGGGCCATTCCGCGGCCTCGGACGGCGTAATACCGTGAATCACGACGCTGCTGCCCGTCAATTCGGTTTCGGGCGCCACGACCCTGTAATAAAAATTGCCTACCTCTATCCTGCCTCCCGACATCTTCAGCGCCCCCATGGATACGATGGAATCTTTTTTGGGATTCAGCCCTGTAAGTTCCGTGTCTATGACGACATAAGGACACATGTCTATAGGGGTAGAAAGGTCTATTGCAGGCGCGGGTTTCAGTCCCATGCCCGTTCCTTCGGCCTGTTTTTTGAATATTTTTAAACAGAGCATCAGCTTCCCACCATCCCCGGCTTGTATTGTTCTATAATGATATCCTGCGCCGTCGATATGACCTGAAAGGATTCCTTCAGCGATTTCTTTTCGAGGTTGCTCAGGGTTCCCGGATTTATAAAGTTGTCCGGCTCTGCGGATGCCTCTATCCGCTCTATCTGGTGATGGATCCTTAGAAGGGTTATGAACTCGAATGCCTGCTCAAGCTCGTCTCCGACCTCTTTTATGACCGGATGTTTTTCTTTCAGCGCCTTTATCCTTTCGATGGTGGATGTCTCGGATACGCCTGACTCAAGGGCAAAGAGCCTTACTATATCCACCAGAGGACCTATGCCCCTGAACTTCAGATTCAGTTCGTTCTTGTGCTCCCCGCTCTTTTCGACTATGAAGGTCTTTAGAAAGCCGAGGGGCGGCCTGTTTTTTGTTATCGCGCTCGCCATGCGGGCCAAAAATACGTTCTGGCCTTTTAATGTCTTTATAAGATAATCCCTCAGGTTTTCCGCGAGGCCGAATTCGCCGTATAAAGGACGGAAGTCGAAGAAGATAAGCGACTTGAGAACCGCCTCCGGAGTCGGTGTCGAGATCCAGCGTGAAAAGTATTTCTTCCATTCCGAAAGCGGCCTGCGCCACTGCGGGTTGCTCGCCATGTAATCTGCCTGGCATAAAGGAAAACCGCATTTTAAAAGACTTTCCCTTACAAAGAGCGTGAATTCATGAAAATATTTATTCGCCTCCGCTTCTATCTCTTTAGAAGTAATATCCGCGTAGATAAGGGCATTATCCTGATCCGTCTTGAATGTCTGCTCCTTCCTGCCCTCGCTCCCGAAAACTATATAACAGTAAGGAACCGGAGACGCCCCGAATTTTTTCTCCGCGATTGCGAGTATTTTTTTTACAAGCCTGTCGTTCAGTTCGCTGATGATCTTCGCTATATTGCCTGCCTTCGCGCCTTCCTTCAGCAGCAGGCTCACGACGCTGTTTATCCTTTTCGATACGGGTATGAGCCCTTCTATTGTCTGCTGGTTCTCGATATCTTTTGAAAACGACAGGGGCGATGTTCCCTGAAGCAGCATGAGGTCGTGGTTGGTTATAACGCCCTGAAGTTTCCCGTCCTTGATTACAAGGATATGGTGGATATTATGCTTTATCATCTTCAATACGGCCTCGAAGCAGTAGTCCTTCGAATCTACCCGCATGAGAGGTATGCTCATTATATTCTTAACAGGCTCGTCCACATCCCTGCCCTTTGCAACGACTTTTTCCCTTAAGTCCCTGTCGGTCACGATGCCTACCGGCAGGTCTTTGCCGTCGGTCACGATCAGCGAACTGATCTTGTGCTTTGACATTATCTGCGCGGCTTCCTGAATAGATGTGTTGTCCGTTGTCGTGATAACCGCCTTTGCCGCTATGTCGCCTACCTGAGTCGTGAAAAGAAGCCGGTCGCTGCCGCCGTAAAAAAGGCTCTTGCCGTGCATTTCCCTGTAAGTCTTGTCTATGTATTTATCGAGATGCGATTTCAGGAAATATTCCGTAAATACAGGGTTGGAATTGAGCAGCCTTAAAACCGTATCCTTGTCCACCAGATAACATATGGTATCTTCTACGGCCTTTACATTCGACCTTACCTTATCCTTCCCGACGATTGACAGAAAGCCGAAGTTCTCGCCTTCGCCCCTGTAATCTATTACAACCTCGTCGTCGCTGCCGGACTGCATATAAACCTTTACGCCGCCTTTTTTTATTATCCTGAGGCTTTCGCTCGGAGGGCCGTCTTGCTTTAGAATCAGGGTGTCTTTGGGATAAAACTCCATGGATATGCTGTTTGCCACAGTTTTCAGGACGGATTCGTCGAGAAACTGAAACGGCGGAGCCTTCTTTAAAAACTCTATTACGTCTTCTAAAATCATGAGCTATATCTCCCCGGGAAGAAATAAGAAGCAAATAAAATACCAGCCTGAAAATAATTTTTAAAACAATGAGTTGTGTGAATGCTATAGCCGCATAGGCTACAATTTTGTAACTAAAAGTAATGATTATTCTATGAATGCTACTTAATGTAGCAGCTTAAAATAGGCATAAATATTAATGAGTTTGTTTTGAGGTGAGAGATCCTCAAGGGAATCCGTCAATTCCATTTTTTTATAAATAAATATTTGCTATAATCCTGCATGGAAAAATTTAAATTGCAAAGCAAAGAATTTATCGAGTTGAATAATCTTTTGAAAGTCATGGGACTATGCGAGAGCGGGGGCGCGGCAAAGGCTCTTATTGCCGAAGGCCGGGTCAATGTCAACGGCAATCTGGAACTGCGCAAGCGGTATAAAGTGCGTAAAGGGGATATTGTTGAATTTCAAGGCCATAAGATTATTGTTGAATAATATTATTTTTCTACGCTCAAATTCCATCAAACTAATCCGGCTGTTCCATGGCATAAGTTTTCTGAATGGCTTTTTGGGACAATAGGCTGAAGGGCGCTCGCTGAGTTTGTTGTTACCCTTTGTTTATACCCCATCTCTTTCTTTTTTCCCAGAGAGACTTGCGGGTAATGCCGAGCATGTCGGCTAACTGCTGTTCGTTGAATTCATGCTGGTATTTCTGAATAAACGCCTTGGTATAATCTTCTATGGAAAGCTTATCCGCGAGGGTTCGGCACGGGAAGGATTCCTCGGCCTTTATGCCTTCGGGCAAATGCTCGGCCCGGATAATGCCGTCTTCGGATATCAGTATCGCCCTTTCGATTATGTTCTGGAGTTCCCTGATATTGCCGGGCCAATGATAGGCAATGAGATATTTCAGCGCCGCTTCGTCTATGTCGCTTACTGTTTTGCCGAGTTCTTTGGAGTATTTCTGAATAAAGTGCCTTATCAGAAGTTTTATGTCTCCCTTTCTCTCGCGCAGAGGCGGCAGTTTTATGGCGATAACGTTTATTCGGTAAAAAAGGTCTTCCCTGAATCTGCCTTCTTTTACAGAGATATCTATATCCTTGTTGGTAGCGGCTATGAACCTAAGGTCGACCTTGACGCTTTGAGTTCCGCCCACAGGCCTTATCTCACGGTCTTCCAGCGCCCTGAGGAGCTTTGATTGAAGGGCCATGCTCAGGTCCCCTATCTCATCGAGGAATACGGTGCCGTAGTTCGCCTCTTCAAAAAGCCCTTTTTTCGAGGTTACCGCGCCGGTAAAAGCGCCGCGCACATGGCCGAAGAGCTCCGACTCTAAGAGGTTTTCCGGGATCGCGCTGCAATTTATCGGGATGAAGGGCTTATCCGCCCTGTTGCTGTTGAAATGCACGGCGCGCGCGATGAGTTCCTTTCCCGTCCCAGTCTCTCCGAGCAGAAGTACGTTGCTTCGCGCGTCCGCTATCTTCTTAACCTCGGCCAGTATCTTCTGCATGGAGGAATTTTCCCCTATTATCCTGCCGAAGTCGTAGTGCCTTTCTATCTGTTTTTTTAAAAGCGTATTTTCTATCTGGAGCGCCCGTTGCTTGAGGGCGTTTTTGACTATCTGCTTTATCTCTTCGTGAATAATGGGCTTAACCACATAATCGTAAGCCCCTGCCCTGATGGCCTCGACAGCGGTTTCGAGGGAACCGTAAGCGGTAATCACTATCACAACCTGCTCGTGCGATTTTTCCCGTATTTTTCTGAGGAGTTCGATGCCGTTGATCCCCGGAAGGATGATGTCCGTTATCACGAGATCGTAGGCGCTTTTCCCGAGCATTTCAAGGGCATCCTCGGCGCTGCCTGAGCCGGCAACGTCGTAATTTTCCTTTGAGAGGACCCTCTTCAGAGATGTCCTCAATGTCTCTTCGTCTTCTACTATAAGTATCCGCTCGGCCATTATTCTCCCATTCGAATAATTTTAGTGCGCCATGCCTTCGGCGTATTGCCTTTTGATCGATTCCTGCGCCCTTGAAACAATCCTGAACAGTTCCTTCAACATTTTTTGATCGAGAGAGCCCAATGTTTCAGGGTTTATAAAATTGTCCGGCTCTATGCCGGACTCCATTTGTCTATACTGATGCCTGAGCCTGAGGCTCATGAGGAATTCGAACGACTGCGCGAGTTCTTCGCAGAATTCCGCGACTGCCGAATGCCTGTCCTTAAGGTCATTCAACCGTTCGAGGGTAGAGGTATTATACATGCCTATATCGAGGGCGCACAGCCGCGCCGCGTCTATTATCGGGCCGAGGCCGTTCATTTTTATATTAACGGAGCCTTTTTGATCGCCCTTTTTTTCCGGCGTGAATCTTCCGAAAAGGCCGATAGGCGGCCTGTTTTTTAAGATCGTCGCAGCCATATGCGTGAGGAACATTTTTTGGTTCCTGAGCGCCGAACCTAAATACGCCCTAAGTTTTTCGGCGAGCGTAAAATCTCCGTGCACCGGCCTGAAGTCGAAAAATATAAGGGAAGACAGGACAGCCTCCGGAGTGGGTGTATTTATCCATTTTGAGAAATAGCCCTTCCACGCCTTTAAAGGCCCGCGCCATTTGGGATTGCTCGCCATATAATCCGCCCGGCATGCCGGGAACCCGCATTTCACAAGGGCTTCTTTCATGTAAAGAGTGAAATCCGAGAAATATTTTTCGACTTTGTCTCCGTCCTTTTCCGGGTCAGCGTAAATAATCGCGTTGTCCTGATCGGACCTGAATGTCTGCTCCTTTCTTCCTTCGCTTCCGAAGACTATCCAGCAATAGTTAACCGGCGGGGGGCCGAGCCTTTTTTCGGTAATCTCCAGCAGTTTTCTCACAAGCCTGTCGTTTATCTCGGTTATTATCCTCGTAATGTTGCTCGCCTTTGCCTCTTCCTTGATCAGCACGGTTATTATCTTGTTTATCTTTTTCGATACGGGTATCAGCCCGTCCGGCGTGCTCTGGTTTTCTATTTCGCGGGCAACGGAAAGCGGGGACGCGCCCTGCATCATCATGAGGTCATGGCCCGTCATTATGCCGCTTATATTGCCTTTATTTACTATCAGCAGATGGTGGATATTGTACCGTATCATTTTAAGGAGGGCCTCGAAGCAGTAATCTCCCGCCTCCGACTTTATCAGAGTAACGCTCATTATATTGCTTACGGGTTCGCCGACATCCCTGCCTTTTGCCGTTACCTTGTTCCTCAGATCTTTATCCGTTACCACCCCGGCCGGGAACCCGTCCGGATCGAGGAGTACGAGAGAGCTTATTTTATGCCGTGACATTTTATCGGCAGCCTCTTTTATGGATATGTCCTGCGGCGCGGTGATTATATTCCGCGAAGCTATGTCGTTCAGGGTATTGGTGAACAGCAGCTTGTCGCCGCCGCCGTAAAGCAGGCTCCTGTCATGGATCTCTTTATAACCGATATCTATAAATTTCTTGAAGAACGATTTCATATAGAACGATGAGAAAGCCGCGTTTGTCTCCATTAGATTGAGGACGCTCTCTCTTTTTATGGAATAACATACCGTGTCTTCGGCGGCCGTAACCGTATCATGCGACATGCCGCCGCTTACGACCGACAACAGGCCGAAGGATTCTCCCTCTCCGATGTAATCGACCATGATATCTTCATTCTCGCCGGTCTTCACAAAGACCTTGATCCCGCCGTTTTTTACAATGCTCATGCAGTCCGCAGCAGGGCCGCCCTGCATCAGTACTACATGCCCTTTCGGATAGAATTCCATTAAAACTCCGGATGCTATATCTCCTATAAGGGATGCGTCGAGCCGATTAAACGGGGGCGTGTTTGAGAGGAACTCTACGACCTCTTCCATTATCATATTGCCGGCGTTTGCCATTGCGGGTGATCAGGCGTTTCCCTTTGAGAGGGCCTTTTTTACAATCCGTTTCATTTCGTCGTGCATTATGGGTTTGATGATAAAGTCGCACGCGCCTGCTTTAAGGGCTTCGACCGCCGTTTCCATCGAGGCATACGCCGTCATGATCACGACCTTCTGATCGGGGTTCTGTTTTTTGTACCTCGATAAAAGCTCTATGCCGCTTATGCCGGGCAGGATTATGTCGGTTATTATGAGGTCGTAGGTTTTGTCTTTGAGGAGTTCGAAGGCGGCTTCCGCGCTCTCCGCTATGTCCGTCTCATATCCCTCTTTTGTGAATACCCTTTTAAGTGATTCGCAGAGCGTGTCTTCGTCTTCGACTATGAGCAGTTTCTCAGCCATCGTGTTCCAGCGGGAAACTTATAGTAAACGTCGTCCCCTCCCCCTTTTTGCTTTTTACCGTGATCGTCCCCTCGTGCTCCCTGATTATACCATAACAAATGCTGAGGCCGAGCCCGGTGCCTTTGCCCGGCGGTTTTGTGGTAAAGAAGGGGTCGAATATCCTGTCTATTACGGATTCGTCCATGCCCGCGCCCGTATCGCTGAAAACGATTTCCGCATTTTCTCCCTTTCTTTTCATCGATATCGTGAGGTCTCCGCCGTCCGGCATCGCGTCTATGGCATTGAGCATAAAATTCATGAAGACCTGCTGTATCTGGTCGGGGTTTACGTACAATTCGGGAGCGCCCTCTATCTCGGTGACGAGATTGATATTTTTGAATCGCTTATCGTATTTCACGAGCGTGACGGTGCGGTCGAGTATTTCCGCTATGTTGCATACCTTTTTCTCGGCCGACGACACTCTCGCGAAATCTCCGAGGCTCCGTACTATCCTCGCGATCCTCTCTATGTGATTGTTGATCGTCTGGAGGGATTTTTCGGTAAACTCCATGCCTTCGGCTGATCTCATGTCCATAGAATCCAGTTCCTGCACGAGAGAAGATATGGACGCGAGAGGGTTGCCGATCTCATGAGATATTCCCGCAGTCAGTTTGCCGATGCCGGCGAGTTTCGATGCCTGGAGAAGCTGCTCCTCCATTTTTTTATTTTCGGTTATATCTTCGAGGATAAAGACAAACCCGCCGCCCATATCTCCGGATGAATCCTTGAACGGGCTGATATTTATTTTGAATGTCCGGTGTTCGGGCGTCTCGAAAGACAGCTCTTTCTGCTCGTTCTGCAATAATATGTCGCCGGGTATCCAAGGCAGCAGGAGCACTATCGAGTTGTTGAACGCGTCCGGTTTTTTAATGCCGGTGATGGTCTCTATCCCCTTATTCCAGTATTTGACCTTTAACTGGGCGTCGATCGTGGCGATGCCGACCGGCGCGCTTTCGATGATGTTCTCGCTGAATTCCTTCAGATACGAAAGCTGCCTGTTGGCGTCGGCCAGCTCCTGCCTCGAAAGACGGAGGTTAGCGGTTATATGCTTGATGGATTCGGAAAGCTCTCCCCTTTCCTTTTCCGTCAGCACGAGTTTATCCTCAAAGATAATGGCGGCTATGGAAGAGCCGATGGCGCCGGCGAGTATTTTTTCGGCCTCGTTCCTCAGTTCGGAAAGCTCTTTCGATGCAAGCTCGTCCCGTTTTTTGTTTTTCTTGGATAAAAAATTACCTATCGCGTCGCGAGCCTCCTGCCTGCCCAAATACTGCGCGAGGATATTTTCGATATCGCCTACGTTATAAGAGCTGCTTAACGTAAGCTCCCTGACGTTTTCGTACGATTCAACGAATATGAGGGATTGTATCTCCTCTTCCCTTGACTGCCTCGTAAATACCGAGACTCCTATATAGAACATCAGGTTAAAGGACAGGCTCCAGAAAAGGGAATGGCCCCACTTGCCGAGGCCCTTAATGCCGAAGAGGCTGTTAGGGTTAAGCATCTCGGAATTTGTCAGAATTCCTATTATGCCGGAACTGTCGATGAGTCCGGCCTTGGTCATGGCCGGTATAATGAGAGTGTAAAACCATATGCCGAATCCGGCCATAAGCCCTGCTATCGCGCCTGCCTTAGTGCCCCTTTTCCAGTAAAGCCCGAGAAGGAACGCGGGCGCGAAAAGGGTTACGGCCTCAAAGGATTTAAGCCCCATATCCACAAGGCTGTAAAATTCGCCTATTGACGTGGCGAAGAGATAGCCTAAAAAAACTACCCCTAATATCACGAGCCGTTTTATATTAAGCACCGCAGACGGGAATTTAGGGGCGTCGTGGAAATTTATTAACGCAGGCATGATAATGCTGTTCATTACCATAGTGCTTAGGGCCAATGATTCCACTATGACCATTCCGGTCGCCGCGGAAAAACCCCCGATAAACGCAAGGAGCGAGAGATAACGCTCTCCGTGATTCAGCGGCAGTGTAAGGACAAAGTAGTCCGCCATTTTTTCGCTGCCTCCCAGCAGAAGCCCGCCGAATGCTATGGGCAGCACAAAGATGTTTATAAGAAAGAGATATAAAGGGAAAAGCCACGACGCCTTTGTTATATGAGCCTCGTCGTAATTTTCCACAACGGCCATCTGGAACTGCCTCGGCAGGAACATGATGGCCATCATGGATAGAAAGAGCAGGGCGAACCATTCGAAATAGGCGGTTCCAGTGCCTGTGCCTAAAAAGAGAAGAACCGAATGTTCGGAGTTTTTTATCCTGTCGAATATGTCTCCGAACCCGTTAAAGAGATTGTATGTCACGAAAATACCTACCGCGATAAAGGCCACCAGTTTGACTATGGACTCAAATGCGATAGCAAACACGAGGCCGCCGTGCCTTTCCGAAGAGTCGAGCTTCCTCGCTCCGAACATGATGGCGAAGACGCCGAGGATGAATGTGATGAAAAGACCCGCTGCCGCGCTTCCGGTAGTTTCTCCCGATATAATGACGAATGTGCTTATGATCGCCTTTATCTGCAGCCCCACATACGGCGCTATTCCCACTACAGCCACTACTGTGACCAGACTGGAAAGGAACAGGGATTTGCCATATCTCGAGCCTATAAAATCGGATATGGTCGTAATCCTGTTTGTTTTTGCGAGCCTTACTATCTTTTTAAGAACGACAAGCCATATGGCGGCCATGAGAGTGGGGCCGAGATATATGGTAAGAAAGGAAAGCCCGGATGTAGCCGCCTTTCCCACGCTTCCGTAAAACGTCCATGATGTGCAGTATACCGCGAGCGAGAATGAATAAATGTAGGGATTGTTGACGATGCTCTTTCCCGCCTTCTCTTTTCGCTCCGCGTAATACGCCACGGCGAAAAGTAGCAGGAGATAGCACAAAACTATAAAGAAAAGATTATACGGTAGAAACATCTTTTTTATATTCCGGCATTTCTATGATTCAGGCAAAAAAAGAATCAGCTTTTTTGCCTTTTTTCTTCGGCCTTAAAAGCCCCGCATGCGATAAGGAGTATAAAAAGGAGCCAGAACACGAATAAATAAGCCGGCGCGTCGGTATGGAATATCTCAAGCAGGGGCCAGTTCAGGCCCAGGAGCCCGAGCGCGAATATAAAGAGCCATATCTCGGTGTTTTTCATAAATTAGTTCGGTTAGTTTACCCTTTTCCCCCGCACAATCTCAATCTCTTATCCTTTGCACTCCAAGTCTTCCACAATCTCTCTTATTTGTTCCAATGCCGATTCGAGGTCTTCGACTATTTCTCTTGCAATCACATCAGGCTCAGGCAAGTTATCCGATTCTTCGAGGCTTTCGTCTTTGAGCCAGAAGATATCGAGGCTTGCCTTATCGCGGTTAATCAACTCTTCGTAATCAAAAGCCCGCCATCTGCCGTCAGGGTTTTTCTCCGACCATGTAGGTTTTCTGCTATGGCGGTTTTCCGGGTTGTAGCATTTCACAAATTCATCGAGGTCATCCCTTTTCAAAGGATTTGTCTTAAGCGTGAAATCTTTATTAGTCCTTAAGTCATAGATCCAGAGCTTCTTTGTCCACGGAGTTTCAGAAGCAGGTTTTTTGTCGAAAAAAATTACATTTGCCTTCACTCCTTGTGCGTAGAAAAGCCCTGTCGGAAGTCTTAAAAGAGTATGCACGTCGCATTCATGGAGCAATTTCCTCCTTACAGTCTCTCCTGCGCCTCCTTCAAACAAAACATTATCAGGCACAACCATAGCTGCGCGGCCATGTTGTTTTAAGAGAGTCTTAATGTGCTGGACAAAATTAAGCTGTTTATTCGATGTAGTTGCCCAGAAGTCATCCCTCGCGATTGTCTCTTTCTCTTTTGACGCCTTCCCGTTTTCAGCAACTATTGTTGTGCTGGACTTTTTGCCGAACGGCGGATTGGTCAGAACCATCTCGAACCTTTCGCCCGGATCGCTCGCCAAAGAATCCGCTACAGTAATCGGAAGCGTATCACCGCCTATTCCGTGGAGCATAAAATTCATGGCACAGAGCCGAGCGGTATTCTGCACAAGCTCCCATCCCCATAATGCCTTTTCATCGAGAAATCTTTTTTGGTCTTTGGTGAGCTTGTAATGTTTAGCTATATATTCATGACTTGCAATAAGAAAACCTCCTGTCCCGCATGCAGGGTCGCAGATGGTTTCATTAGGCTTCGGAGCCATGACATCAATAACAGCCTGTATTAAAGGCCGGGGCGTAAAATACTGGCCTGCTCCTGTCTTTGTGTCCTGCGCGTTCTTTTCAAGAAGCCCTTCATAGGCGTCGCCTTTCACGTCAGCGCTCATTATTGACCAGTTTTCTTTATCAATGAGATCAACAATTAAACGCCGGAGCTTTGCAGGGTCCTGAAATTTATTCTGTGCCTTGCCGAAGATTAAGCCTAAAAGACCCTTCTCCTGACCGAGTTTTTCGAGCAGATGGCGGTAATGGTCGAAAAGATCATCACCGTCTTTTTTCAGAAGACTCTGCCAGTTGTATTTAGCAGGGATCGGGCTTGGCTGATTATACGGAGGCTTTGCCCTCTCATCAGCCATTTTAAGAAAGAGCAGATATGTAAGCTGCTCCACATAATCGCCATAACTCATCCCATCGTCCCGAAGGACGTTACAGTAATTCCAGAGTTTTTGAACTATTGTTGCCGAACCGTTTGTCATTGTTTATGCCTTCCGTATGTTGTTATCAAATGGTATAATATAACATGTCAAAAAAGTCATTGCTCGAAACCAATCCTTATCTGAAAGCACCGGAGAAATACCGGCAGGCTCTGCTCGCCAATGTCGCCAGTTCGACCGCCATCGAGACCGAAGAATCGATCGAGTCTATAGTACGCAAACTTACAGAGAGTGACAAAACAGAAAAAATCATAAAACCACATAGATCTTCTCGATAATTACCGAGAGTAACTTCTCCATCGGCTGGTAGTTCTTATTCATCCCGGCCTGAATTGCAGCAAAATATTCTTTCTTCATCTCGCCGGCAATCAAATCGAATCTGAGAAGCGGCAACCCCGCCTGAAGTGCCATCAATGTCGAAAGAATTCTCGCTACCCGACCGTTCCCTTCCCTAAATGGATGGATTAAAACCATCTCGATATGAGTTTCAGCAAGCGCATGAATAACCTCTTCCCTATTTTTGAAATTACAGGGCGTGTTGCGGGCGAGGACATCATGTTCGAACTGATTCATGAGAGATGGAATATGTATAGCCGCCGCAAATGGAAAATCTTCCTTGCTCACATTCACCTGCCGGTATTTGCCGGCCCATTCGTATATTTCGATTAACCAGATTTTGTGAAAATTACAGATATCCGATGCCGTAAAGCGATGGTGCTCGTCGAACTTCCTGACCATATTGTCCGTCGCCTCTTTCAGGGCAATAGCTTCTGTATCGTCCATTTCATCAGGGTTTGTTATCCCCAATTTGTTTTTGAGCACCTGATTGTTAGACCCCGGCTCGAACTGGTCTTCAATCGAATGTGCTGTTTTATATCGGCCTGATTTTTTCATGTCACTTCTCGTACCGTTCCCAAAGAGATTTCTTAAGTCTGTGTTTCCCCCGCAGTTCCTGAATATATTCCTCATTATTTTTAAAATCGTGCCACTCTGTTACCTCTAAGCCTAAGCGCTCCGCAGAGCGAAGATCACGGATAGCATAGCCGTAATATTTTGAAATCCCTTTGTCCAAAACTGCTTCTGCCATAAGGCGATGCAGCACTACCGATGAAAGCGGATAGTCTTTTGCCAGTTTCTTTGCAATATCTCCCAGAGTTGTATAGACACTGCCGTTAATCTCCTTCCAGCGCTCAAGCACAAGCGTTGCTGCCTCTCGCAGAAATTTCTCTTCGGCTAAAAAAGAAAGGGCATCAAGCAATCGATTGCTTTTACTTGCCGATGTTAGCGCTTCTCTTTGCATCTGTTTAATGTCTTCCGGTTTAGCAAGGGAGAGAGCTTCTTTATATGCGTTGGAAGTAAATGTTTCAAGGAAATGCTTCCAAAGAACATCCCTTGCTTCATTTTTTCGGCTAAGAGCAATCAGGCATTTTGCTTTGAGATATGGTATCTCATATGTTCGCTGCACTCCCGTATTTCGGCTCAACCATTCAAGCGCTTCTTCAAAACGGCCTGCGTCTATAAACCTTTCCGCTATTTCAACGCCGTGAATCGTATCTCTGCCGAGAACACGGACAGCCTCAATAAAACTATCAGGGTCTTTTCTGATGTCCGCGATTCCCTCCATAATATGGCCTATCCTGCAGCGGACGGACCAGTTCTCGTCAAAATGCCTTGCCCTGTCGCCCTCTGGAATAGGAGGCAGTTTCTTCAATTCATCCAGCGCAAGTTTCTCAAGAACAGCAAGTCCATTTTCTCTAAGCGCTTCGCCAAAAGCCGGCACAATCTCGTCATAAACACCGTAATCATTTGCAATGTGCTTGTCGTAGACTTTCCGCGCGAGCGCCGTTGTGTCTTTGGCTTTACACCTACTCCATGCATTGCCCCAATCCTGTACAGCCTGTCTGAATACATCGCTTATTGCACCGTATGAGTCATCTGCAACATAAAATGCTTTTGTATGGAGTTCGATAAATTCATCAAGCAATGCAGCGGCTGTCTCCGGAGCTTGCGGAGAAATCTTCTCAACGATTGTTGCGCGAAGGTCATCAAGCTCTCCGGCATATTCAAAACTGCCGCCTTTGCCGATAAAGTATTTTTCCTTTATGCAGTTTTTGAAACTCCGGCGAAGATGTTTGGCTAAAGTCTCGACAGAGTCTCTTGCAGCAAGGGACAGATTAATACGCCGCGACAGAGCATCACTTTTTTCAGCCTCTTTCATCAGCATCTTTGCAAGCCTTTCCGGGCCAAGAGAGACAAGGTTTTCAATTAATGGAACAACAGGTTCTTCATCAGCGGTGAGCGTCTTCTTTTTAGACATCTGCACGCTCCATATCTTGAGGAGACGATATCAGCCTTCCTGAAAACGCCTTTTTCAAAATCGACTGCCGCAGGCGTTCAGCGCGTTTGAGATTAATGTTAATTGTTTCTTCTATTTCTTCCGCGACAGATAGTCGGCTTTCAATTTCTTCAACGATTTTTTGTTGTTCAAGGACAGGAGGAAGAGGGGAAACCTGCTCAAAAACATCAGAATCCCTAACAGCAGGATAACTCGTGCCTCGTTGAATCTGGTTTAATGAATTAAGGAAAGATTTTGTTTGTACATAATAAAAAAACAACTTTTTATTGATTGGATTGAGTGGCCTTATTACACAGAACCCTGTAGAAGCAATTTGATTATTGTATTTTTCATAAACTATAGCAATGTTTTTCAAGTATGTTCTTACGGTAGAAAAAAGAATATCACCTGTTTTGATAAGTTGTCTTGCTCTCGAAGGTGCATCTTTACCTAAGTACCTTTTAGGTGTTGTTATTTTTTGTTGAGTGTTATCAATTGAAGCGATGTCCAAATAAATAAAATCTTTGTCAGGATTCATTTTTGGATTAACATTTTCAATGTCCTCTTTAATCTCCCTCAATTTTGCCCACACCCATCCCTTAGGCAATTCCTGCAGGTTTGATGTATCAGGCGCGACAGGTTCTTTGTATTTCTTCCCCGGATTCTTTTCTTCCCATTTCTTTTTTCTTTCGGCAAGAATTCTTTTTAAAAGCTTTTCGGCGGATTCAATATCGGGATTTCGTTTGCGCCACTCCTCAGTCAATTTCCCTTCAACCGCAGCCTTGAGCACAGAGGCCTTGTAACGCTTAAGGTTCGCCTTTATGCGCTTGAGCGCAGCCACCGCCTCATCCAGGCGGGAGAATTGTTTCTCGATCTCGGAGGCAATTTGTTTTTGCTGGTCAAGAGGGGCAAGGGGGAAGGGAATCTCACGCAGTGCTTCGAGACGGATACCTTTGACTGTTGTTCCCGATCCAATAGACTCTAAGTATTGAGCAATAGACATAATCCAATATTCAAGATAGCTCTTATAAACGTCAGCTGAGGCAATTAAGGCCTTGAGGTCTTGATTGATTGTCGCCTCATAGGGCACGCGAATAACTTTACCAAGACCGACACGTGTTGCAATAATCACAGTATCCTTCGGAATCAGATTTGTTGCACTTTTCTTAATTGCATCCGCGGAGATGTGATCAATTGAGTCGGCTGGCTGCCGTGTCCGCATGTCTTTTACGGTCAACCAAGGGATAGTGCCTGACCAGTATTTGGGATTGGATTTGGAGGGTGTACCGCCTCCGACAATGTCTGATAAGACGGCGCCCAACCTCTTCCACTCCCACCCCTCCGGCAACTGTGAATTATTCTGCCGCTCCTGCTGCTTGGATTTCACCGGTACACCTCATCATGCGGGCCTATGTCAAACAGGAGAATTTCTTTCTCGGTAATCATGACAGTCATGCTGATTCGGTAGCTGTCGGTAATGCTTATTGCCTGCATCCCCTTATATTTTCCCCCAAGGTAGTGATATTTCAGATGCGGCTGAAAGGGGTCTTTTTCGAGATCACGAAGAATGTTTGCAACCTTCTTCTTCAACTCCGGATGACGTTTTGCAAAGTTTTTCGCAGCGCGTGTGAAATGTGCAGTCCAGACGAGGATATACATCCTCAGTCTTCCAATTCCAGCTCGCGTATCAAGTCTTTTGCAGTCCCGCGCTTTACCCTTCCTGCCTTTAAATCAGCAAGAGATTCGCGGATGCGCGCATTATACGCCGCATCCTCGGACTCAAGCAATTCGCGGTATCGCTCTTCGGAAAGAACCACATACTGCGGCTGGTTGTTCTTGATGACGTGGACCGGGCCTTCCTTTAGCGCCTCGTCTACGGCTGAGATGCCTTTCCGCTTAATTTCCTGTGCAGCCAAGGTATTCATTGTAAGCACTCCTTCCAGTATCTATTTCAGTACTTATTTTATACCATTTTTTAACTGGCGTCAATCCTTTAAAAATCGCAAATCATTCAAGCGACATTTTTTACGCCGCCAGCGCCTCATTCAACTCATCCATCATCTTCCACAATTCCTCTCCGAAAAGCTGATATGCCTTGCCGAGCCCGCCGTTTTCTTTAAAAGGAGTGTATTCAAAATCTTTTTTGTCTATGCTCAGGCTTCCGGTAATATGCTCCTTTATCTTCTCAAGCCAAAACATTTGCTCATCACTGAATTTTTTGCCTGTCTTCCCCTGTTCTGAAAGCCATTTATTAAACCGAGTCTCTACATGCTCTGAATATGGCTCTAATTCATCCTCCTGATGAAGGGCAAAACGGATCAATGAAACAAGGTCAGTCAATATCCTGTGGCTTCCTGCGCCGCGAACCTTAGATCTCTCCAAAGCAGCATACGCATTCCATAGCCTGTCAATACGCCAGAGATATGGAGGCTTTTCGATAAGCTCGGCCAGAGTCTTTATCTCTTCAAAACGCAATCTCTCTTTATACGGCCTGCTGTAAAGTATCTGAAGGGCTGTTATCTCGTCCTTATGCTCTTTGATGAACTGCTCGAATGAAGTAACAAGACCCTTTGCCTTTTCCAAGGCATCTGCGCTGAATCCTGCCTCTATCACCGCATCTTTGCTGATTGCATCGATCGTCTGCTCTGTTGTCTTATGCAATTCAACAAGCCTTCGTCTTAGCTCAGGGTTATGAAAAGGTTTTACAGATTCCTTGATTATCTTTTCAGCAGCCTTTTTTATTCGGTCTTGTGCAGGCTCTTTAATTTCAGGGTTATCTTTCTTGGCAAGCTCAATATGCTTATCAGGGTCAATGGCAAGAACAAGCTCTCCTGTTAATTCCTTAAGGCTTTTTCCTGCCGCAAGTTTTTTGACCTCTGCCCTTTCTTCGGGGTTCAATTTCTTATCAAGCCGGGCAAGTCGTCCTGCTATTGAAGAAATCACATCCGTCTCTGTATTTCCTAATGAAACTGCCTGAAGAAGCTTTTCAAGAGATACGCTTGGCTTTCTTTCCATTGGTCTTGAGTCTGTCTTATCCTCTTCGCATACGCCTACTGCATCAACAATCACGAAATGGGTCTTTGCGGGCGCATCAGGCGTAACTGATTGAAGGTCATTCGGATTTATCACACGCACGCCCCTGCCTTTCATCTGGTCAAAGTAAGTCCGGGATTTAACGGTTCTGAGAAAAAGAACTATTTCCAGAGGCTTGATGTCCGTTCCTGTAGCAATCATATCAACCGTAACGGCTATGCGCGGGAAATAGCTGTTTCTGAACTCTGCTATAAGGTCTTCCGGCTTTCTGCCTGTTGTCTTATACGTTATCTTCTGGCAGAAATCATTCCCTTTTCCGAATTCTTCCCTGACAATTTTTACAATGTCTTCAGCGTGGGAGTCGTCCTTTGCATAAATGAGTGTTTTAGGAACATCTTTTCTTCCGGGGAATATTTCTGTAAATAGCTTATCCCGAAATGTCTGTATAACAGTCCTTATCTGGTCAACAGAAACTACATCCCTATCCAACTGCTCAGGAGCGTATTCAAGTTCTTCATCCAGCCTCTCCCACCTGAGCGCCCTTGTTTCTCTATCACGCTTGTCAATGTAATAGCCTGCCTCTACTTTTGAGCCTTTCTGAGTTATCTCTGTCCTGATCCGATAGACATCGTAATTTACATTCACTCCATCTGCAACTGCCTGTTCGTGGGGATATTCCATAACAAGGTTCTGGTTGAAGAAACCGAAGGTCTGCTTGTTGGGGGTTGCAGTAAGCCCGATGATGAATGCATCGAAATACTCAAGCACCTGTCTCCAGAGGCCATAAATAGAGCGGTGGCATTCATCGGTAATGATTACATCAAAAGTTTCTATCGGAATAGCAGGGTTATATTCAACAGGCACGGGCTCTTTATAAAGGTCTGAGTGGTCGAAGAGGGAATCTTCCTCAATCTCCGGGTCGATATCTTCTCCCTTTAGCATTGAGTAGAGCCGCTGGATTGTTGAGATGCAGACACGGGCTGTTTTATCTAACTGGTTGGATTTAAGCTGACGGACGATATATTCCTCTGCGAATTTATAAGGGCTGTAAGGAGAGTTGTACTGCTGGAACTCCTTTAATGTCTGCCTCCCCAGATTCGCACGGTCAACAAGGAAAAGAACACGCCTCGCCCCTCCAAATTTTATCATCCTGTAAATCGCTGTCACTGCCGTAAATGTCTTTCCGCTTCCTGTTGCCATCTGGATGAGAGCGCGCGGCCTGTTTTCAGCAAGGGATGTTTCAAGGTTTTTAATCGCCTTTATCTGGGCAGGCCAGAGACCTTCTTCTTTTAATGGAGGCATGTTTTTGAGTCCTGAAAGGAGGGTTGAGGGGGCGCCGTATACTGCCGGCTCCTCGGCTGCGCGGTCTAATGCATTCGGCTTTATATCATTGACCCAGTCGGATATTGTTTCAGGACGGTGAAAGGAAAAGACATTCCTTGACCGTGAATCAGGCTCCAATCCGTTTGTGAAGCGTGTTTCAATTCCAGTTGACTGATAACAGAACGGCAATGGCCTATGCCATGCAGGGAGAATGTCAGGCAAGCCGTGTTTATATTTATCCGACTGAATCTCAACGCCTGTGAGTGTTGTGCCCTCTTTTTTTGCCTCGATAACACCGGCAGCCTTTCCGTCAACATAAAAAAGATAATCAGCAAAACCATGGCCGGATTTTAGAGGGAAATTGCGGATGACTACACCGCGGTGTGCATAGATATTGGCGTCATCAAGATTGCAGATATGCCACCCTGCTTTTTCAAGCATATCATCGATTACTTCACGAGCTTTATCTTCAGGTTTCGGACTCATTACCCAATGAACGGCACAGCATTAGTTTTTTCTTCGTCGTTAGACAAAAATATCTCTACTTTATTCTTCTTCCACAACCCTTCCTATGCCTACGATCTTGTCGTCAGCCTCCATGTCCATAAGCTTGACGCCCTGCGTATTCCTGCCCAGCACCGAGATGTTGCCCGCAACGATCCTGATTAGCTTGCCGCTGCCGGCTATTATGACCAACTCGTCCTCGTCCTTTACCTGTAGGAGACCCACGGCCTTGCCGCCCCTTTCGGTGACTTTGATGGAGATAACTCCCTTGCCGCCGCGACCTTGGACCGAATACTCCTCGACCTTTGTCCTCTTGCCGAGCCCCTTTTCGGTGATGGTTAGAAGGGATGTCCTGTTTTCCACTACTTCGGCGGAGACCACGGTGTCGCCTTTTTCGAGCCTTATGCCGATAACTCCCCTCGCGGTCCTTCCGACCGACCTGACCTCCGTTTCCTTGAACCTTATGGAGAGGCCGTTCCACGTGCCGATGATAATGTCATTGTCGCCGTTTGTTTTCTTTACGGCTATCAGCTCGTCCCCCTCGTCCAGGTTTACGGCTATGATGCCTTTAGCCCTGGGGTTGCTGTATTCATCCAGCGCCGTTTTCTTTACTATCCCGGCCTTGGTGAACATGACGAGATATCCGTCCTTGAAGTCCCTCACGTTGAGGGCGGTGGTTATGCGCTCTCCTTCGGACAGGGACAGGAGATTGACCAGTGCCTTGCCCTTTGCGGTGCGGCTCGCCTCCGGAACCTGGTATATCTTGGACCAGTAAAGCTTGCCCATGTTGCTGAAGAAGAGCATATAGTCGTGGGTGGAGGCGATGAAGAGTTGCTCCACGAAGTCCTCTTCCCGCGTCTCCATGCCGGTAAGGCCCTTGCCGCCCCGGCGCTGGCTCCTGTAAGTGGAGAGCGGGATCCTCTTGATGTACCCGTTGTGGGTCAGGGTTATGACCATCTCCTCCTCTGTTATGAGGTCTTCTATTGTCAGTTCGGCGGTCTCTGCCAATATCTCGGTCTTTCGCCCGTCTCCGTATTTGTTTTTGATCTCGGCAAGCTCTTCTTTTATTATTTTAGATACGAGCGCCTCGCTCGCTAAAATTTCCTTTAACCTCTCTATCTCCTTCAGGGTTTCTTTGTAGTCGTTTATTATCTTGTCCCTTTCGAGGCCGGTGAGTCTCTGGAGTTTCATGTCGAGTATGGCCTGCGCCTGTATCTCCGTTAACGGATAGTTGGTCATCAATCCGTTCTTAGCCTCTTCGGGGCTCTTTGATTTTCTGATAAGGCTTATTATCTCATCGAGATGGTCGAGCGCTATTTTCAGTCCTTCGAGGATATGGGCTTTTTCTTCCGCCTTTCTCAACTCGAATTTCGTCCTGCGCAGTATTACGTCTCTCCTGTGCTGCAGGAAATAATCGAGCATCTTTTTGAGGCTGAGGATATGAGGTTGTCCTCCGACGAGAGAGAGCATGATGATGCCGAAGGTGGATTCCATCTGCGTATGTTTGTAGAGATTATTCAGGATTACCTGCGGAACCTCGTTGCGCTTGAGTTCGAGGACTACCCTTATTCCGTCCCTGTCGGACTCGTCCCTTATGTCGGATATGCCTTCGATGCGCTTTTCCCTGACGAGTTCCGCTATCTTTTCTATGAGCCGCGCCTTATTGACCTGATATGGAAGCTCAGATACTATTATGCTGTCCCCGCCCTTTGCCTCCCTTTCTATCATGGCCTTTGCCCTTACCTTGATCAGGCCCCTGCCGTTGGTATAAGCGTCTACTATTCCCTTTGTCCCGTAAATCATCGCGCCGGTGGGGAAATCAGGGCCTTTAACGGCGGTCATCAAATCCGCAATAGTAACCTTCGGATTATCGAGGAGCATAATCAGCCCGTCGATGACCTCTTTTAAATTATGGGGCGGGATGTTCGTGGCCATTCCGACCGCGATTCCGGCTGAGCCGTTTATAAGGAGATTGGGAACCTTTGTGGGCAATACGAGGGGCTCTTCGACGGTCTCGTCGAAATTAGGCGTGAAATCTACGGTCTCTTTGTCTATATCCGCCAGCAGTTCTTCGGCTATCTTCGCGAGTCGCGCCTCCGTGTACCTGTATGCGGCAGCCGGATCTCCGTCTATCGAGCCGTAGTTTCCCTGACCGTCAACAAGTTGATAGCGCATATTGAAATCCTGCGCCAAACGGACCATAGCGTCATAAACTGCCGAATCGCCATGCGGATGATATTTTTTTAATACCTCGCCTACAACACCGGCGCTTTTAGAATATTTCTTGCCGGGAAGCAGTCCTTCCCTGAACATAGCGTAGAGTATCCTTCTCTGGACAGGCTTCAACCCGTCCCTGACCTCAGGCAATGCCCTGCCTATGATTACGCTCATGGCGTAATCAAGGTAGCTTACCTTCATCTCTTCTTCTATGCTGACGGATAAATTGGAAATGGACATAAAGACTATACCTCGCTTAATTAGTAATGAAAACGTTATATTTTAACACATTATGGGCTTTTGATATCGGATTTAACCGTAATCCGCAGCTAAAAAATTCAACACTTATAAAGGCTTTGAAGCGGATTTGCGCTTTGGGATTATGGATTTAAGTTCCTCGATAACAGCCTTCAGTCTTTTTATTTCTTCCTTGTTGAACCGCCTGTCTTTGTAATAAATTCTCTCGAATTCTTTGACAAACCTCAATGCATGCTCTTTGAGCCTTTCGTCCTTAACGGATTCCGCGAATTCCTCAAGACCCTGAGATCCTCCCCTCCTGTACCCGAAGCCTTCCATTCTCTTCTGAAACACGGTTAAAAGCCTTGTTTCAGGGGATCTTTTGCCGGACAAAACAGCGTATCCCGCGAATACGGCCGCGACTGCAATAAAAATTCCTATAAAATATCTGATGAGCATTTCCCTGTCTATGGACAGATTGAACGCCGGCTTTTTAATCCCCATCCGTATCTTATTGAAAAGGGATATCTGCCTTTCAAAATCGTAGTTGATAACGGTGATGTTCCAGTAATAGTTTATTAAATCGACGGTAAGCCGTATCTTAAAAAGTATGCCTAATTCCCGCTGCGATACGAAGCCCTGGATCGGCGCCGGGGTAGGGTCAAACCTCATCCAATTGTTGTTTACGTACGCCTCGACCCACACATGCGCGTTTTTCTGCGGCACCAGATAATATTTACCCATATCGTTGTAGTATCCGCCCCTGTAACCTCCTACAAGCCGCGCAGGTATGCCGGCGGCCCTGAGCATAACAGCCATTGCCGACGCGAAATACTCGCAGTTGCCGTATTTGTGCTTGAAAAGAAAGTCTTCGAGGGGGTTTTTGGTTATCGGGAGGTTCTGCAGGGAATATTTGTAATTACCTCTACTTAAGAAATTCAAGACGGCATTCGGTATTTGAGTCCCGGATTCGGCTTTAGATGCCGTTTCTTTTGCTGCTTTCACTATCTCCGGAGATATGTCTTCAGGTAGTTGCAGGTAATGGTTTTTGTTTATATTTTCTTCGGTTATCGCGTCCGACATGACCGATACCGCCTCGTACCGTATTCTCCTGTCGATTGTTTTCGGCGTTGTGAAGGCAAGGTCGCCGTGTTTTTTCAAATCCTTGATTGCGATGGAATAAGGCTTGTCCAGAGCAAAGACATAAATATTTTCATAGGGTTCGAGATATATGATCTGCGTTATTTTCCTGCCTGTTATGTTCAATTGATACTCTCCTGAAGCGCCTTCTCCGGACCGCGTCCATGATGCGCCGTCAAAGGAATCGAGAACAATTCCGCGCCAGTACAGGATCCTGTCGTCAACTTTGTCCATTTGCGCCCTGAATATGGCTGTAGAGTCTTCCTGAATGCCTGATATGCCGCCGAGCTTTACCTTATCCGTAAAGCCGGTTTTCGCCTTTTCTCCCCTGTTCAAAAAATTGAATAGGGGATTGCTTGTCCTCGGCAGGGCTATGAAAAAAACCAGCGTTACCGGCATGGCTATAAGGGGTATGAGCAGGGATTTTGAGATTATCTTGATGACCGTGCCCTTTGCGAGTTCGAGGTCCGGCTCTTGGGAATAGTAAGTGAGCAGGACTATTGCCGCCGGCAGCAGGAACACGAGGCCCATGAAATATATCGAAAACGCTATGTCTATCGAAAGCAGCGCAGAACCCGCAAGGAGAAAAAGGGATATGGCGTATATCTGCATGTAGTCGCGGAATTTCTTGTCTTCGAGGAATTTGACGCAGATGAGCATTAAAAGCCCTTCGACGGTCGGGGTGACGAGGTCTTTGGAATCGAGCCTTAGAAACGAGAATATTATTACGGCCAGCGCCGCAAGATTCAAAAGCCAACGCTGCGGATGGCCGACTTTTTTGTATTCGAGGTATATGGAGAACGGGAAGAGCAGCATGAACAGAGAGGAGTAAACGATGCTTATGTATCCGGCGACAGACAGGAATCCTATCAACCCTATGATTGCAGCCGTTATCTTTACGGCAGTCTCTATTCTTATGGAGCGGATGTTATTCGGTTTCATGCTTTTCAATTCCGTATAAGGCAAGTTCCTTCAGCATGGAAATCTTATGGGCATTCGAAATATCCGGAGCATAAAACCTACCGTCTATCCTGAGCCCTGCCGGTATATTTTTCTTCAAAAGCTGCAAGATCATATACGCGATGCACGAGATCTTTTCTTCAATATTCTTTATGTCGATTTTTTCAAAATCTATCACAATGGGCTGATACGAGAGTGATGAAAGCTCCTTTGTTTTGAGGTCTCCTGTCTTTGCCGTGGCCTTCCAGTTTATATATTTAAAAGGGTCGCCCGTGACGTATTTCCTTATGGAGAGCATCTCGGATTCGTATCCGGTCTTGTCCGTCTGTATCTCGCCTTTTGAAAGCCGCTGCCTTTCAAGGATGTTTAAAAGCGCCGATTTTTCAGGTTCCGGGAACACGATAAAGTCGAAAGACGCGTCGAGTTTTCTGCATCTCACAAAAAAATTAAATGGAAAGACCGAGCATATGTAGATCTCTTTTATGCTGTGCCTGCCCCGGTTTTTGAAAGATATGTCCAGATATCCGGACGAATCGCTCTTTTTATCGACAAACGGGAACAGGGTTTCATGCGATCTCTGCTCGTCCTGTATTATCTTCACTCTCATCAAAAAGACGGGAAGAAACCTCTTCCTGTTTTTAAGGCGTATCTTCAGCGGAAATTCCTTATTAGCATATATCTCCTGAGGAATTTCCGCATCGATATCGATCTTCGACAGGTTCCTCTTCCCGAAAAAACCGGAGATGCCCATAAAACCGAGCAGCGCGGAGACTATGAGATAAATGAGGTTGTTTGAAGTGTTGACCCCGGCAAAGCCTAAAAACAGCGTTAATGCGATGTATAACCAACCGGCATTAGTTATCTTTATTACAGGCAAGGACTGCTTTTTAACCACAATAGTTAAATAACCTCATTTAGACCGGAACCGCTATTGTTTCTATTAATGACTTTATTATCTCCTTTTTATTAAGGTTCTCGTATTCTTCTTTGAACATTACACGGTGGGTAATGGTATATTCGGCCAGCTCTTTTATGTCCTCGGGTATGACGAAGTCCCTTCCGTGGAAGTATGCGTTTGTCTTTGCGGTGTAGGTCAGGGCCAGCGCTCCCCTCGTCGAAAGTCCCGCATTGAGATATTTGCCGCTTCTTGTTGCCTGTATTATTTTCATGGCGTAATCCAGCACCTTATCCGACACGTAAATATTATCCTTTACCTCGTCCTGAATTAGCGAGGCATCTTCGGGCGTTATTACAGGCTCCATAGCGTATAACTCTTCCCTTTTGCTCCCGCTTTTCAATATCTCCTTTTCAGCCTCGCCCGAAGGGTATCCTATGTTTATCTTCATTATGAACCTGTCGAGCTGCGATTCGGGCAGAGGGAAAGTGCCGAAGTGCTCTGCCGGATTCTGCGTAGCTATCACAAAAAAAGGCTTCGGAAGTTTGTAGGTCTTGCCCTCCACGGTTACCTGTTCCTCTTCCATCGCCTCAAGCAGCGCGCTTTGCGTCTTGGGAGTAGCCCTGTTTATTTCGTCCACGAGCACGATATTGCTGAAGATAGGGCCGGGGTGGAATTCGAACTCCCCGAGGCTTTTGTTGTAAATGGACAATCCTGTAATGTCGGTGGGAAGAAGATCGCTTGTGCATTGTATCCTGCCGAAGCTCAATCCGAGTGACCGGGCAATGCCTACGGCCAATGTCGTTTTTCCGAGACCGGGCAGGTCTTCTATCAGGAGATGGCCTTTTGAGAAAAAGGCGGTCAGTGAAAGCCGCAATGCGTGCTCTTTGCCCTGCAGGTAGGCCGAAAGCGATTCTATAATGAGATCGATTTTATTG
>MHDU01000014.1 GCA_001803635.1 Nitrospirae bacterium GWB2_47_37 | reverse complement strand
GTGAGGCTTCGTCCTCTCAAATTTTGCCTTGGCCATATCTCCTCCTTAAAATTCTTAAAACTCCTTAATTAAAAACTACTCTCCCTTGGCCTTTGCCACTATACCTTCCATTATATTCTTCGGAACATCCTCATAATGAGAAAACTGCATTGTATAATTAGCCCTTCCCTGCGTCTTTGACCTCAGGTCGGTCGCATAACCGAACATTTCCGAGAGGGGCACCATCGATTTTATTACCTGGGCGGTTCCCCGCTTTTCCATAGATTGGATCTTGCCGCGTCTCGAATTTAAATCTCCTATAACGTCGCCCATGTATTCTTCGGGCGTTACGACTTCAACCGTCATAATAGGTTCGAGCAATGCAAGCTGCGCCTTCTTTACGCCTTCCTTAAATGCCATCGAACCCGCAATCTTGAAGGCCATTTCAGATGAATCAACCTCATGGTACGAGCCGTCAAAAAGGGTTGCCTTTACATCGACAATAGGGTAACCTGCAAGCACCCCGCCTTCCATAGCCTCTTTAATGCCCTTTTCTACCGCCGGGACATACTCTCTCGGGATAGAGCCTCCCACTATTTTATTTACGAATTCAAAACCCTTTCCTCTCTCCACAGGCTCCACATCTATCCAGACATGACCGTATTGACCCCGGCCTCCGGACTGTCTTACGAATTTGCCTTCGACCTTTGCCGTATTCTTTATCGTCTCTTTATATGCGACTTGCGGCCTTCCGACATTTGCTCCGACCTTGAATTCTCTCAACAGCCTGTCTACGATTATTTCGAGATGAAGTTCGCCCATTCCCGATATTATCGTCTGGCCCGTCTCTTCATCAAAAGAGACCCTGAAAGACGGGTCTTCCTGCGCAAGCTTCGCAAGGGAAACCGAGAGCCTTTCCTGATCCACCTTTGTCTTCGGCTCTATGGCTACAGCTATAACAGGCTCGGGGAATTCCATCGCCTCGAGGATTACAGGAGCGCTCTCATCACAGAGAGTGTCCCCGGTCAATGTACTTTTCAGCCCGACTATTGCGGCTATGTCACCGGCCCTTACTTCCTTTATCTCTTCACGCTTGTTGGCATGCATCCTCAAAAGCCTGCCGATCCTCTCTTTCGTGTCCTTCGTGGAATTATATATGTATGACCCGGCGCTCAACACGCCTGAATACACCCTGATAAATGTAAGCTGACCCACAAACGGATCCGTCATTATCTTAAAGGCGAGGGCCGCGAAAGGATCTTCATCCGACGCCCTTCTCTCCACCTCAACACCGTCAAGCGGCCTTATGCCTTTCACCGCCGGTATATCAAGGGGAGAAGGAAGATAATCGACTATGCCGTCGAGGAGCAACTGGACTCCTTTATTCTTAAAGGCGGAACCGCACAGAACAGGCGTAAACTTCATTTCCACGACGCCTCTGCGGATCGCGCTTTTTATCGCATCTGCCGATATCGCCTCTCCGGACAGGTATTTTTCCATTATATTTTCATCGACATCGGCAACCGCCTCCAACAACTTCTCCCTATATTCTTTGGCCTTAGGTATGTATTCTTCCGGTATATCGGCCTCTACATATTTTGCGCCGAGGGTTTCGTCATCAAAAAAGAACGCCCGCATGATCACAAGGTCTATCGAACCCCTCAATTTATCTTCGCTTCCTATCGGTATCTGAATCAAAACAGGCTGTGCGCCGAGCTTTTCGACCATTGTATCAACCGCCATAAAAAAATCCGCGCCGACCCTGTCCATCTTATTCATAAATGCTATTCTCGGCACTCCGTATTTATTGGCCTGCCTCCAGACGGTCTCAGACTGGGGTTCGACGCCGGCAACCGAGTCAAATACGGCTACCGCCCCGTCAAGCACTCTCAATGAACGCTCAACCTCGATAGTAAAATCGACATGCCCCGGAGTATCGATAATATTTATTATATGGTCTTTCCACGAGCATGTTGTTGCGGCGGACGTTATGGTAATTCCCCTCTCCTGCTCTTGAATCATCCAGTCCATAACTGCCGTTCCTTCATGGACTTCACCTATCTTGTAAGTGACGCCCGTATAATAAAGTATCCTTTCGGTAGTCGTGGTCTTACCGGCATCAATATGAGCCATAATACCGATATTTCTTGTCTTATCTAATGGAAATCTGGACATCAGAACTAAATCTCCTTATTACCACCTATAGTGAGCAAAAGCCCTGTTGGCCTCCGCCATTCTATGGGTATCTTCCTTTTTCTTTATTGAACTGCCCGTATTGTTATACGCATCTAAAAGCTCTCCCGCAAGTCTCTCGCGCATCGTCTTTTCCTTGCGGCCTCTCGCATAGGAAACAATCCATCTCAAAGCGAGGGCTATCTTCCTGTGAGGCCTTACTTCCATGGGGATTTGATATGTGGCGCCGCCGACCCTTCTCGGTTTCACCTCGAGAATCGGTTTGACGTTTTCCACCGCCGTCTTAAACACCTTCAGCGAATCGGCTCCCGTCTTTTCCTTAAGAATATCCAGCGCGCCGTAACATATCCTTTCGGCGGTCGATTTTTTCCCATCCTTAAAAATAACGCTGACGAACCTACTCACCAGCTTGCTGTTGAATTTAGGATCGGGTAATATCTCTCTTTTTTCTGATTCTCTTCTTCTTGCCATATTGATTACTCCGAATATATTTTGCTATTTAGGTCTCTTAGCGCCGTATTTGGATCTTCCCTGTCTCCTGTTGGCCACGCCTGCGCAATCCAGGGCGCCTCTCAGGATGTGATACCTAACGCCCGGAAGGTCCTTAACCCTTCCGCCTCTTATTAATACTATCGAATGCTCCTGAAGATTATGCCCCACGCCGGGAATGTACGCGGTAACTTCCATGCCGTTGGTCAGCCTGACCCTTGCAACCTTCCTTAATGCCGAGTTCGGCTTTTTAGGCGTAGTAGTATACACCCTTACGCACACGCCGCGTTTTTGCGGGCAGTTTTTAAGAGCAGGGCTTTTTGTCTTCCTCTCTACCTTTTTACGTCCGTTTTTAATCAGTTGTGCAATCGTCGGCACGTTTCCTCCAAAATCTACAAAACATGGTTAATTACATCAGTTCCGAATCCATTCCGATTCAGCGGAAAACCCGTTAAGCTTACCAGAGACTTTCGTTTTTGTCAAGTCGTTAAGCGCGGTTTTTATCCGAAACCCCGATAAGCCGGGAAAGATAAATATAGCATATTAAATACGATAAAATAAAGTGGAAATTTTTATGATATAATTTTACAAAGAGGAGGCGGCATGAAAAGAATATTTGTCCGCGCGGCAATTATCGCTTTTGTTTTATTAGCAGCGCCGGTATTGCTCCCGGCAGAGAAAAAGGGGACGCCTCAAAAGAGCGGCGCTAAGGAGGTAACGACAATGATAAAAGATATTCATTGGCTCGGACACGACACATTCAGGATTACAGGAGAAAAGGTTATCTTTACGGACCCGTTCAAGATAAAAAGAAAAGATACGGCTGACATAATCCTGATAACTCATGAACATTACGACCACTGCTCTCCTGAAGACGTTAAAAAAATTCAGGGACCGGATACCGTGATAGTTACAGTTTCCGACTGCGCAAAAAAGCTGTCGGGAAATATAAAAATCGTAAAGCCCGGGGATAAAATAAATATTGACGGCATCGGCATAGAAGCCGTGCCTTCCTACAACACCAATAAGCAGTTTCATACAAAAGACAGGGGGTGGGTCGGATACATATTTTCTGTCGGCGGACAAAGAATATATATTGCAGGCGATACCGACCGTATACCCGAAATGAAAGCGTTTAAAAATATTGACGTGGCGCTGCTGCCTGTATCCGGCACATATGTCATGACCGCAGAAGAGGCGGTTCAGGCGGCAGTTGATATCAACCCGAAGATAGCCGTGCCCATGCATTACGGCTCTATAGTCGGAAATAAAAACGACGCCGAACGCTTCGCGGAAGGGTTAAAAGGAAAGATAGAGGTCGTCGTGCTTAATGAAGAATAATGGAATAATAGAATCTCATGACCTGTCGATAGAAGAAATAAAAAACTCCCTGTCCGGCAGTATGTGCGCAGTGGGCAAAAAAATAATATTTTTAGAAACCGTAGACTCTACCAATACGCATGCCATGGAACTCGCGGGGAAAGGATGTGAGGAAGGCACGGTGGTGATAGCCGACGCGCAGACGGGCGGCAAGGGAAGGCTCGGAAGAAAATGGCTCTCGCCTGCAGGCAAAAATATTTATATGAGCATCGTTTTAAGACCGCATATTCCCCCGCGTAATGCCGCTATCCTGACTCTGATGTCCGCAGTCTCCTGCGCAACGGCTATAAAAAAATGCTCCTCGATCCCGGTTACGATAAAATGGCCGAATGACCTTATGGTCGCCGGCAAAAAAATAGGCGGCATACTAACGGAAATAAAAGCGGATATGGATCGAATATCCTATGCCGTTATAGGTATCGGCATAAATGTAAACCTCAATCCTATGGATATGCCTGCAGAAATCGGATCGACCATGACATCCATAAAACACCATTCCGGCGATGTATACCCGAGAACCGAAATTGCCGTAGAAATATTAAAGGAGACGGACAGGTGGTATTCCATCCTTTTAAACACCGGCAAAAAACCCATAGCCGACGAGTGGATGCTGCTGTCGTCCGGTATCGGCAGGACGGTAAAGGTGACGGTAGGGGATACGGTATTCACCGGCGTTGCCGAAAGCATAGATGAAGAAGGCATGTTGATGCTTAGGCTTCCGGATAATTCCATAAAAAAAATAAACTCAGGGGATGTTGCAATATTAAGATGAGCGCGCTGCTTGCCGTGGACATAGGCAATTCCACCATCGGATTGGGTCTGTTCCCTGAGCCCGCGGGAAGCGAAAAAATATTCCTTAAAAAAATACCTCTCCGGCCCGCACGATCAGCCGCAGCGTATAAGAAAATCATAGCGGATTTTATTAAACTCCGGACTTCAGCCCCCAACCTTTTAAATCTGCGTATTGACGCGGTATTTTCCTCCGTGGTCCCGTCCCTCAATGAAACGATCGTTAAATCGCTGACAGAGATAACCGGCAAAAAACCGTTAATCGTGTGTCATAAACTTGAGTGCGGGCTGAACTTAGCCGTAATAACGCCTTCGGCAATAGGCGCCGACAGGATCGCCTGCGCCGTAGCGGGATTCCATTATTTTAAAAAGCCGCTTGCGGTCGTAGATTTTGGAACGGCAACGACCGTTACCGTCATCGGCAAAAACAGGAGTCTCGTCGGAGGAGCAATAATGCCCGGTCTTTATATCATGCAGAGGGCGCTCCACGAAAACACCGCAAAGCTTCCTCTCATTCCGATCAAAACACCCAGGACGGTTTTAGGCATAAACACGATATCGTCCATAACTTCCGGGATCGTTCACGGCACGGCCGGAGCTGTAGAGACGCTCATAAAAAGTATGGAGAAAGAACTCGGGTTTAGGTTAAAATTAGTCCTGACGGGCGGGCATGCAAAACTTATGTCTCCCCTTATAAAAAGAGGACATCTGTTGAAGCCGAACCTGACCTTTGAAGGTCTAAGGTTGATTTATTTAAAAAACAGAGGTAATGAACATTCATGCACGAACTAAGAAAGGATCCTATACTTAGCAGGTGGGTAGCCGTGCTGGAGGATTCAAAACCGCCGCATTATTATTTCGAGAGAGGCATCGAACACATCGAACGCGCCGGGCGCGACTCCGACGGCGCTAAATGCATTTTATGCCCGGGCAGAGAAGATAAGACTCCCCATGAAATTTTTGCGATAAGGGAAATCGGGACACCGCAAAATACACCCAATTGGCAGACGCGGGTTGTGCCTAAGCCTAATCCTACCTTCCAGATAGAAGGAGACCTCGGCAGGCGGGGAATCGGCATGTACGACAGGATGAACAGCATCGGCGCGAATGAGATCATAGTCGAATCGCCCTCTCATGATACGCATCCGGAAGATCTCGGGATTACCCATATGACTATGGTATTGACTACTTATAAAAACCGGATAAACGAGCTTGAGAAAGACCCGCGATTCAGATATACTTTCATTTATAAAGACTGCGGGAAAACAGCCGGAGAATTATATCATCATCCCCATTCGCAGGTAATCGCCACGCCCGTCATCCCCAAGGGAATTAAAGAAGAGCTTGACGGAGCAAAGGCTTATTATTATTACAAGGAGCGCTGCATATACTGCGACATCATAAGCGAAGAACTGAGAGCGGAGGAAAGGATCATAATGGAAACAAAAAATATTATCGCCTTCTCTCCGTTTGCGCCGCGGCTCCCGTTTGAATTCTGGATAATGCCCAAAAGGCACAGCTGTGCGTTTCAGGATATTTATGACGAAGAGATGGAGGATTTAAGCCTTATCCTGATGACAACAATAAAAAAGATGAAAATCCTTTTTAAAAATCCGCCTTACAATTATGTACTGCATACGGCGCCGAACAGAATGCCGAGAAAAGACCACTGGCATACGCTCGGAGAAGATTTCCACTGGCACTTGGAAGTTACCCCGCATCTCACAACAAAAAGCGGGTTCGAATGGGACTCGGAATTTTATATACTGCCCACATCCCCGGAGGATGCGGCTAAATACATCAAGGAGGTTTGATATTATGGAGATCAAACGGATTCTTTTCCCTACCGACTTTTCAGACGGAGCTTTGAATGCATTGCCCTATGCTCTCGATATGGCAAAAAGCTACGGCGCAAAGCTGTATCTGCTGCATGTCATATATGACATTGCAACGTCATCCGGACTGCACATACCGCATATCTCCGTCGATGAAATGTACAAGGAACTGGACGCAAGCGCGCGCAAAGAGATCGAGAGATTCGGATTGGAGCAGAGAAGGGTTCTTAAGGATGTAGAACATGCCGTGATACGCGGCGTGCCGTATGAGGAAATACTGAAATTTGCGCAGGAGAAAAATATAGACTTAATCGTCATGGGGACGCACGGCAGGAAGGGTCTCGACAGGGTACTCTTCGGAAGCACCGCCGAGCGGGTAGTAAGAAACGCATCATGTCCTGTATTAACGGTTAGAGAACCCAAAAAATAGTTAAAAACATGCTTCGAACTAAAACCCTTGTAATAGGCGGCGGGCCGGCCGGAGCGACGGCCGCAAAATTTTTAGCCCGCAGCGGCGCGGAAACCATCCTCGTCGAGAGGGACCTTTCTTATGTAAAGCCTTGCGGCGGAGGCATTCCATCATCGGCTCTAAAAGAGATGGACATACCGGAGGGAGACGTAACAAAAAGAATAATTACGAAAATGCGCATAGTTTCTCCGAAAGGAGAAGATATAACAGTCAAAATGAAAGGCGGACATTTATGCATTACAGAGAGGGGAGAGTTCGACTCGTACTTAAGAAAAGCCGCGAAAGACAAGGGCGCGTCGATACTGGAGGCCGAGTTCGTACGGTTCGATAAGACCGGCAGAAATATAACTTCAATCGTAAGGAAAAAATCCGACGGCGAAGAGATCGAGATAAAATCCGATTACGTAGTCGCATCGGACGGAATAACGTCAAGGACTGTCTCAGCCGTCTCTCCGTCAAAGTGCGGCTCCCTTTATACCATAAGCGCGCATATAAAGCCCGACGACTACGATGCGTGCGAATTCTGGTTCGGCTCGAATCATGCCTCTAATTTTTATTCGTGGATATTCCCTTCGCAAGGATATTCTTCCATGGGAACCGGGAGCACGGATGCAAAAGAACTTTCCTCATTCTTAGACAAATTCATAGCAAGAAGATTCGGCGTCCCCATGAGAGACTTTGCGCCTCTGAATTTTTCAAAAAAAACGCGGGCATTCAGGATCCCGATGTGGGAGGGAAGGCTTTTTAATATCCAGAACATTCTCTATGCCGGAGACTCCGCGGGCATGGTAATGCCTATAACATACGAAGGCATTTACTATGCGATGAAATCCGGAGAGTTCGCGGCGCAGGCGATTATCGAGGACAAGCCGGACATATATAAAAAACTCTGGAAAAGCAGGTTCAAAAACAGATTCCTGCTTATGAGCAAACTAAGAAACCTCTTGTTCAAAAATGATGAAAACATAGAAAAATTCGTTGCCCTTCATAAAAGGCCTGAGGTTCAGGAAATAGCAATGAAATTATGGCTCAGAAAAGAAGCGGGCAGCAGCAGCCTTATATCCTACCTGAATT
>MHDU01000013.1 GCA_001803635.1 Nitrospirae bacterium GWB2_47_37 | reverse complement strand
CACGATTCAAGACTTGCCTCCCCACAGATACTTTCGTTTGTGAAAATCGACTATGCAAAGTCTTTGTGCGTTTTTGGAAGGAAAATTAAATTTTAAGTTAACGCTCAGTAATATAGAACCGTCCCATTTAACATTTATGATTTTTATTTCTTAGATAAGTTTTGGATAGATTCGAGAGCGAGCTTTAATACATCTATAATAGAACCGGTAGTTTTCTTATCAACTTTCTCTTCAATTGATTCATTGTTGCCGAAGAGGCGAGATGCTAGCTCAGCTTTAATTTTGTGCTGCTGTTCCACAGGAAGGCTATGTAAGTAAGGACTGATTGATGCCAGTTCAAGTTCAATCTTTCTGTTTTTCCTTTCCGCTTTCTCATGTTTATCAGCTTGGAGTGCTGCATATGCAGCCAGAATACCGAAAGACGTTGCAACAAAAATTCTGGCGGCAAATTCACCCCATTTCACTTCGTGATTAAATGCAGAAGTGTAAGCATATATTGCAAAAACAATAAGACCTGCAAAACAGAGCGTTGCAATTACTCTCCATAATATAGCGGCTTTCCCCTCTGAATTAGCTACTCGCTGATAGCCGCCGACCATTCCGGTATCAGTGATAATGCCAACAAGTTTTTCAGCCCTCTCTTTATTTTCAAGGATATCAGCCATTGCTGAATTAGCTTCAGACGTGAAGGTATTTACTGCTTTAGTAGACGTAGAGTTAAAGTTTTTTAATGCTGCTGTAATGTTACCGTTAAATTCATCCAGAGATGAAGCAGATGTAGACTTGATGTCTTCGAAAAGGGCATCAGAATTAGATTTAACATCAACACTAAGTTTATCGAAGGCGGCTTTTATTTCTTCTATCTTAGCACTATAGGAGGTATCTTTTCCCTCAATAAGCTCGTCTAACTTATTTTCAATATCTGTGTATAGGCTGTCTGCTTTTTCTTTACGTTCTTTTTCAGCAGCTTGAAATTCAGCACGTCGCCTCTCTTCGGCATTAGAGAATTGATCTTGAAAGTTGCTAATTACGTTATCTATTCTTTGCTTTTGAGAGCTAATTTCAGAAGTAAGCTGGGTTAGATTAGCCGTGATCTCTTGAAACTTTTTATTGAGACTTTTGTATTCATCATCAATGTTTCTTATATACTGACCCGCAGACCTTCTGTAAGATGTTACAGCATCCCTAAGCCCCTCCATGTCTCCACTACCAAGAGGAACCGGGATATTACTCAAATAAACTAAAACGTTATCTATATGACTGATCGCATTTGATAGATGCCCTATATTCCGATTACTTTTGAACGCCGATACTTCGGCAGAGACACTAGAGAATGAGGCGTTTAGATTATTTAAGTTATTATGTGGAACAAGATTAGGGTCAGCATTATTTAGACGAGATTTGGTGAAGTTTGTTACTTGTTTTATTCTCTCAACGAGATCAACCGCTGCAGGTTCTTTTGTCAAAACGTCATCGTCAAAATCATTAAGAAGAACTTCGAGTTGCTCAAGTGTCCGATGAACTTGGTGACTATTGAATTTATCAACCCATTGAGACATAAAGGAATATTACATGGTTGAAATCGATATTGTCAACAAGAGGGTGCTGAATAATTTCTTTACCGAACAAACGGCATGGTTCTATTTATTTCTATCTCTCTCATTTTTATTAAATAAACAAAAAATGTTTATATATCACAAATTTTGTGGTATACTAAGGATATGAGCATCATATTTAAAAATCAAGGCGCTAAACGCTATGCCTACCTCTCGGCATTAGAGGGCAATGCCATCCGGCAAAGATATATCGGCAATGCCGAGGATCCTGCCGTAAAAAAACTGTTGCGGTTAAGGGATGATTCGGCATCTGTCCCCGACAGGCTGGCATATCTTTTCTGGGATACCTCTGTTCGGAATATCCATATTAAAAAACATGCGCGGAGTATTATCACGAGAATACTGGAGTTGGGAGACATGGATGCAGTTCAATGGATGCAAACGGTATATCCGGGGACAAAGATAATCGAGGTTTTACTGACTGCCCGGAACATTTCCGATAAGTGCCGTAACTTTTGGAAAATCTGGTACGAGGTAGACAACGATGCATGACGAATGTTTTTCATCCCGCGGTTGGAGCGTTGTCAAAAAAGTCGCTCCCATCGCAAAGAAGCACGCTGCTGTGCTGGCTGGGGGAACCGCATTGGCGCTGCATATAGGCCACCGGAAATCCGTTGATCTGGATTTTTTTACCTTAAAAACCTTCTCGGTGGATAAGGTTATTTTTGATCTTAGCCGGTTGGGGTTGTCCTTAAAAATGCTGGATAAGGGCGAACTCTATGTAATTGCCTCAATTGACGGAGTAAAGTTTTCTCTCTTCACCTATCCGTATCCTTTTGTTTCCGATATAACGGAGCATCGGGGGCTGTCCGTAGCAGGTATTGTTGATATTGCGTCAATGAAGGTCGTAGCTGTCAGCCAGCGCGGAACTAAAAGAGATTTTATCGACCTGTATTGCATACTACAACGGATACCGATGCCTGCTATTATGCTTAACATGGTCAAAAGGTATGGGAAGGAGAGTATTAATGCGATACATATAGGCAAAGCTCTTGTGTATTTTGCCGATGCCGATAGCGACTATGAGCCTGAGTATTTAAAAGGACAAAAGCTTAGCTGGGATAGGGTAAAGTCTTATTTCAGGAAGAATGTTAAATCGCTTGTCTTCTCTCTAACCGCATAACCATAGAGGACTATAAAACTGTTCAGCTTCTTATCGCTCTTTCAGCAATACTTATCTTTTTATTATACCACTCCGAATAAAATCTTAATAGCTATACAATCTTTCAAAACTGAGTTATTCTGTAATTAGAAGAGGGAATAAAGATTCCCTGAGGCGACAAGCCCGAAGAAACGAAAACAGCAAGGGAGCGGGTGCAGGATGTCGTGAGCAAGCCCCCGGAAGCGAGGGGAAGCCTGAAGCATCCTCCGAAGCTTCCAAAGTGTCAAAAGAGCTTGGGCGAACGCCTCGGGGAAATTATCTTAAAGCCATACACGGTACTTATCGGACTGTCGGCGAGGTAGGATTGATGTAGATTGGTCTCTCGCTGCCGAAACGGTTCGCGCTATAAGTCCTGTATGGCCTTATATTTGAGTCCCTTTACAGGTTTGGCATGCCGTATTAATTCCATAGGCTGTAAAAAATGTGTTGTATAGCCGAACATTTTTCCCTATAATTGTTTTATCACTTAGGGAGGTGTTGAAAATGCCGGATAATACAATATCGCAAAATCCTTACGCCAATGCCCATACCGCAAGCTCAATAAGGAAGGTATCGGACAAGCTTATGAAAGACAGCAAGAAAACGGGCGCTGCCCCATCTCAAAAAGAAGGCGGCAATAACGACGATTTTAAAGTGAGCATCAGCGCTAAAGCCAAAGCAAAGACATCTTCAAAAAAGACAAACCCGTACGCGAATGCTCATACGGCAGGCGAAATAAGGAAGGTGTCGGATACCCAGATGCAGGGCGTTAAAAAATCCATAAGCAAGATCGTATAGGAATCGGCACTGCTTAATAAAGAAGATACTTCTGCCGCAATTTCAGGAATTGCTCGATTGAAGGCTGCCAGTTCAGGGCTATCGATTTCGGGTCATGCCCTTCCTTGATTTCCTGAAGGACCGCGCGAGAGCCTATGAGTCCCAGCGTTTTATCGAGTTGGAACTTTTCAGGGTAAAGTTTGTAGAGCGCCGTGATTATTTCTATGCCGAGGAACGTGGAATCGAGCGCCTGTCTGTCGGCAAGAGTGATCTTAACCCCGTTGCATGTACGGTTCTTATACGTGCTGCTGCCGGGCGTGAATGAGACCGGAGAAAAACGAGCGCCTTTTATCCCCCGGCCTTCCAGATATTCGGTTAAATCCTTCGCGTTAATCCACGGCGCGCCGAAAATCTCGAAAGGAGTATCAGTGCCGCGCCCTACGCTTACGTTTGAGCCTTCAACCATCGCAACTCCCGGATAAAGTATAGCCTGCGTAAGGCTTCTAAGATTCGGAGACGGATTAACCCATTTCAGGCCGGTATCGTCATACCAGTCCGAGCGGCTGTAGCCCTGCATTTTGACGACATGCAGATCAGCTCCGATGTTGTTCTCCGCGTTGAACATGGCCGCGAGTTCTCCTACGGTCATGCCGTGCCTGACGGGAAGGGGAAAATAACCGGTAAAGGATCTCCTCATATCGCCGTCCATGACGGGCCCCTGCACAAACGCGGCATTGATCGGATTAGGACGGTCGAGGACATAAAACTTGATCCCCTTTTTCGCGGCAGCCTCCATGGCGTATCCCATCGTCGTGATATACGTATAAAAGCGGACGCCCGCGTCCTGTATGTCGAATACGAGAGCATCGATCCCTTCGAGCATATTATCCGTCGGCCTCCTCGCTTCTCCGTATAAGCTGTAAACAGGCAATCCCGTGAGCGGCTCTTTTGTCGAAGGCACCCGCTCGTCCGCCTTGCCCGACAGCCCGTGCTCCGGACTGAACAAGGCGGCCAGTTTTACGCCGCGCGCGTCATGGATAAGTTCGAGAGTCCTCCGTCCTTTTGAGTCGAGGCCGGAATGGTTTGTAATAAGGCCTACGCGCAACCCTGTCAGGAATGAAAAATTCCAGGTATCGAGGACATCGATCCCGGTCATAACCCTGCCGTTGCGCTGCTTACGCGGCGCATGGCTTTTCATGCGTTCCGAGTAAGCCGAAAGCGACGGCCTCTCGGCAATAATTTGTTCTATCGCCATCGGACCTGCCGCCTCTGAAACAACTTTTTTGATCTGAGCCCTAAGCGCCTTTACATCGCCCTTTCCATTCGGATGAACCCGGTTGGTAAGGACAATAACGTATATTTTTGAAACAGGGTCTATCCATAGAGAAGTGCCTGTGTATCCGAGATGTCCGTACAGTCCTACGGGAAAAAGCTCATCCCTGTTTGAAGCGAAAGGGGCATCCATATCCCATCCTAATCCTCTCAGTTTCTTGTTCGCAGACGATTGAGGCACGGTCATCTTCTCTACGGTTTCCGGCTTCAATATCCTCGCATTGCCGATACTGCCGCCGTTCAAAAGCATTTGCGCGAATAAGGAGATATCGTCCGCTGTTGAAAAGAGCCCGGCGTGTCCGGAAACGCCTCCCATTTTATAGCAGGTCGGGTCGTGGACTTCTCCGTGCAGCATCCTGCCTTCGTGATATTCCGTAGGCGCGATGCGATCCCGCATGGCATGGGAAGGTTTAAATACCGTATCCTTCATCGCGAGCGGTTTGAAGATATTTTTCGCGCAATAAACGTCGAGTTCCTGTCCCGATACCCTGCGGACAATCTCTCCGAGGATCTCGAAATTTATATCGCTGTAAATAAACCGGGCGCCGGGCGGAGACTGCGGCCTTTCCCGGATAATCATTTTCATGGCCGTCTTGCATCCGGACCATTTGGGCCTCAGTTTCAGGTCGGGCTTTAATCCGGAGTAATGGGTAAGGAGATGGCGGACTGTGATATTTTTCTTGCCGTTTGCCTTAAGAGAAGGCCAGTATTTATACGCCGGGGCGTCGATATTCAGCTTCCCTTTCTCGGCCAGTTGCATGACGGCGGTTGTAGCAGCAATAACCTTAGTAAGAGACGCTACGTCAAAAATAACGTCTTCGGTCATGGGCAATTTTTCAGGCTCTATGGAACGCCGGCCGAATGCCTTGCGATATATGATCTTCTCCGGAGTCCCGATAAGGATAACCGCTCCGGGTATATTCCCCGAATTAATCTCATTTTCTACGATACCGCGAATCGGGGCGAGTTTTTCCTCTGTGAATTCGGCATAACGCCCTTCGGCGGCATAGGCCGGTATAAGTCCGGCCCATACTGCCGTGATAATAATAATTGCGGTAATATTCGGTCTAACTCGAACCATCAGGCCTTGCCTTCGCATTCGAAAGCGCTGCTTTTTTCTTCAATCCGTCAGAAGAATAGACATTCCTCGGGTTCCAGAGCATCCAGCCGCCGGCGCCGAATTCCTCGGCGGCCTTTATCTGATCTCTTATCTCCTGTCCGGTAAAATGCCTCCTGTCGAACGCGTAATCCTTAAACGCCTGCAGCCACGGCCTGAACCTGACGGCGTGTATCTGAGTCCTCTGCTGTGATTTTTTAAGGGAAAGGTACACTATGTTATACGGATTCGCGACGGGATTCCTGTACCCCGGAATACCGAACTGAAACCCGGAAGGGTACAGCATAAGGGATATGTAGTCCACATGCGGCACAAGGCTTTCTATTTTCTGGCCTATCTGCGTGTCATTGAGATTCCATGCCACGTAACCGAAAATATCGGCGGCAATGAATACATTGTAAAGGGCAAGCCTCCTTTTAGCTTCCGCGAGGAATCCCGTAATGGCCTTAATCCTGTTCTCCTCGGTATTCGGCATAGAAAAGCCGAGGCCATTCTTGTCCGGGAAGCGCACGTAGTCGAACTGTATCTCGTCGAATCCGTTCCGGGCCGCTTCAACGGCTATATCGATGTTATAGTCCCACACCTCTTTTTTGAACGGATCGACCCATATGAGATTCTCCCTGTCCCGCCATACGCCCCCGTCCTGCGCCCTGATAGTCCAGTCGGGTTTCGCGGCGCCGAGGGTGTTGTCTTTAAAAACAACTATCCTCGCGATTGTGTATATGCCTTTTTCTTTAAAGGATTTTATGAGTCCCTTTATATCCTTTACTATAATCGGCTTTTGCGCGCCAACCTCGGAAGCGAGTGGAATTGAACTTTTATATGCTATCAATCCCCTGTCGCCTTTTACGTCTATAACGAGGGAATTAAGCTCCGTCTCGTTAATAAGCTTGAGCGCCGACTCTCGAAGCGTCCTGTCCCCTACGCCGTAAAAAGTAAGATACAGCGCCTTGGGCGTGAACGGCTGAAGCTTGATCTCTACCGGAACGGTGAAAAAAGACGATGACGGCACAGGCTGCTCCGCCCTCATGTATCCATGGGCCTTCACGGTTATTTTATTGCCCGCGCCCTTGAATGTGAACTTTCCCTTCTCGTCCGTCTGCGCCGTTTCATTATTTAAGACAACAGCAGCTCCGCTTACAGGCTTCTGAGTAACCGCGTCGATTATCCTCCCCGTAACATAAGCATCCGCATAAGAGGGCGCCGACAGCAAAATGAGCGCTGCCGCCCGGACCAAAAAAGCCTTTGTTTCAGCGTTTACCGTCATAATCACCTCATCGGGAAGATTTACCGTTCACTATCGCTTCGAACGCCTTTCCTTTGTCCGCATTCGCCATGAGATACCTCGGGAGCATCATCATATTATCGGCGGCGCTCGCCGGATGCCGCTCTATCGTAAAGGCGGCGATATATCCGGCCTCTTTGGCCTTTGCGGCAAGATGGTCGTCATAAATGCCGAACGGCCATGCCAGCATATCCACGCCGCCGCCTAATTCCTTCTCCAACTTCTCCTTCGATTTTCTCAACTGCATCCCCACAAGCTTTTCGTATTCATCCGCGTTCAGCTTCTTTTTCTCTTTCTTGAAATTAGGATGCCAATAAGTATGGGACTGCAAATCGAAGAAACCCGTTTTTTTAAGCTCCCTCACCTGCTCCCATGTCATCGCATAAGATGCGTTGGATATGGCCGAGGGGTATAAAAAAAGCGTTACAGGTATGCGGTATTTCCTGATTAACGGAAGCATCTCGCTGTAAACCGACTTATGCCCGTCGTCCGCAACTATCACAACGGGGCGGGGCGGAAGCGCGGCGCCCTTGCCGAGACGGTAATCCACAAGCCGGCGCAGGGGGATTATCGTATAACCGTTGTCTTTAAGATATTTCAGATGAGATTCGAAAACCGGAACGGTTACGGTCATGCTATCGGCAACCGAAGGGCCGAAGCGGTGATAAAGAAGAATAGGAACACGGGCAGCAGCGCCGTCTTTTCCGGCGTCTATAACTCCCTCCGCCGCGGGCAGTAGGCAGAGCAGAAAAACACATATCCATAAAGCGGCAAGTTTCCTCATAGTCCTATTCTTAATTTACCTTATGCGCGCGTATTTTTCAAAGTCTAATTTCTTATCGTGAGAAACATTCCATGCTGAATGCCCGCCGTTCTTTATTGAAGCTTTGCGGTCAAACTGATAGTATATAAAGATGGGTGTATGGTTCGGAGGACTTGTAGGCGCGATAATAGGAGTCGTTTTAGCTGCGATAGGTATTGCCGTTGCGATTATCCTGTCCGAACACAAAAAACAACAGGCCGGCCGGGACAAAATTTTGAACAGACTGGATACGGCGGATATGCTCCTGCAGGAGAATATGACGGCGGATGCCCTTGCTATATACACCTCTTTGCTGAAAGAGGTATCGAAAGAAAAGGATTCGGAAACCTATGCCCTTATTAAAAACAGCGAAGGCAAGTGTTACTATAATCTATCTTTTAGAGCAAAAAGGGCCGAAAACCTGATAAAGGCGATAGCCGCATTCGAGGACTCGGCTAAATTCTCCAACCCCCAAAAATCACCGGATAGTTACGCCCTGACATGCTACAATCTCGGCAGCGCGTACATGAATCTGTCGGAATTTCATGAAGAGGAGAAGTCCCTCAAAAAAGCGGCAGAGGCCTTCCGTAAAACACTTTCCGTATATACGCTTTCAGCGAACCCCTCCGGCTATGCGCTGGTGAATCACAACCTGTGCAGCGCCTATAACGTGCTTGCCGGTTTTAGCGATATTGAAAACAATCTTTTGAAGGCCGCTAAATATTGCGAAGAGACCCTGAATGTTTATACGCCGGAAGGATATCCTCTGAATTACGCGAGTGCTCAGATGAAGCTCGGCTCCATATTCAATGCCCTTTCTTCATTTCGGAACGAAGAAGAGTACCTATCAAGGGCCGTCAATTCCTACAAAGCGACGCTCAATATATATATCCCCGAAAAATATCCCGCGGAATTCGCAGCGGCGCATAAAGTCATAGGCGACTGCTATAAATCATTCGCAGAGAACAGCGAAAGCGAGAGCGATATAACAAATGCCGTTACAGCGTATGAGGAAGCGTTAAAGGTCTATTCTGCCGATAATGATCCGATTATTTATACCGGAATAAAGAAAAACCTCGGAGACCTTTACAGTTCATCCGCCGCTGCCGGAGAAAAACCCGATAACCTGCTTAAAGCAATCCGTTTTTACGAAGAAGCGCTCGCCATATATAATGCCGTTGATCAGCCTATTGAATTTTCCGGCATACAACAGAAACTCGGCGATGTTCAACTGATGCTATTTACGGCCGGCGGCAAAGAAAAAAACCTGCTCAACGGCATAACCGCTTATCTGGAAGCCCTCAAGGTAATGACAATTCTCGAACACCCTCTCGATTATGCCTCCATTCACCACAAACTCGGAGATGCGTATACCGACCTCGCAAAACTCGCGGATGAGGCATCGAATCTTAAAAAAGCGCAATCGACATACATTGAGGCGCTTAAAGTCTATACATTCGAGGATACCCCATTAGATCACAAAGTAGTCTTCCTTAAACTCGAGAAGATACGGCGAATCGTGTCATAAGCAGCCCTAAACCGCCGAAGAGAAACGCCGATAATTATAATAAGGAAAGGGAACTGTATAAACAACATATTCTGTCGGTTCGGAGTCCGTAAAGGAGGTGCTTATGGACTTAATGCAATTGATAAGGATAGCGATTATACTGCTCCTGATCGCAGGCCTCGATGCAATCGTATATTTTCTCGCATTGAAGTTCAACAGTTACTACCGCCGCAGGATACCTCTTTCTGAAATTCTGAAAAAAGAGATCGGGAAGGGGCCCATCAAACCCCTGCCTTCTCCCCCCAAGGCAGCCGCCCGGTATAAACCGAATATCTTAAGAAGGTTATTATTAAAATTCGACACGGCTGCGCCTCTTCAAAAATTTACCGCTGCTCCGAAAGCAGCGGATGTAAAAAAAGAAACGCCGCCTGTCCGGAAATTCAATGTCGGGGACGGAGTGAAATTCTTAAATTCGAGAGGCGCTGTAAAAGGGCAGATTATAAGCTACAACGGCAACAACACAGCGCGGTGCCGCTATCTCGTAAACTGGGGCAAAGGCGGCATCCAGTGGGTATCCGAAGACCGGATAGAACTCGCGGAGGCCGTAAATGTGGAGATCGCCGCTTAAGCCGCCTCTACCGCCTTAAGTTCCGGGATCGCTTTCTTTAATTCGGCCTCTATGCCGCCCTTTAATGTCATTATCGACATGGGGCATGTGCCGCAGGCGCCGACCAACTTGACCTTTACCACGTTGTCGTCCGTTATATCCACGAGTTCGACGTCGCCGCCGTCCCTTCTGAGATACGGTCTCACCTTATTAATGACCTCTTCGACCTTTGTCCTGTCAATCATCGCAAACCTCCTATGTGTTTTTATAATTTTAACAAAAAAACATCAGACATGTAATGATTAAAATCATATAATAATCCATAGTCATTGGAATGTGAGGCATCCTTCTCTACGAGCCATAGGTAAAAGCCTTCAACAATGTAATGACACAAAGCGGAACTGCGCCTTGTGCTGAATTTTTTGCAATCAAACATTAAAAAGGTATGGAAGGTACGGCTAAAAAGACTTTACCGGCGAAATTTTCAACCGGCATACGCCTTCCCGTCATCCGCATCGGTGCTTTCTTATTGGGCGATTCGCTGAATATCTATGCTCTGAACATAACCATGCACTTGTAAAGGCTTTGAAGCCGTATCTTCCATGCCTTAATTACGGATTTGCGCTTTGTACTATTAGCCGTGCCTTCCATGCCTTACATTGCCTTCATAGTCATACCATTGTTAAGGCTGCATAAAATTACTATAATAAACTATAATATTTTACGCCGGTTCGGCCGTAAAGGAGAAATTATTATGCTTATACCCCTGCTGCTTGCCGTTCATGTCCTCGGAGTAGTCCTATGGATAGGCGGAGTCGCCTTCGTTACGATGATAATCTTTCCGATGATCATCAGAATGGAAAGCTCCATCGAAAAGGTGATCTTCTTTCAGGGCGTGGAACACAGGTTCGCAAAGATCGCAAAATTCTGCGTATTCGTCGTAGGACTGACGGGCGCGTGGCTCTTGTATCTTACGGATGAAATAAGGCTGCTCTTTAAAATTACGGGCATAGGCCCGACGATTATGCTCCTTGTGTGGACGTTTTATGTCCTCATCCTTTTCTTCGAAGCTAAATTGTTCAAGGTAATATTTCGAGGCGAAGCAGGGCAGGACACGGCCAGGGTATTTTTCAGGTTCGGCGTATTCCACTGGTTCGTCCTCGGCTTAAGCCTTTCGGCCGTAGCCGTAGGAGTATGGGCCGCTCACGGGGGCGGGTTTTAACATATGCCGTACGACGAAACAAAGACATCGGTTCTGGATTATTCATCCACATTCGTAATAGAGCCGTGGAACGTCATTCTTCTGAACGATGACTGGCATACGTTCGATGAGGTTATTATTCAGCTTATAAGGGCGGTAAAATGCGCCTCTCAGAAGGCGGCTGAAATTGCAATGGAGGTTCATACCACGGGAGAAGCCCTATGCTATACCGGACCTAAGGAACGGTGCGAGCATGTAGCGTCTATCCTCGAAGAGATAGAACTGGGTGTCAGAATAGAAAAAATGTTATAGGAGGATCAAGTATGAAAAAAGTTTTATCGACAATCTTTATTGCGCTCTTTTTTATAGTGTTTATGCTTAACGTCGGTTGCAAAAAGGCGGAGGAGCCCGCGCCTGCGCCGGCTCCAGCCCCTGAGCAGAAGGCGGCAGAAAAGCCTGCAGCCCCTGCCGTTGAAAAAAATACGGATGAGAAAACCGCTCCGGCCGCTAAAAAACAAAAACCCGATGAGGTTGCTTCCGCGCCGAAACAGAAGCCTGCGCCTATGCGTGAGGAACTACCTAAGAAGACTGAAACGCGGGCTGTAATAGAAACAAAATTCGGCAATATAGAACTTAAATTCTTCCCGGATGTCGCGCCGAATCATGTTAAAAATTTCATCGAGCTTGCGAAAAAGGGCTTCTATGACGGCACTACCTTTCACCGCGTTATTCCCGGATTTATGATACAGGGCGGAGACCCTAATTCAAAAGACCCGGACAGGTCGAGGCACGGCATGGGCGGGCCTGGATACACCGTCAACGCCGAGTTTAACGAGAAACCTCATAAGAAAGGAATCCTGTCCATGGCCAGATCCGCGAATCCCGACAGCGCGGGCTCGCAATTCTTTATCTGCGCGGCGGACGCCTTCTTCCTCGACAGGCAGTATACTGCTTTCGGCGAGGTGGTTTCAGGGATGGAAACGGTCGACAAGATAGTTAAACAGCCGAGAGACAACAGGGACAATCCCGTCGAGAGAATAGAGATGAAGGTCAGGATTACAACCTCTGTTGTAACTAAGGAATAAGAAATAAATAGGAGCCGGATATGAGCAGGTTGAAAAATATCACCTTAGTATTTATTTTAGTTCTGTTGTCCGGAGTCCCGGCATACGGGGCGGACATAATGTCATATTTCAACAAGGGAAACGATTATTTCAATGAGGGGAACTACGAAAAGGCTATTAAAGAATACACAAGCGCCGTTTCGATGGATCCTCAATTCATGGACGCGTATTACAACCGCGGACTCGCCTATTACAAGAGAGAAAAACACGACGAGGCAATTGCCGATTTCAGCAAGGCCATAGGCTCTTCTTCGAACAACGCGGAGATATACCACTTCCGCGCCCTCGCCTACTACAAAAAGGGAAACTACAACAAAACCATAGAGGATGAGACAAGGGCGATTGCCATAAATCCCAGATTTGCGGATGCCTATCATAACCGCGGCATCTCTTACGCTAAAAAAGGGCGCTATGAAGACGCCATCGAAGATTACAACAAGGCAATAGCCATAAAGCCGGGTTTCACGGCTGCATATTTTTCAAGAGGGGTCGCGTACGCGAGAAGGGCTGCCGCCGATTTTCAAAAGGCCTGCGACATGGGAATCCCTGTCGCGTGCGAAAATATGAAGCAGGTGTCCGCCGAATAGTCGGGCAGCCTGTTGAATTTATTAAAAATACCGCTAATATAATGGGCTTGAAAATTCAATAAAAAGGAGATTTAAAAATGCCGGAAACAAAAGCTGTTATCGAAACTAAGTTCGGGAATATGGAGATCAAATTCTTTCCGGATGTCGCGCCGAATCATGTTAAAAATTTCATCGAGCTTGCGAAAAAGGGCTTCTATGACGGCACTACCTTCCACCGCGTTATTCCCGGATTTATGATACAGGGCGGAGACCCTAATTCAAAAGACCCGGACAGGTCGAGGCACGGCATGGGCGGGCCGGGATACAGCGTTAATGCCGAGTTTAACGAGAAACCTCACAAGAGAGGAATCCTGTCGATGGCGCGGTCCGCGAATCCGGACAGCGCGGGCTCGCAGTTCTTTATTTGCACGGCCGATTCCCTTTTCCTCGACAGGCAGTACACGGTTTTCGGAGAAGTAGTTTCGGGAATGGAAGTTGTCGACAAGATAGTCGGCATGGAGAGAGACAGGACGGACAATCCGGTCGAGAGAATAGAGATGACTATAAAGATCATAGAGAAATAATATGAATCTGCAGGAAGAAGCTAAGGAATTAAGGAGATTATGGGGCGGTTTCTGGTCTGCAAGGGTATTGCTGACCGCGAACAACTTCGGCGTATTCGATTACCTCAAGTCTCCTAAAACGGCGGGAGAGATCGCAAAGATATTAAAAACCGACAACAGGGCGACCGAAATACTGCTCGACGCATTAACAGGACTCGGCCTCTTAAAAAAATCCGTGACTAAATATAAAAACAGTTCAACGGCAAACCGCTTCCTCGTGAAAAGCATGCCCTATTATCAAGGCGACATCATACGGCACGCCGACAACCTGTGGGAAAACTGGTCAGGTCTTGACGGAATAATGAAGACAGGCAAACCGAACAGGGCCGCGCATGACCATGAGGCGTTTATAAAAGGAATGCACAATATCGCATTCATGAAGGCAAAGGATGTTATTGAAGCGATTAACCTGAAAGGCGTGAAAAAAGCGCTGGACTTAGGCGGAGGCCCGGGAACATATTCTATGGAGATGGCTAAGAAAGGCGTATCCGTTACGCTCTTTGATATGCCGGAAACAATAAGAATTGCGAAACAGGTTATAGGAAAGTCGGAAACAAAGGGCATAAATTTTATTGAAGGCGATTTCATTGCAGACGACATCGGCAAAGGCTACGACCTGATATTCATAAGTCAGGTGCTTCATGCGTTTACCGAAAAAGACTGTCTGAATATTATCAAAAAATCAAAGGCGGCTCTTAATGCCTGCGGCATGATTGTAATTCAGGAATTTTATATAGACAAAAGCAGGACAATGCCGCCGCAATCCGCGCTATTCTCCGTAAACATGCTCGTCAATACGCACGGCAGATGCTATGCGCCGGAGGAAATGAAACAATGGCTCACAAAGGCAGGGCTGAAAAATGTTAAGCACAAAATATTCAACGACAGCGTAATGGTAGAGGGAGCAAAGTGAATATTTGTTTTTATTGCCTTCACTACGGGAGTACGGTGTCAGGTCTTGACAATTGACATAATGACAACACCTTTGGAGGAATAAACTTAGGGTCAGGCTTGAATTAATAATTAACAGAGAACTAAAGGAACGGTTCTTTTTTTGCGGCCTTTTTCAAAAATTGCCTCCCTTTATTACCTCTTTCGCCGTATCCTCATCCTCTTTCCTTACCAATATCTTGATCTCTCCCATTTTGCCGATATTCACAGGATACGGGCCGATCTTCGACGATCTCAAAACCACTGGTATTTCTCCGCTTTCCAGCAAATCTTTTATTATCTCCGCCTCAATAGGATCATAAGTAACAAGAACCTCGACCCATTCATCGCTCATTTGCTCTTTACCTTCTCCCAATCCTTTAAAAATTTCTCGATGCCTATATCGGTCAACGGATGCTTGGCAAGCTGGGAAATAACGCTGTAAGGAATGGTTGCAATGTCCGCGCCAATGCGCGCCGCTTCCACGACATGCAAGGGATTCCTTATGCTTGCCACTATAACTTCCGTGTCGAAAAAATAATTTTCGTAAATATCCTGAATATCCGCGACGAGATCCATTCCCACGTGGCTTATGTCGTCGAGCCTTCCCACAAACGGGCTGACATACGTGGTGCCCGCCTTTGCGGCCAGCAACGCCTGGCTCGATGAGAATATCAATGTAACATTGGTTTTAATCCCCGCCGATGAAAGCCTTTTAACGGCGCGCAGGCCGTCCTCGGTCATCGGGATTTTCACCACGATATTTTCATGTATCTTCGCAAGCTCCTCGGCCTCTTTAACCATCTCATCGGCCTTAAGGCTTATGGCCTCCGCGCTGATGGGGCCGTCTACTATGCCGCATATCTCCTTCAGAAGTCCGACCGGCTCTCTCTTTTCCTTTGCTATAAGCGACGGGTTCGTTGTTACGCCGTCGATCACGCCGAGTTCCCACGCCTTTTTGATCTCCTCAACATTCGCGGTGTCGATAAAAAATTTCATTTCCCTTCCTCCCCTTTTATTTCCGGCTCTATCGGCAAAAGAATATAATCGTCGCCTTCTTTTACGACCTTAAACCCGAATTCATTTATAGTGTCCGATAGAGGCCGGCCGAGTATCAAATCCAGCGCGCTTTCGGGAACATTGAACTTTTCCAGAAGAAACGGCCTGACATAAGTATCGTACTGGAGCATATCCATTATCTCTTCAACGGCTTCCTCGCCGCCTTCTGAAAGCTTTTCAACTGCTTCCGAAAGTTTTTTGTAAGAACACTTCTCCTCATGTTTATCCATGACACCTAAGAGCACGTCCACTGAACCGAAGATGTCTCTTCTTTTCAGCGCTCCTTTTTCGAATCCCTTCATGAGGTTTTCGGGGGCCCAGCATTTGTATACCCTGCACTGGGAAGGCCTGTTTTCATATATTCCGCAGCCTTCCTTATCCCGATAAAACATGCATACGGATGTCCCGTCCTTGGCCTTGATCTTTATAAATTCCAGGAACGATTCGTATACGCTGTCGTCTCCGTGAGACCTGATCCTTTCTCTGTCCCTTATGGTGTAAGTGTTCTCATGGGACAGCGCTCCCGACATAAAAAGAACCGCATCCTCCTTCAGCAAAGAAGGGCTGCCCTCGCTGCAGCACTTGCCGCATCGTGTGCAGCTTGCCCTCTTGTTCATCCTCATCTTCTGCGGCTTGTCGCCGCCCTCGGTCCCCTGCGGGGTAAGTATTTCGAGATTGTTGTCCTTCATCTTCTATCTCCCTTCATCGCTTCTCTTATAACCTCGGCAATATGCCTTACGGGTTTGTCCTTTATTTTGCTCCTGAGCTGAAGCACGCAGTTCGGGCATGACGTCACTATCACATCCGCATTCTTATAATCTTCAATCCTCTGCTCTAAGATGCCTTCCGAAAGCCCCTGATATAATAACCTAAACGCGCCGCCGAATCCACAGCAGCCGCCGGATGAATCTACAACGTTAAATCCGATAGACCTCAATATTTCTCTCGGCTCCGGCCTTATATTCAGGTTGTATAACGAATGGCACGGATCGTGATAAACAACGCGGAGTTTTGAGTTTTTCCGCAGGCCGGTTTGTGGAGCTTTAAGTTTTGAGCTAACTAACTCCGAACTCAAAAATTGCGATATTTCCATCGCGATATCTATAGACTCTCCGACAAGTTTCTTGTATTCGTTTTTAATAAAATGCACGCAGGTCGGGCAGAGCCCTATCACGGCCTCGACATTCAATTTTTTAAAATTCTTTACATTCCTGTCCGCCATTTCGGCGGCATCTTCTTTCAGTCCGAGTCCCATCAGCGGAGCGCCGCAGCAAACCTCTCCCTTAGGCAAAACCACTTCATAATTCATCGCATTCAGGCTCTCTATTAATGCCGTTGCCGTGCCGGGATAAATAAAATTGGCAGCGCATCCCGCGAATACGGCGATTCTCCCTTTCGGCCTTGATACCTTGAATATGGACATGCCGTCCTTAAGCGCGGCGTCCGGAAATCTCAGCCCCATTGTCCTTATCGTTTTAAATGGTTTGACCTTGAAGATCGGAAGTATTTCGCCCATAGTCTCGATGAACTTAAGTATCTTGAACGCCTCGGAGGTCCTTTTAAAGCCTACCTTTGCGATGAAATTTAAAAATCTCCTTTTCTTATTCGATTCACTAAGCCTGACCCTTGCGTCGTATATCGCGTCCGTTACGCTTACTCCGAGGGGGCAGAGCTTGTTACACGCTCCGCAGAGCACGCAACTGAAAAGCGCGTCTTCCAGTTTTTTTGAAGGCGACAGTTCCCCGCAGCGGAATTTCTCCATTAAGACAACCCTGCCGCGCGCGCTCATGCCCTCGGATGCATCCTCCGCATACGTGGGACAGACCGCCTTGCAGCTTCCGCAGCGCACGCATTCAGTCATTAAGTTTTCCGGTTCTGAATCCTTCAAGGTCGATGGTGACATGTTTAAATCCGAAATCTTTAAGCTTATTTATAACGGACTCCCTTAATTCTCTGCCGAGCAGCCTTTCTATATCGTCTGCCGCAACCTCTATTTTAGCGGTATCATTGTAACTTCTGACCCTCAGTTCATTGAAACCCAAACTTTTCAAAAACTCTTCCGACAGTTCGACCCGCTTAAGGGCGTCCTTCGTAATCTCGATTCCATAAGGGAACCGGGAAGACAGGCATGGAGATGCCGGCTTCGACCACGTCGGAAGTCCCATTTCCCTTGATAATTCCCTGATCTCGTCCTTTGAAAACCCTGCTTCGATCAGAGGGCTCCGCACTCCGTGCTTCAGCGCAGCCTGCCTTCCGGGACGCCGGTCCGAAAGGTCGTCGGCATTGCTCCCGTCTATGACGCGGTTAAAACCTTTTTCATCCGCTATATTCATAAGCTTGGAAAAGAGTTCATCCTTGCAATGAAAACATCTGTTTCTCGGATTTCCGGTAAATTCCGGGTTTAACATCTCGTCGGTCTTTATCACCATGTGAGCCGCGCCTATGGATCCCGCCGTTTCCTCCGCAAACCTCAGTTCGCTCTCCGGCATTGTCTCGGAATATCCCGTAACTGCGAGGGATTGTATGCCGGATTCTTTTACCGCCTTCAGAAGGAACGTGCTGTCTACGCCGCCTGAAAAGGCGAGCACGACGGACTTCATATCTTGGAGTATAGTTAATAATTTGTCGAATTTAACGGTCATACGCAATATAAGGCGGGTGTATGATCATAACACCGTGATTTCGCAATTCTCCTGATGAAGATGAGCGTCGCCCTTCACTATAACCTTAATGTCATACGCATTCTCTATTTCCTCGATGCCGTGCCGCTCCTCGTCCGAAAGGAGGTCAGCCACGGACGGGTTGGCCTTTATCATAACCGCAGTGTCGGCAGGAAGATTCATCTTCTTCAGTTTTCTGAATATCTCATAAGCCACCGTCCTTGCTGATTTGACGAACCCCTTGCCCTCGCAGTAAGGGCACTGCTCGCACAGGACGCGGCCTAAGCTCTCTCTCACCCGTTTTCTCGTCATCTGTATGATGCCGAGTTCGGAAATAGTGTAGATGGTATTTTTCGCCCTGTCTTTCTTCATCGCGTCGGCGAACGCGTTTGAGACCTTTTCCCTGTTCTCCAGTTTTTCCATATCGATAAAATCTATGATTATTATCCCGCCGAGATTCCTGAGCCTTACCTGGTATGCTATCTCCTTTACCGCTTCGAGGTTAGTTTTTAATATCGTGTCTTCCAGACTTTCCTTTCCAACGAATTTCCCGGTATTCACGTCTATGACGGTCATCGCCTCCGTCTGGTCGATAACGATATACCCGCCGGATTTAAGCCACACCCTCCTGCCCAGCGCCCTCGATATGTCGAGTTCTATGCCGAACGCGTCGAATATGGGCTCTTTCCCTTCATACATTTCTATCCTGTCGATGAGCTTCGAAAAATACGCCCCGGCAAATTCTTTTACGCGCTCGTATTCTTCCCGGGAATCTATAATGAGCCTTTCCACGTCATGGTTCATAAAATCCCTCACGCTCCTGAATGCCAGATCGAGGTCGTTGTAAATAAGACAAGGAGCGGATACCTTCTCTTTTTTCTCTTGTATGTTTTCCCAAAGAAGGAGTAAAAATTCGAGATCGCGCTTTATCTCATCGATGTCGGCGTCTTCGCTCACGGTTCTTACTATAAGCCCGAAACCCTTGGGCTTTATTTCGGCGGCGATCGTCTTAAGCCGCGTGCGGGTATCCTCGTCCTCTATTCTTCTGGATATGCCCACGTGTTCCACATTAGGCATAAGGACGACATACCTGCCGGGCAGGGTGATATACGATGTAACGCGAGCGCCCTTTGTGCCTATAGGGTCTTTCGATACCTGAACAAAAAGCTCCTGACCTTCCTGTATGACTTCTTCTATTGATAAATGTTCTTCCGCAGTCTTCGGGTACAGATCGAGCCGTTCGGTCCCGTTATCGAGAAAGGCGGTATAATATTCCTCCATTTCGGTCATTATGTCCGCCACATAAAGGAAGGCGGCCTTTTCAAGGCCTATATCGACAAACGCGGACTGCATTCCGGGAAGTATTTTTATGATCTTGCCTTTATAAATATTGCCGACAAGGCTCGCGTCCCTTTTCCTTTCTATGTACAGTTCTACGACCTGTCCGCCTTCGAGAAGCGCAACCCTGCTCTCTTCCCTTGTAGCGTTAATTACGATTTCACTTGTCATAACGGTTCTATCCATCCTTTTTCATTCATGCCGTAAAGGGCAGTTCTCGTTAATTCCAATTCCGTCATCTTCGTTCCGAATACCGCCTCCGAAACTTCTCCGACCCTCGCCTTAACGGCATCAGTATCCGCAATGACCAATCGGGCTGAATTATCCTCGCCGTCAAAGCTCACATGCTCCACGCACGGCGCTATATCCGTATCCTTCCCGTCGCGCCGGACGATAAGAGAGGTAATTTTGTTCTCCTCCATGCCGTTTGCCGTCAACCGTTCGCCTTTGACCCTATATTCATATCTCTTTATAAAGCTGTTCAATGACGCCGCGTCTTTAGAAATTACCTCCATCCTGCCGATCTTAATCCCGTCAGGCATGGTATTATTTATTGCCTCCATATAAAATTCTATATCAAAAGGGCTGAAAACCTCCATATCAAAATATTCTTTCTCACCCGCTATGCCTACATTTAACGGAGGGCCGAAAGAAACCTTCGGAGAGGGGTGGAACCCTTTAGAGAAATCGACAGGCACCGACGCCCTTCTCAATCCTCTCAAGACGGCGGCAACAAGTTCGAGATGCGACAGGTAGCGAAGCCTGCCGGTCTTTGAGAATTGAACCCGAATCCTGACGAGTTTTGAATTTTGAGTTTCGAGTTTTGAATCAAACGACTCCAATTCCACGATTCCAAACTCCGAACTCCTGACTCCCGACTCTGAACCGCATTTCAGCCCGCACGCCGTGCAGACCTTCCTGCAATCGACGGTCATCGAGCATGCCGTTGCGTTTTCATATTCCCTGAGCAGAAAATCCTTCTTTATTCCGACGCCTATGTTATCCCACGGCAATCTTTCATTCTTATCGAATACTCTCCGCGCGTAAGCAAAACCGTCAATGCCCGTTTTGTCCATCGCAACGAGCCACTTATTGAAATCGAACGTCTCCGACCAGCCGTCCAATCTGCAACCGGCCTCCCATGCCTTTTCTATAAGCAGCGACAACCTCTCATCCCCTCTCGCGAATACGGCCTCGAGGAAAGTCATCTCTTCGTTATGTCCTTTGTATTTGAATTTTTTTTCTCCGAGCGCGGCCCTCAAATATTTTTGTTTGCGCTTTATCTCGTCAAGACTTATCTGGCCGCACCATTGAAAAGGCGTATGAGATTTCGGCACAAACGGAGAAACGGTTATGCTTATATTCACGAATCTCCCCGTATTCTTCTTCGCCGTATGCAGCGCCTTCATCGCCATCGAACGAATCGCCTCTATGTCCTCATCGGTTTCCGTCGGAAGGCCTATCATAAAATAAAGCTTGAGGCTGAGCCACCCCTCTTCAAAAAGCGCCCTGAGGGCCCGCTCGTAATCCTCCCCGCTGAAGTCCTTGTTTATCACGCCCCTCAATCGCTCCGTGGCCGCCTCCGGGGCCATAGTAAAACCGGTCTTCCTCACGGACTTTATTTCCTTTAACACATCGCGGTTTACCGCCCCGACCCTTAGAGACGGAAGCGATAATGCCGTTCTCGACGGGCCGAATCTCCTATTGAACTCCTTCACCACCGGAAGGAGATGCGTATAATCTCCGGCGCTTAAAGAAGTGAACGACACCTCGTTGTAACCCGTGTTTTTCAACGACTCTCCGGCAATGCGCAATACGTTCTCCGGACTCCTCTCCCTGAGCGGCCTGTAAATCATTCCCGCCTGACAAAATCTGCATCCCATCGTGCATCCGCGCGAGACCTCTATATTTACCCTGTCGTGAACAATGGATGTATACGGCACGATAGGCTTAAGCGGATAATGGGCATTATCGAGATTATGGACAAACCTTCTGCTTATCACGGATTCCTTCCCATGAAGCATCGGGACGTAAAAACCTTTCAGCCTTGAAATCTCCGCGATTAAAGACTCCCTTTTGCCGTCGCCGCCCGATTTCCAGCGTCCCGCCGCATCGATCAATTCCGGCATCGCGTCCTCTCCGTCGCCTATAAGAAATATGTCTATGAATTCGGACATGGGCGCCGGATTGACAGTGCACGGTCCTCCCGCTATGACAAGCGGAACGAATTTCCCGGAACCCGCCCTCTCTTCCGAGCGCAAGGGAATGCCGCCGAGATGAAGCATATTCAGAACGGTCGTATATGAAAGTTCGTACTGCAGGCTGAAACCGACAATATCGAATTCCTTGAGCGGCGTATCCGATTCGAGCGAGGAAAGAAGGATGCCGTCTCTCTTCATATGTTCTTCGAGATCCGTCCACGGAGAGAATACCCTTTCGGCGGATGCATGAGGCGAGATATTTATTATGTCGTAAAGAATTTTCAATCCGAGGTGCGACATCCCCACTTCATACGTGTCCGGGAAACACAGCGCGATACGCACATCTCCGGAGATTCTCTTTTCATAAAAATCTTTCCGGTATGAATTAAGCTCGCTGTTTATGTAACGGCTTGGTCTTTGGAAGGAAGAAAGGTTCACTTTTTAAAATACCATTTGAACAGGACATTAGGCAAGAAATCGAAGAACAAAAGAGAGGCTCCGCGCGATGCGCGGAGCCTCTCTTTTGCAAAGCATCATCTATATAAATTATTTCTTTGCGGCTTTCTTTGCCGCAGCCTTCTTCGGCGCTGCCTTCTTTACCGCCGCTTTCTTCGGAGCTGCCTTCTTCGGCGCTGCTTTCTTTACCGCCGCTTTCTTCGGAGCTGCTTTCTTCGGAGCTGCTTTCTTTGCTGTTGCCATTTTTAATCCTCCTTATGGATTTTTTATATTTTATACATAATACACATTAATTTCAAAAACTTCAAGAAAATTTATCGCAAAATTTATAATTTTTTTTTAAACGGCATATTAATTTAACGTAACGATAATATTAATAGAAGGGCAAACGACGATATGATGAAAACATGCAAGTTGCTTTCATTCCCGCAAATCAAGTATTATGTAGGCATGGGAGCGCATAGGGTTCTGGTGTCCCTCCCGGACTTCAAATCCGGTGTTGCCGCCCAAAAGGCGGCAGGGTGGGTTCGATTCCCACACGCTCCCGCCAAAAAAAATTCTTCTGCGACTCCGGCAACATATCACGCACAAATTTCCGATGAAATTTTTTTGTCGTCTCATTGCAAACGAATTTCTTTTATGTTATTAATTTAGAAAAGGACCCTCATGGAAAAACAGAAAATACATGTGAGCGAAATACGGGAGCTTGCGAAAAAATTCGCTCCGGAGCAGATAGAAAACTGCATCACGCAGCAGATGCAGGAAGGCATGAATATCTGCGACATATCGGGACCGACCGAGCATGTGATAAGCGAACTGGCAAAGGCAAGCCTCGTGAGAGATCTGACGGACAAGGGAATGTCGCTGAACGATGCGGTGCGCGAACTCGCGAAGAGGATACGACTCGTGCAGATGGCGTTTAAAGAGGAGGATTGAAATGGGAAAAGTTTCAATAGGCGTGCAGAAAGAATTTTGCGAAGAGTGCTCTCTCGCATTGAGGAGATTTATCGGCAGGATGGAAGGCGTGAATTCCATAGAAACCGAAAGCGGAAAGATTACGGTCGATTTCGACGACTCGAAAATACTTGAGAACGATATCTTGAAAATAACGAAAGAGAGTATCGAGAAATTAGGGTATAAGATCGACGTTTGAGCATTCCCCGGCAATAATCTTTTTAATCCGCCTTCCCGCCGCTTAGCGGAAGGCATAATTTCTAAATGTCGATTTCGGTGTCTGACCCCGCAGGTTGAACCACCGCAGGTTGAACCACTTAATTAGTTTGTTGTAACACTTTCTACCAAAAAATCATAGTGTTTCTTGTCTTCGTGTTCCACCAACTCAAGTAAATCATTCAATATGACCGGGGTTTCTCCTAAAATTGTCATATCGAAATCCTGCACTCCTGATTCGTATCTCGGATGCGAATGAGTTTCAATAAATCTATGAATTCGCGCTTTTTTCTTCAAGTCAAAATCTATCTTTTCGAGTCTATTAAATAAAGCTGGTTCTGCTCCTCTCCGTCCAAGCATTATCGGTACCCTAAAAGCCAAAAAGTTTTCTAAAAATTTACGCGCAATATTTGGAAGCGGATACATTTCTTCAAGATGCTCCTCTTGCTTCTTGATAAATTTGTATAAAACGCTAAATAAAAAGTGATACTCTGATTCGTAATCAATAAGCAGTTTATCAATTTTGATTATGGCTGATTTTCTGATTGAGTTTTCTTCTCTGCATATCAGCATAAAATATTCACGGTCATTCTTATTATAGTGAGAAAACCAATTTTTAACCTGCCTAAAGAAATCAAAATGGTGAGTAAGTATAAATATCTGGCCAGCGCCCTTGATCGATTCTTTAATAAATCCGAATGCTTGGAAAATTGCGTTTGAATCAAGGCTGGATACAGGATCGTCAATAACGATGACACCATTTTTTAGATCAAATCCTTCCTCGTTTATTTTTGTGAGAAAGTACACGATAGCCAGCGCTGTTTTTTCTCCTTCGCTCAAACCTTTTGCGATTTCTCCATTGCGGGTAATTTGATATCCCTCTTGTTCATCTGTGGCGGTGAGTCGAATATCGCTTCTCCCTAAAAATTGCTCAAGGTCTTTGTTAATTTGTTGAGCAGGTATATGATGACTTATAAGTTTCTCTTTGAGCCCACGGATTTTTTGTTCTTTTTCAGTAATTGTTTTTACCAAACCCGAATGATCGCTATCAAGCGTCTTAATTTCTCCAAGCAGTTCGTTGTATGTATCAATAAACTCCGCAATATAATGCATCTCCAGTGCGTGTTTATTTTCATCAAGCTTACTGCCAAAGTGCTTCGATTTGTTATTATGACGCTCAATAATTTGACCGATTTCTTGTAGGGGCTTTGCATCAATTGGGGTAAAGTCTTCATAGTTAAGGTGCGAAAAGGGTTTTTGCTCCTTCTGCTCAAGAATGGAAATAACAGAATCCACTCTTTTATTGAAAATCTCTATCAAGTCGTCCGCTTCTTTCTTCTTATTCAGATACTCGCTTGTCATATCCTCATAAAAGTTAGAAGCGTCGGGGAAATTAATTGCAATTTTTCTTGTGCTGCATTTTTCTTTTAGCTGCCTCACACCCTCAATAAGATTTTGATAATCTTGGTTGAAATGATTTTCCAAGTCAGAAAGGCGATTTTGTGGAATAGTTTGATTGCAAAAGGCACAGATTGCTAATTCTCGCTCCTTATGAATTGTAATGCCGTGTTCAACCCATTTACCTAATGGTTCGTCTGATTTCAGCGCTTCAATTATTTGTGATGCAGCTGTTTTCTGTAAAAGCTCTTTTGCTTCCATCATAATGTCGGATATATCAAAATTTGGCGCGGCTAAGGGGCTGATCGGCTGTTTAGTTGTTTGCTGAATAGCCTTTTGAAGATATGCAAGACGATTTTCATCCAACTTGAAATTATCGGGGGTTTTAAGCTCCTCGGTCTTATTACTAATTATTTCTTCAAGGGTGGGACGATAATAATTTCTATACTTATCAAATCTTGCTGTCGTAAGCGTATTTTTAATGTCCTGGGCTTTTTGCGAAAGAAGCTTGTCCTTGCTTGTTTTTGATTTTTCAAGCAATGTTTTTTTTGAATCTCTCTCCTTTATTAAAACCTGTAGCTCGCCTTCTGTTTCTGTAATTGTTTCCTTATCCTCTCTGCTTTTTTTTCCAAGAAAGAAAATTGGCTTGGGGCCGCCGGTGCCAAAAACGCTATCCTCAATAAAATCTTTGTTAAAAACTCGGATATTTGGAAAAGAGGTCAAGTCGCTTTGGTCAATTGAGTTTCCATTTTTGAGCTTAAACTCAAATTCCGGGACCCTTTCAGGATATGTGTAATAGTTTTCACCTAATTCAAAAGAGCGCAATACACGAGAAAATGACGTTTTACCTGAACCATTCCATCCGTAGATGAGATTGTATTTCTTAAACTCCGGCAGATCTGCGTCGGGTCTAAAATCGACAAACGATGGGCAATCTTTAATTTTTGTTACTCGCGTAATCATAGCTATGATTAATTAGTCCCCTCCACAATCTCAATCTCATCCGGCGTGAGGCCATAGAGTTTATCGACCATTTCATCAATCTGCCGCTCAAGGGCGGCGGTGTCGGCGAGAAGGGACACGCCGAAGACATTGAAAAACTCGTTCCAGAAGGTTTGAGCCTCGGCGCGTTCGGCGCGTTCGCCTTCCCACTCGCGCGAAAAAGCGAGCGCACGATCTTTTATTTCATTCAGCGAAAGCGGCATATTGGAAACCTATATTCATCGAACCGTTTGTTTTCGGCATGGTTACTCATCTTCCTTTTCCCTCTGCCCGCCACAACTTGAAGTCATAATTTGTGATTTCAAGTTGTCGAATTCTGTATCATTCAACTGAAACATAAAGTCGGCAGGAAATCTTTCCGGTTGAATTATAAATTTCATCTAAGTTTTCCCGCTTAATTTCTCATATGATAGCATATATTTTACTCCATGCGGTGAAATGCGGGGAATGAATGAAACTGTTTGATTTACAAAGAATGAATGGCGGAGGAGGTGAGATTCGAACTCACGGTAGAGTTACCCCTACAACAATTTTCAAGACTGTCGCCTTCAACCGCTCGGCCACTCCTCCATT
>MHDU01000012.1 GCA_001803635.1 Nitrospirae bacterium GWB2_47_37 | reverse complement strand
TTACGGGCAGAATCTCCCGCAGATTATGGCGAGGGGAAGGCTGGTGGAACGTGAATATAGATAAAAAGTTATCCAAGCTCAGGCGGTTTGTAATGTTCGGTGTGATCGCGTTATTTCTCCTCCAGTTCCTGAGAGTGAAAATCCTTGTCGGCGGGCTTACAGGCTCGCTTGCGGTGTGGTTTGTGAAGTTTATGGATATCTTTGCATATTTCGAAAGCCTTATCGCATCGATGGATTTTAGTGCAACCGCTCTCATGGCCGTGCTCCCGATAATCGGTATATATCTTATTTTCGGCAGGGCGTTTTGCGGATGGATCTGTCCCATGGATTTTCTTTATGAGATGACGGATAAAGTAAGAGGCGATAAGCAGGGGGCGATGGGCGACAGGGCAAAAAAGATTTCGCCGAAGATCGGATACATTATCGCAGCCGTGTTCCTAGGCCTATCCGCGTTATTGAACATACCGTTTTTTACAAACTATATTTCCCACCTTACTAATTTTTTCAGAATGCTGACCGGAGGAGTTTTTTTTGCAATGAATCTGCCCATAGAACCGGCGGTGTTTTTCTATTCGGCGGGCGTTATAATTTTTCTGCTCGGTCTCGAATATTTTTTCCCGAGGCTTTGGTGCAGGGTTTTATGCCCGGTAGGCAAGACATACGGGCTTTTCAATAAAGTAAGCCTTCTCAAGCTTAAATTTGCAGAGGGACAGTGCGGAGAGTGCAATCTTTGCGAGCAGATGTGCTATATGGGCGTTAAAATCGCGCGGCATATCGACGGGCCGGGGCTGAGGGATACGAACTGCATTTATTGCGGCAGGTGCGTGGAAGGGTGCGGGACAAAAGGCAAACTCATAAAAATGAAAATAGGAGGATGAAATGGTAGTTGCGAGCGGATTTATAGAGGCGAATCAGGCGGGCGATGCGGAAAAAGTATCGGAGGAATTGAAGACGAGGAGCATAGAAGTTACGGATATGAAAGGCGAAAAAGTGGTCTTTCTCGTCGAAAGGGAAACCGTAGGCGAGATAAAAAAGATATTGGATTCATTAAGGGATATAGACGGCGTCAGGAGCGTGTATCTCGCCTATTACAGCCTTGAAGGCAGCGATGAGGAAGTAAAAGATATGCTGCCGCTCAATACACAATAAAGGCGAATGTTCCGGATGGAAATCATAAACATGATAGTTCAGGTGAAAGAGGGATTTCACGATACCCTGCTGAGGGTATTTGAAGCCATGTCACATATCAGCGTTCACGGCATAATGAGCAATCAGATAGTCTTAGCCCTTGATACGGACGACATACATGTGCTTGCCCGAACCACGAAGAAAATACAGGATATGGAAGGGGTGTTGGGCATCTATCCCATTTTTTCTAAAGACGCGCTGCCTCTTTAAAGCTCGACCGCCCCTCTGAGCATGTATGCGGCGCCTTTGTAGAAATCCTCACCGGTTGAATTTAATATCCTTTCTACAAAAAGAGGAACCCATTGAGCCATGTGGTTGCTCAAGAAGTTGCCCCTTATCTCGAAGAGCCTTGCCGCCTCGTCGCGTTGTTCCTGCTCGAATAGTTCTATTGTTTTTTGCGTGAGATAATAGATGAATTCAAGTTCTATGCCGATATGATCGTCCGGGATACTGTAAAGTTCTTTGACTGCCATGCCCGCTTCAAGATACTGTTTTCTGACATCTATGGTTTCATCGGTCATTAATGAATGCGATTCGGAAAGATAAAAGGACGCGTAAGGCACGGCAGGCGGGTTTTGGGGGCCTATAAACAGACGGGCATATTCAATGGCAAGATCTTCGATCCATTCATTCAGGTTGTTCTCATTTTTTCTTATCGCCTCAACCATGAATCTCAGCCCGTATCCCGCCATGTCCTCACCGGGTCCTTTTGTTTCGGAGTTTTCCTGATTTCCGGATGTAAGTTCAATTTTGTTCATGTCGTGAATCAGATATTTAGAAGGCTCTTTCAGAAATATCTGCCTCAAAAGGTTATATAGAGAAAGTTCATCTTTTAATGCGTTTATCATGTCATCTCCTTATCGGGAAAGGGGCAAGGTATTAACAAATCCCTTGCCCCTTCCTGCCTATCTCGCGTTTTTTTACGCCTTTTTTACTTTAACGATCATGTCCGCATATCCGGGGAATCCCATTATCGGGCTTAATACATCAGGGTCTACGAGGTCGTTGTGGCTCGGCGTATAATCTTTTGACTTGTACGCAGGTCCCATTCCGGGACTGAACCGTCCGCCTGTTGCAAAGCCTATCTTGATAATGCCCGGCCTTATGCCTCCTGATACAAACACCTTGCCTTTTGTAGATTTCTTAAGAGGGTTTTCGACAACCGCCAGATCACCGCTCTTAAGCCCAAGCTTTTTTGCGTCATCCGTGTTCATCCATATTGAGCCGACAGAATAGGTATTCGCCTTGAATTTTTTCTTCATGGATTTCATAGGCTCATCACCCATCGGCATCGCCTCGGGAACATCCGCCTCAAATTCCTTGTTCATGGGCTGCCATGTCCCTTCTGTCTTGATTTCACCGAGCCATGGAATCATCTGAGTGCCGCTCATTGAGTGATGGACGCGTCCGCAGATGAGCTGGAACGGATAGTCCTTTGCGTATTTCTTATACTCGGGGTTTGTATGCGGATTCCACTTTGTCTCAAACCAGAAGAAGGTCTCAGGAAACTTGGTAAAGCCTATCTCTTTCAATCCGAGGGGCACTTCACCGCCTGCCTTCTCTATCTTCTCGTTATAAGACTTGTAGCCTCCATAGCGCTTTCCGCCGTCTTTCCAGTCGAACTTAAATTCGATGAGTTTTGTGGACGTGTTCGGAAATGCCTTGTTAGGCTCATCCGCATTGTGCTTCTTGTATCTCCTCCAGCTCATGGGCCAGATAGCAACGCCGTGATTATTTCTCAGCCACTCAACGGTTACAGATTTACCTTTTACAACTTTCTTGGCATTGTCAATTGTAACTTCACCCTTTTCAAGCGAATCGGGAGTGCCGATGAGCTTATAGCCTTCGGGATATTTCGGGTACGGCAGAGGAGTTCCCACATTAACCCTTCCCGGCGCCGGCGCAAGCATCTCGTTGACAAAATCCTCCTCTGACTTATACTTCTCCCAGAAATCGGCCGCCTTCAGGTCAGAGTCTCCAAGCTCGTTCAGTTTCTTTGCGAGCATATTCATTATATCAGTTGGTTTCTTACACTCGTGGAGCGGCTTGATTACCGCATCCCTGTTGTATATCACCTGATGAGAAGGATAGATATCGCTCAGGCTCTGTCTTTCCGCATAACTCGCCTCTGGCAGAATTACATCTGCATATAAGGCGCTTTCAAGATTGAGAGTGTCTATGAACACATTAAGCTCAAGCTTGTAATTGCCTTTTGCGTCCTTTGCCAAAATAGCGTCTTTCCATTTCCATGGCGCTGAACCTGTGAGTACTGTGTTGCCTGTCCTTAGGATGTACGCCTTGATAGGATAGTGATGTCCTCTGAACGGACCATATCTGACGTCAACACCTTCTTTAAAGGCATTGGGGTAATCCGCAACAGCATCATCCCATGCTGCAGGATATTTGCTGCCGAAGAGGTCCATGTGCAGGTGTTCCACCTCGCCTTCGACCTCTTTGCCGTCAATATTCCTTTTGACCTTTTTCTTTTTGAACTGCTTCCCTGTTGCAGAGCCGCCCTTGTCCGCCTTTACAAGCTCGCAGTCTATAACGCCGCCGGGAGCATCAAAGTTTCCGGTTATCACGTTCAGCGCCACGCCAATGATGGAGGCGCAGTAGCCGTTATAGTGGTGTCCCGGAGACTGCATTCCCCATACAAGCGCCGCAGGCTTGGTGATACCGAAGAGATGAGAGAGTTCTTCAATTTGCGCTTTGCTCAGGCCTGTCCTGTCCGCTGTCCAGTCAAGACTGAAGTAGCTCAGGCCGTTTATCGGGTCTTTCTTCCCCCACCAGGACTTGAATGCCGCCTCAAAGTCATCCCAGCCGGTAGAGTATTTCTTAAAGCTCCAGTCAATATATTTCTTGTTGGGATCATTCTGGTTGTCGTTCTCAAGGATGTATCTAAGCATCGCGCCAAAGAGGTCGCCGTCTGTTCCGGCCCTCGGAGCAAGCCACATATCCGCAGCAGTTGCGGTGTTGGAGTAACTTGGATCAATGACTACCACCTTACATCCATTTTCAACCTTTGCTCCAACAGTTCCCCTGTTTTCATAGAATATCCTTGTCGCTACGAATGGATTCCACCCATTGTAAACAATCAGTTTTGACTTATAGGTGTAGTCCTTTTTCAGAGAACCATCAGACTGCCTTACAAGCTGGGGCCTCATAATGTCCGGCTCCCACCTTTTGCCTCCGACCATGAGCCTTGGCCCATGCCTTCTCGGAACATCGCATATAGCTCCGTGCTCTGTGGTATTAGGCGTTCCATATGCGAAGAAAAGCCTGTAATACTGGTCTCTGTCTGTAACATCACCGCAGTCCATAATGACCGATTCCGCGCCGTATTTCTTTTTAATGTCTGTTAGTTTCAGGCCAATATGATCTATCGCCTCATCCCATGTTACGCGTTTGAATTTACCGGAGCCTCTTTCGCCGACCCTTATCATCGGATATTTGAGCCTGTAAGGCGAATAAACGAGCTGCTGCCCCGAAGCGCCTTTAGCGCATGCAATACCGTCGTTCATGGGTACTGCCTTGTTGCCGTAAATCTTCGCGATCTTCCCGTCCTTTACCCACATCTCCATGCCGCATTCAGCAGGGCACATGGCGTCGGCAGTGTATTTGACTTCATATTTCCCCATCGAAGTCTGCATCGCTTCAGCCTCGGCAGGGGAAAGATGTTTTAAAGACACAAGCCCTGTTTTGTTTAAAGCTGCCAGTCCGCTAAGCGCTCCGGCATATTTTAAAAATACCCTTCTCGATACCTGCATATTCTCACCTCCTATTTATTTATCTGGCTATCGGCCGCTGAAAAGACCTTTTCATCGGGCGCGATGAAAACGGTCCTCGGCTTTGTGCCGTATTCAGGATGCCAATATGTTGTTTTTACAGACGCCTTGAGCTTCGAGACCGAGCTGTCGGAATCGTTTAAATCACCAAAAGTCCTTGCCTTTCCAACGCAGTTTCTCACGCATGCAGGTTCTTCAATGCCCTCTGCGAGCCTGTGGCTGCAATAATCGCATTTGTCTACAACCCTTAAATCCTTTGCCTTCTTCCCCGCAACCTCATGGACATTTTTAGCATAAGGTTTCGGGTCGTTTTTCACAGGGATATGCGGATGCATGAATCTCGCGCCGTAAGGACATGCGCCTACACACCTTCCGCAGCCGATGCACAGATCCCTGTTCACCATTACGACACCGTCCTCCCTCTTGTAAGTAGCCCCCTTTACAGGACACGGCATAATACACGGCGCTTCGTCGCACTGGTTACAGATCTTCGGGAAAAAATACCTCTTGGGTTTCGGATATTCGCCGGTATCGGCAATATCCACCTTTGACCTGAACTGCCCTATCGGCACTGCATTTTCCATTTTGCAGCTTACCTGACAGGATGTGCAGCCTACGCACCTTCTCAGGTCAACAAGCAATGCATACTTTTTAGACATAATTGCCCCTCCTTTCAAAAAGATTTTGAAAAGATAAAAGCAAGCATTATGCCGGCAAGAATTAATTGATAATTAAAGATATTTATTTTGGGATGGTGTTCAAAGATAGCGCAGATGTGCAGAGGTTGAACAGAAGGCTATGAAAGATATTCTTCCAGCTTTTTCCTCAATGTATTCCTCGATATTCCAAGAAGCTTTGCTGCCTGAACCTGATTTCTCTTGGTAAGTTCCAATGCTTTTTGAACCATGGATTTTTCAAGCTTGCATACTATGTCCTGAAATCTCTCGTTACAGTTGTCTTTAAAAGCCAGATCGACAAGGTTTTTTATGGCATTCCCTACGGAGGCACAGCCTCCGATTCCCTGTAAATTCAGGGTTTCACAGCATTCGGGAGAGAGATAATCGCTGCTGCAGAATACCATTGCCTTCTGAATCGCGTTTTCAAGCTCTCTGACATTGCCGGGCCATGAATAATTTTCAAGCCTTTCCAATGCCTCTTGAGTTATGCCTTTAATATTTTTGTCGAGTTTCCTGTTAAATTTTTTGATAAAATAGGCTGCGAGTTCTTTAATATCCTCTTTCCTCTCCCTTAACGGCGGCAGGCTGATACTTACAACATTCAGCCTGTAATACAGGTCCTCCCTGAAAAGCCCTTCCTTTATCATATCCTCAAGATGCTTATTGGTTGCCGTTACTATTCTCACGTCGGTTTTTATCGTCTCCGAGCCGCCGAGCCTCTCAAATGCGCCGTCCTGTAAAATTCTTAGAAGTTTTGCCTGAAGACCGAGAGACATATCGCCGATTTCATCAAGAAAGATGGTTCCGCCGTCGCACTGCTCAAACTTTCCTATCCTCTTAAAATCGGCGCCTGTAAAGGCTCCCCGCTCATATCCGAAAAGCTCGCTCTCAAGCAGATGTTCGGGTATGGCCGCGCAATTTATCGCAAGAAACGGTTTTGTCGCCCTGCTGCTGTAATGATAGATTGCTCTTGCTGCAAGCTCCTTGCCGGAGCCGCTTTCTCCCCTTATGAGGACTGTCGCGCCGGTAGGCGATACTTTGCCTATCTGCTTGTAGACATTAAGCATCGCCGGACTTTTGCCGACGATCTTTTCGCCTTCATAATCTTCAGTCCCGTCAAAGGCAACAACTTCTTTTATCAGTTCTCTTGCCTTAATAGCTTCTTTTACTCTTATGAGCAGTTCGTCATTGTCGAACGGCTTTGTAATATAGTCGTACGCTCCGAGCTTCATGGCATGAATCGCCTTCTCGGTGGTGCTGAATGCCGTCATCATTATCACCTGAATTTTCGGATGGGATATTTTTATCTTTTCCAAAACTTCGATGCCGTCCATTTCAGGCATTCTTACGTCCATGATGACGAGATCAGGTTTTTTATCGTTGATAATTGCGAGCGCGTCAATGCCGTTTTCGGATGTAAGGACATCGTAGCCTTCGGATTGGAGCATGCGCCGGATCGAATAGCAGACTGTTTTCTGATCATCGACGACTAATATTTTATTCATGTATGTTTCACCGGAATTTTCAGATTAAAAATCGTCCCTTCTCCATTGCTTTTAAAATCTATCTCTCCATTATGAAGATTAGCGATATTATACACAATACTGAGCCCGAGGCCTGTGCCGTCGCCTTTGGTAGTAAAGAACGGGTCGAATATTTTGTCCTTAATGTCTTCCGGAATGCCTGTGCCTGTGTCGGCGACGGATATAAAGGCATTGCCTTCCTGCACCTTGCTCGATACTGAGAGCGTGCCGCCTTCGGGCATAGCCTCTACGGCATTAAGGACGAGATTAAGCAAGGCCTGTTCTATCATGGTCATGTCGGCTTTCACCGGCGGAAGTTTTGTGAGATTAAGATTGACTTCAATAGACCGGTTTTTAATCTGGAAACGCGCAAGGTTCAAGACCTGCTTTATCAGGGAATTGATATATACATCCGAGAGGTGAAACTCATCGCTTCTTGCAAACCTGAGGAATCTCGTTAAAAGGTCGTCCATCTGTTCTACCGCAGAGAGAACCACCGTCATATCTTCCTTTGTAAGGGACGGATTGTCTTTAAAAGTTTGAAACAATACTTTAATGGAGGTTAAAGGATTCCGGATTTCATGCGCGAGTCCTGCCGAAAGCCCTCCGAGCGCGCTCATCTTTTCTGTCCTGAGCATCTGTTTGTATGATTCTTCCATTTTCTTTCTGTATTCATCGAGTTCATAAGATAGATTATTGAACGTACGGGAGAGTTCCCCGACCTCGTCCTTAGTTTTTATATCCATCTGGCTTCCGAATTCCCCCCGCGAAAGCGTATGGGTGAAATCCATAAGCTTATAGAGAGGCTTTGTTATAAGCCTGCTTAAAGAACATGAAAGAGCCGAGCCTACGAAGGTAACTAATACGGTAAGGGTTATTATAAGGTTTCTCATTTTTTTTAAAGTCTTCTCAATCCGTTCTTCTTTTATCCCGATATGGAGTTCGGGGTTCATTCCCCCGAATATCCTTAAGCCGATATCCCTTATAAATCCCTTTTCGGTATCGAGAAGCTGAATCGCATGAATGGAATTCTGTTCCGCCCCGTGAATTCCCATTCTTTCAGGCGGATTTTTCAAAGAATTCCATTGCAATATATCGGGCGGATAACCGTTTGTGAATGTATGAGCAAAAAGATTTCCATTTTTATCCGTAACAAAAATATATTCTATGTCCTTCTCTTTTTCCATGACATCTTTTATGGCCTCTTGAGTTTTATATAGATCGTCAAGGAGTATGGAGTCGGCGATCCTGTCCGAAAGGTTTCCCGCAACGGATTCGGCCTGTCGTGTCAGTTCCGCCCTCATGGAGCTTGTTACAACGTCTCTTGTGGCGAAACCGATTAACATGCCGAGGCTTACTACTATGAAAACGTTAAGAAACGCTACTTTTACCCAGAGCTTCATCAGCGTCCTTTATTTTCGATCAGGCCGTATTTTTTAACAAGCTGCTCTATCTCTTTTAAGCCCGCCTTGCCGTATTCCGTAAAGCCGTTAGGCATCTCTGTTTTATCCCAGTCTACAAGCATCGCCGCGTGTTTGCCTTTCGGCTTAAAAGAAAGGAGGACAACTTTAACTGCTTTTAAAACAGCAGGGTCAACATCTTTGTTAAAACATATCAGACTGCTCGGGTAGGGTTTTGAAACGGCAATAATCTTAATTTTTCCTTCGGCCACGAGTCGTCTTGCCAGATTGTCCTGCATGGCGCCGGCGTCGTATTCTCTATTTAAAACCGCCTTTGCGGCGTTTACATGCGAGCCCGTGAACGCATAACTTTTTAAATTCTCCACGGCGACTCCCGAATCTTCAAGCATCTTGCGGGGAATAATATGACCCTGAGTTGAAAATCTGTCCCCGAAGGCAAACGTCTTTCCTCTTAAGTCTTTTAAACTTCCGAGAGGGCTGTCTATTCGTGTAAATATAACCGACCGATATTCCGGTTTCCCTTCATTATTAAGACCCATAACAAGGCATCCCGTGCCGTATCTGTTTTTTGCAATAACACAATTGACGGGTCCCAGCGCTGCGAAATGAATGACGCCCTTTCCTAAATTCTCAACGGTGTCTTCGTATTTCTCCGTGAATCTCAGCGCAAACTTATTTCCTGTATTTTGTTCGAGATAACGCAGAAAAGGCAGATATATCTTTACGTCGTCTTTTGGGCCGAGCCTCAGGTCAAAGCCGAATTTAAGCGTACCGGCTTCGGAAGACCTCGCGGCGTTTTTATTAACAGCGGAACGCTTGTGGAGACTGACCTTTTTGGGGATTTCTTTATCGCCGCAGCCGTAAATTAAGATAGAAACAATGATCGATATGAATAATGCCGTTTTATTGATGGAGATTCTCATAAGCGTTTCTATTCCGGTCTGAATTTATATCCTATTCCCGATATTGTGATTATATATTCCGGCTCCGCCGGGTTCGTTTCTATTTTCTGCCGCAGGTGCTGGATATGTACATCGATAACCCTGCTCCAAGAGTATATCTTCGATTCCTTCCAGAGGTGTTTTTTTATCTGCTCCCTGCCTACTACAGAGCCCCTGTTCTCGACTAAAAGGCTCAGAAGGTCGTATTCCTTGGGCGTGAGGATTATCTCTCTATTTTTAATCCTTACGACTCTGCGTTTGCAATCGATGCTCAGGTCGCCTATGGTTATTTGCTCCTCGGCAGCGGTTTTTGTCCTTCTCAGACATGCCTTAATCCGGGCGATCAATTCCAGAGTTTCAAAGGGCTTTACCACATAATCGTCCGCTCCGCTTTCGAGGCCTATTACCTTGTCCGAGATCTTATCTTTTGCCGTAAGCATGATTATGGGCAGCGCGGGATACTGCACTCTCAGTGTTCGGCATATATCGATCCCGTCGCCGTCGGGAAGCATAAGATCGAGTATTAAAACATCGGGTTTGTTAAGGGCAATCGCCTTTTGCCCCTCGGACCAGGAAGCCGCCGTAGCCACATCGAATTTATGGAGTTCGAGGTTCGCCTTCAGCACCTTCAGGATGTCGGTATCATCGTCGATGACAAGTATTTTATTGCTCATGATCTCAGCACGGCGACGTTATCTTCTTTGTTATTTCGAGCAGTTTGTGCTGCTGCGCTATTTGCTCTATATGCTCCTTGCATGATGTATCGGTCTTGCAGTCTGTGTAAGGAAGCTTGAAGTAAAAACAGCTTCCGTTGCTGCCGTCGCTGTTGACTCCTATTATGCCGTGATGGGCGTCTATTATGCTCTTGGATATGGCAAGACCGAGCCCGGTGCCTTCCCTCTTACTGTTTTTGTAGAATTTTTCAAACACCTTTTCATGTTCCGACAGAGAGATGCCCGGCCCGTCGTCCCATACCTCAACCACTACCGATTTTTTTTCATGGTACGCGAATATCATTATTTCCGCTCCATCAGGAGAGAATTTAAGGGCATTGGCCATAAGGTTTATTAAAACCTGTTTTATTCTGTCCTCGTCGACGCAGACCGTAAGATTGTCGGGTATATGCGCGTTTAACCATATGCCCTTTTCATCCGCGTGTATCTGAAAATAAGCGAGCGCCTCTGCGATGATATATGAAAGGTTGGCGTTTGTAAAATGCAGTTCCGACGTCCCCATCTCTATCCGCTCGATATCCAGCATGTCGTTTACCATGCGTATCAACCTGTCGGAGTTCTTTTTTATCACTTCGAAAAATATATGGAGGTCGTCGAGAGATGTTTTTTCAGGGTTGTGCTGAAGGAAGGAAGATAATTTTGCCGATATGTAATCCATTGCCCCTTTAATGGATGTTAAGGGAGTCCTTAATTCGTGGGATGACCTCGCTATGAAGTCCGATTTCCTGATGTTCGCCTCGTTGAGAAGGCGGTTCGATTCGATGAGCCTTCTGTTCGTTTCCTCAAGCCCTGCCGTCGCTTCTTTGATCTTGTCGTTCAGGCAGTCGTGGTATTTGGTAAGAGCGCCTGCCATATCCGAAAACGCGCGGCAAAGGTCTTCGAATTCATCGCCCGTCCCGATCATTTTGTCCTGCGAATATCTGCCTTCGGAGAAGTCGTCTATGGAAGATTTCAATTTTTTCATAGGCGTAAGGACTATTTTTTTCATCATCAAAAGCATGGCGGTCATAAGCGACAGGACGGCAATGACGGCCGCGATAAACAGGTCTTTCCTGTTTTTTGAGATCTCCGCGAATGTTATGTCCATAGGGATTGTTACGCTTATGGCGCCCCTTATGTCTCCGACCTTATACCCCTGCTTCGCGTGGCACTTAAGGCACGCCTCCTCGACATAGAGGGGCGAGATGTATCGCAGGTATTTGGAATTTTCGATGGTCTCGACGGAGATGAGTTCTTTCATCGAATTTTTTTCGAATTGGAGCAGGGCGTTTTTTTCGAACCCGTCAGGGGCATTTTCCGGATTGGTAAGTTTCAGGCTCGTTATATGAAACCAGTAAGATTCCCTATCCTTTGCGTACAGCGAAAGCTGTTTTGTCACCATAGCCGGTGTTTCTTTGATATACCGCTTGCCGCTTACGTCCGTTATTTCCGAATCGGGTATGTATGTTGTGGGTTTCACCCACGGCAGTTTTTCTACGAATACGCCTCCGTGGTCGGCGATCCATTTCCGTGTGATGATGATCTGTTTGAATATCGCCCGCGCCTTGTTTTCGACCTGTCCCATAATGAGTTTTTCCTGACGGTGGGCAATGACGCTGAAGGATATGCCGAGGGCTATGATCAGGGTCAGGCTACAGCCTATGATGAGCTTAATGCTTAGGTTCAGTTTAAGGCGTTTGAACTTTTCGAGCAAGCCGCGCATGTTTAATTATAGCAATTTCAGGGCTTTTTTAGCCAAAATGTTATGCCTTATATGATATAATTTTCCATGGAACTTTGTCCCGTCTGCAAACAAAGGAGGAGTGAGTCATGGAGCAGCATTATCTGACCGAAAAACTTCGTAAGGGGCTTATAGCCGTCGATATTGCGTTTCATGTGGCGGCCGCGGCCCTTTTGCTTGTCGCTTGCGCCTTTATATTTTATTATGCCACGTTAAATGTATTGCATCCGTCCCGCGACTCCATGATCCATCTTGTAAACGACGTGCTTCTTGCGTTGATAATACTTGAACTGCTTTGGACGGTCATAAGGTTTCTGAAAAAGCAGAAATTCATACTCGGACCGTTTCTCGCCATAGGCATAATAGCGGCGGTGAGGAGGATTCTTCTGATTGAAGCCCAGACGTCGTTTATGGAACACGTGCCTGTGGAGAAATTGTATGAGATCGGATTGAGCGCGGTTGTCGTCATTATTTTGATGGCGGCTTATTATTTATCGGTAAAGGCGCAGAAGCTGGAGCAATAAACGAGGAGGTTATCATGGCTGATGAGCATTCTTTTGATGTCGTATGCGAAGTGAACATGCAGGAGGTATTGAACGCGGTAGATCAGGCAGTGAAGGAGATAGGCCAGAGGTTCGATTTCAAAGGGAGCAAGAGCAGCATCGAACTGGATAAGGGCAAGGGAATCATTACTTTAATATCGGACGACGAGCTTAAACTGAAAAACGTTATCGATATACTGCAATCTAAGCTCGTTAAAAGAGGGGTTTCCCTCAAGGCGTTGGATTACGGCAAGATAGAGCAGGCTGCCGGAAATACCGTCCGTCAACTTATAACCCTTCAGCAGGGCATTCCGCAGGAAAAGGCCAAGGAGATGGTAAAGCTCATAAAAGATATGAAGCTCAAGGTGAACGCGGAGATACAGAAAGATCAGGTTCGCGTTAAGGCTAAAAAGATAGACGACCTGCAGGAGATTATCGCAAAACTCAAAGAAAAGGACTTCGGGATACATATACAGGTTACGAATTATAGATGAATTATGCTGTTAATGTCTTGAAATATATGACACATGAACAATATTGACCTCACTTTTATAACCAACGAAAGCGGTCAGAGCCTTAAACAAAGGTTTGAGGTTCTGATTAAAGACACAAGATTATTTGACTGCCTTGTAGGATATTTCTATACGAGCGGATTCCATGCCATTTATAAATCGCTTGAAAGCACGGAAAAAGTCAGAATCCTAATCGGTATCAGCACAAACAGGCAGACCTATGATTTGTTGAAAGCCGCCGCGCAGGAAAATCAGCAAACCCTTAAATTTTCTCATTATGAAACAAAACAGGCAATTGAAGGGTTAGTAGAAAAAGAGATGGAGGATTCCGAAGACAACCGCAGGGTTGAAGACGGGGTTGTGAAGTTCATAGACTGGATACGAAGTAAGAAGCTTGAGATAAGGGCGTACCCTTCGCAAAACATCCATGCCAAGCTCTATATTATGACCTTTACAGCGGGCGACAGAGATGCAGGAAGGGTTATAACAGGCTCAAGCAATTTTACGGAAGCAGGTCTCATGGATAACCTTGAGTTCAATGTAGAACTCAAAAACAGGGCTGACTATGAATTTGCAAAAGAAAAATTTGAGCGGCTCTGGAAAGACGCCGTTAATGTAAGCGAAAAATATATTGAAACCATTGAGTCCAAAACATGGCTCAACCAAAATATTACGCCTTATCAGCTTTATCTGAAATTTCTCTATGAATATTTTAAAGATGAGCTCGGCAGTTCCGAAGAAGTCTTTGCGAAATACCTTCCGCAGGATTTCAAAAAGCTGGAGTATCAGGAGCAGGCGATACTTAACGCAAAAAAAATACTTGAGGAATATGGAGGCGTATTCATTTCCGATGTGGTAGGACTCGGCAAGACATACATTGCCGCGCTTCTTGCGGGGCAGATTGACGGCAGGACACTCGTTATTGCGCCGCCTGTGCTTCTTGATAAAACTAACCCGGGATCATGGCCTAATGCCTTTTCCGATTTTAGAATCCCGGCTGACTTTGAATCCATAGGCAAGCTTCAGGACATACTGGACAAGGGAACGGACAGATACTCCAACATTATCATAGATGAAGCCCATCGTTTCAGGACGGAGACTAACATTACTTATGAAATGTTGGCTGAGGTATGCAGAGGCAAACGGGTAATACTCGTTACGGCTACCCCCTACAACAACTCTCCCAAAGATATTCTGAGCCAGATAAAGCTCTTTCAGAAATCCAAAAAAAGCACAATACCCAATCTGCCTGACCTTGAGGCATTTTTCAGCAGGCTGGATAAAAAGCTTAAAAACCTTGACCGTCAGCGGGATTATAATGAATACATCAGGGTTGTAAAGGAAAACGCCCGTGAAATTCGTGACAAGGTGCTGAAATACCTGATGGTGCGCCGCACAAGGACGGAGGTAGCTAAATATTTTGAAGATGATATTAAGCGGCAGAATCTTAAATTCCCCGAGGTTGAAAACCCGGAGCCTATGTATTACGGGCTTAATGATGAGGAAGATAAGATATTTAACGAAACCGTAAAGCTTATATCTAAGGACTTCAAATATGCCCGTTATATGCCCATGCTCTATTACAAAGGCAAGATAGACCAGCTTGAAAAACAATCCCAGGAGAATATGGGTAAATTTATGAAAATCCTGCTTGTAAAGAGGCTTGAGAGCAGTTTCTTTGCCTTTAGAAATTCCATAAGCCGGTTCCTCAAATCCTATGAAATGTTTATTGAGGAGTTTGAAAAGGGCGATGTCTACGTAAGCAAGAAATACGGCGGCAAAATTTTTGAGTTTTTGGAAAATGATGATGACGAGGCAATCCAGCGGCTTATCGATGAAGGTAAAGCCCAGAAATATGGAAGCGGGGACTTCAGGGACAGCTTTGCCGGGGACCTTAAGAATGACCTTGAAACTCTCAAAACTATAAAGGCATTATGGCAGCGGATTGACAGAGACCCCAAGCTGGAGACATTTGCTGCAAGGCTCACTGAAAATCCTATATTGTCTAAAAACAAACTCATTATCTTTACGGAATCCAAAGAAACAGCCCGGTATCTTTCAGAGAATATAAACGATAAATTCCCCGGCTCGACGCTTCTGTTTACGGGAGGCTCGGGCGAGGCAACGCGCGACAAGGTCATTGAGAACTTTGACGCCAAGGCACGGCATCCTAAAGATGATTTCCGCATTCTTGTTTCAACCGAGGTGTTGTCGGAAGGCGTCAACCTGCACCGGTCAAATGTGGTGATCAATTATGATATCCCATGGAACCCCACCCGCATGATGCAGAGGGTGGGGCGTATAAACAGGATTGATACGGTGTTTGACAGGATATATACCTTTAACTTTTTCCCGACAAAGCAGTCGAATGACCAGATTAAGCTCAGAGAGGCAGCTGAAGCAAAGATAAATGCCTTTCTCACTCTTCTTGGCGGTGATGCTGCGCTTCTTACGGAAGGCGAGCCTGTAGAATCCCACGAACTATTCAACAGGCTGATATCCAATAAGGCGATTATCGGAGAGGAGGAAGATGATGTCTCGGAGCTTAAATATCTCAGAGTAATAAAGGACTTGAGGGATAATGACCCCGATACCTTTGAGAAGATCAAAAGGCTTCCTAAAAAAGCGAGATCAGCCAAATCAAATCCTGAAATGCATGGTTCTCTTATAACTTATTTCCGCCGCGGCAAGCTTCAGAAGTTCTTTATAGCAGAGGCAGCAAAAGGTTCACAGGAACTTGACTTCCTCACTGCTGCATCAACCCTTGAAAGCGGGCCGGACGATAAAAAGCTGAAACTGCCGGAGAAGCTTTATGAACTTCTCGACAAGAATAAAGAGGCATTTATCTTTGCCACGACAGATGAAATGCCGCAGGCGCACAGCAGAGCAGGCAGAGACAGCGCAGGCAGGATGCTCGTCATCCTCAAGGCGACAATGAAAAATACAAAACAGTTGACCGACGAACAGGAGCTTTATCTGAAAAGGGTATTCACACAGCTTGAAGAGGGCGGTATCCCCAAGCAGACAACAAAAGATACACTCAAGGCATTGGATGAACTCAAAAAAGAAATAATGAATCCTTTAAAAGTCTTGGCAGTCCTGCAGACTCAAATACCGGAGCGCCTCCTTGAAGGACACTATGCGGAGCGGAACCCGCAGTCCTTCGGCAAGAGAGAAGTCATTTTGTCGCTGTATCTGGCAGGGGAATAAGGGATGGATGCAAAGATTAAAAAGACGCTTAATGCCGGCGAGTCTGAGACGGTTGAATTCAAGACAAGCTTCGACAAAGATGCTATTGAGACGCTGACGGCATTTGCCAATACTAAAGGCGGCAGGGTTTTTATCGGTGTATCCGATGAGGGTAAAATCAAAGGAATAAATCTCGGCAAAGAAACTGTCCAGAGTTGGATAAATCAGGTCAGACAATTTACTTCTCAGGCGATTATTCCTGATATTGAGACCGTAAAGATTAATGATAAGGCTATAGTTATTCTTTCTGTTCAAGAAGCCCCTATAAAGCCGGTTGCGTGCAAAGGGAGATATTACAAACGGGTTAAAAATGCTAATCATCAGCTATCTGCATCTGAGGTAGCGACCCTTCATCTTAGCACGTTCAATACAAGCTGGGACTTCCATATCGACGAGCATCATATGAAGAAAGATGTTTCTCTCAAAAAGGTCAGAGTGTTTATTCGGCAGGTCAACACAAACAGAGAAATGCCGATTCAAGATGATCCGTTGACGGCGCTTGAGAAATTTGAACTGATTCGTAACGGCAAAATAACTTATGCTTGTTTTCTTCTTTTTATGGCTGAAGAATCGAGCCTCAGCACTATAGAGCTTGGCAGGTTTCAGACACCGATAATCATCAAGGACGATTTGCGCCTTAAGACAGACCTTTTTGCAGAGGTTGAAGGGGTCATGGAGTTTGTAAGAAAACATATCAACAAAGCGATCATCGTCACCGGAAGGCCTCAGCATGAGGAGCGATGGGATTATCCTCTTGATGCCATCCGTGAGATAGTCATTAACTCCATCATCCACCGCGACTATTCAAGCTCTCAGGATTCAGTAGTGAAGGTGTATGATGACAAAATAGAGTTCTTCAATCCGGGCGGGCTTCCGGCAGGCCTCACAGTCAAGAAATTGCTCAGGGGGAATTATGTTTCAAATGCCCGTAATAAAAAAATTGCAGATGCATTCAAAGCCGCGGGGTTGATAGAAAAATACGGCTCCGGCATTAAGCGTATTTTAGATGCGTTCAGGGCTTATGGTCTACCGATGCCCAAGTTTGAGGAGATCAGCGGCGGATTTATGGTTACCGCTTTTAAAAAGACCGAAGAAGTCGGCATTAAGTCGGAACCAAGTCGGCATCAAGTCGGGACTAAGTCAGGGGTAGAGTCAGGGGTAGAGTCAGGGGTAGAGTCAGAAATGGCGATTCAACTGCTTCGCTTCCTGAATAAGAATCTGCTAAGCAAAAAAGAATTGGCGCATAGATTGGGTAAAACCAAACCAAGCCGCTATTTAAATGATTTAATGAGCAGACTGATAACTGATGGTTTTGTTCAATACACTATCCCTGATAAGCCTAACAGCCGCCTCCAGAAGTATAGGCTGACATCTAAAGGAAAAAAGGCTTTGGAGAAACTTAAGAAGTGAAGGAATTCAAGACGCAAATGACAGAAGGCGGCATATGGCTCTGCAAATTGACTTGCCGCCGGAGAAGCAGCTTTGGATAAACAACAGGCACAGAATATTGTCAGAGAGACCTTTGAAAAGCCTTTTGACATGGGAAGATTTATCGGGTTCGTAAAAAACTTTCTGAACAGCATTGATGAATCCAAGGCCTTTCATGCAAGAGGATATGTGCCGGAAATTTTTAAAGACCACATAAAGACCTATGAGCGCATAGGCACATATACAGATCCTGAAGACAAAAAGACCGACATTTTAATCGTCTATCTCCAAAAGAGCAGGGCCGTAGAAAGAGCGCGTACCACCCAACGTAATTTCATAGCCCGTTATTTAAAAGATCGGGGAGAAAAAGACGCTGGACTTATCGCCTTTGTGTCCCCTGACGGGGAAGACTGGCGGTTTTCGTTTGTGAAAATGGAGTATAAGTTTGTCGAAACGCCGGAGGGGAAGGTCAAGGTAAAGGAAGATTTCACACCGGCGCGGCGATATTCTTTTCTGGTCGGGGCGAATGAAAACAGCCATACGGCCCAGAGCCGCCTTGCCCCTCTTTTGCTTGATGATGAATCCAAGTTTGCCCTCGGACAAATTGAAGACGCATTTAATATCGAAAAAGTCACCAGGGAATTTTTCGAGAAATACCGGGACCTTTATGTATGGACAAAAGAAGCTTTGGATAAAGTTGTGGATAACAACACGAGGATACAGTCCGATTTCTCAGAGAAAAGTGTAAATACAGTTGACTTTGCAAAAAAACTGTTGGGGCAGATAGTCTTTCTGTATTTCCTCCAGAAAAAAGGCTGGTTCGGAGTTGCGCGTGACGCTAAATGGGGCACTGGCCCGAAGAATTTTTTGCGCATCCTCTTTGAAAAGAAACTCTCGGATTACGGTAATTTCTTCAATGATATTTTAGAGCCGCTTTTTTATGAAGCGCTGGCGATAGAGCGGCAGTCAGATTTTTACAGCCGGTTTAACTGTAAAATTCCTTTCCTAAACGGCGGGTTGTTTGACCCTCTCAACGGGTACGATTGGGTGCATACCGATATGCTGCTGCCGAATGAGCTTTTCTCCAATGCCATTAAAACCAAAGAAGGCGACACCGGCACAGGGATACTCGACGTTTTAGACCGTTACAATTTCACAGTTAAGGAAGATGAGCCTCTTGAAAAAGAGGTTGCCGTTGACCCTGAGATGCTCGGCAAGGTCTTTGAAAACCTTCTTGAGGTCAAGGACCGCAAATCAAAGGGGACCTACTATACCCCTCGTGAAATCGTCCATTATATGTGTCAGGAAAGTCTCATCAATTACCTCGACAATGTAATAAATACAAGCAAAGACGTTATTACACGCCATAACGCCTTTCAAAGAATGCTTATTGGAGAAGACGGACCTGAACAGCTTGGGATTACGGAACAGAAGGTCAAAACCATCATCCCTAAAGCGGATATTGAATCCTTTATACGACACGGCGTAAGTTCTATCGAGCATGACAGAAGGGTTGAGGCAGAGGGTCGTGAAACAAAAACGTACAGCTATCGAATGCCTGAATCCATCCGGCTCTATGCCGAACTCTTTGACGATGCGCTGAAAACAGTAAAAATCTGCGACCCTGCCATCGGCTCCGGCGCTTTCCCCGTCGGCATGATGCACGAAATCGTCAGGGCAAGGGAGACGCTTACTACATACATAGATAAAGACAAAGGCCGGACTCCCTATGACTTTAAGCGCCACGCTATTCAGGAATCAATTTACGGAGTTGATATTGATACCGGAGCGGTAGAAATAGCAAAACTCAGGTTATGGCTGTCGCTGATTGTCGAGGAGGACGACTATAAGACCATCAAACCTCTGCCGAACCTCAATTATAAAATAGTGCGTGGCAATTCGCTTTCAGGCGTAACCACTCTTTTTCACTACGAAGCGCTTAAAAAACTGGAAGAACTCAAAGGCAAGTTTTTTGAGGAGACCAACCCGAAAAATAAAATAGGTCTCAAAGAACAGATAGATGGCCTTATCAGCGAGATAACCCACAGCGACAAACATTTTGACTTCAAGGTCTATTTCAGTGAGGTGCTTAACCGGCAGGGCGGCTTTGACATTGTAATTGCCAACCCGCCGTATGTGAGGCACGAGGCGATTAAGGAGTTGAAGCCTGAACTCAAAAAGCAGTTCGGAGACTTCTTCTGCGGCACAGCGGATATTTACACCTACTTTTATCACCGGGGCCTTGAAATACTCAAGGCCGATGGACATCTCTGCTTCATAGCGCCGAACAAGTTCATGCGGGCAGGGTATGGCAAAAATACAAGGTCGCTGCTTGCAGGCAAAGCGACGCCGAAGATCGTCATAGACTTTGCCGACCTGCCGATTTTTGACGCCACGACCTATCCATCCATTATTCTTATTGAAAAACGCCTGCCTGAAAATGATGATATGACCGCCACCGCCACCTTCTCTATCGCATCGCAGCTTGACCGACTTGAGGAAACACTTGAGGAGATCAGTTTTACCATGCCCGTCAAAGCCTTGAAGAGCGAAGGCTGGAACCTTGAGAGGCCGGATGTCCTTGCGCTTATGGAAAAGTTGCGGCAGGTAGGTACACCGCTTGGTGAGTATGTGCAGGGCCATTTTTATAGAGGTGTGTTGACTGGCCTCAACGAGGCATTTGTAGTTGACGCAACAACCCGTGAAAGGCTGATTGCTGAAGATTCGAAGAGCGAGGAGCTTATCAAGCCGTGGCTACGGGGTCGCGACATTCGCAAGTGGAAGGCTGAATGGGCGGGGTTGTATATTCTGAATATCCCGAGCAGCGCCAACAAACAATGGCCGTGGTCGGAGGAAAAGACAGAGGCAAAGGCGAAGAAGATATTTGAACAAACATATCCTGCTCTCTATAAACATCTATCTCAATGGGAAGACAAACTTATCAAGCGTGACGATCAGGGAAAGTTCTGGTGGGAATTGAGGTCATGTGCTTATTATCAAGAGTTTGAAGGGCCGAAGATTATGTATGCAGAGATTTCAACTGACGGTAAGTTTCTCATTGAACCAAAAGGGTATTATTCTGATACGACTACTTATATCATGGTAAGTTCGTCAGAATACTTATTAGCCATACTAAATTCCAGATTATTCGCATATGCGTTCTCCAAAGTAAGCTCAGAAATCAGTGGCGGTTTTTTTAGGTGGAAGCGGCAGTATATGGAGCAACTCCCTATTCCAACAGCCAACGATAAACAGATAGCTCCCATCATCGAGCGCGTCCTAAAAATTCTCGCCAATCCCGACAGCCCCGATGTCCCGCGCCTTGAGCGTGAGATTGACCAACTGGTCTATGCCCTCTACAACCTCACGCCGGAAGAGATTGCGATTGTAGAGGGGAAAGGGTAAGATATAGAATAGACTTGAGGAGAATAGCCCATGAAAACACTTGAAGAGGTTAAGGAAATATTAAAAGAACATAAGGCAGAGGTGCGCGAAAAATACAAGGTCATGGAAATTGGTATCTTCGGCTCTTTTGTGCGCGGAGAGCAAAAAAAGAGGAGCGATATCGACATCCTCGTTGAGTATTCAGAACTTCCTGATCTTTTGAAGTTGATTGAACTTGAAAATAGACTGCGAAAGCTTTTAAAAAGAAAGGTTGACCTGATAGAAAAAAGCGGGATAAGGACCGAACTGAAAGAAACGATATTAAAAGAGGTGGTTTATATATGACCCGTGATTTTTCTCTTTTTATAAAAGATATTCTCGAAGCAATTAATGACATAGAGAATTTTATTGGCGATATTGATTTTGAATCGTTTTCTTCCGACAGGAAAACCAGGGTCGCCGTTATTCATGAAATTGAAATTATATGAGAAGCCGCAAAAAATATTCCAAAGACCATTCGAGACAGATACAAAGAGCTGCCATGGCAGGATATGGCAAAGATGCGCGATAAAATAAGTCATTTCTACTTTGGAGTAAAATATGAAATTGTCTGGAAAGTTGTAAAGGAAAGATTGCCTGAGATTAAATTAGCTGCTGAGAAAATTCTGAAAGATTTGTCTGAAAAAAATCCTGAATGAGCTTAAAGCATACCCTCGACAGGCTTTATAACACATATAATTTTAAAGACCGAATCCTTCACGACCCGATAGAGTTTCCTCATCAATACAAGCAGCCTCAAGACATCGAGGTTTCAGGTTTTATCGCGTCATGTTTCGCGTACGGAAGGGTGGATTTATTCAAGCCCGCGGTAAAGAAGATACTTTCGATAATGGGCAAAAGCCCGCATGATTTTCTTTTAAGCTTTAATTTAAAGAAACAGGGGGATTTGTTTTCAGGCGTTAAATACAGGTTCAATGAAAATGAAGATATACTGTGCCTTTTATACGTTTTAAGTAAGGCTTTAAAGAAATATGGAAGTATTGAAGCCATGTTCAAGAAGCGCTATAAAGACACGGATGCAAATATAGGGGAAGGGCTCGGCGGCTTCATTCACGGCTTGATTGCCGTAGACACATCTCCGGTATATAACGAAAATATCAAGCCTGCCGGTTTTCTTCAGTTTTTACCGTCGCCTGAAAAGGGCAGCGCTTGCAAGAGGATGAATCTTTTTTTACGCTGGATGATAAGGGACAGGGACATAGATTTCGGCCTCTGGAAAGGCATTCCTAAGAACAAGCTTATTATTCCGCTCGACACGCATATAGCCCGAATATCTAAATGCCTGAGCTTTACAAAGAGAAAGTCGCAGGATTGGAGGACGGCAGTGGAGATAACCGAATCGCTGAAAAAATTCGATCCCGAAGACCCGCTTAAATATGACTTTGCATTATGCCATCAGGGAATATCGAAGGTTTGTTCGAAAATGAATTGCGGGGAATGCGCTTTTGGGCAATACATATAGGATGGAAGCAATCTTGTTTGTGGTATAATCAAACATCATGTTTAACGGTATAAAACTTTCGGACCTCATAATCTCGCTTTCCAAAGCGCTCGATTTTGTGAGCCCCAAGGTGGCTAACCATCACTTGAGGGTGGCGATAATCGCGAGCGCTGTTGCGAAAGAAATGGGAATGTCCGACCGGAGGATTCAGGACATTTTTCTTGCCGCAATGATGCACGATATAGGAATCTTTACGGCAAAGGAAAAGGCCGACACACTTGAGTTTGAAATAGCAAATCCGTATGTACACGCTGAGCGAGGGTATCTTCTTCTTAAGGGTTACGAGCCGTTTGGAGATGTCTCCAAGATCGTGCGGTATCATCATACGCCATGGGAAAATATCGGGCATTTAATATCTGAGAACGATACCATTGCGGCTGCAAATATCCTCCATCTGTCGGATAGAATAGAAGTGCTCATCGATAAGGAATCGGAAATCTTAAGCCAGCGCGAAGGTATAATCTCCATGATAAAAGCCCGTTCGGGCAGCGTCTTTATGCCCGAAATAATTAATGCTTTTATTTCCATATCCGGGAAAGAATATTTCTGGTTCGATGCGGCTTCGCCTGAGGTCGATCAGATAGTTTCAGACAGAAAGGCGCTGCCGGAAACTGCCGTCGATATCGACGGCCTTTCGGGCATCGCGAGGCTTTTCAGCCATATCATAGACTATAGGAGCCCTTTTACCGCTGTTCATTCCGCGGGGGTGAGCGAAGTCGCCGCCTTAATTGCGCAGATGGCGGGGTTTTCCGATACGGAATGCAAGATGATGAAGATAGCGGGCTATCTCCATGACATAGGCAAATTGGCTATACCGCAGGAGATACTCGAAAAAGCGGGGAAGCTTTCCGGGCTTGAATACAACATAATAAAAAGCCATATATACCATTCGTACAGGATCCTTGAGGGTATAAAAGGGCTTGAGACTATAAATAAATGGGCGTCTTTCCACCACGAGAAATGCGACGGCAGCGGCTATCCGTTTCATCTGAAAGGAAACGAATTGCTTTTAGGCTCAAGGATAATGGCCGTGGCGGATGTCTTTACCGCGATTACGGAAGACAGACCTTACAGGAAAGGCATGAGCGGGCAGGATGCCCTGAAGATAATAAATGTCATGGCTAAGAACGGCGTGCTTGACCACAGCATTGTCGATATAGCCTCAACCTATTTCAATCATATAAATGAAGTCAGGATGAAGGTGCAGGAAGATGCCGGGAAGGAATATATATCCCTGCTGATAGCGAATCCGGAAGTGCCTAAGGAATAGCGAAGGACTATTCCTTGTTGTCCTGAAAATATCCGATAACGGCGAGTATGAACATGGCGACGCCTGAAAAGATGTAAACCGGCAGCCCCCATGTCGTTCCTTCAAAGATGCCCATGAAGTAGGTATGGTTGAATATAAACCCCCAGTATATGACGAAACAATAAGAGATCAAAAGTCCCAGCTTATGCTTGCCGAACAAGAGGCAGAATGAATTGACGGTCACAAAAACTATAACCTGCCCCAGAGGGACCGAAAATTCTTTGCCGGAAAAGAAATTTAAAAGGCTGTTTATAAATTCCATATAGTTACTCTGTTTTTTTGAACTCCCTGCTTTTCCATATCATATATATTGCGGGATAAATTATCAACTCGAGGATCGTCGAGGTTACTACGCCTCCGACCATGGGCGCCGCGATCCTTTTCATTACGTCCGAACCCGTGCCGTGGCTGAACATTATAGGAACAAGACCTGCCAATATAACGCTTACGGTCATTATCTTCGGCCTGATCCTCTTTACCGCGCCGTACATTATCGCTTCTTTCAAATCATCGATGCCGTTTAATTTGCCTTCTTTCTTCCATCTCTCATAGGCGAGTTCGAGATAAAGGAGCATTACGACGCCTGTCTCCGCATCGAGACCGGCAAGGGCTATTATCCCCACCCACACGGCTATGCTCATATTATAGTTGAGGATGTAAAGGAGCCAGAACGAGCCGACAAGAGAGAAAGGCACGGCAAGCAGCACTATCATCGTCTTTGTAACGGACTTTGTGTTGAAGTAGATAAGCACGAAAATGATGAGCGCCGTGAGGGGAATAACGAATTTCAGCCTTTCATGTGTTTTAACGAGGTATTCGTACTCGCCGCTCCATTCGAGGCGGTAGCCCTCGGGGATCTTTAGAGAGGCGACTTTCTTTTTTGCCTCTTCGACATATCCGCCCACATCCCTGCCTGAAAAGTCTATATAGACGTATGCCGCCAGAAGTCCCTCTTCGCTTTTTATCTGCGTAGGGCCTCTCACAATTTTTATGTCAGTCAGTTCTCCAATCGGCACCTGAACGGTATTCATGGATGCAGGCCGGATGCCGCCCATCGCCGTCTGCTGCCCGATGATTGTCGCCTGCTGATTGTTCATGACCGGCACTAAAATCCTCTTCAGTTTTTCCACGTCATTTCTTAATTCCCTCGAATAGCGGACATTTACAGGATAGCGCTCTCTGCCTTCGACTGTGACGGTAAGGTTCATGCCGCCGACTGCAGACTGTATGATTTCCTGCACGTCATCGACCGTCAGGCCGTATCTTGCCGCTTCTTCGCGTTTAATATTGAAGTCAAGGAAATATCCGGTCGTCACCCTTTCCGCGTACACGCTCCGTGTGCCCGGAATGTCCTTGATAAGGGTTTCCAATTCAAGTCCTAATCTCTCTATCTCTTCGAGTTTAGACCCCATAACCTTAATGCCTACAGGAGTCCTTATGCCGGTGGAGAGCATATCTATACGGGCTTTTATGGGCATTGTAAATGAATTTGCAACTCCGGGGATTGTAAGGGCGTCGTTCATCTCGTTCTTAAGGCTTTCTACGGTTACGCCCGGCCTCCATTCAGATTCCGGTTTCAGATTTACCACAGTCTCGAACATTTCTAAAGGCGCGGGATCAGTCGCCGTTTCAGCCCTTCCTGCCTTGCCGAATACCTGTGACACTTCGGGGATTCCTTTGAGTATTTTATCCTGCATTTGCAAAAGCTTCGTTACTTCCGATATCGACGCAGCAGGAACCGTTACCGGCATGTAGAACAACGTGCCTTCATAAAGCGGCGGCATGAATTCGGAGCCGAGCTTAAGGAACGGATATGCGGTGATTGCCATGATGATCACAGCAACGACAATGACCGTTCGCTTAAACCTGAGCGCAAGTTTTGCAACCGGCTCATAAATCTTGTGGAGAATAATGCTTATAGGGTTTTTTTCTTCCGGCCTTATTTTGCCCTTAATGAAGAGCGTCATTAATACAGGGGTTAGGGTTACGGCAAGGAACGACGAAAACAACATTGCGAATGTCTTTGTGTATGCGAGAGGCTTAAAGAGCCTTCCAGCTTGAGATTGAAGCGTGAATACGGGAAGAAATCCGACTGTAATGACGAGCAAAGAGAAAAACAGGGAAGGGCCTACCTCTTTTGCGGCATCTATTATCACATCCATTCTGCTGCCCTGTCTGCCTTGTTCTTCCCAATCCTCGATCTTTTTATGTGCATTCTCCACCATGATGATGGAGGCATCCACCATGGCTCCGATGGCGATAGCGATGCCGCTTAAGCTCATGATATTAGAGGTGACGCCGAGGTAATACATGCATATGAATGATATGATAATCGCTATTGGCAGGGTCAGTATGACCACAAGCGCGCTCGGCAGATGGAACAGAAATACTATGCATACAGCGCTGACCGCTACCGAAAGCCTTAATATTTCTTCTTTAAGCGTATCGATTGAGCGGTGTATAAGGTCTGATCTGTCGTAGGTCACGACAATTTTCATGCCCTTCGGAAGGCTCGGTTCGATATCCTTTTTTATCTTTTCCTTTACCTTATCTATAACCGTAAGGACGTTCTCGCCGAACCTGATAACTACAATGCCTCCGGCCACCTCGCCTCTGCCGTCGAGTTCCGTAATACCCCTTCTTATTTCGGGGCCGAGTTGGATATTAGCAATATCTCTTAGAAATACCGGAGTTCCGGCGCCGTTAGCGCCTACGGAGATGGTTTCGAGGTCTTTAATGCTTTTAATGTAGCCCCGTCCCCTTACCATGTATTCTATGCCTGAAAATTCAAGCACCCTTCCTTCCACGTCGCTGTTGCTCTTTTTTATCGCCTCAAGCACCCTCGGCAGCGGAAGGTTATAAGCTAAAAGCCTGTTGGGGTCTATCGTTATCTGGTATTGCTTTACAAATCCGCCTATACTCGCAACCTGAGAGACTCCTTCGACGCTTTCAAGCGCGAGCTTTATGTTGTAATCCTGAACGGAGCGCATCTGAGACAGATCATGTCCGCCCGTCTCATCCGTCACAGCGTATGAAAATCCCCATCCCACGCTGGTCGCATCCGGGCCGAGCACCGGATTCACATCTGCGGGTATCTTGCTTTTAACCGCCTGCAGATACTCCAATACCCTGCTTCGGGCCCAGTAGATATTCGTTCCTTCCTCAAAAATAACGTATATGAACGAACTGCCGAGATATGAAAATCCGCGCACAACCTGCACCTTCGGGGCGGCAAGGAGGGTCGATGTTATGGGATATGTTATCTGGTCTTCCACGAGGTCGGGACTTCTTCCGGCCCATTCCGTGAAGATAATTACCTGCGTATCGCTTAAATCCGGTATCGCGTCGAGGGGAGTCCTTTTGAGAGCCCATAATCCCCACACGATGAGAAAAGTAACGAGCAGGAAAATGATAAACTTATTGCGCGCGCTGTATTCGATTATTTTTGCGATCATGATATCAGTGTTTGTGTCCGCCGAGAGGCGCCACGTTTTTCAGTTTAGCTTCGGAATCTATGAGGAACGTGGCTGAAGAAACGACCTTTTCGCCCGCCTTCAGTCCCATTGTTACTTCGCGCAGTCCTTCCGCCCTCATGCCGAGCATCACCTCTCTCGGTTCGAAATACCCTTCTCCCTTATCCACGTAGACTATCTGCCGTGTTCCTGTATCGATTATCGCGTCTTCGGGTATAGCAAGCTTATTGCCGAGATTGATTTTTATTTCCACAGTGGTGAACATCTGGGGCTTAAGCTGACCGCCGGGATTTGAGATTGTGAATCTCACCTTGGCCGTCCTCGTCTCACCCGCGAGGGTAGGGTAGACATAATCGATCGCGGATGAAAATTCCTTGCCGGGGAAATAGCTGAGGCTTATATTCGCCCTTTGTCCGGTTTTTATCAAAGGCAATTCGTATTCGTAGATGTCCGAAACTACCCATACCGTAGACAGGTCCGCGACATCGAAGAGTTTTTCTCCGGGCATTAAGCGCATTCCCTGCAACGCCGCTTTTTGAACTATGTAACCGTTTACGGGACTGTATATGGTGAGAGTTCTTACGGGTTTGCCTGTTTCCTCTATTTTTTTAATCTGGCTATCGGTTATATCCCACAATTTCAAGCGCTGCTTTGCGGCCTCTATGATCGCCTCCGCATCTTTTGAAAGGAGACCGCTCATCCTCTCGTTTTTTATCTCTTTGCCCTGTTTTGCCCATTTTATTACATTTATAAATTCCTGCTGCGTTGCGAAAAGCTCGGGGCTGTAAATCTCCGCGAGGGGATCTCCTTTTTTTACATATTTACCCGTGTAATCGATATGCAGTTTCTCTATCCACCCCTCGAATTTCGTATTCACGGTCGCAAGCCTTCTTTCGTCGTATTCGATGCGTCCGACCGTCCTGATGATCTTCTGCAGCGGCTTTACTGAAACTGCAACTGTTTTCACACCTATCAATTGCTGCTTGTCGGGAGGTATTTCTATGGTAGGCGGCTCCTGTTGCTCTTGAGGCGCTTCTTGAGCTTGGGGCTGTGTTTGCTGCTGTCCGCTCTCCGGCGTATGCCCCTGATGTTCCGCCGGCTGAGATGCGGCAGGCGTTGAGGTTTTACCCTGAAAAATTGTTTTTAAAGATGCCGATTTAGAGAAATAAAGGAATATCCCTATTGTAAAACCGACGGCGGCGATAATTATAAGGTTTCTCTTGCTCATTTTTTGTTCTCCTGAGTGCCGGTTTCTTTTATTCCGCTTATTGCATAGAGCCTTGCTATGGCTTTTTCTCTTTCGGCGAATTGAACCCAATAGAAGGTCTCAAAGTCGATAAGAGATTTAAGCCTCGATATAACGGTGAGCGCCTCGACCTTACCGGTTGCATATCCTGCGACGGCAGATTCGAAGTCCTGATAGGTCTTCGGGATCAAGCCTGTTTTATATAAGTCCATAAGGCTTTCGGAAGTTTTTAACATCGAGTAATTGTCCCTGACCGCCGAAGAAAGCATAAGTTTCAGTCCCGCAAGCTCGTGCCGCGCCTCGGATAAGGAAGCCTTTGCCTCGTTTACGGCCTGCCTCTGTTTTGTCCTGTAAAAAATAGGAATATTTATGGTAGTTGTAAGGCTCCACATATCCTGCATGTTTTTCCTGTCGAAAAGGCTCGCGGCAACCGTGAAGTCGGGATAGTATTCTTTTTCGGCCATATTTACCCTTACCTCTGCCGAGGAGACCATTTTTTCTCTGAGTTTTACTTCGGGCGAATTATTATGTGCCGTCAATATCAACTCGTCCATGTTTCGTGCAAGCACAGTGGCGGGCATATCCGCAGGCCTGCCGAGAGGGGATTTGACGTCCCTGCCCACTGTGTTGTTAAGCATTGCTTCAAGGGATTGTATCTTCTGTTTCAGCATTTCTTCTTTTTCAAGGAGCATATATTTTTCGGTCTGCGCCATTATTACCTCTTGCTGGGAGGCCATGCCGGAAGAATATCTCGCTATGGCCGCGTCCTCGATTCTTGAGAAGAGCAGGGTTCTGTCTTTTATGAGATCGATGTTTTTATGCGTAAGAAAAAGGTCGTAATAAAGCTCTTTAATCCTCGCT
>MHDU01000011.1 GCA_001803635.1 Nitrospirae bacterium GWB2_47_37 | reverse complement strand
GCACATGCGAGACCTATGCCTGCATCAGCAAACGCGGACATGACTTCTGCTTCGAGTGCGCGGAATTCCCCTGCGCCAAATTAAATCCCGCAACGGACAAGGCCGGCGACCTGCCGCACAACATTAAACTATTTGCTTTGTGCTACATTAAACAGCACGGCGTGGACAAATGGAAGGAAAAGACCGCGGAAGTCAAACAAAGATATTTCAGGGGCAAAATGAAGATAGGCAAAGGGCCGCAAATGGAGTAACCCTGAGTGAGAACAACAGAGAAAGAAAAACTCGATATTATCCGCAGGCTTGAAAACATTTATCGTTAGGAGGAAGCTTATATGAACAAGACTGAAATTTTGGAGTTTCTTAATGCAAACCCGGTATTTCACATGGCAACGATTGAAGGTGATAAGCCCCGCGTTCGCGGTATGCTGATGTATAGGGCTGATGAGAACGGTATTTTGTTTCACACGGGAAAGGTGAAAGACTTGCATAAACAATTGACCGAAAACCCGCTGGTCGAGCTGAGCTTTAACAACGGCAGCTTTGAGAACCTTATACAAATAAGAGTCAGCGGGGTCGTTGAACTTACGGAAGATATTGAACTAAAGAAGGAGATAGTGCAAAAGCGCGAATTTCTGAAACCCTTTGTGGAGCAATACGGCTATGACCCGCTGGTTGTGTATCGCTTGAAAAACGGCACTGCATCGGTATGGACAATGAGGACGAATTTAGCGCCGAAAGAATTTATAAAGCTATGAACATTAATCGGCAAAATGGAAAATATAAAAGCTAATCTTATCGAAACCGTCAAGCGCCTCGCCCACGATATAGGCGAGAGGAGTTATCGCGATACAGATAAGCTCAACAAGGCCGCCGATTACATAGAAAAAAAATTTCGCTCTTACGGCTGTGAGGTTAGAAAGCAGCCGTTTGGGTATCTCGGCAATACATATTACAACGTATCCTGCGAAATAAAAGGCGCCGGAAACCCGCAAGACGGGATTCTCGTAATAGGCGCGCATTACGACACCGTAACGGGCACTCCGGGCGCGGACGATAATGCAAGCGGCATTGCGGGACTGCTCGAACTGGCGCGGCTTGCCGTAACAAAATCTTTCCAAAGGACGGTCCGCTTTGTTGCCTTCAGTCTTGAAGAGCCTCCCACTTTTATGACAAAACATATGGGAAGCTACGTTTATGCTAAAAGCCTTAAACAGGAAGGCATAAAAGTCTGCGGCATGATCTCCCTCGAAATGCTCGGATATTACTCCGACAGAAAAAACTCTCAGTATTATCCTTTTCCGATATTCAAATGGTTTTATCCTGACAAGGGCAATTTTATTACGTTTGTCGGAAATATCCGCTCCATGTCTTTTACGAAAAAAGTGAAGAGATATTTTCAAGAGTCATCTTCACTGCCCGCTGAATCGTTCAACGGGATTTCGCTGATCCCCGGCGTTAATTTCTCGGACCACTGGGGCTTCTGGGAGTTCGGCTATTCGGCGTTCATGATCACGGACACGGCATTTTACAGGAATCCTCATTACCATGCGCCGGGAGATACATTCGAAACGCTCGATTACGAGAGGATGACGGAATTCGTGATAGGGCTGTATAAAACCCTCGGCGGTTTATAATTGTCAAAAAATATCTCCGCAGAAATTCCTATATTCGCAGTCGTCACATTTATTTCTGGAGTTTGCAGGGGCAGGCATTTGCTGCAATGCTATCATATCTCTGATCTCATCAAGCAAAATTTCTGCTTTGCCCTTCAAATCATCCGTTAAGTCAAAAGAAATTGCATCCTCTTTGGGAATTATATATACAAATCCCCTATTGACTTTGCATTTATATATGTCTTCAAGTATTAGGGCATACCCCAAAAGTTGATAGATATGATTTTTATGCGGCTGCGAGGTGGTATATTTAAAGTCAACCGGATAATAAGAACCGACAGTATTGATAAGCAGATCAATCTTGCCTGATAACTCATATTTCGGAGAATATAAATTCAAGTGGAATTCCCTTTCCCCGCCGGACAAGCCGTACTTTTTAAGTTTTCTTCTGTGCTCAAGCCTGTCTATTTTATCCTCTGCTATCTTCCCATGCTCCATCTTGAAGGTTGGAACTTTCTCGACAGGCATCACATAATTGTAGAACACGACTCTTGGACAATATACGAACTGCTTGAGATCACCGACCCTCAGTTGAATCATCTTGTCCTTCCTGTATAAACTCCCTTCTTACCTTCGTATCCCTTTCACATAAGGGAAGCATAAGAATTTTGCCTGATTTGCCGCCAATTAAAGAAATGAGCCTTAGAAATAGTTCTTCCCGCTTGTTTCTATTTAAAATGCCGGAAAAGCCGCTGAACTGTATTCTTTCGAGCCCATAGTCTTTACACTTCTCCGCAATCTTATTGCGTATGCCGTCATCTTCTATATCGTAAAAAATATAGACTGTATGTTCTTCCATCAATTACCACTTAAATCTGAACGTTTTGTATTCTCTTTTGCCGTTCAGAAAGGCCGCTAAATTTCTGGCCTGCATCTGGATTATCGACCTAATTTTATATTTTTTGCCGTCAAGTGTTTCCTGACTCTCCAGCCTTTCAATAATTTTGTTCCCTATCAGCTTTCTGGTCTCAGCTTCAAGCAGGCCATTTCTAATTTCGATTGATTCTCCAAGATTAATATGGGCGATTACAATCCTATCGATAATAGGTTGACGAAACTCTTCGACCAAATCCAAAACAAGAGACGGCTTTCCGGGCCTGTCCACATGAAGAAACCCCGCAAACGGCTCAAGCCCGGCGTTTATAACGGCGCCCCAGACGTGGGAATATAAAATCCCATAGCCGTAATTCAGCAGGGAGTTTACGGCATCAATGGCTCCCCGCGTTTCCCGCCCGAAAAACTCTATTCTATTTCCGATTATCTCCTTAACGCCGTCCCAGTATAGCCTACCTGAAGCGCCTTCAATTGCCATCAGTCTGCCTCTTGCATCTTCAATGCTCTGCCCGTGAATACCTTCCACCTGCCTGCTCATCTTCCTAATGACATCTGTTATCTCCTCTATTCTGTCAAACCTGGCGCTGTCAACAGTTTTAATATATTTGCCGAAATATCTCAAAAGTCTTTCTTGATTTCTGATTTTGCCCTCCACAATAGCTTTTGAGAATTGAAGACCGCGCGTATCGGTAAAGGCAATAATCTGCTCTCTTCTTGATATGACGGTTGCGGAGAGCATCGGAGAAGAAAGCATTGCGTACGGCTTGCCGTTGTTGTTCAGAAAATTCAGTCTTATACCCCTCTCGCACAATTCCTCTATAAGATCCGACGACAGCGATATGCCGCGGGAAGCCATGATGACTTCGTTCAGCCTGAAAAAGGGAAACTCATAAACAACTTTAGTGTTTTTCTTTACAATAAGACGCTCGCTCTTTTTGCTTAAAAAAATGCCGAACCCCGATAACACTATCTGCGATGAATCGCCGCTTTTTATCAGAGAAATCCCTTCATCGATAAATATCTCGTCGTCAACATCTTTGTCGATCAATAAGGGAATGCTCTCCGCTTCGTTTGTAAAAAGATTGAATTGGGCAAGAGGCAATTTTTCTTTAGGCACGTATTCAGGATGGATGCGTGAAATTTTAAAAGTATTGCTTTGCATATCCACCTCCGCTAAAGCTCTTGAAATTTAAAGGCATATAATGTAATCATATTATAGTTTAGGCTCTTTTACAATTCTGAGATATATTTTAGTGTCCCTGAGCGTTTCGGACGTTAGAGAGGGGCTTCCTTCAAGAAGCGCATTGCTCGCAGGGACTTTTCTTTGAGATGCTCTATTTTAAAGGAATCTTGTCTCAGCTTTTTTGATTTGTTTCAGAAAGGCTGCGAGACGCTTCAGGCGTTTGAGCGGAGGACTTCCCACCGGAAGGTGCATCTGGCGTCGCAGCTTTCTCAATGTTCGCTGGACGACCGGAAACGGTTTCCGGCAGGGACTCTGTTCTGATTGTTTCGTCTAACTGACAGTCAGTTGGTTCAGTAGCGCGACCGATGGAGAAAACACCGTCCTCTCCGGCGGACAGACCTTGCTTATATGAGCGTTACAGTTAAGGCTCTTTGAAAATGATGATTGAAACTACCGCAGATAGCCCTCTCACAGGACGGCAGCACATTACAGTTAAGGCTCTTTGAAAATGATGATTGAAACCGTCCTTATAGCTTAGTATTTTCAAGAAGTTTTCAGAGAAAATTTTCAATAATTTTCTAAAAGCCATCTTTTGAAATAAACCCCAGGGGGTTTGCGAAAATCAAAAAGAGCCTTAATTGTAAAACGCCTATATGATGAAGGAATGTACGCTTGGGTTTGTCCAGCCTAAGCCAAACTAAAACTACAGTCGATAATGACACCTTCATTGTGGGTTAGGACATTAAAAAAATTTTCAGTTAGAGCTTTGTGAGCTTTGTTGCGTGTATAGCTGTCTTTACTCTCTTTTTCTTGCCATCAGATGTTGGTACCCACTTTATGTCTACAACAGGCCTTTCGCCAAGTTCAAGTATCCTGTAAATATTTCCATCTTCCGCCTTAACTGTGTCCCCTTTTCTCAAGGTAAATAATATCTTTCCTTTAATCTCATCCTGTGGCTCTACAAAGTGTTTTGCCAGTCTCTGGTTTTTAAGTTCGCATGCCCGCTTCTTGCCCTTTTCGTCGAGATAAACCGCCACGCCGACATTATGAACATTCGTCTTAAATGCATTGTTGCCTATCAGCACAATCTGCCCTTTGCCTGCGCCCCTGACAGCGCATTTAAGGCTCATAGGATTTTTCTGACCATATAACCCAACTTCCTTAGTCTGTAAATCAGTTAAACATTTTCCATTGCTGACCCCGAAGCGGTCAAATGCTTCTTTCAGCTTTTCACGCCATTCCTCAGAAATAACAGCATCTTCCTTCCCTCTTTCAATCTCCGTAACCATATATCTTCGAGCAATTTTGCCATTCTTAATGGACAACGGGTTTTTGTCGTAGAGGGCAGACCCTCTGCTGCCCTTGTTTCTCTTAAACTCTTCCGATTCTTTGATATGCTTTTCAGGGTCGAACTCCCGTCCATCCGAATTTGCAGGCTTAAGCGTCATAGCCACCAGCCCCTCATCCGTATAATCTTTCCTTGAAGCAAGAATAACAGCATCAAGCGCGTGATGCTTATCGTTAGCCCTTTCCTTCTTAAATCCCCACCACCTTCTAAAGTATGCTGTAACAATACCGCTCAGCCGCTCTACAGGCAATTTATCGTTTCCGGTTAGCTCTTTCAGCCTGTCCCTCATATGCCTCCAGCCAATCGAGGCATGAGACATGTATTTGTTGAAATCTAACTGCTTTATGCTTCTTGCATCATCGAGGATTTTTTTCTTTAAATCGTTTTTAATCGTTGCAACGACCTCTGGATTAGGCATAATGCCGCTTTCCGATGGAGTCCGCCCCCCTTTATTTTCATTGCAACTCCTGCAGCAAGCCACAAGGTTAGCAAAGATATTGCTGCCTCCTGCTTTCTTAGGATATATATGGTCTTTATTTGCATCGGCTAAAGTTATAGTCTTACCGCAATAAACACATCTTCCATCAGTCTCCCTTAAAAGGGATTCCATAAGAGTTTCTCTATTTTCCTTATGCCCCTTGCTGTATTCCTCCTTTGCCAACCTCTTTTTGCCCTTCGTTTTTGCAGCTATATCGAAATTGTTAGATTCCATTACTACCCTATCGAGAGCAAAGTTAGGCATTACTTCGTCTTTAATCACAGTCAGGACATTTTCTATCTTTGTCTTTAAAGAAGGCGCAAGCCTGAAAGTTGATTTCTCTATAGTGGTAAACTTCTCATTCTCTGCAAAATGTTCCTTGCAAAAAGGCAGTCTGCCCGGCAGTTTGTTCTTTGCTATGTCCGTAAGATTTTTGCCCGGCCAGTCTTTCTGGTTAAATTTCAATTTCCTGAATAGTTTATTGATATTTCCTTGCTGTCCTTCAAGAATTGTTCGCTTAAGAGTTTCTTTTAGTTCGCTTTCTAACGGCAGGAAGCGAACTATATTTTCAAGAAGCAACTCCCTCACATTTCTTCTTAATGGCGTATTTTTTCCGCAGACCTTGCACTTGGTCAAAATCCTGTTATTAAATCTCTTAGGCCGATACTGCTTATTGAAAATACTTTCTACCCTCTTTATCTGTTCATCCGAAGCTCCACCATTGGACATTACCTTGCGGACATCTGCCAAAACCTCTTTCCTGTACCTTGAATTTCTCTGCGTATCTTTCCATTCTTTTTTTTCCTTCTCATCCATTTCCTCTATTTCTTCCGGTGTTGGCATATCGGCATAGTCATAGCCCCTCTTATGGGCGAGGCTATAAATAGATTTAAATAGTTCGGTAGAATTATCATATCCTATACTATTTAGATATTTTTTAAGCTCCCGCAGTCTTTTCTTCCTTGTCTGCTGAGTTCTTCTGATACCTCTCTGTTCCCTGCGTCCTTTAAGGATGTCTGCAACATCATCCCGCATTTTTATGGTCCTCGCATACAACACCTGATTGTTCCTGCGGTCAACCACCCCAAGGCCTGTGTATTTGCCCCCATAATCGATGCCTAAAACAAGTTCTTTTTCCATCAAAGAATCTTCCCAAAACTACATTGTTTCTACACTTTATTCTTTTGCGGAAAGAAGTTCGGTTCTTTTTATCGCGCTCATTAAATATTCCTTGAATTTCTCCGGGAACAGCCATCTTACACCTAATTTTTCGGCCCACTTTATCAGCCCCTGATCGGCCGTGATAAGCAGGGCGTCAAGTTCCATGGCGAGCAGCAGGAGATCGACGTCTTCCTTGCTGTCGATGATCCCTTCTCTAAGCGCGTCCCTGTACTTTCTTCTCATATCCTGAACGATTTCATCCGTCTTTTTTTGATCTGTACTCCTTACGGCCTTTTCTGCTATCCGCAGCCCCTTGTTCACCCTTTCCCTTATGTCCTCAATCAATTCGTATAAGAGAAAGGCGGGAGTCGTGAGTTCATGTTTTTTAGGCGGTTTCTGATGCAAGATAAGAAGGAGATCGGCCGGTATCTTGTCCCTCTCCACAAAATGCAGGAGTTCTTCGAATATCGACGGAGGCATGTAGAATTCGAGTATATGTATCTGCGCCGCCAGAAAAAGGAATGTTTCCAAAGCCTCTGTGGGGGTTGCTCCGAGGCTTGTCCTGACGTCCGGATTTACGAAAAGGCTCGTATCGAGTACGACTTTTAACGACGGTGATGTGCTTGCTTTTGAGCTTTTACTTTTCGTCTTTGATTTTTTTTTGTTTTTTAACTCATCACTCATCACTGATAACTCATCGCTGTCTTTACGCTTTGCAGGAGCCATAAACGTCGAGCCTGTAGGTATTCCACTCCGTGCATCCGGGACACCTTCCCGACCAGTCTTCGGATTTTAAACCGCAGTTTGAGCAGCAGTATTGGATCTTAAACGGCCTTTTTATGCCGCATGCCTTTTTAAGTTCGTCCAGCGCCTTCTGTATCTGGCTCCTCTTTATATATAACTCTCCCTTCAAACTATACAGCTCGGGCACCGAAAAGACCGTGGTATCGATTGAATTCAGCATCTCCATGGCGTCATCGACCATTTCAAGCCTGTAGTAGAGCTTGCCGAGGAGAAATCTCAGCCCGTTGTCCTGAGGATTTTTAGCTATGGCGTTTTTATAGAATCTTATAAGCCTGCCCGGTTCTCCTACGTTGATGAGAAGGTCTTCAAGGCGAGCGATTATTATTATCGACCTGAGCTGCTCGTACGCCTTTTCGAGAAAGTTTATCGCCTCCTCGGTCTCTCCTTTCATAAGTATGACTTCCGCAAGACCGAGGTGCGCCGGGACAAAATTACCGTCCATCTTGAGCATTGTCCTGAACGCCTTTTCCGCCTTTTCAACATCTCCGTTTTCAAGGCTCGCGCGGGCGTATTCATATTTATAACCGAGCATCCTGCGCTCTTCCCGCTGCCTGTCGTGCTCGTTATGTTCGAGCTTGATTATCGCCTTCTGCGTGGAAAGGAGGTCGTCCCACATCTCTTTCCTTTCGAGGAGAGAGCGCTTCTTGTAGAGCCCGGTAAGATTTTCGGGATCGAGATCGAGTATCTCTTCGAGGTAATTAAACGCGTCGTTGTATCTCTGCAGCTTTTCCATCACTGTTTCCATGGAAAAAAGCACCTGTAGATTCTTCGGGTTTATGTCCTTCACCTTTTTGTAATAATCGAACGCGGTTTCATATTTTCCGTTATTGAGCGAGATGTCGCCGAGCCGTAAAAGGGCGTCTATATATTCCGGGTCCTCCTTCAATATATCGCCGAGGGCTTCCCGCGCCTCCTCCTCCTTATCGCCCATTATGGCGTTCAACGCCTTGGAATAAAATTCCTGAATCCTGGCCTCTTTCTTCTGCCTCCTCTGATACTGGAGATTTTCGATTACGCGTTTCGTATCTCTTATAAAAAACACGATAAGGACGGCAAGCGCGCCTATGGTGGAGGAAAGGAGAACAAGCGCTATCTTCGGGATCTCATAAGCGTCGCCGAAGGGAATTTTCATGATCACGGCGTCTTTGTTCTCGACCGCAAAAAAACCGAGGACTCCGAGGAACAACAAAAATACAAGTATCGCTATCTTGCCCATCAGTGATGATACTCCTTGCCTTTGACGATTGTCATCGCGCGGTAAAACTGCTCCAAAAATATCAGCCTTGCCATCTCATGGGTAAAGGTCATTTTCGAGAGCGCTATTTTACCCGTTGCCTTTGCCTTAACTTCAGAGGAAACCCCGTACGCGCCTCCCATCACAAAATCGACCTGATCCCTTTCGCCGAGAAACTTCGCGAAATCCTTAGAACTGAATTCCTTCCCGGTCTCATCGAGCAGGATATAAGACGCTGTTTGGCGCAATATACGCTCTCCCTCCGCAAAAAGGGCGTTCTCCTTCGTCTTGCCCTTCTCTTCCTTCACCTCTATGACGGAAACATTCGCCATATGCTTTAACATTTTCAGGTAACGGTTAATCCCTTCCGTCAAATATTTTTCCTTCGTTCTTCCGACCCATAATATCCGCGCCTTCATACATACTGCTTTTTGCTTCCCGCGGCCTTCTTAGCGGACTTGTCTTCTACCGCTATTTTCGGGGCGTCCAGCCAGAATTTCTCAAGCTCGTAATACGCCCTCGTATCTTCTTCGAACACGTGGACTATCACATCCCCGTAATCCATCAAGACCCATCCGGCGGACCTCAGCCCCTCGATCCCTAATGGCCTTTGCTTGTGCTCTCTTAATATCTTCTCTATGTTTTCGACGATTGCCTTGACCTGCGTAGTGCTTTCGCCGGAACAGATAACGAAATAATCCGCGATTATCGTAAGGTCTTTCAGTTCGAGGATTACCGTCTCTTTTGCCTTTTTATCGAGCGCTGCCTGCGCCGCCTCTAATGCCTTAGTCCTGCTGTCTATGTGCGTACCGCCCCTTTCTGTTTTGTAAATATTATAGCAGAATTCGATCCCGTATTGACGATTTTTACAATTCCTTAAGCCTCTCCGCCTGATAATGGGTTATCAAGGCGTCGATAAGCTCATCGAGATTCCCTTCAAGTGCCTGTTCGAGCTTATGAAGCGTAAGCCCTATCCTGTGGTCGGATATACGGTTCTGCGGATAATTATAAGTCCTTATCCTCTCGCTCCTGTCCCCGCTTCCGACCTGCGTCTTCCTGTCGGCGGCACGCTCTTTTTCCTTCTTTTCTATTTCGAGTTCCAGAAGCCTCGAACGTAACACCTTCATGGCCTTCTCGCGGTTTTTCAACTGGGAGCGCTCATCCTGACACTGAACGACAAGCCCTGTAGGGATATGAGTTATCCTTACGGCGGAATATGTCGTATTAACGCTCTGCCCGCCTGCGCCCGAAGAGCAGAAGGTATCTATCCTCAAATCCTTCTCCTCTATTTTAATGTCCACTTCTTCGGCCTCGGGCAGCACGGCTACAGTTGCCGCCGAGGTATGTATCCTTCCGGACGCCTCGGTCGTGGGAACCCGCTGCACCCTGTGAACGCCGCTTTCGTATTTAAGCCTGCTGTAAGCGCCTTTGCCCGTAATATTAGCCGTAACTTCCTTTAAGCCTCCGAGTCCCGTCGGGCTTGAATCTATAATATCTATTTTCCATCTTTTAGATTCGGAGTATTTCGAATACATCCTGAAAAGGGCCGCGCCGAACAAGGCGGCCTCTTCGCCCCCTGTTCCCGCCCGTATTTCGAGGATTACGTTCTTTCCATCCCTCGGATCTTTGGGGAGGAGCATTATTTTCAATTCGTCTTCCACAACGGGCTTCCTCTTTTTAAGCTCCTCCATCTCTTCCTGAGCAAGATCCCTTAAATCGCCGTCTCCGGCCTTAAGCAGTTCCTCCGCACCTTCGAGGTCGGCAAGAAGCTTCTTATACTCCTTTATCTTCTCGACAATGGGAAAAAGATCCGACTGCTCCTTCGAGTATTTCTGATACAATTGGGGATTCGATAACACATCCGGATTTACGAGCGAATTGGTTATCTCTTCGTATTTTTCTTCTATCGTAAGCAGCTTTTTTAACACTGTTTGCAAACCTCTTTATCCGCGCCTAATTTCAGGACTTCGTTCATTGCCGCCAGCGCCACCTCTATTTGCGTGTCGTCCGGCTCCCGCACGGTCATCCTCTGGAGCAAAAGTCCGGGAAGGACGATCAGCCCTACGACCGGATTATCCTTCATTCTCGCCGAAAGCCTCAGCGTCTCGTAAGAAATGCCCGCTATCACAGGCAACAGGACAATCCTTGACATCAGCTTTCCGGAAAAAGACCAGCCCTGCGGGATCGACATGAATACGAGCATGCTGATAACCATCACTATCAGCAAAAAGCTGGTTCCGCACCTCGGATGATACGGCTTATATTTCTTCGCGTTTTCGACCGTGAGTTCCTCCCCGGCTTCATAAGCGTAAATAACCTTATGCTCCGCACCGTGATACTGATATATCCTCCTCATCTCTTTCCAGAGCCCGATGGCGAATATGTAGAAAAGAAATATTCCCACCCTAATCGTCCCGTCGATAAAGTTGAACATAAAGGAGCTTTTTGAAACGCCTTCAGAAACGCCTCCGATTAAAGTCGTGAGAAAAAGCGGAAGGAACTTGAAAAGGGCTATGGCTAAAATAATCGCGAAACCGATGGTCAGTCCCATGCCGAGCGTGCCTATAGGTTTCTCGTCTTCCTGATACGCGATATTTCCCGAAAATTCGATAGCCTTAACGCCGATGGAAAGCGCCTGAATAAGGGCAGCCACGCCTCTTACAAAGGGCAGCCTGAAAAACCTGTTCGGTTTTTTCGTTACTACAGTTTTAAAGCTGATGTCGCCCTTCGGGCCCCTTACGGCCACGCTCCAGCCTTCGGGAGATTTCATCATAACGCCTTCTATTACGGCCTGTCCGCCTATCTTATGCATATATCTCCTTAATAAAAAAAAGGTTAGAGCGCAAACGACCCCGCGCTCTAACCCCGATATGTTTATTCGCTACTTCTTAGCGTATTTCTTTTTGAACTTTTCTACCCTTCCCTCGGCATCCAATATCTTCTGCTTGCCGGTGAAGAACGGGTGGCACTTGGAGCAGATATCGAGCTTTATATTGTCCATTGTGGACTTCGTGGTAAAAGTCTCTCCGCAGGCGCAGGCGACCTTTACCTCTTTATATTTCGGATGTATTCCCTCTTTCAACGCAAACCCTCCTGAAAATAAAAATTTAGACTCTTATTCTACAAAATAAGCATGGATTTTGGCAAGAGCGAAACTTGTTTACCGCGCTTTTTTATGCCCGCACCCGCTCCATATCTCCTGCGGGAAGATTATGCGCTCAGTCCCTGGTATTTCGGGTATTCCCTTGCCGGTATTCAGGTCGATGCCGTGTTTGAAATATGCAAGGTAAGCGAGCTGGCTGCAGTAGTATGCATCTTCGGTGGTTGAATCAAGGAAATTCATATTATACGGCTTCTCCAATTCAGCCTGCCTCAGGCAATACGCGGCAACCGCTTCCCGTATTCCTGTTATCTCCGTTTCGCTCAGACTCTTCCCCTGAAGCGGATATGCTGCTCCATACAGGGTATCTATTATTCCCCTTTTTGCAATCATCTTCTGAAAATCCCATGTAGTATCCATAATCTCAAAGGTTATCACCCTGCCTTTTGCTCCCGCTTCTACGCAACGACCGTTTGGTCCTACATAAATAATAATGTGATCGACCTCGCCGGGTATTATTTTCCCCAGCAGCCGCCAGAACTGGCCTTTGATATCGGTATCCGCAGCGCCGTCAGAAGTGCAGATGATATCGCCTGTCCGCACCGTCAAGCCGTCTATCTCGTATTCGTAAATCATTGCCGTCTCCTTTCACAAACGTCATCTTAAAAAACTTAAGGTACAGCAATGCTATAAGCTTCCAAAAATATCGCTTCTCAAGTCGGCATCCTCAAGAACTTCTACTCTCGGATTATCTTTGGGCCACTTAACAAGCTTTATTTTTCCGTCAGCAATCTCCAATCCTGTTATATCTCCATCGCTGAATGAACAACAGCCGGAATTAAAATAGCATGGCTTCTCCATAAAAATGCCTTTCTGATCCTCTTTCATATTCTTTTGCGCCTTTCGATATTCAAGCTCAGCCCGTTTTTCCGCTGTCTGTTCTGCAATGCCGTCAACATGGGGATCGCCGGATGTCCTCGCATTATCAAGCTGCTGCTGAAGAGATTTAAGCTCATCGCTAATCTTTCCTATATGATCTTTTGATGCGAATACCGGCAAATGCGTATGGCCTGCAATCAGCAAAAGCTTTTTTTGCCCATTATTCTTATTTAAAGCCCAATTATACATTGCCGTATCGTGTTCGCCGCGCAATTCTGCATCCTTGGCAGGTGTAGTCAACTTTATATGAGTAATCCTCTGAAAGGGTCTCCAGAGGTTTCTTACAAAAAACCTGCTGATCTTCCCAAAGCGGTCGCTTTCAAAAGTCCCTTGATGACCATGAACAAAAAAAATGTCCCCAATAGATTTATTGTTTTTATCATGCAGGCTTATCATCAGCTTATCCCTTGCCGTTATTTGTTCCCCACCTATATTAATACTACCCGTATCCCTCCAGTAATCATCGTGATTTCCATAAATACGGCAGTAGCGGTCTTCCCTATTCTTATAAAATTCTGCCTCAAGCTTCAATGTGTTTTCATAAGCTCTAATTACAGGGGCGGGCCTACACTCCCACAATTCTTCTGCATCGCCGAGAACTATGAGGTTATAACCTCTCTCTAAATAATATCCGAGTGCGGCACAATATGCCCCTTCACACCGCTGGAAGTCGTCAGCTCCATCGCGAACTCCCCTGTGATGATCTGAAAAGATAACGATACGCACAGACTCTATATCGCATTTTATCGTATCTTCAGGTTTCAACTCATTATATGCCCTGTCAAGACCTCTGTTGATCGATTCTTGATTCGACATGTTTTATCTCCTTTTTAGTTATTATGATTCATTTTAGTCTGATTAGGGTGTTCATACCGAAAATTACAGGTGTTGGTTCATTGGGACTAATTAAAGTGGACGGTAAAGCCTTCATTGGTGCAATGGGTCCTTCCGGCTTATTCAGTTTAAATCTCGCTTTGCCGTCCCGTATCTCCACCCATACGCCGATTGCCTTAAAGGCAAAACGCAGAAATTTATCCCCCTTAAAAGAAACAACTTTCTTCTCATCTTTAGATACTTCAATATGTGGAGTAGCGCTAAGAAGTTGCTTTAATGCAGAAATATCCAAATCAATTTTTACACCTTTTTCATCATAGGCAACAATACCGAATGTGTTAGATCTAAGCGTGTCTGTAATAATATAAGCCTCTCCCTCTTCATTAATATGCTCCATAAAGGGGCTACTGACATCAGGACTGACACTCAATAAGTACTTTCCAATCTTCACTGGATAGACAAAATCTGTCAGTACATTCTGATAGGCAAATTGAATGGATTCTGCATTCTTAAAGCTTGCTTCTAATCCTAATCCCGCTACTCCCACTAAAGATAGGAATTTTTCTAAAAACTTTAGTCCTATTCCCAATTCAAATTTGTCAGTCTCCAAACCTGAAATTTCTGCTACTGATTGGTCTTGGACAATTTCTGGGGGCTTGGGTTGATCTTCTATCACGAAATCAGAGATTTCTCCTAAAGTTTCAAGATAGCTATTGGATTTGGAAAGAGTTAAAAGCGGATTAATATTTTCTTTAGGTAATCTTACCACATTCCATCCTAACTCGTTTAAATGACTCACTGACTTATCTTTACACATTTTCTCCTCCCCATTTTCTGTTCTTAAAATTTCACTTTTCTCTTACCACGACCATCGCTTATCATAATTCTGTTGTTGTTGAATATACGTTTTTAACTGTTCCATCTCTTTCTTGGTCAGATTATTTTCCTTTGATTCATTGCTGCCTGTCCCTTTTTTGTCGGTTCCGGAAGGAGCAGTGCTTTTTTTAGGCTTATCTGATTTAATGGGATATTGTTGCGCATATGCATTGGATAACGCTAAAACCGAAGGGGGTTGAGGCTCAACTACTGATAATTGCGTATTCACAATTTTGTCAATAATCTTAGGATCGAGCTGAGGCTGCGAATCAATGCCCTTACCGGCGCCGAACGCCATAGAAAAAACAATCAGCGAATTTAGGATGCAATATATAAATCGCTGCAATAAGGGAATAGAGTTCCGCATGGAAATCATTATAAGCAACCCCAGCAAAAAACTGATGCCAAGTGCCGACCATTTGAAGCTTATTGCAAATGCAGATGCCAATGTTAAAGAAACACTGGCTGTTAATCCGCCTGCAATGCCGGGCGTTAACATCGATTTCGGATTTAAAAAATCTTTCATGTCAGGCATACAATCCTCCCACTTAGAGTAATCTGCAAGATTATATCTTGCCTCACGTTATTCGATCTCAATAAGGCATGCTCTTTCCTTATCGTTGAAAAACCAACCTAATTTTTTTAACAAGATAACTCACAGATTGGATCAATCCGATATTGTGAACCATATACCTCATCTGATGCAGCTGTGCATCCTCCTCTGCAATCGGCTCGGAGCGGACATTGACAGTCGAGGCAATCTGTCGGAATAGTCTTCCAGGAATTTTTGCATTTCTGTTGAGCAGTAATTTCCACAATCTTTTACTCTTTTACGCCGTACTGAATTCGTTCATACCTTCCCTATAAGTTCGGCTGCAAGACATGCAGGCCTTTATATACCACATTCCCCTTCCCCAATGTAAGCTACTCATTTGAGTAGGGGGTAGATTCGATGTCAATTAATCGAGCAAGCGTTTCTGCATGGCGATGCCTACGGCGTGTGTCCTATTTGAAGCTTGCAGTTTACGCAGGATATGCTTTATATGAAACTTTACAGTGTATTCGCTGATGGTATAAATGGCGGATATTTCGAGGTCGGTTTTGCCGTCTCTCATGCGCTCCAAAATCTCTTTCTCCCTGGGGGAGAGAATACTCCTCGATACAAAAAACGGGACGGTTCTATTTATTCTTGTCTTCATCTTTCTTCGGCCTCCCTTTCGGTTTTATTATATCTTCGATTTTATACTCCTTAGTTATCATCCGCTTAAGGTCAGACTCACTTTTAGACATTAGTCCTAAGCTGCCAATTTAAATCCGTCATTACCTATCGCTCTCGCCCTAAGCCTGCCGTTTTTACCTCAAAGTCAGGCTTTCCTTCGCGTATTTGACGATAGGCGAAAGGAAAAACTCTATTATCCGCCTTTTATTTGTCTTCACTTCTACCGACACGCTCATTCCGGGCGCTACGGGTATATACCTGTCGTCCGCATAGATCTTCAATTTTTCGATAGTTACCTTTATCTTATACACGGGACCTAACTTTTCATCCTCGAAGGCATCCGGGCTTATGGCCGTTACCTTACCTTTTACGGTGCCGTACTTCTGAAACGGAAATGTATCTAACTTTACCTCCGCCTCCTGCCCGACTTTTAAAAATCCTATGTCTTTATTTAATGCCGTCGCTTCTATTATAAGAGGCGTCCCTTCAGGCACTACCGTGACCAAGGGTTGGGCAGGAGTTACCACTCCTCCCACAGTGTATGAGGCAAGTCCGTGAACAGTGCCGTCAACAGGAGAGCAAAGCCTTTCGAGTTCGTATTTCTTCTTTGCCTTTATCGCCTCTCCTTCTATGGCGCTGATGCTCTTTTCCCTGTCCACTATGTCCGTAAGTATTCCCTTCTCCCTTTCCTTTTTAAGGGCGTCTAAATTTTTCTTTGCTTCTTCGAGGCTGTCTTTAGCCTGACTTACCAGTTTCTTCTGCGCTTCACGCTCCTGCTCCGCCGAATGAAATTCCATCTGCTTGTTAAGCATATCCATCTTCGAGATGTATTCATGCTTGTAGAGATCTTTGTATGCCGTTTCCTGTTCTTTGAGTATCGCGAATGTCTTTTCGAGCTTCGTTAAAATCGCCCCCGCCGCATGCAGGGCGTTTTCTCTCTGCGCCGCTACAAGCCTTAAGGCGTCTTCTTTTGCCTTATACTCGGATTCCCTCGCCTCTTTAAGTTTTGCCTGCAATGCGCCGATGCCTTTTGTCTTTCGCCCATTGCCTATAGCCTCTTGCCTATCGCCTGTCGTGTTGCCGTTAAGTTCCTGAATAAGCCTCTCTCTGTCCATCGTATAAATGGACAACGCCTTTGCGGCGCTCAACGCATCGGCCTGCTTTATGGTAGGGTCGAGTTCTATAAGTATCTGCCCCTCTTTTACCCTCTGCCCTTCTTCCACATGAATAGCCCTTATGACTCCCGTTTCCATCGGTTGAATTACTTTTACTCTTCCGTCGGGAATGACCTTTCCGCGCGCCACGGCGACCTCATCCACCTTGCCGAAATACGACCACAAAAAAGTCAAAATGACCATCGCAAATATCGCCCATATCAACACCCTTCGAGCGGGAGAAGGCGGCGTCTCCTCTATCTCGAGCGCCGGAGGCAGGAACTCGTATTCAAGATTGTCGCCCTTAAAATAATCCTTCACTCGTTTAATCATTGCCGTTTACCTTTAGCCGTTAGCCTGTTTGTTATACATATACTGATATAACCCATTCTTGCCCATCAATTCCTCATGACTGCCCGATTCTATAAGCTCTCCCTTGTCTATCACCATTATCTTATCCGCATTCCTCAATGTAGAAAGCCTGTGCGCTATTATTATCACTGTCCTTCCATGACACATCTTTTTCATGTTCCTCTGTATAATACTTTCGGATTCGTAATCGAGAGCCGACGTTGCCTCATCGAATATCAAAAGCCTCGGATTAGTAAGAAGCGCCCTCGCTATCGCTACTCTCTGCCTCTGCCCGCCTGAGAGCGCTGCGCCTTTCTCCCCGACCATAGTGTCGTATCCTTCGGGCAGTTCGAGGATAAAATCGTGCGCCCCTGCCAACTGGGCGACCCTGATAATATCCGCCACGCTTGCGGACGGATAATGTATCGCTATATTGTCCCTCACGCTTCCGTTGAAAAGAAAATTCTCCTGAAGCACGACGCCTATCTGCCTTCTGAGCCAAGCGGGGTCCGCGAGAGATATGTCTATGCCGTCTATGAGTATCCTTCCCGATTCGGGAATGTAAAGCCTTTGGATAAGCTTTGCAACTGTGCTTTTCCCCGAACCGCTCCTTCCCATAATGCCTATAGTCATTCCGGGATCTATATCGAACGACATGTTTCTCAAAATCTCGGAGCCGTCAACACGGTATCTGAAACGCACGCCTTCAAGCCGCACGTTCCCTTTTATCGCGGGAAGTCTCGCCTTTGTAGGATTCATTGCAGGCTCGGGCTTTGTGTTGAATATATCTCCGAGCCTCTTTATCGAAAGCCCTGTCTGCTGAAATTCCTGCCACATCTGCACAAGCCTGAGCACCGGCTCTATCACCCTTGCCGAAAGCATCTGAAAGGCTATAAGCTGGCCTACGCTCAAACTACCGTCTATCACGAGATGCGCTCCTACCCATAAGATGACTAAATAAGACGCCCTGTTTATGAATTGTCCCAATGCCCCGGCAATTCCGGACAACTGATATGTCTTAAAGCTCGACCTGATATATCCTGACAGAAGCCCTTCCCATTTCTTCTGCAACTCGGGTTCGAGCGCAAAAGATTTTACGGTCTGCATTCCTGTAACCGCCTCCACAAGATATGATTGTGCATCCGCTCCCCTGTTGAATCTCTCGTCGAGCCTGTGCCTGAGCATTGGAGTTATAAGGGCCGAAAGCCCCGCGAAAAAGGGCAGCGCGGCCAATGCTACGAGAGTTAATACCGTGCTGTAAAAGAACATTACAGCTATGAATATGACCATGAACATTACAGCTAGCACTGATGTAAGCGGCGCTCCCGTAAGGAAGTGCCTTATGTTCTCAAGCTCTCTTACCCTCGCTACCGTATCTCCTACCCTTCGCACCTCGAAGTATCTGAGAGGCAGTGCAAGCAGGTGCTTGAACAGCCTTGTTCCCAATGTTACGTCTATCTTACTTGTAGTGTGGGTAAAGACATATGTCCTCGTTATGCTCAAAATCGCCTCGAACAAGGCTATTGCCAATAATCCTATGGCGAGGACATCGAGGGTGGTCA
>MHDU01000010.1:18425-34889 GCA_001803635.1 Nitrospirae bacterium GWB2_47_37 | reverse complement strand
ATGATAGCCGACATGATAGGCGAAAACCTGAGAGACACCGACTCTGTGGGCAGGTACGGCGGCGAGGAATTCATAATACTGCTTCCGGAGAGCGACAAAGAAGAATCGATCTCGATAGCCGAAAGAATAAGAAAAGCCGTAGATAACTACAAATTCCCGAGGGCCGAGACACAGCCCGACGGGAAGATGACGGTAAGCATAGGGGTATCCTCGTATCCCGACGACGGAGACAAATGGGAAAGGATCATACAGGCTGCCGACGATGCGCTTTACACAGCTAAAAACATTGGAAGGAACAAGGTCATAGCGGCTAATATGCCGGAGGCGTTGATATGATGAAGCAAAAACGCAAGACCATATTTTTAGTTTTCTGTGCAGCACTTTTCTTAATACCGGGACTAATTCCGTGCTCAAAATCAGACGGCAATCAGGGAACCGGCAAAGAAACTAAACAAAATATCGAAGAGAGCGTTAATTTCGCCCTCGATGCCTTCGTCGTCAATCTAATTACAGAGAGGGGAACAAACTTTTTAAAGGCGTCGTTGCAGCTTGAACTCGCAAACGCCTCTTTATTGGACAGGGCAAAGGCAAAAACAGCGCCCATGAGGGATGCCATCGTCATCGTTCTTTCCAATAAAACTCCCGAGGAATTGATGACCGAGGAAGGAAAACTGCAGTGCAAGGATGAGATAATCCTCACAGCCAACCGGATACTTGGAGACAATACGGTAAAAAACCTTTATTTCACGGACTTTGTAATGCAGTAAATGTAATATCCCCTTAATACCCCTCTATGAGTCATCGACCGTAACAAAACAGTTGCTAATATATAAAAGAACGGCTACAATAAATCTAAAGACATATACGGAGGCGCAGCAGCAAATATCTTGGACAGACAGTCTGAAAGATACTGCAAAAACCCCGGCCGGCCTTCGGCTTCACGCAAAAAGGTTTTCCTATCCTATTTCCCTAAGCAAAAGTTTTTCCCCGGAACAGTCGAAATTAAAATAAGCAACCATCTAACATCAGGAGGTGCGCTTTGAAAAAAACCTTTGTCCTCGACACCAACGTCTTGATCCACGACCCGGAGAGCATATTCAAATTCGAAGAGAACAATGTCATCATCCCTATGCCGGTTATCGAAGAACTCGACAAACTGAAAAAAGGCCACGGCGAGATAGCTTATTCGGCAAGGCACGCGCTGAAAAACATCGACCTGCTGAGAGAGCGCGGCAATATCGCGGGAGGCGTACTGCTCGAAACAGGAGGCACGGTAACCGTAGAATACATCCCGCATCTCAGCGATGCGCTTTCTCCCGACAATAAAATCATAACCACGGCTATGCGCATCCTCGAAAGCACCAATAAGGACAAATACAGGCCGGTTATTCTGGTATCTAAAGATACGGCCGTAAGAATAAAGTCCGAATCCGTCGGCCTCTACGCGGAGGACTATAAAAACGACAAGACGGCCGTCTTTCAGCAATACGGCAACGTCCTCGGCGACAACGACTATACGAACGGAATATTATCCGTCAGGTATAAGCATTCTATGGAAGATATCCACAGAATTCATGGGGAAGATAAGAGGTCGAGAGTAAAGAGAGGCAAATCTCTCGAAAACATCATCCCTAAAAATATCGAACAGGAATGCGCCATAGACGCGCTCGTCAATCCGGATATAGAGGTAGTCGCATTGACCGGCTCCGCCGGAACCGGGAAAACCGTCCTTGCGCTGGCCGCCGGGGTTCATCAGACCACGAAAAAGTCTCCGTTGTACGAACAGGTGCTTGTAGCGAGGCCGGTGGTTCCGATGGGAAACGACCTCGGCTATCTGCCCGGAGACATAGACGAAAAGCTCGCGCCGTGGATGCAGCCCATATTCGATAACCTGGAGGTTATAGTCAACACCCCTACCGGTCAATTCAAGGACAATACCGCAATATCCAAATACAAAAATTATCAGTACCTTATCGAGTCGGGCATTCTACAGATAGAAGCCCTCACATATATCAGGGGCAGAAGCCTGCCTAAACGTTATTTCATCATAGACGAGGCGCAGAACCTGAGACCCCTCGATGTCAAGACCATCATCACGAGATGCGGCGAAGGCACAAAGATAGTTTTCACCGGAGACCTGCACCAGATAGACACGCCGTACCTGGACGCCATGAGCAACGGGCTCGCCTATCTCATAGGCCGCTTTATCAACGAAGAAAACTTCTGCTATCTCAACCTTAAGGAAAGCGTGAGGTCGAGGCTTGCGGAACAGGGCGCGCGGCTTCTCCAAAGTTTTTCAGGGGTGTCGGTAAATATTTCGAAATATATCGATAAGTAATAATAATAATATTCATTCCATTGACATCATCGAGCGGCTTTGTATATCCTATCACCGGCAAAGCCGTTATGAGACTCTTTCCAAAACAAATAGATTTCTTCGAGCTGTTCGACAAAGCCGCCTGCAACGTAACGAGGGGCGCGTTGCTTCTCGTTACACTTATGGAAAACTTCGACAATGTCGCTGCCCGCGCTAAGGAAATATACGAAGTCGAACAGGAAGGCGACATGCTGACGCACGACATCATGAAAAAACTTCATAAGACCTTTATAACCCCCATCGACAGGGAAGACCTTTACGCCCTCGCATCGAGGCTCGATGACGTTATTGATCTCATATGGAGCGCCGTAGACAGAATGACGGTATTTAAAATAAAAGAGACGACAAAAGAAGCGATATCCATGTCAAAGGATCTCCTGACGACAACAGAGGTCATAAACAGGGCGATAGGGAAGCTTAAAGAAAAAAATTATCCTCATGTTCAGGAACTCTGCATAGAGATAAACAGGCTCGAAAACAGGATAGACAGGGTTTTCAGGGACGCGCTCGGTAAACTCTTCGATGAAATAAAAGACCCTATCCTCATCATCAAATGGAAAGAAATATATGAACTCCTCGAAGACGCGTCCGACAGGTGCGAAGACGTCGCGAATATCCTCGAGGCCATAGTCCTAAAACATGCATGAAACATATTTTCTCCTCGTATCAGTCATAATCCTTGCCGTTATCTTCGATTTCATAAACGGTTTTCATGACACTGCCAACGCCATAGCCACGTCCGTATCGACAAGGGTTCTGTCTCCCCGCACCGCGGTAACGATGGCCGCAATCCTCAACCTCTTAGGCGCTCTATCGGGAACAGCGGTTGCAAAGACAGTCGGCGCAGGTATCGTGGAAACCGGAAGCATAACGCAAATCACGGTTATTTCAGCTCTTCTGTCCGCCATAATATGGGATCTTATCACATGGTATTTCGGCCTTCCCACGTCTTCGAGCCATGCCCTTATTTCGAGCATAGTGGGAGCGGCAATAGCAACGGCGGGCATTGACGCCGTTATAAGCAAGGGAGTTTCCAAGGTATTCTTCGGGCTCATATTTTCTCCTGTAATGGGACTGCTCCTCGGATTCCTCTTTATGGCAGTCCTCATCAGGATTTTCAAGAACTCGGCGCCGGCGTCCGTAAACAACTTATTCAACAAGCTTCAGGTCGTATCCGCATCATACATGGCGTTCAGCCACGGCAACAACGACGCGCAGAAAACCATGGGTATAATCACTATGGCGCTTGTGAGCTACTATAAGCTGCCCGACTTCCATGTGCCTAATTGGGTAATTGTTACGTGCGCCCTTGCAATGGCGGCAGGCACGGCTATAGGCGGATGGAGGATAATAAAAACCCTCGGCGTGCGTCTCGTTCATCTGAAGCCGATTCATGGATTCGCGGCAGAGACGTCGGCAGCCACGATCATAGAAATTGCATCAAGTATAGGCCTTCCGCTGTCTACAACTCATGTCATTTCATCCACCATCATGGGCGTAGGGGCATCGAAAAGGCTCTCCGCCGTCAGGTGGGGAGTGGGATGGAGCATAGTAACGGCATGGATCCTTACAATACCATCCTGCGGGATCCTCGCATGGGCGATATGCAAGGCCCTCATTAAAATAGGATAGCCGGAAGGAAGGCAAAGCATTTCCGCTTCATTCTCGAACGGCATCCCGCCATTCTCCGAAGCTGCGCCGGCCCGCTTAAACATCCATGTTACGCTTGGGCTGCCGAAGTCGCTCCAATACTTTGCCTTCCTTCCAATATGCTCCGTAACATAATCTTAACATTCCCGTAATATTGCATTAACCTCGCATGATGTATTCTGTATACAAATAAATTTTTTAACGGAGGTCAAAATGTTCAAAAAAGTTGTATGGGGTTTAATAACCCTAATGGTGTCGGCAGCGGTAACGGCGGGCAGTGTTATGTCTGCCGAAAGAAAACTTGTAGGGATTGACGGCTCAAGCACGGTCTATCCGATAACTGAGGCTGTAGCCGAGGAATTCCAAAAAGCAACGAAGGGCGCGATTAAAGTAACCGTAGGCATCTCCGGTACAGGCGGAGGCTTCAAAAAGTTCTGCAGGGGCGAGACGGACATATCGGATGCGTCCAGACCGATCCTCGCAAAAGAGATCGAGATCTGCAAACAGAACGGTATAGAGTATATAGAGCTTCCTGTGGCTTATGACGGCCTCGCGGTCATAGTCAATCCTAAAAACACATGGGTTACGTCCCTGACAACGGCAGACCTCAAAAAAATGTGGGAGCCTGCGGCTCAGGGAAAAATTAAAAAATGGAACCAGATAAGGCCCGAATGGCCGAATTCTCCGTTAAATCTTTTCGGTCCGGGCGCCGACTCAGGGACATTCGATTATTTCACAGAGGCGATAATGGGAAAATCCAAGTCCTCAAGAGGTGATTTCACGGCAAGCGAGGATGACAATGTTCTTGTGCAGGGTATTGCCGGCGATAAGAATGCGCTTGGATATTTCGGCCTCGCATACTACGAAGAAAATAAGGGCAAGCTGAAAGTAGTGCCGATCTTAAATCCTGCGAATAAGGCAATAATACCTTCCCTGCAGACCGTTAAGGACGGAACTTACAGTCCGCTTTCGAGGCCGTTGTTCATCTATGTAAGCAAAAAATCGGTATCCAAGCCAGAGGTCAAAGAGTTTGTAGATTATTACCTCAAGAACGTAGAAAAACTCTCTAAACAGGTAAAATACGTTCCACTTCCGGCAAATGCTTATATGCTCGCTAAGGAAAGGTTTGCCAAAATGAAGACAGGAAGCATGTTCGGCGGAGAGGAAAAGGTAGGATTAAAGATCGAAGACCTGCTTAAGATGGAAGAAAAGAAGAAATAACCTTATGTTCAGCGGCAGGGCATAGTATTGAAAATACTATGCCCTGCCGTTGCATCCTGTAACATTCTTGTAACATTGCTGTAATATCCCTGTAACAAAAATTCTGCACAATAGGTTTGCGTTTATGAAGACAAAAACTTCAAAGAAGATCAAGGAATTCCTTATAGAAGCGGTCTTATTCCTCAGCGCCCTTTCATCGGTGCTTATCACAATCGGCATCGTAGTAATCTTATCTTACGAATCGTTCGGTTTCTTTAAAGAAGTGCCTATAAAAGAATTCCTTACGGGCACTCAGTGGACCCCCCTTTTTGCGGAGCCTAAGTTCGGCATATTGCCCCTTGTGGCCGGCACGCTGCTTACGACCTTTATAGCCCTGCTGGTCTCTCTTCCGCTCGGACTCGTTGCCGCAATATATCTCAGCGAATACGCTCCTCATAAATTCAGGGAAATTATAAAACCTGTCCTTGAACTCCTCGCGGCAGTCCCTACGGTTGTCTACGGGTATTTCGCCCTTTCGTTCCTGACGCCTATCCTCCAGAAAATAGTACCCGACCTTTCGGGATTTAACGCATTAAGCCCCGGGATAATAATGGGGATAATGATAATACCTTATGTGAGCTCCGTAAGCGAAGATTCCATGAAGGCCGTTCCGATGCACATAAGAGAAGGCTCCTACGCTATGGGCGCTACAAAATTCCAGACGGCATTCAAGGTCTTAATTCCCGCGGCCTTTTCCGGCATAGCGGCAGCCTTTATAATCGGCGTATCGAGGGCCGTAGGCGAGACAATGGTCGTAGCGATAGCGGCGGGAATGATGCCCAATTTCACCGCCAATCCCATGGAACCCGTTCAAACTCTTACGTCTTACATCGTTCAGGTAAGCCTCGGCGACGTGCCGCACGGCACTATAGAATACAAGACAATATTCGCGGCAGGTATCGTCCTTTTTCTCATGACGTTGTTTTTTAACATAATCGGTTTCTGGTTGAGGAAGAAGATAAGGCAAGCGTATTAACAGAGAGTCGGGAGTTAATCTTGAAAGATATAAAGAAAAGAATAGCGGTCAGTAAGCTCTGGAATAACATATTCCTGATAACCGGTCTCCTTTCTACCCTTGTCGGTCTTGTCCTGCTGTTTACCCTGTTTGTCGACCTTTTTATAGACGGCGTTCCGCGGCTGAGCTATAAATTTTTCGCTTCCTTCCCTTCAAGATTCCCTGAACAAGCCGGAATATTGTCGGCGTGGGTCGGGACGAGCCTTGTAATGCTCGTTACCGCAGCCGCCGCAATCCCTCTCGGAGTCGCTGCAGGCATCTATCTCGAAGAATACGGCCGCAAGAACTGGGTTACGAGTATTATAGAAATAAACATCACAAACTTAGCGGGAGTGCCTTCAATAATCTACGGCTTGCTTGCTCTCGGGTTGTTCGTATATCTCTTCAAGTTCGGAGAGAGCATATTGACCGGAGGGCTGGCGCTCGCACTTCTGATACTGCCCATGATAATAATGGCGACGAGAGAGGCTATAAGGGCCATACCGAATTCGATAAGAGAAGCGTCATACGCCCTCGGAGCCACAAAATGGCAGACGGTAAAAAACCATATAATCCCCTATTCGATGGGAGGCATACTCACAGGCATAATAATAGGGCTATCAAGGGCCATAGGCGAGACGGCCCCCATAATCACAGTAGGCGCGCTGACATTCATAGCCTTTCTGCCTGTATCTCCTTTTACCTCCGAATTCCCGTTCATATCGTTCAAATGGCTCTTCGACCCTTTCACAGTAATGCCCATTCAAATGTTCAACTGGGTATCGAGGCCGCAGGCGGGTTTCCAGGTGAATGCGGCAGCAGCCGGCATCGTCCTGCTTATAATGACCTTAATTATGAATGCAGTTGCCATCTATATAAGATACAAATTCAGAAAAAAGATAAAGTGGTAAAGGAGACGTATGGGGACAGAGATAAAAATTGCTGAAAAACTGAAATCAGAGGTCAATGACCTGAATTTCCATTACGGCGATGTGCATGCCCTCAAAAATATAAACCTGCCTATCGCGGAAAAAAAGATCACGGCGCTGATAGGCCCTTCCGGATGCGGCAAGACAACACTTCTCAGGTGCTTCAACCGCATGCATGACCTTTACCCGCACAACAAATACGCAGGTGAGATTGTCCTCCACCCCGAAGGCACCAATATAATCGGAACAGACATAGACCCTATCGAAGTAAGAATGCGTATAAGCATGGTCTTTCAAAAACCCAATCCGTTCCCGAAATCCATATACGAAAACGTGGCTTACGGTCTAAGGGTAAGGGGCGTGAACAAAAAGAGCGTCCTCGATGAAAAGGTCGAGGCGTCCTTAAAAGGGGCTGCATTATGGGACGAGGCTAAAGACAGGCTTTATGGGTCGGCATTCGATATGTCCGGCGGACAGCAGCAGAGGCTTTGCATAGCAAGGGCGCTTGCGACAGACCCCGAAATACTCCTTTTCGACGAACCTACATCGGCCCTCGACCCCATCTCCACTGCAAAAATAGAGGAGCTTATGTTAAGCTTGAAAAAGCGACTCACTATACTTATCGTTACGCACAACATGCAGCAGGCCGCGCGCATATCGGATTATACAGGGTTCATGATGCTCGGGGAATTGATAGAGTTCGACAAAACGGATAAAATGTTTACTTCTCCTTCTGAAAAGCTGACTGAAGATTATATAACCGGGAGGTTCGGATAATGGCTATTCTCGATGCGGAACTGATGCATCTTAAGGAACTGGTGCTCAAAATGGGCGCGATGGTCGAAGGCTCGATCAGGGATTCGGTAAACGCCCTTGTGGAAAGAAACGACGAACTGGCGAACGTAGTCATAGAAAGAGATCATCAGGTAAATACGCTCGACGTTCAGATAGACGAAGAGTGCATCAGGCTCCTTGCGTTAATGCAGCCGATGGCCGGGGACTTGAGATTCATAACGACAGCCATGAAGATAACCACCGACCTCGAAAGAATGGGAGATAATGCGGTCAACATAGCGGAACGGGCCCTCGAACTTAATAAGGAGCCGATACTAAAACCCTACATAGATATTCCTAATATGAGCCGGATAGCTCAGGGAATGACGAGAGACGCCCTCGACGCCTTCGTAAGACGGGATAAAAAACTTGCAACCGAAGTGATAATGAGGGACGACGAAGTAGATGATCTCAAATACGGTATTTTTGAAGAACTCATTTCTTATATGGTGAAAGACTCCAATACCGTATCGAGGGCCATGAGAGTAAGTTTCGTAGCGCAGTATCTCGAAAGGATCGCGGACCACGCCACAAATATCGCGGAGATGGTGATTTACCTTGTGGCCGGAAAGATCATACGGCACATGGCGCCGCCGATGGAAGAATAACAACAAAGCATCGATTCATCTATCCAGCACTTCTCTCACCTTTCTGAGAAGCTTTATCGGAGAAACGGGTTTGGGCATAAAATCCAGACTTTCATCGAGCATGCCGTTTTTATGGATAATATCGGCGGTATAGCCGCTGGTAAAAACAGCCTTGACGCCCGGCCTTATATTTTTTATCTCTTCAAACGCCTCTCTGCCGTTCTTCCGGGGCATTGCCACGTCTAAAATAAGAAGCTTTATCAGATCCTTGTTCCTTTTAAATATCTCCACCGCGTCTTCCCCGTCCGCCGCCTCGATGACCATATAACCGAACTCTTCGAGTATCGCCTTTGTCCCTCTTCTCAACTCGGCATTATCATCTGCAAGGAGTATAGTCTCTCCGGCTCCATGTCCGGCGATGAAATCTTCTTTCCGTTGGGCATTGTATGCGTCCTGCCCTCTGAACACAGGAACATAAAGCGGCAGGTATATCTTAAAGGTAGTCCCTTTCCCCGGCTCGCTGTAGACATTAATATAGCCGTTATGTTGCTTGATTATTCCGTAAACCATCGCGAGGCCGAGCCCCGTGCCCTCTCCTATGCCCTTGGTCGTAAAGAAAGGCTCGAATATCCTCTCCTTTGCCTTCTCGTCCATCCCGATTCCGGTATCCGAGATGGATAATATGGCGTACCCGCCTATCTCTCCGTAACCGTGCGCCTTTATAAATTCGTCGTCAATCTCAACCCTCTCGGTTTCGACGGTCAGTATTCCTCCTTCGGGCATGGCGTCCCGCGCATTCGTTGCCATGTTCATCAACACCTGCTCCATCTGACCGGCATCGGCCATTATTATCAGGTCTCCATCCGCAAGCCTGATGCTGAACATTATGTCTTCCCTTACAAGCCGGGACAGGAGCTTTTCAGACATGCTCAGTACCGCATTAATGTCTACGGGTTTCGGATTGAGTATCTGTTTCCTGCCGAACGCGAGGAGGTTTTGGGTCAACTCGGCCGCCTTTTCGGACGCAGAAAGCATCTCATCCACATACATCCGGGTCTTGTCGTTTGCGGGAAGCTTCATCTTTAAGAGATTCGCGAAAGCCATTATAGCCGTAATGATATTATTGAAGTCATGGGCTACCCCGGACGCAAGCTGGCCTATGGATTCCATTTTCTGCGCATGATAAAGATGCGATTCGAGGCGTTTCCTTTCCGTGACATCCTGAGACATGAGCACGAACCCGATCAATTGCCTGTTTTCATCCCAGATGCCGGATACCCTCGATTCTATAAATCGAACTTCTCCGTCTGTTCTCAGTTCGACGGTATTCTCATACATCCCTTCATTGCGCACTTTCTCTATCGCGCGTTCAAAACGGGCCGGCTCCACTTTTTCTTTGATATGCATTTCCATAACCGTCTTGCCGATGACGTCTTCGGCCTTGTATCCGAATATCTTTTCGGCCATAGGGTTGTAATATTTAATGCGGAAATCGATGTCCGTAGCGGCTATCGCAACGGCAAAAGAAGAATTGAGAATATTGTCGAGATATAATGTCTTTTCTATAAGTATTCGCTGCGTATCGACAAGACGGCCTTCGCTTTCGCTAAGTTCATTATATGCCGTCATGAGAGGGGTAATATCCGTAATAACGGCAAAACTGCCCTTAAACACGCCGGACTCCAATATCGGGCTCGGAGATATTATCGTGTACAGCTTTTCCCCGTTCTTTTTAGTCCATGCCATCTCATAAGACGCACTCTCCCCTCTTTTTCGTCTTTCGATCTGGGCTTTTACCATCCCGCGCATTTCATCGTCAAGAAGAGTGAAAGACGGGTTGAAAATGTTATTCCCTACAATCTCGTCTCGCGCGTAACCGAGCATATCGCAGAACCTGTCGTTGACAAAAGTAAAATTTCCGGTTTCATCTATAACCGCCAGGCCGTCATTCATTGTTTCAATGAGGCGCCTGTATCGTTCCTCGCTTTTTTTCAACTCAAAGGTGCGTGAATCCACGAGCCGTTCCAATAAATCTTCCTTCTGTTTCTGATCCCTGAATATAAGACTGTAAGGATCTTCAAGCCCCGTTTTGATTATAGCCAGATACATGAAATAGAAAGCGGATATCTTTAACAGGTGTCCTATTAGATTGGAAAGGCCGTATACGCTTATATAAGAAGTAAATGCCAGTTCCGAAAGAATAGTCAAAAGGATTGAGCCGATAAGCCGGCGGAATACATTCGGTTGGAATTTTTCTTTGTTACGGTACAACAATACTATCGAAGCGGCAAGGATAAGGATAATAATATACTCGCTCACTATCTTAAAAGGCGTCAGCCCCCTGCCTTCTATAAAACAGTCCGGGAATATTCCTCCGTAAAAAATAACGGCAAACAGAATGCCTGTAACGGCGATATAGCCGGTAAACGCAACACCTGCGTTAAGTTTTCTGCGGAGGAAAAAAGGCGCGGCAAGAAGCGAGAGGCTTTGAATATATCTTGCGGCAATCCAGAACTGCGTGGGCAGGTTGGCGTCGTATCCTATGAATACTCCTATGCCTTTATATGACAGGGTATGAATTAAGTCAACGGCTGCTACGGAAAGATACGATATACCCAAAAACTGAAAATAATCATTATCGGAGAACTTGCGCGAATGCCACGCGAATCCGAAGATTCCAAAGGCGATAATATTGGTAACAATCTCCGCAAGGCTGTGGAAAAGGGCGTAATTATAAAGACTGGTGAGGTAAAGCCCTGCGAAAAACAGGGCAGCCGATATTATGCAGGAGAGATTATCCCGGATCAATTTTTTAATATATATGACAGCCTCTCTATTCATCCTGCAATTGCTTTACGAACGCCTTTCCGGTAGCGCTGTAAAATACCACCTTAATGCCGTAATCGGGATGGGTAAATTCCCTTACTATAGGAATGCCGTAACCGTTCAATATCTCCTTCGCTATCCTCACGTTCTCCCTGCCTATATCGAGATGCTCCCCGAAACCTTTTATCACCTTTCCTCCGCCGAATATCTTAGCCCTCAGCCTGCCTGTATCGATGCCTGTCTTTGCAAATCCCGAGACGAGAGTTTCTATGGACTCGGAGCCGCAGTATAAGGGATTTTTTATGCCCTCCGTAACATCCGGAAGCATAAAATGGTTCATCCCGCCTATTTTCAACCCTTCATCCCACAAACAGACGGCCACGCACGAACCGAGCACGGTCTCGAGTACGGCCGGTTTTTCGGATACCACTATGTCTCCTATATTTAAAATTATTCTCTTCACTCTGCATTCCCCTTTAAATCATATCATAATTCAAGAAGTTTTAAGTTATTCAATATTCAATAACATAATCCGTAATCATGACATGGAAGGCACGGCTTCAAAGCCAAAAATATTACATGGATGCGAGGCATACTTCAAAAGCCTTTTCGGCACACCTGCCGGCCATAGTCTAAGCATTTATGGTCTGATGGAAGACAAGGCATTGGAGCGACTTGGGCAGCCCAAGCGTGGCATGGATGCCTAAGCGGGCTGGCTTAGCTTCGGAGAAAGGCGGGATGCCTTTCGAGAATGAAGCGGAAATACCTTGTCTTCCGGCAGACCTGCGCTATATATCTATATGTCGCTCTTTTTATAAACGGTTATATACACGGGTTTAAACTTTTCATTCCCTATCATGGTCTCCGAATGCCCGAGGAAGAGGTATCCGTTATCCGACAGGTGGCGGTGAAACATCGACAGCACATGCCGCTTCATATGCTCGTCGAAATATATCATCACGTTCCTGCAAAATATGATATCGAATGTCTTTGCGAACGGATATTCTCTTTCTTTGAGGTTGAGCCTCCTGAACCGTATCATATCCCTCACGAAATCCTTCACCTTGATCATCCCCGCATGCTCTCCGGTGCCGCGAAGAAAGTAGCTTCCCAATAAAGGAAGCGGGGTATCGTCGGGAAGCTCTTCATATTCGTATATGCCTGAATGGGCGGTATCGAGCGCCTTTGTGGATATATCCGTTGCGAGCATCTTCATATTCCAGCCCGATATGCCGCCCATCGCTTCATGCACGGCTATGGCTATGGAATAAGGCTCTTCACCGGTGGAACATCCGGCGCTCCATATCCTGACGGCCTTTTCACGAGACTTAATTTCTATCACATCAGGGATGACTTTGCTTTTCAGATATTCGAAATGGTACTGCTCCCTGAAGAACTTGGTCGTGTTCGTGGATATGCAATTAAGCATCTCGACCAGTTCCTGATTGTCGCTCTTTACCTTCTTGTAATATTCGGAAAAGCTTTGTATTCCAAATTTTTTGAGCCTCTTTGCGAGACGCGAAGTCAGCAGTCCCTTTTTCCGCTCATCAAGTTTTATCCCGGACGTTATGTTGATGAGTTCAGAAAAAAGATGGAATATCTCGTCGCTGACGGATAATTCAGGGGGGACAAATAAATCAAAACTCTTCAAATCCGCCATTTGTTTTTTCTCCATGAGGCATAACCGACGCCTTAGGCGGCTTCATCCCATAAGTGAAGACTTTAATCGGCTCTTTGGGGGCCGCAGTCCTTGTTATTTTTTTTGCGGCAATTCGCGGCTTTATTTCTCTTTCCACGGATGTTTCTTCTTCTACTTTGAAAAACGATATCAAATTAAGAAGTTCTCTTGCATCTCCAGCCAATTCTTCGGCGGATGCGGATGTCTCTTCAACAAGTGATGCGTTCTGCTGTGTGGCCTGATCTATCTGCGTTACCGCGCTGTTTACCTGATTGATGCCCGCTGCCTGCTCGCCTGCCGCTGCAGCTACTTCGTCCATTAAGTCCGCTACTTTCTTTACGCTTATCCCTATGTCGTCGAGTTTCTTGCTCAATTCCTGCGCAAGCTGCACTCCTCTTCCGGTCTTCTCTACGCTGTCTTCTATCAGTCCGGTTATCTCTTTTGCGGATTGTGACGCCCTCTGTGCTAAATTCCTTATTTCCGATGCTACTACGGCAAATCCTTTTCCGTGTTCTCCCGCCCTTGCCGCTTCTACTGCCGCGTTCAATGCAAGCAGGTTTGTCTGGAATGCTATCTCTTCTATTACGTTCGATATGTTGGCTATCTTGGACGATGATTTGTTTATTTCGTCCATTGCATTGATGGTGTCTCCCATGACTGTGCTTCCTGATTCGGCTATGCCTTTTGTGTTCTGGGCAAGTTTGTTTGCTTCTCTGGCGTTCTCGGCCGTCTGCTTTATGGATGCGGACATTTCTTCCATTGTTGCCGATGTTTCTTCTATTGACGCGGCCTGCTCGGTTATCCTCTGCGAGAAGTTCTGGTTGGCTTCGGCTATCTGATCCGCTGCTACCGATACCTGCCCTGAGGATTCTTTGGTCTGCGTGATGACCTTTTTAACCTTCTCTATCATCTCCTTAAAGGCTGCTCCCATGCGTCCTATTTCGTCCCTGTTTTCAAAGGCCACATCCACCCTGAAGTCTCCCGTGCCTAAAACGGCTGCCTTTTCGGTCAAGTGCGACAGGGGTTTAAGCACGGCATGGACTATTAGAATTATAAGAGCCGCCACCGACAGCACGCCGATAAATCCGAGACCGAAATATAGATTCCGGGACGCCCTGATTTTAGTGAAGGAGCCGGTCAATGGTATCTTTATGTCTATAGCGCCTAAAACAGCGCCTTCAGCAACATTATGACAGGAAAGGCAATTTTTGCCCATGTAATTCGCCTTGCCTATATACGGGAAGACGCCCCTCAAATATTCTCCTTCGAGCGCAATCTTCTCTTTGCCTTTCTGTATAACCTCCCTTTCCATCTCATCCTTCGGATACTCGTCGGGGCTGCCTTTGCCATAATCCTTATCGAGGGCTTCCGATCTTATTACCCTGATATCCGCTATGTGACTCATCTGTTCAAAGAACGGGGCCTTGGACTCCTTAAAATTACCGCTTATCATCATGGTGGTCAGGGCATTCAAAACAGTATCTCTATAACCGTTAAGGGTGGCGGTCTTTGCCTCGTCGATTACGATGCTTTTAGTCTTGCTTGTAGTTACGATAATCGTGATCAATATTCCTATGGTAACAACCGCTATTATAGGAATAGCCGTTTTCTTTTTGATCGACATGTCTTTCATAGCCATCTTACACCTCTCCCTTTAAGGACTTCGCAAGGAAGGGCATCGTCCTCCCTTGCGAAGTAAAAACAATATTCATCAGAATTCTTCGAATCCGCCGTTCGTCTTTTCTCCTGACGCAACAGATGTCATGGACATCTCACCTCCGCGCGCCGAAGCATGAGCGGAAGTCCTTGCTGTCTCCCGCGAAGCCGAAGGCCTCGCAATCTTTTTTGCGGCAGCAATACGCGGCCTCGATTCTCTTTCTACGGATGTTTCTTCATCCACTTTGAAAAACGATATTAAGTTGAGCAGTTCCTTGGCCTGCGCAGCAAGTTCTTCCGCGGATGCGGATGTCTCCTCAACAAGCGATGCGTTCTGTTGTGTAGCCTGATCTATCTGTGTTATCGCGCTGTTTACCTGATTGATTCCCGATGCCTGCTCACCTGCCGCTGCCGCTACTTCGTCCATTAAATCCGCTACTTTCTTTACGCTTATCCCTATGTCGTCGAGTTTCTTGCTCAACTCCTGCGCAAGCTGCACTCCCCTTCCGGTCTTCTCTGAACTGTCTTCTATCAGTCCGGTTATCTCTTTTGCGGATTGTGACGCCCTCTGTGCTAAATTCCTTATTTCCGATGCTACTACTGCAAATCCCTTGCCGTGCTCTCCCGCCCTTGCCGCTTCTACTGCCGCGTTCAATGCTAAAAGGTTTGTCTGAAATGCTATCTCTTCTATTACATTCGATATGTTGGCTATTTTGGACGATGATTTGTTTATTTCGTCCATTGCGGTTATGGTGTCGCCCATGACTGTGCTTCCTGATTCGGCTATGCCTTTTGTGTTCTGGGCAAGTTTATTCGCTTCTCTGGCGTTCTCCGCCGTCTGCTTTATGGAGGCGGACATTTCTTCCATTGTTGCCGATGTCTCTTCTATTGACGCGGCCTGCTCGGTTATCCTCTGCGAAAAGTTCTGGTTCGCTTCGGCTATCTGATCCGCTGCTACCGATACCTGCCCTGAGGATTCTTTGGTCTGCGTGATTATGCTTTTGACTTTGCCGACCATTGCCTTAAAGCTGGATGCCATATCGCTTATCTCGTCATTTGTATGAATGTCCACGCCCTTTGTCAGGTCGCCCGTTGCCGTTGTGTCTACCCATCCGGATATATTGTCGAGGTTTTTCTTAATCGGCCTTGCCAGAAACAGAACGGAACCTGAAATCACGGAACCGAGTATGAGGGCGTAAACGACCAAAGATGTCGTGCCCATGCTGTCCTGCATCGTTTTCATGCTTGTTATATCCCTGTCTATCAGCTTCTTGACGCCGAGCCTCATGTCGGTCAATGCCTCTTGAGTCGTTATTAAGTTGGGCTTTGTCTCATTTTCGTAAACCTTCTTCGCGGCATCCATTTTGTTTTCTTTTACAAGGGCTATAATCTTCGGAGCCGTCGCGTGAAAATGCTTATGAGGCTCTTCTATTCTCTTGAACGCATCTTCCAATTCCTTAGGCGGTTTATAACCGTAATACCACTTGCCTAAATTGCACTGAGTGTGGTCTATCTGGCCTTTAAATTCCTTGCCGAGCATCATCGTGCCTACAGCAAGCCCTTCCGCCCACTTAAAGTGATCTATGGTTACGGAACCCAAAAGGGCCTGAAGCTCCGGATACGCCTGAACGGCGCTGAGCTGCGCCTTTGTGCTTTTAATGCTCGCCTGAAAA
>MHDU01000010.1:0-18187 GCA_001803635.1 Nitrospirae bacterium GWB2_47_37 | reverse complement strand
ATAACGCCGCCTGAAAACTCCGTTACAATGACGCATGTATGTTTCCTATACCCCTCCGACGCCATGTCGAACTTAAGCTTTAAATCCACGACCGGTATGATGGTGCCTCTAAGGTTTATCACGCCCTTGAAAAATCCCGGCAGGTGCGGCACATGAGTAATGCTTGCCATCTCTATGATCTCCTGCACATTAAGGGCATCGACCGCGTATTCTTCATTGTTCAGGCCGAACGTAACATACTGCCGTCCTTCCACAACTTCTCCCAAACTTGTTGCCGCCAAAGCATCCATAAAGCCCTCCTTTCCGCTCTAACCGAGTCATCGACCTGCTGCTGTGTCCCTATTTTTTTGCCGTTTCTACTATCCCCGGCACATCGAGCACCAGCGCCACTTTGCCGTCTCCTAAAATGGTTCCGCCGGCTATATCGCTTATCTGCGGCATAGCCCTGCCTAAATTCTTTATAACTACCTGCTGTTCTCCTAAAAGCTCGTCGGCGAGGAGGCTGTATTTTATGCCTTCATGCGTCGTAACCACCACGATCGCCTCCCACGGATCTTTTTTCCACGGGGTTATGCCTAAAATATCATAGAGCCTGAGAAGCGGAATATATTCTCCCCTCACATTTACCACCTCTCCTTTTTCGCCGAGCGTCTTTACATCGTCGCGGCGCGGTCTGAGGGACTCCACGACAGATGTTATCGGTATTACAAAGACCTCTTCGCCTACAAGCACCGTAAGGCCGTCTATAATGGCGAGAGTGAGCGGGAGTTTAATGGATATTGTAGTTCCCTCATTCTCCTTGGTTTTGATGTAAACCTTGCCGTTCAGGGACTCTATGTTTCTCTTCACAACGTCCATTCCGACCCCCCTGCCGGATACGTCGGTTACTGCGTCGGCAGTGGAAAAGCCGGGCATGAATATGAGGCTGTATATCTGCTCGTCGGCAAGGCCCTGAGCGTTAGTTATGATGCCTTTCGAGACGGCCTTCTCGATTATCTTTTCCTTGTTAAGCCCTCTTCCGTCATCTTCCACGTCTATGTAAACCGAATCTCCCATCTGATAGGCGCTGAGGTGCACCGTCCCTTTAGCGGGCTTCCCTTTGTTCATGCGTTCTTCGGGAGTTTCGATCCCGTGGTCTATGGAGTTGCGGATGAGATGCACCAGCGGATCGGATATCTTCTCGATCACGCCTTTGTCGAGTTCCGTGTCTTCGCCTGTGATGATCAACTCTATATTCTTGTTTTTGCTCTCCGAAAGCTCCCGCACGAGCCTCGTGAAACGCTGAAACACATCGCCCACAGGCAGCATCCTTAGAGCCATGGCGCTTTCCTGAATATCCTTTCCTATCCTCTGGAGCTGGGAAAAGACGGCATCCGATTGTGATGCGCTATTCCCATTGCCCGTTGCCGATACCCCGTTACCGCCTTTCAGCGCCTGCTGGAACATGGAGTGTATTATCACCATCTCGCCGACGATGTTTATAAGGTGATCGAGCTTGCCGAGGTCCACCCTGATGGTGGACGAAACCGATTTCTTGAACGAGTCCGTCTTGATGTTTCTCTGTTTCCCCAGCGCCTTCTCTATGTCTTCCGGAGAGGCTTTCCCTTGCTCGACAAGTATCTCGCCTAATTTCTTCTGTTCCCTGAGGGCGTCCTGTATGTCCTCCGGCTTTACTACGCCCTCATCCATAAGCATCTGCCCTATCGTAGTCGAATATTTTTTATATTCATGGTCGGCTGTCGGGAATATCCTTATATCGCTGCCGTCTTCTACAAACTCGAAGACCTTTCTTATATCCGCTTCATCCCTCCCGGTATTAAGCAGAATGTCCCATCTCAGGTAGAGGTTTTCAGGGTCCATTTCCGACAGCACCGGAACCGTGTCCGTATTAGCCGTTATATGCGTAATCGCTCCTACACCCTTAAGGTCTTCTATTATCATCGCGGGGTCTATTCCCCTCTTGAAAAGGTCGGGGTCGGGGATGAAGATGATCTTAAAGGTCTTAATTCCGGAGCTTTGAGTTCGGGGTTCCGCTGTTTTGTCCTTTTCTACCGTTAAATTTCCGCCTCTTATCTCTTCCATTTGTTTCAACAGGCCCCCGCACCTGCCGAAATCGAATTCAGTTTCAGACGCCACCGCTTCTATCATCTCTTTTATCCGGTCGGTCGCTCCGAGGAGCACGTTGATTAACGCCTTTTCCGGAACGATTTTATTCTCCCGCACCATATCGAGAATCTCTTCCATTCCGTGCGTGAATTTTGAAATGTCCGTCAGCCCTATAGAGCCGCTGGAGCCTTTGATCGTGTGGGCGGCCCTGAAAATGGTATTAATGAGCTCTTTGTCGTCTGGAGATTTCTCGATTCGCAGAAGCCCGTCCTCGAGTTCCGCAATCCTCTCCATTGCCTCATCAACGAAAATGCCGTGCAATTTTTTAAAATCTACCATCCGGGTCCCCCTCTACCTTTCAAACACAGCAGCTTTTATACATCTCAATCTGTTGTATCAGCTTTTCGCACACCATAGACTCCAGCGGCTTCTTTAAAGCCGCTGCCTCTACCATCTCCCACATTACGTCTACCGCAAGAAGCAATAAATCTATTAATGCCTTATCGACGATTAATTTCCCGTCTCGCATCAGCAGGAGCAGGTCTTCCACCGAATGAGCGTATCTGTAAATGCAGTCCAGCCCTATTGTCCCGCTCGAGCTTTTCATGTTGTGGGCTATCCTGAAGATATGATTTACATCTTCCTTCCCATAAGGATTTTTCTCGAGACTCAAAAGCCCGTTCTCAAGCTCCGTCAGCCACTCCCTTGCATTATCCACAAAGGTGTTATAAAGCCTGCCGTACAGGTCCGGGTAGAGATGCATATCATCCGCGTTCATCTCTATGCAATTGCGCCGGTACCGACCGCTCTAAACGAGTCATCGACCGCAATTTCCCCTTTGCCGCTCACGAAGTTAATAAAGCTGCAACATTCCCCTAATCCCTCCGTCTTTTTAAATATCTCCGGGCAGGCCCCGGTCAATGTCAGGCGTTTTTTTAACCTTGCCAGCCTGCCGCATGTCGAGGAAAAAAGCTGAAGGCAATCCGGGTCTATCTCCGTTACCTTCTCGAAATTAACCAGCACGTGCTCCGCATTGTCGAGGGACACCATTAACGCCTCCTTAAGCCCCCCCGCATGCTCGGCGGTCAGTTCGCCGTCAAATGTCAACACTCCGAAATCACCCGACTTCTCAAATCTGAAATTCAACATTTCCCGCTCCTTTTATTTCGCGAATTTTTTAACTACGTCTATAAGCTGTTCCGGCGTAAAAGGCTTCACTATCCACCCGCTCGCGCCGGCCTGTTTGCCCTCCTGCTTCTTGGATTCCTGAGACTCCGTTGTAAGCATAACTATGGGCGTAAACCTGTACCCGGATGAACCCCGGAACTGCTTTATGAATTCTATTCCGTCCATCTCCGGCATATTGAGGTCGGTCAAGACCATCTCTATCTTCGTTCCGTTCAATTTGCCCAACGCGTCCCTGCCGTTGACTGCGTCGATCACGTCGTAGCCCGCGTCCTTTAAGGCAAAAGAAACCAACTGCCTCATGGAGGCCGAATCATCGACTATAAGCACGGTCTTTGACATTGCATCCACCTCCTATTTAAAAATCATTACATTGCCGGTTTCGGCTGCGCCCGAAAAATTCCGATCCGCGCCGTAACCGAAAGCGTCCCGCATAACCTTTCTTTCCGACTCCATCGTATACATATTCTCGAGCCGTTTTTTATTGCCGTTTCCTTCCCACGAATGAATTTTTTCGTTCATGTTCTTTGCCTTTTGTATCAACTCTTCCAGTTCCGACTTAAATACCGTAAGAGGCTCTATCACATGCTCTATGCGCTGGCGCGTTATGTCCTGAAACTGCATGGATACGACTATGCCGCTTATATCTTTAGCAAGAGACGCCGTCTCGGCGCCGAGTTCGTCGAGCTGCTTTTTCAGGTCGGTTACGGTATCGTCTATCTTCTTTAAGGTTTGTTCTACAACTTTTTCAGCCTCTAAAGACATTGAATTGCTCTCCGTCACGCTCTTTTCGGTCTTCCCGTAAATGCCCCTGATGTCGGCGCCTACCTTCGTTATCAGCTTTTTTATCTCATCCGCCGCCGTGTTTGACCTCTCCGACAGTTTCCTTACCTCGTCAGCCACTATGGAAAAGCCCCTTCCGTGTTCTCCGGCCCTCGCGGCTTCGATTGCCGCGTTAAGGGCAAGCAGGTTTGTCTGGTCCGCTATATACTCTATCTCGGTCACTATCTTTTTTATGCTCTCCGCGTCTTCCATTATGGTTTGCATTTCTTTAAGCATCTGCGTATCGGTATCGCTGACGCTCTTCAAATTGTTTATGACTCCGGTAAGCGCCTTTTTGCTTAAACTCAGCATCGCGCCGTCGTCTCCGGCTCCGGCAAATGTCTTGAATGCGCCGGAGGCCTTCACAGCCTGCCCTCTCGCCCTATCCACGATGCTCATGAATCTGCCTCCGATATCGAGAGCTGCGGATTCGGTATGCTGCGTCACTTCCGTGAGTTGTCCGGTCAAGACCGGAATAAGCTGGGCCTTATCATGAAGAAGTCTTGCGATGGGCCCCATCGAGGTCTCTATCTCCGAAAGATGCCTTTTCTCCGCCTCGGCCTGTTCGCCTTTTATACTCCTGATTTTCTTTCTTGCGATAGAGAGGACGACGGCTGCAACGCATGCGTTAATCGCAAGAGCCGACGCAATCCTCACCGCTCCGTTGTCGATGAAAGCGGGCACGGTAACAAGCGCAAGTACTAAGGCTATATACCCTGTCTTTGACGCTGTGGAGGTCATAATTTAAGCCCTATGAACGACATCATTTCGTTTATCTTCCCTGAACTCCTGATAATCAGGTTTTTGCCGCTCGCCTCGCACTCCTTTTTAGTCGCGATAAGCATCTGGATCGCCGCTACATCCACCTTTTTGACGGCGCTGATATCCACCGTCAGTTCATCGTATCTCATAAGCTCGCCCCACAGGCTGCGCGCGTTGTTCAAAAGATCGTCGATGGTCAACTCATCTTTAAATGTTATGCATTTCGACATGATAGAACCTCCTTTTTCATTTCACCGCTGCTGCCCTGCTCCATCTATTAGTATTAGTGCGGATCGCGTGAAGGTATTTACCGCTTTTCCGGGACATCGACACGGCGCCGGTATTCGACACCTTCCGCCTTCCGACATTGCACACAATCTTATTTACCATGTTCAACAGCGTTATCTGACCCGATAGATCCATGCCCGCCGTTTCAGCGCATGGCCTGAAATCCTGTCCTTTAAAAAACCTTACGGCATAACTCCTTTCGGCATCATCGGATAAATCGTCCATCGCCTGCGCTATTACTGCTTCTGCAAGACTTTTAATACACATATTCGGCCTCCTTATTATTTTTATACGGCAATCATGCAATCCTTTTTCCAAAGGCAACCCGATTGATCACACTGTGCCGGGTTCACCCTCCCGAAACAGTCGGTATTGCCTTCAGCCCTCTGAATAGCCCTGAGGAGCTCCGGCTTTTTCAGATTCAACGCCTTTATGCCCATCGACATCGCCATAGATTTAATCTCCTGCATTTTCATAACATCACCTCCGGAAACGACAAACTATGAACAAATTGCGAATAACCTGTGAACGAATTATGAATAATAGAGAAGCAAGAGGCGTGCCTGAATGTTATCGCATTGATTCGTAAAGGAATCAATTAAAGAATCTATTAAATATTATGGAATGAATTCCATAATATTTAATAGTCATATAGGGGGGGGGGGGTAAAATGCTTAATATACAATAAGTTAGTGCTATTAACAATAACTATGGAATTCATTCCATAGAAAGCGAGGAAAGTTCAGGAAATTTCGTATTCTTTTATCTTTGTAAGGAGGGTCTTATAATCTATCTGCAGCATTGCGGCAGCCTTTGTCTTATTGCCCTTTGTCAGGGCGAGCGCCTGCTTTATAGCCTTTCTTTCAACGTCCCTCACGGCGCCTGCCGACAGCTCTTTCAGCGGCATGAGGGCGAGGTTCTCCATATCGCTGCCGCATTTATCGCCTATTAGAAATTCGACATGCTCGGGCATTATCATATCGCCGCCGGCAAGCAGCACTGCCTTCCTTATCACATTCTTCAGTTCCCGCACATTACCGGGCCACGGATACCTCGTTAAGCGTCCCATCACATCGTCGGCTATGCCGTAAATATCTTTATTCATCTCTCCGGCGGCCTCTCTTAAAAACCTCTGTGAAAAAAACGGTATATCATCAACGCGCTCCCGCAAAGGAGGAAGGGTGAGCATAAACTCCCCGATCCTGAAGAAAAGGTCTTCCCTGAACTTTTTTTGTATTACAGCCTCTTTTATATCTATATTGGTTGCGGCAATTATACGGATATCTATATCCATAGACCCGGCGCTTCCGAGCGGGGATATCTTTTTTTCCTCGACGACCCTCAACAGCTTGCCCTGAATATGCAGGGGAATATTCTGAACCTCATCGATGAGTATTGTGCCGCCGTCGGCGCACTCGAAAAATCCTTTCTTTTTTCTTTCGGCTCCCGTAAAAGCGCCTTTTTCATACCCGAAAAGTTCGCTTTCCACAAGGGTCTCCGGCATGGTTCCCATGTCGACGTTAATAAAGGGTCCCTTTGCCCTTTTACTTAGATTATGTATCGCGCGGGCAATTGTGGTCTTTCCCGTCCCTGTCTCTCCCTGTATGATCAATGAAAAATCGCTCCACGCGACCTGATGGATCTGCTTAATGATTTTCTTAACAATATCGCTGCTGCCCAAAAGCCATTCGAGGGACGTTTCAAAGGCGATGTTTAAATTTTCCACCTTCCTTTTAAGTTCCAGTTTTTCTATGGCCCTTCTCAGCGTCAATATCAGTCTGTCGAACTTCGGAGGCTTTACTATAAAATCATACGCGCCCAGCTTTATCGCTCCTACCGCGGTTTCTACGTCTCCATGAGCCGTGATAAGAATGACAGGCACATCGGCGTCTATTTTTTTCAATTCCTGCATTGTCTCTATTCCGTCCATGTCAGGCATCTTGAGGTCGAGCAGGACTGCGGCCGGCCTGTCATTCTTAAATGTCTCTATGGCCTTTCTGCCGCTCGCAACCGCGGTCACGGAAAATCCGGCCTCTTCAAGAAGTTCCGTCAGGGTAACCCTCAATATCTGCTGGTCGTCCACTACGAGCACATTATTCATCTCTCTTGTCCCGTCCTTCTATTATATTGCGGAGTTCCCTGCTCAGGTCTTCAACCTTATAAGGCTTAATAAGCGCGCCGCTGAATCCATACCGTCTGAAATCGGACAGTACCGGGTCGCTGAAATACGCGCTGGCGACAATCGCTTTAACGGACGGATCGAGTTTCAGGAGTTCCTGAATCGCTTCTTTTCCGCCCATTCCGCCCGCAACGGTCAGATCCATTATAACCGCGTCGAACGGCTGCCCGGACTGCATAGCTCTTTCATAAATTTCTATCATCTCTCTGCCTTCCTTTGCAAACTCTACGCTATATCCCAAATGCCTCAGGATGTCGCCGGTGAATTCGAGGATATTTTCGTCGTCATCCATTATAAGTATCTTGCCGCTGCCGCCGTATATCGCGCCTGCGCCTTTAGGCGTTACAGCCGTTTTCTCCGAGGCGGGCAGATATACATGAAAGGTCGTACCGGCCCCCACTTCGGATTCTAAAGCGATATGGCCGTTATGTTTCTTCACAATGGAATAAGCTGTAGCCAGACCGAGACCGCTCCCTCCGCGCTTTGTAGTGAAAAAGGGGTCGAAAACTTTTTGCAGGTGCTCTTCAGGAATGCCGGTACCGCTGTCCTGTATAGACAGCTTTACATATCCGCCGCTTTTTAAAGGTCCAGTGCCGTCCGATTTTATATCTATATTTTCAGCCGAGATCCTTACCGTGCCTCCCTCGGGCATGGCGTGGTTTGCGTTAATCAGCAGATTTGTAAGAACCTGAATTATCTGCCCTTCATCGACTTCGACGGGCCGGAGGTCATCCGGCAACGAAATTTCGCATGAGGTATCCGAACCGCTCATAACAAGATTGACTGAGGTGTCGATCAAATCTCTTACAAAAATGCTCTCCTTTATAGGGAGCCCTCCTTTTGCGAATGTAAGGAGTTGCTGGGGCAGGAACTTAGCCGTGAATATAATATTCTCCGCTTCGTTCAGTTTTTTTAAAACCTTATCTTCGGGGTTGACATACATCCGTGCGACAGCTAACTTAAGCGCGATTGCGGCAAGCATATTATTGAAATCATGCGCTATGCCTCCGGCGATTATGCCGAGGGACTCGATCTTGTCGGTCTTTATCATTTCCTCTTCTATCCGTCTTTTTTCGGTGATATCCTTCGCAACTATTATTACGTTTTTCACCGAGCCGTCTTCGTCTTTAATGGGGAATGCGTTCGTGTCCAATATCCTATTGTCGGGAGTTATAACCTCGGAAGATTCCACACACCCTGTTCTAAAGCTCTTTATCGCGTAACAGTTTTCGCAGGGAATGGAACGTTCAAACCATAATTCATGGCAATGTCTTCCCATAAGGTCGGAGACCTCTTTGCCGAGGCTACGGGCAGCGCCTTTGTTCGCCCATGTCACCTTTAAGTCGGATGAAAGGAGCAACAAGGTATCGGGTATGGCGTTTAGGAGCGTATCGAACTCCTCTGAAAGTTTCTTGTATTCCGCGGTGCGCTCCATGACCCGCTGTTCCAGTCTCTCGTTGGCTTCGGCAACTTCCCTTTCCGCCTGCTCGTGCATATTTAAGGCGTTCCGCGCTTTATACGAAGTTATTACGACTGCGGCTAAAAAAACCAGCCCTGCAAGAGACAGGCAGACTGACGAACCGGCTATTACCCTCTCGATCCGATCTTTTGCAGCCGTAATATCTTTATATATTTCAAACGCACCGATGAAGTTGCCTCCTGTCATTATGGGAACATATGTCTCCACTACATCCGAAACTGAAACGCCTCCGGAAAGGGTTTTAATTCCTTTCCTTATCACCTTTGCGTGAGGTTTCCCTTTTGCCACGGTTTCATGGAAATATCCTTCACGGTTTACGATCCCGATATCTTTCCGTTCGGTCGAATATATGACCTCTCCCGATGCCGAGAAGATCTTTATCTTAGTCAATTTGAAATCGTTCTTTAAACGTACGATTTCGCCTGTCAGACCGGGGGGAAGCGAGCCACTACCGATCTCCGCAGCTTTTGAAAAATACACGGTTTTGAAATGCGAGGCTATGGATACCGCCTGTTCTTTTTCCTGCTCCTCCAACAACCGGCTGAATTCAGGCATCATCACAAATATATTGAAGATCGGCAATACCATTGCCATTGCGATAGAAATAAATACGAGGAGTTTGATAATTCTTTTTTCCTTTGTAAACAAGCGCGCTATAAGTTGAAGGGGTTTTATATTCTGCACTGCGGATTTCAGGTCTTTATTCATGGCATGGTTTCTTCATCTCTTTGTCTTCTTTGTGAAATCAACCTGAATCACATTCTTTTTAGCTGCGGATTTCATTACGCTGCCTTCCTGCTTCCGGGGTTTCGTTTTAAGCGCACCGACGGTTGGCTGCCCGATACGGGTCTTCGTTGAAAGTCGCTCCGACTGCCCTCCGACTGCCTTTGGCTGTGGCGATACTGTAAACTGGGCGTTCAGCTCTGGGGAGTATACGGCTCTTATAGCATCAGCCGGCACAAAACACTTTTGGGGCGACGTCCCGAAAACAAGGGTAGCGGTAATGCCGTAATCGTCCCACATGAAATTCATCTTTGAGTTAAACACGAGGATAATGCCGTTTTCCTTTTCCTCGGCGGTAAATCTCCTGTTGCCGAGGAGAACGTCGTCCGAATACCCGACAAGGACAAATGCCCTTCCCGCCAGATTCAGGAGTTCGAAAAACACGTGCTTCTTAAGGTTGTTTAAGCCTCCATCCATCACCGCTCCTTGACAAAAAAGACATACTAATCAAAGTATATCATATGACGGACTATCGGGGACAAAAAATCATGAGCGGCATCGATCGAAAGATAACACGAAGGGACTTCCTCAACGGCGCGCTCATAGGCGCAGGCTCTGCGCTGCTTCAACTTCCATCGCCCTTCCGCTTGCTCGCACAAACGCGGGAGCGGGAAGATTACGGCGGCATAGGCGATTATGCGGGCTCCAACGGCAACACGGAACAGATTGTAAAAATTGCCCACGGCTTTAGGGACGGCCTTTACGACAACATCGGCTCAAACATTATAGATACCGGAGAGACATTCGACATGGCGGTAATAGGCGGCGGCCTAAGCGGCCTTGCCGCCGCCTTTCAATTCATAAAAACAGCAGGCTCAAAAAAGAAGTGCCTGATAATAGAGAACCATTCCGTCTTCGGCGGCGAAGCTAAGCGCAACGAATTCATGGTTAACGGTCAAAGGCTCATAGCCCCTCAAGCATCGAATTCATTCGTTGTTATCGACAACCCCGATTCGCGAGGTTATGACATATACTCCGAACTCGGAATTCCAAAAAGCTTCGAGTATCAAAAATTAACAAATGCAGATAAAAGCCTGAGTTTCGACAGGACGAATTACGGGTTCATGATATGGCATGACGACAAGCCGGATATAGGCTGGTTATTCGGGGAAAAATGGGCGGCCGATATATGGAAACAAAGGCTTACGAATACGCCTTTTCCCGAAAGCGTTAAACAGGATTTTCTGACATGGAGATCCTCAAGCAAGAAACATTATGAAGGCGAAGATTTCAGGCAATGGCTCGATACCATGAGCTACAAGGATTATATAGAAAAGGTCCTGGGGCTTAGTCCGGAAATAACAAAATTCATAGACCCGGTAATCGCATGCAGTTTAGGGCTCGCTTCCGACGCTGTATCCGCATTCTGCGCTTATCAGATATCAATGCCCGGATTTCAGGGTTTCACCGAAGGTTTTTCAGAAAAGGCAAGGCCGGAGGCCGGCGAATGGCATTCCTTTCCGGGAGGCAATGACGGCTTTACGCGCCGGTTTGTAAAAAGGCTCATCCCTGACGCGATACATGGAAACGATTCATTTGGAGATATAATGAACGGGCGCATAAATTTCGATGCGACGGATCGTCCGGGAAACAGCGTCAGGATACGGCTTAATGCTCTGGCGGTAAATATAAAGCATAATTCCGAACCGGATAAATCGGAATATGTCGGCGTAGTCTATGTCAAAGATGGAAAACTTTATAGGCTGAAGGCAAAAGGTATTGTAATGGCCTCAGGGAGTTGGACAGCGCGGCGCGTAATTAAAGACCTTCCTGAAGATTATAAAAAGGCTTACGAAGAATTTTACCGCTCGCCGATACTGGTAATTAATGTAGCCCTTACGAACTGGCGATTCTTGTACAGGCTCGGATTGACCGCCTGCCGCTGGTTCGACGGCTTCGGATTCAGTTGCAATATCCGGCAGCCCATGATGGCCGGAGATTATCGGCCTCCCCTCGATCCGGATAAACCTGTGGTCTTAACCTTTTACGTGCCGTTCTATTATCCGGGCATGCCTGTAAAGGAACAGGGAATAACGGGCCGCATGGAGCTGCTTTCTACAAGTTATGCCGATTATGAATTCAGGATTAAAGAGCAGATGCTGAGGCTTTTCGGCAGTGCCGGATTCGATCCTAAAAGAGACATAGCCGGAATAATCCTTAATAGATGGGGACACGCATTCGTAAATCCTCAGCCGGGATTTTATTTCGGGAAAGGCGGCATGCATCCGGCGCGGGATATAATCAGAAAGCGTTTCGGCCGGATCGCGTTCGCGCACTCGGAGCTTAACGGCCACCAACACTGGCTCGGAGCGGTAGAGGAAGGCCGACGCGCGGCAAAACATATATCGGAGATTTTATAAACTTGGATTAGTAGAGAGGACAAGGCATTTCCGCTCATTCTCGACCCACATCCTGCGGGTCTCCGAGGTACCGGCTCGGTTTCGCCATCACGGCGAAACCTTGAGCCGCTAAAGCCGCTTCAATACTTTGTCCTCTCTACTAAATCACATTTCAAATTCAGAAATAAAAGAGGGAGTGAGATTAAAATCAAAACACCGCCGAGAGAGAGTATCAACGTCTTAACACCCGCGACCGCAATCAAATAAAACGATGTAAGAAGAGTCCCTATAATGCTCCCGAATGTCGAGACCGCGTAAAGCTTGCCGATGGTGCTGCCCGATGTGTGGAGACTGCAAATCACGAGCCTCGCCGTATAAGGGCTTACCGCCCCTAAAAAAACTGCGGGGAGGAAAAACAGAGCCGTAGATGCCGCAAGCGGGCCTGTCCTTATGCCCAAGTCTTTCATGAATATCCAGTCGGATACCGATGCCCCGTAAAGCGGAAATGTCAGGAATAAAAAACCCGGAATAACAATAATTAGAGCAAGTTTCTTTGCCGACGGATTTATGTCCGCGAATTTTCCGCCGAGGTAATATCCTGCCGAAAGCCCTGCAAGAAATACGCTTATCAGGCTTCCCCATACAAAAATCGAATTGCCGAAATTCGGCGCAAGAACCCTGCTGCCTAATATCTCAAACGACATTACCACGGCGCCGCAGATGAAAACTATAAAGTTTATAAGAGTCGACATCGTCATGATCTGCTCCTCTTGTGTCTGAGTATATCCACAGGCGCGAAGTCATCGGTAAGTAAGTCCGCCTTTATGTCCCGCAATATGCTGCCGTAAACGTAATCTTCGGCTATCTCAGGAAGGTTTACATCGAGACGTTTTTCGCTTATGATCTTTTTTGATCTTTCGAACACATCTTTCTGCCTTTTTACCTTCTTCCGATCCGTCGCGACAAAAACGTGATTCTCCGATTGTTTGCCTGAAAAAATATAAAGATGCTCAAAGGCATCCTGATAGGTAACTATCATAGAATCGTGAAACTGATTCGCCCTCTCCGAAAGGATATTGGATATAACCGCGCCGTCCGGCTTTAAAATCTTTTTGGTTTCCGCGAGAAATTCTCTGGTGGTCAGATGAAAGGGTATAGTGCCGTGCCTGTAAGCGTCCAGAAAAATGAGATCGTATTTCTTCTTTGCCCTTTTGATGAACATGCGTCCGTCGTTGATATAAACCTTCATCCTGTCGTTCTCTTTAAACTGGAAATATTTCTGCGCCGTCGTCAGGACTTCGGGGTCTATCTCCACCACGTCTATCGCGGCATTCGGATAATATCTGTTGAGATATTTAGGAACCGCGCCCGCGCCGAGGCCGATGACGAGAATGTCTTTCGGTTCATCGTCGAGGAACGCGAGGGAGATAATGGACATGCGGTAATATTCAAAGACCAGCTTATTGGGATTGCGGATGTCCATTCCGCCCTGCCTGATATGTTTTTCGTTATTATGGAGGTATCGTTTCCCTTCAACGGTGTCTTCGCTTACAACAATATATTGATAGAGCGAGTTCTTTTCATAAAGGATCCTGTCCGCAGCCGAAGCGTTCTGCACAAACAGCACGAATAAGAAAAACAATAGAACCTTTGCGCTTTTCGTCATTTCACCGTTCTCTTTCTATAAAAAAGGATCGCGAACCCGAAGAGCGCCGTCATTGCGCTCAATATCTGCCCCATAGTGATAAAGCCCAAAATATAACCTATCTGGACATCGGGTTCCCTGAAAAATTCCACGAAGAACCTGAATGTGCCGTAAAGGATAAGGAAAACCGAGGAGAGCACGCCTGTTCTAAAACCTTTATCTTTTAACATCCAGAGCGCGGCGAAAAGGACGATACCCTCTAAAAAAAACTCGTAAAGCTGAGACGGATGGCGCGGCAGCGGGCCGCCTCCGGAAAATATCATTGCCCAAGGCGCATCCGTAACCCGGCCGTAAAGCTCTCCGTTTATGAAGTTGCCGAGCCTTCCGAGGCCGATGCCGATGGGCGCGGTAACAATAATAAGGTCTGCGACCTGCCATGCGTCTATTTTGAATTTCCTGCAAAACAAAACACCCGCTATAACGCTTCCGATAAGGCCTCCATGAAACGACATCCCACCTTGCCAGACGGCAAAGACTTCGAGCGGATGCCCGATATAATATGGAAGGTTGTAAAAAATCACATATCCGAGCCGCGCTCCGAGCAGAAGGCCGAGAATTAAATATGAATAAATGGATTCCACAAAATCCCTGCCGAGATTAAGTTTTTTCTTTTTTATCTGATGCCTGACCAGAAAATAGGATGCGGCAAATCCGATGAGGTACATCAGCCCGTACCACCTTACGGCAACAGGGCCTATGCGTATAATCTCCGGGCTTATATCGGGATATTGAATCATGCCCTACATTTTAACCCGAATAAGAAAAAATTTTCACGCGCTGCCGCTATGTCCTTAATTATAATCATCAGGATGTAAGGCATACTTCAAAGACTTCAATAACACAAAGCGCAAATCCGCAATCAAGGTATGGAAGATACGGCTTCAAAGCCTTTACAAGTGCATGGTTATGTTCAGAGCATAGATATTCAGCGAATCGCCCAATAAGAAAGCACCTATGCGGATGACGGGAAGGCGTATGTTAGTTGAATATTTCGTCGGTAAAGTCTTTTCCGCCATACCTTCCATACCTTCGCCCAATCATTTTAGCGGGATGTGAGGCGTGCTGAAAAAGCCTTTACTCATATGTAATATCATAACAACATTCTCTTTCTCGTGAGCTACAACATTGCTTTCTTATTTAATAAAACAAATGTAATCTTCGGATTGCACCGGCAATTACACTTAGTAAAGGCTTTTGAGGTATGCCTCATAGCCGGATGACTATGGATTATAATCCGTACTTTCCATGCGTTGCTGCTCTACTGAGCTTTTATAGGTTACAATATACAATGATTATCGTAAGCGCATGCCTTGCGGGATTCAATACGAGATATGACGGGACAAACTGCGGCCGCCCTGAGATAATCTCACTGGTAGCGGCAGGTAAAGCGATACCGCTATGCCCGGAGCAGCTTGGAGGACTCCCCACCCCGAGGCCGCCTATACGATTTATCGAAGGCGACGGCGACGCTCTCTTAAAAAACAAAGCAAAGGCAATGGGCTCCGACGGCGTTGATTATTCGAAAAATCTGCTTGCGGGAGCGGAAGAGGTCTTAAGGATTGCGGAAATGTTTAATGTAAGCAGGGCGATATTAAAAGACGGGAGCCCGTCATGCGGCGTATTCAAAGTATGGATAAACAATGAAAAGGTCGAAGGATGCGGCGTGACTACGGCGGTTTTAAAGAAAAACAATATAATAGTCGAGGCATTGGAATAACTGCATGATCCCTTTTAAAGACGATAATCCGACACAGACTTTCCCTTTTGTTACAATCGGACTGATTGTCATAAACTGCATTGTATTCGTATGGGAACTCGCATCGCCTACAGGCATTCAAAAAATAGCCTATTTTTACGGAGCAATACCTCACAATTTAATCTCATTTGAAAGCGCACAGCCGGTTCCTGTCGCGGCAACCGTATTCACATCGATGTTTTTGCACGGCGGCCTTTTTCATTTAGCGGGCAATATGCTCTATCTCTGGATATTCGGCAACAATATCGAAGACTCTGTCGGACACTTTAAATTTTTTATATTCTATCTCTTTTCGGGCATCATAGCCGCTTACAGTCACGCGCTTACGGACGCCCATGCCGTCATCCCAATGATAGGCGCGAGCGGGGCAGTGTCGGGAATCTTAGGGGCATATATCCTCTTATTTCCCCATGCGCGGGTTTCTACGCTCCTGTTTTTCGGATTCTTCTGGCAGATCGTCAAAATTCCGGCCGTATTTGTAATCGGCTTCTGGATGGTGATACAGGTCATTAACGGCCTGCTCAGCAAGGGGATGCTGAATCAGGGCGGAGTAGCGTGGTTCGCCCATATAGGCGGATTTCTTGCGGGGCTTATAACCATTAAACTATGGCTTCCGCGCAAAAGGCATAAAAAAATTTACTATTAATCTGAAAATCGTCGAAAATCGATGAAAAAACGTAAAAATCTAAGATAATAGCTATTATTTCCCGTTAATCCCCCTTGCTACAATATGCCGTTACCGGATATATTAGCACTCGGCTGATGAGAGTGCTAACAAAATTAGACCGGTGATTTCAGGTTTATGTTTTAAATCTAAAATCAAAAATCAAAAACCATAAATCCATTAAAGGAGGTATCTGTATGAAGATCAGACCGCTCAAGGACAGGGTAGTAGTGACGTATTCCGAAGAGGCCATGGAAAAGACCGCAGGCGGCATCTACGTGCCCGACGTGGCAAAGGAGAAGCCGCAGAAGGGAACCGTAGAGGCCGTGGGCTCGGAGGTCAAGGAAGTAAAGAAGGGCAACACAGTGCTCTTCGACAAGTATTCGGGTTCGAAGATCAAACTCGACGACACCGAATACCTGATAGTCAAAGAAGAAGACCTACTCGGAATAATCGAATAAGGAAAAAGAAAAGGAGGAAAGCATATGGCAGCAAAACAGCTTTTGTTTGATGAGGCGGCAAGGCAGGCGATTTTAAGGGGCGTAAATATTTTAACCGACGCGGTTAAGGCAACCCTCGGCCCCAGGGGCAGAAACGTAATAATAGACAGAAAGTTCGGCGCTCCTACTATTACAAAGGACGGCGTAACCGTCGCAAAGGAAATAGAATTAAAAGACCCTTATGAAAATATGGGCGCGCAGCTTTTGAGAGAGGTAGCCTCAAAGACCTCCGACGTGGCGGGAGACGGAACAACAACCGCGACAGTCCTCGCATATTCCATTTATAAAGAAGGCATGAAGCATGTTACGGCAGGCGCCAATGCCATTGACCTCAAAAGGGGAATCGACAAGGCGGTTGAATCGGTAATAGAAGAATTAAAGAAAATGTCCAAGCCTGTTGCCGAGAAGAAGGAAATAGCGCAGGTCGGAACCATATCCGCAAACAGTGACCCGTCTGTCGGAGAACTCATCGCAGAGGCTATGGACAAGGTCGGCAAAGACGGCGTAATCACCGTTGAAGAGGCAAAGAGCATGGCCACCACTCTCGATGTGGTTGAGGGCATGCAGTTCGACAGGGGCTATGTTTCGCCGTATTTCATAACGGATCCGGACAGGATGGAGTGCGTGCTCGACAACGCTTTCATTCTAATACATGACAAGAAAATATCGAGCATGAAAGACATGCTCCCCATCCTCGAACAGATAGCAAAGATGGGCAAACCGCTTGTAATCGTAGCAGAGGAAGTGGAAGGCGAAGCCCTCGCAACGCTGGTCGTCAACAAGCTTCGCGGAACGCTTCAGGTCTGCGCGGTTAAGGCACCCGGCTTCGGCGACAGGAGAAAGGCTATGATGGAGGATATCGCGATCCTCACCGGCGGCACCGTAATATCCGAAGACATCGGGCTCAAGCTCGAAAACGTGAAGATAAACGACCTCGGAAAGGCGAGGAAGGTAACCGTAGACAAAGAGAATACCACCATAGTCGAGGGCGCGGGAGATCACGCCCAGATTCAGGGCAGGGTAAAACAGCTAAAAGCACAGGTCGAGGAGACCACTTCCGACTATGACAGGGAGAAACTTCAGGAAAGGCTCGCAAAGCTCGTCGGCGGAGTCGCCGTAATCAACGTAGGCGCTGCGACAGAAGCCGAGATGAAGGAGAAAAAGGCGAGAGTCGAAGACGCGCTTCACGCCACAAGGGCTGCCGTTGAAGAAGGCATCGTGCCCGGCGGTGGAGTCGCCCTTATCAGATGCATCAAGTCTCTCGACAAACTGAAATTGGATCACGACCAGCAGATCGGCGTAAGCATCGTCAAGAGGGCGCTCGAAGAGCCGATAAGGCAAATCGTCGCCAACGCCGGAGTCGAAGGCTCGATCGTGGTAGAAAAAGTAAAGGATTCAAAAGATGCCGCTTACGGCTATGACGCATATAGGGAAGCCTACACCGACATGCTCAAGGCCGGTATCATCGACCCCACAAAGGTTACAAGGACTGCGCTTCAGAACGCATCGTCCGTTGCAGGCCTCATGCTCTCCACAGAGGTTATGATTACGGAACTGCCTGAAGATGATAAGAGGATGATGCCTCCGATGCCCGGCGGCGGAATGGAAGGAATGTACT
>MHDU01000009.1:22071-22390 GCA_001803635.1 Nitrospirae bacterium GWB2_47_37 | reverse complement strand
CGATTTTATAAAGAAACTTTTTTTTGAAAAGTAAATAATATTTTTTAAGATTTCGGGAGGTGGGGATGAGAAAAAGCATAATTTATATTTTTGTCTTTGCTTTAAATGTTATCTTAGCCAGTCCTGCGTCTGCAGAGGATTATCTTAAAAGCGGGCAAGAATACTACAAAAAAGGTCAATACGACCTTGCGATAGCAGACCTTAATAAAGCAATAGAGCTTAATCCACGAGATGCGGGTATTTACGGCTGGCGGGGGTCTGCCTACAGTGCAAAAGGACAATACGACCTTGCAATAGCGGACCATAATACCGCAATAGA
>MHDU01000009.1:0-22037 GCA_001803635.1 Nitrospirae bacterium GWB2_47_37 | reverse complement strand
TACCGCAATAGAGCTTAATCCGAAATATGCTCATGCTTACTACCATCTTGCTTTTGCATATCACAAAAAAAATGATAAGAAGAAGGCAAAGAGCGCTTTATCAAATGCCATATCAATAGAACCGGCGATTATAGACAAGAGGGCTGAATATCTTGATCGCCCGACTGCATCCAAAAAATTCTATGCAGAGCAACTAATTGCACTGTCTCAATATGTAACCGTCCCTTCAGCGCTTCTGGCAAAGGCAAGGGGATTATCCGGAGAAGTTGCCGCCTCTACAGACATTCAAGATATACCTGATTTTAAATCATCGCCGAGAAATAACGACCTTGCAGTCATAATAGGCATTGAAAACTATCAAGGATTGCCAAAATCGGATTATTCAAAGAGCGATGCGGGAATCGTAAGGGACTATCTTAAGGCGTTGGGTTTTCAGGAAAGGAATATGGAATTTATTACTGACGATAAAGCGACATTCTCCTCAATAAAGAAAACCATAGAGACATGGCTCCCTAACAGGGTGAAAAAGGATTCAAGGGTTTTCATCTATTATTCGGGACACGGCGCACCGGCAATAAAGTCAGGCGATGCATATATTGTCCCCTTTGACGGCGACCCTAACTACCTTGAGGACACCGGTTATCCATTAAAGAGACTTTACGATAAGCTGGGTAAATTACAAGTTGCAGAAGTAACAGTTGTGCTTGATTCCTGCTTTTCAGGCGCAGGAGGGAGGTCTGTGCTTGCAAAAGGCGCAAGGCCGCTTGTGATGATGGCGGATATTACTACTATTCCTTCTAATATGGCGATACTTTCTGCAACACAAGGTTCTCAAATCAGCACATCATCGCCTGAAAAAGGACATGGCGTGTTTACATACTATTTCCTCAAGGCATTAAAAGAAGGCAAAAAGAACATCTCAGAGATTTATGAATACATAAAACCGCTGGTTGAGGACGAGGCAAAGCAATTGAATGTCCAACAGAGTCCCAGTGTAAGCCCTGATGCGGAGAAATTAAAGGGGAAATTTATTTTGAGGCGGTAAAATTACCTTGACTTCTTAGCTCAGGCAGGGTAGTTTTTAATTAAAAGATTATTTTTGAATAATTTCATAAAGGAGCCGCTTATGAACGCAAAAAAAGCCGCAATAATATTTTTTGCATTGTTATTTCTTTTTTCCTGCGCGCCTTCGCAGGAGGTAAAAAAGGACATGCCTGAAATCAGCATATCGGAAGACGATATGCCGAGGACGGTCGCGGTAATGCCGTTTCAGAACGACACTAAAGAAATCGGCATAGCCAATCAGGTCAGGCGGGCGTTCTACAATCACTTCAGTTCAAAGCCATACAGGGATGTCGAACTCGGAATAGTCGATGAAAAGATAGTCCATCTCGAAAAATCGTCGGGTAAAAGCATTCTCGATATAAAGCCTGCGGAGATATGCGGGCCGATAGGCTGCAATGGATTGGTTTATGGAAAGGTTACGGATTACACAAAGGTTTACGCGGGCCTCTATTCGCAGCTCGGCGTCGAGGCAGAGGTCTGGATGATAAACACGCGGACAGGCAAAGAAGTCTTCAGGATAAAGGATTCCGTCCGGTATCACGAAGGCAGCGTCCCTCTCTCTCCCATCGGATTGATAATGACCGCGGTGTCTACCGCGATGAACATAAGAGAAATACAGCAGGTGAGGATGGTGAACGAGCTTGCGTATAAATTCAATGAGAAAATTCCTTCTCCCGAAGGCATGGCCGTGGAAGACAGGCCTGCTATTAAGGAAGTCCTTACGAACGTGAAAGAAGGGCCTTTCGGCAAAGGGAAAATCATCAGGGTCGGACTCGAAGGCGAAAAGGGATTGGTTGCCGTCTTTGACATCGGGAACTTTAAAAAAGGCATTCTGATGAAGGAGACAAAGCCCGGCATTTATCTTGGAGAATACCTCGTGATATCGGGAGACAATGCAAAGGATATGCCCATAATCGCTTCCTTGAAGAGACCGGGCGGATACGAAAGCGAATGGATAGATGTGAGCGGGTTTGCAACCCTCGACACTACGCCTCCTCCTCAGGTAAAAGGGTTGAAGGCAAAGGGGTTTCAGGATAGGATAGACATCTCATGGGAAGGTCTCAAGAATGTGCCTGACTTAAAGGGATATAAAGTTTTAAGAAGCGAGCAGCCTTTGAGCGGATATGCGGAGGTTTCGGCAATAGAGCATACGCTGCTTGAGGATAAAACGGCAAAACCTAATACGGCATATTATTACAGGGTGATTGCTGTAGATTATGTCGGCAATGAATCGGAAGCTGTCGATCCTGTTAAGTCTGCAATTATATCGAAAGAACCTGTTATGCTCTCCGGCGAGATAAGGAAGGATACCATACTGTCCGGAATCTTTATGGTCAAAGGAGATTTGACGGTTCCGAAGGGTTTAACTCTCACATTAGAGCCTGATACAAGGATGATTTTTGAAGAAGGCGTTTCGCTCAATGTGTATGGAAAAATAACGGTTAACGGCAAAGAAGCGCCCGTAGAGTTTGTTTCTTCGGGAAATAAAAAATGGAAGGGAATTAATGTCGACGGCGGCAGTATAGCAATGAACAGCCCACGGATAAAAGGCGCCGAGAGCGCCCTCTTATTAAAAAATTCGGACGGGTTGTTTGAGAACGGAGTTGTAACGGACAGTAATATAGGCATTTCAATAAACGGCATACCTTCCGTTCTAATAAAGGGATCTACAGTTTCCGGCAATAAAACAGGAATCGAGATGCAGAAGACGGACGCAAAAATTACGCAAAGCAATATTTTGCAGAACGAAGACGGCATTATCCTTAAAGGTTTTTCCGGAGAAATAAGGGACAACAATATATTCGATAACGGCAGAAATATATCGTCGGAGCCGAATATAAAGATAGGCGCGAATTATTTGGGTTCGATAAATACCGACGAGATGAAGATTGCCGGAATTTCCGTATCAAAGGTTTATGACAACAGGATACCTGACGGTAAGATTGCGGATGCCGTATCGAACCCCTATGAATCAATGTCTCAGGATGAGCGCCGGAATAAGGCGACCGAATTCGTTATCGAGGCAGGCAATTATTTCAGGCAGAGGAATTACGGAAAGGCGGCTACGCTTTTTGAAGAAGCGCTGAAGGCTCTTCCCACGCCGGATGTTTATTATTATCTCGCTGTTTGTTATCAGGAGATGAAGGAAGAGGAGAGGGCATTAAAGTATTTGAAAGAGGGTGCGGATAAATTCCCGAAGGATTCGACACTCCAGAAATCCCTCGGCTTGATGTATTATCAGAAAGGGGACGAGGCAGAGGCGAAAAAGGTATTCGAAGAGGTCATAAGGTTGAGCCCCGAAGACAGACAGGTTAGGTTTTTGCTTGAAAGGATTGGAAAGTAATATAATTAGGTAACAATATACTGCAAATGCTTCGTGTAAACGGATAGTCGTATTTTAAGGGAGGGTTTCACAATGCGTAAAAGAACAAAATGGCTAGGGTTGATATTATTGACATTGCTCGCAGTGGGGTGTGTCACTATATCAAAAGATATGTACCAGCGGAATATGGTTTGGGATACGGTGCCTGCCGGCGGGTATATAGATGCCAATGTTCATATAGAATCCGATTGCAGCTTTACCGCGGAGTATGCAAAGCTGTGGAGAGACTGGATGAATACCGATGAGACCATTGCGAATTATAGAAGAGCGGCATGTGAGCGCATTACCGAAGATATGATCAAATCGCGCATATTTACGAGGGTTGATATCGGCGCTCAACGGGATTTAGTTGTCAGAATAGAATATACGGAATCTCAGGCAGACCAGAAAATCGCTATTAATGTCATCGATCCCATGAGCGGCAGAGTTCATGCGACATACGGGACATCGGCATTTCGCATGGGTTACGGGTATGAGAGCTTTAATAACAACTTAAAACGCATGCTTTCGGATTTAAGGAGCCAGATGCTTGCGGAGTATCAGGCCGGAAAGGGCATAAAGACATTGCTCGCTTCAAGGCAGGCTCCCGGCGTTACGCAGCAGGTCAGACGATATAAGACCGACGCGGAAGATATAACCGTGCCGTTGTCTCCCGGCGAGAAACTTCCCCCTCTCCGGCGTGAAATATATGCGGTTGTAATAGGCATAGACTACGCGGGCAGAGAAGATATGCCTAATCTTCAATACGCCGCGACAGACGCTAAAAAGGTATACAGCCTGTTGATAGACCCCCGCTACGGAGGGGTGCCTAAAGAAAATACGGTTTTGCTGCTCAACGAAAAGGCCACAAGGAACGAAATGGTAGCGGCATTGAGGAAGATAAAGACATGGGACGGGTATGTGTATGTTTATTATTCCGGTCACGGCGCGCCGAAGACAAAAGGGGACAAGTTTTTAGACGCCTTTCTTGTGCCTCATGACGCTGTGATAACCGATCCGGAGGCGATGGAAGATACGAGCATAAAGATGTCGTATCTGCAGGAACTCGTGGATACATCCAATGCAAAGGGGGTAATGGTAGCCCTTGACGCGTGTTTTTCCGGAGGAGGCAAGTCCATAGTGCCTAAAGGGGGAAAACCCTTAGTAGGAATAATGGTAACCCCTGAAATCATAAAACCGAAAGGCGCAGGGAAAGTGATTATCACGTCATCCGCGACAAACGAGCAGTCGTGGGAAGACGACAAAGAATTGAAGGCAGGCATCTTCAGTCATTATCTGCTGGAAGGCATGAAGGGCGGAGCGGGGAAAAATATGTGGGTGAAGGTGGATGAACTGGCGGATTATATAAAAGAAAACGTATCGAGGGCGGCGAGGAAATTAAAGGGCATGGATCAGAATCCGCAAATATCCGGCAGGGGAGATTTTGCGGTGACGAGAAATTGGGAAAGGGCAAAGGTAATGGATGTTGAGATAGCCAGATCCAAGCTCAAATCGGCGTTTGAAAGCGGCAGCATCAGTGCAAATCAACTGAATAAGGCGCTGGACGAATTGAAGGTTCAAGACCGGTCAAGGACATTGGATGCATTTTTGCAAGGCAAGATAGACGATAAGAAATTCGGGGAATTGTATTAATGTAATGTAAGGAAATGAGAAAATCAATCGGCTTATGCCTTTTATTCGTAATGCTTTCTTGCGGTTCGCTTTACGCCAAGACCCTTATACTCGAAGGGAGGCTGAACAGCAGGGTTCAGGTGACCCAGCAGATAGGCTTCAGCGTAGACAGACCGCTGTCAAAACTAACATTTAAATTCGCCCTTCCCTCGGCATTTTCGAATAAGACGGTTTCTCAGGAAACGCTGGGGCTGAATTTAAGATTTGATCCCCAGCCTGTATCGGTGGAAGATGCCTCGGATAACTTCGGCAATCGCTTCAAGATAGCCGTGTGGAATAACCTGGACAGGAACGTCCGGCTTACCCTCACCTTTGAGACGCATATAAAATCCGAACTTTCCGCTATGGAAAGCAAGGCGCTTTTACCCCTCAAATCCATACCGCAAAGCGAGGCCGTTTATCTGAGGCCTACAGCCATTGTCCAGAGTAACAGTCCTGAGATTACAGCCCTCGCTAAAAAACTTACCGCTAACGCATCGGCAGAGCACGAAGCCGTTACCGCTATTCTCAACTATGTTGCGGATAATGTTAAATATACCTACAACCCCCCGCAGTTCGACGCCTTATATACCCTTAAAACCAAATCCGGCAACTGTCAGAATTTCGCCCATCTAAATATGGCGCTTTTGAGGGCTGTCGGCATCCCGGCCCGTATTGTGGGAGGCATAAGCCTGAAGCAGCCGCTGAAGGTTCCCGTGGGGAATAATGATTACCTTGTGCAGAGTTTAGGTCAGGGAGGCCATGCGTGGATGGAGATCTATTTTCCGGATCTGGGATGGCTGTCGTACGATCCCCAGCAGTCAAAGCAGTTTACGTCTTCGCGGCATATAAAGCAGACTCACGGACTTGACTCTGACGACATAAACGATAACTGGAGGGGCGCGCCTTATTTGCCCGAATACAGCGAAACGGTCAATGCCAAATTCGTTGATGACGTTGTTTCGCTTAAAATGAGATCTTCGGAAAGGTCGCCGAGGGCGTATCTTCTGAGCAATAATTTCCTCACAAAGGCCGAAGTAAAGCCGTATCCGACTTATGAAAAGCCGAAACTGCCGCCCGGCAGGCTTATAGAATTCGGCAATATGGATTTCCCGGGACTTGTGAATATATATCAGATCGTGGGAGATAAAGGCGTGAGAATACTTGATAAGGAGACTGCCGAATATGTAACGTCCAACTATGTATACGCTCAGGCATTCGAGATAGACGAAAAGCTTAATATCGATAAGATTTCGCTTGCGATGAGAAAATTCGGCGGAGACGGCACGGTCTATGTAGACCTCGTGTCGGATGAAAACGGCAGGCCGGGGTTTGAAGGTATGCGATCCGTGCCTCTATTCCTCGAAAACATTAAAAGGATGCCCGGATATTATTGGGTGGTTTTCACTTTTCCTGAGAAGGCAGTCCTTAAAAAAGGCAGATACTGGATAGTGCTGAGACATTCCGGCGAGGTAATAATGAACTGGTTCTATATACCAGGAAACCCTTACGCAGACAGCGACGACACGCGCTCGACGTTGAAAGGCCATAGATGGGAAGACATTCAGAACTATGATTTCGTCTTTAAAATAAAGGCAGGAAGGAATTAAGCAGCATCTTTAAAGCTTATCCTCATTATTGTCCTTCAGGTAACGGGGGAACCTGATCCGTCTCATAAAACGCGATTATCCTTGTATGTTGGTATCGCTGATGTTCTTTCATCGCTACATTTTTAGGGCTATAAATGTCTCCTGTGCCGTATACCTTAAAAAATTCATGCGGTATGTTCACAAGATATTTGTCGATAAGCTCTATTGTCGCTTCGGAGCGTTTTCCCGCTAATTTTTGATTAAGCCTTTTGTCGCCGAAAGCCGATGCGCTGCCGATAGAAATAAACAGTACTTTCCTGCCTTTACTCTCTCTCGATAGAAAGTCTGCAAAATTAACCAGCCTTTCATACTCCAGAGTCCCTTTTTTTATTTCGCCTGAGCCGACCGGGAAGAATATTGTTATCTCGCCTGTCCCCTGTTTTTTAGAAAGCTGCTCAAGGAGCTGCAATGACTTATGGGCAATTCCCATATTATCTTTGTTCGTTTCAAGAATTTTTTTATTGGAATCTTCAAGCTTTTGTATCGCCCCTTCTATTCTCTGCGCCGCTTCAAGAGATTTCTTCGAGCCGGCTTTAATATCCGTCAGCTCGCCTATTGCCATATTGTGCGACTCTACGAATATCTGAGCAAGCGTGCTTGCCTGTTCCTTTGAGGCAGCGCCGGTGATTGTTCCTTTTGGGAATTCTATTGTCTTTGTCTCTCCCGCTGAATCTTTCATCTGAAGCTCTTTGACCTCTCCCGCGCAACCCCAAAGAAAGATTGCCGCAATTATGCCGAAGGGAAGAATTTTCATGGTTGACTCCTTATATTCTGTTAATAAAAATTATACCTGTTTATTTAAACAATTAAGGCTATCTGAGATTTTTAACCAGATAGCCTTAAAACCGTTGATAGTCAAGCATTTGCAGTTGGTGGCGGGGAGTGGATTCGAACCACTGACCTTCGGGTTATGAGCCCGACGAGCTACCAGGCTGCTCCACCCCGCTGATTGTTAGCTTACCTAACCTGTTCAAAGATTGTCAACTTTCAGCTTACTTACATACGGCAGGTGTGCTTTTAAAGACTTTATAAGTGTGGTTGCCGGTGCTGATGAAAGATAATCTGTGTTTTACTCAAATACTATTCACCGATGCGGATGACGGGAAAGCATATGTTAATTTCACATTCCGCGGATAAAGTCTTTAAAAGCACACCTGCCGCATGTATCCGTAATCCATAACTACACTTTGAAGCCGTGCCTGAGATACCAACATTACTATGATTTGAGTTTTTCCGTCTCGTATGCTATTTTAGGGGGCTTTATGGAAATCGTTTTAGCTACAAGAAATAAGAAGAAGGTCGAGGAAATGGCGAGGATTCTCGAAGGAATGGATGTTGTCATCCGCACGATGGATGACTTTCCGTCCTGTCCCGAAGTGGAGGAGGATAAGGATACCTTTGAAGGCAACGCGGTAAAAAAGGCAATATCAATAGCGGAATGCACAAATAAACCGGCTGTTGCCGATGATTCGGGGCTCGAAGTATATGCACTGAACGGAGCGCCGGGAATTATGTCCGCAAGGTATTCCGGAGAAAACGCCTGCGATGTTACAAACATCGAGAAACTTCTTGTTGAAATGAGAGACATTCCCGACGAAAAAAGGGGCGCCCGGTTTGTGTGCTGCATCGCGCTTGCATTTCCCGACACCCCCCCGACACCCCCCCTTAATAAGGGGGGGCAAGGGGGGGTTGTAACATTCCTCGGCTTTGCGGAGGGCCGGATAGGTAGGGAGACGCACGGCAGGATGGGATTCGGTTACGACCCGGTATTTTACCCGTCAGGATACGAAATGACTTTTGCGGAAATGACGCCGGGCGAGAAGGACGCCCTCAGCCACAGGGGGAAAGCCCTTGAAAAATTAAAGGATTATCTGGTCAGGAGTCTTCCGCGGTAATCTAACTGCAAATATATAAGGAAATTTAATGTAATGATTATAATTTTAAACTTGAATAAAAACGCCGGTTATTATTAAGTTATACCGTTTTTCAAAAATCACTTCATTTTGGAGGTTCTTTAATGAGATTGGTTCTTTTAGGTGCGCCCGGAGCCGGAAAAGGCACGCAGGCAAAGATCATAGTCGAAAAATACGGTGTTCCACAGATTTCCACTGGAGACCTTTTAAGGGCTGCAGTAGGGGCAGGCACGGCCCTCGGCAAAGAGGCAAAGTCTTATATGGACAAAGGCGAACTCGTTCCGGACAGTGTCGTGCTCGGAATGGTGGAAGAAAGGCTTAAACAGGATGACTGTAAGAAAGGATATATTTTAGACGGCTTCCCGAGGAATACGAAGCAGGCCGAAGCGCTGGACGGCATGCTTTCCTCTTTAGGCATGTCTTTAACCGCCGCGCTCAGCGTGGATGTGCCTTTTGAAGACCTGATGAAAAGGCTTACGGGCAGAAGGACATGCAAGGCGTGCGGCCAGATGTACAACGTCTATTTTAACACGCCGAAGAAAGAGGGCGTTTGCGATAAATGCGGCGGCGAGCTCTTCCAGAGGGGCGACGACAAGGAAGAGACGATAAAGAAAAGGCTCGAGGTTTATAACGCGCAGACCGCGCCGCTCATCGATTACTACGGCAAGAAGAATATATTGAAATCGGTTTCCGGGACAGGAAGCATCGACGACATATTCAAGAAGGTCTGCAGTGAGCTTGGGCTGAAATAAGTTCAGAGTATCCAAATAAATCTTAAATAAGGTAAGGAGGAAGTACGATGTCTTTGATTAAACCACATGGTTCGGACGAACTAAATCCGTTATTTGTGTATGACACGACTGAAAATGAAGCCTTGCAGAAAGAAGCTGAAGGTCTGGCGTCTATTGTTGTAAGCTCGGCTACTGCAGCTAATGCAGTTATGCTGGGGGGTGGTTACTTCAACCCATTAACAGGCTACATGAATAAGGCTGATGCTCTGTCTGTTGCTAAAGATATGAAAACATCAACTGGTTTGTTCTGGCCTGTTCCGATTTTAAACCTGGTTAAAGATGCAGGCAGCATTAAAGTCGGTGACCGTATAGCTCTTAAAGATCCAAATGTTGAGGGTAATCCGGTTCTTGCGGTTATGGATGTAAAAGCGGTTGAAGAATTCAGCGATGCAGATATGGCGATGATGTCTGAAAAAGTTTACCGTCCCAAGCCTCCTGAAGCACATCCAGGTGTTGAAGCATTCAATGCTCAGGGTAAAGTTTGCCTGTCAGGTCCGATTAAAGTATTAAACTTCTCTTACTTCCAGGATGAATTCCCGGACACTTTCCGTACTGCAGTTGAAATTCGTAATGAAATCGCTGAGCGCGGCTGGAAGAAAGTTGTTGCCTTCCAGACTCGTAACCCGATGCATCTGGCCCACGAAGAACTTTGCCACATGGCAATGGACCGTTTGGGTTGCGATGGTCTGGTTATTCACATGTTGCTTGGTAAATTGAAAAAAGGAGACATCCCGGCGCCTGTTCGTGATGCTGCGATCCGTAAAATGGTTGAGCTGTATTTCCCGAAAAACAGCGCTATGGTTACCGGTTATGGTTTCGATATGCTTTATGCCGGCCCGCGTGAAGGTGTATTGCACGCTATATTCCGTCAGAACATGGGCGCAACTCACTTTATTGTCGGTCGTGACCATGCAGGTGTAGGTGATCACTACGGTCCATTCGATGCGCAAACAATCTTTGATAATGAGGTTCCTGCCGGCGCGCTGAAAATTGAGATCTTCAAAGCCGACCACACCGCATACTCGAAGAAACTGAACAAGGTTATGATGATGTGTGAAGCGCCTGATCATACAAAAGAAGACTTTGTGCTGCTTTCAGGTACAAAAGTCCGTGAAATGTTAGGTAAGGGTATTGCGCCGCCTAAAGAATTCTCACGTCCTGAAGTGGCTGAGATTCTGATTAAATATTATCAGAGTCTTGAAAAATAAAAGCCTGTTTCTAAAGGGAGGTGAAAGCGGAAGTATTTAACGGAAAATTTAAGCAAAATAGTTTTGATATAGGGCAGTAAATACGAATTTCAATAGGCATCACAAAGTGATGCTAATAAAATCAAGGAGGAGGTTGCATATGCCAAGTTTTGTGATTACGGAAAAATGTGACGGATGCAAGGCACAGGACAAGACTGCATGTCAGTATATTTGTCCTAATGACCTCATGACCCTCAACAGGGACATCATGAAGGCGTACAATCAGGAGCCGGAGCAGTGCTGGGAGTGCTACAACTGCGTAAAGATCTGTCCTCAGCAGGCCATCGAGGTAAGGGCGTATCAGGATTTCGCGCCGTTGGGCGGTAATGTTATCCCCATGAGAGGCACGGACTCCATCATGTGGACGGTTAAGTTCAGGAACGGCTCCCTCAAAAGGTTCAAGTTCCCGATCAGGACGACAGCCGAAGGCTCGATCAACATCTACGGCGGCAAGCCGGAGCCTGATATTACAAAAATTAAACAGCCCGGTTTTTTCACACATCAGGGCGCGGGCGTAGCTATGCCCACAATAAAGTAAGGAGGGAAGGATAATGGAAAAAGAAACTTGCACATTTTCATATTGCCAGAAGCCTGAGGTTGTTGAGATCGAGACGGACCTCCTTCTTATCGGCGGCGGCATGGCATGCTGCGGCGCGGCCTTTGAAGCGGCTCGCTGGGCAACACCGAAAGGCATGAAGATCACCATGGTCGACAAAGCGGCTACCGACAGAAGCGGCGCTGTGGCAATGGGGCTTTCGGCTATCAATACTTATATGGGCGGAAACGACCCGAAGGATTACGTGAAGATGGTCAGGGGCGACTTGATGGGTATCGTCAGGGAAGACCTTATATACGACCTCGGCAGGCACGTTGACGATTCCGTTCACCTTTTCGAAGAATGGGGACTTCCCATATGGAAAAAAGGCGATGACGGATTCTCCCTCGACGGTTTTCAGGCAAGGGATGCGGGCAAAAAACTGTTGAAGGACACGGCAGACGGAGATGAAAGGGAAAAATTAGTCGTCAGGTCAGGTAAATGGCAGATAATGATAAACGGCGAGTCCTACAAGGTTATCGTCGCTGAGGCTGCGAAGCTTGCCCTCGAGCATAACAGGAAGGCGACGGGCGTTGCCCAGAACCTCTTCGAAAGAGTCTTTATCGTAAAGCTCTACCATGACGCTAACGACCCGAAGAGGGTTGCGGCGGCAGCAGGCTTCAGCGTCAGGGAAAACAAGATATACATCTTCAAGGCAAAGGCGATGATCAATGCTTCAGGCGGAGCGGTTAACGTCTTCAGGCCGAGATCTACACAGGAAGGACAGGGTAGGGCATGGTATCCCGTATGGAACTCCGGTTCGGGATATGCACTCGGCATGCAGGCCGGCGCAGAGCTGACCATGATGGAAAACAGGTTCGTGCCCGCGAGATTTAAGGACGGTTACGGTCCTGTCGGAGCATGGTTCCTCTTTTTTAAGGCAAAGGCAACCAACGCCCTCGGAGAGGATTATTGCGTTACCAACTTCGAAGAGACAAAGAAGCTTTACAGTCCTTATGCCGAGAAACTCGGTACGGCTATCAGAAACCATATGATGATGATAGATATGAAGGCCGGCAAAGGCCCGATCCTCATGAACACCCATATTGCGATGCAGGAAATCAACAAGACATTCAAAGAGAAACTCGGCGATAAAGAGGCTGTAAAGAGGATCAAGCACCTCGAGGCAGAGGCATGGGAAGACTTCCTCGATATGGCTATCGGTCAGGCAGGTCTATGGGCTTGTAAGAACGTCGAGCCTGACAAGGAGCCGTCCGAAATCATGCCGACAGAGCCGTATCTCCTCGGCTCCCACGCAGGCTGTGCAGGATTCTGGTGCAGCGGACCCGATGATCTCGGTTCACCGGATCACTATCATTGGGGTTACAACAGGATGTCGACAGTGCCGGGACTCTTTATGGCAGGCGACATCTGCGGCGCATCAGGCCACAAATTCTCCTCCGGTTCTCACGCGGAGGGAAGGATCGCGGCAAAATCCGCAATAACATTTATCCTCGATCATGCCGATTACAAGCCTGCAATCAAGGCGACGGCGGACGAGATTGCAGCGGAGCTTTATGCCCCGTATGAAGTATATGAGAAGTACAAGACTGTTTCAACGGATCCTGCCATCAACCCTCACTACATCAGGCCTAAGATGCTCCAGACAAGGCTCCAGAAGATTGCCGACGAGTATTTTGGCGGTATATCCACATGGTATATGACTTCCAAGACCATGCTTGATACGGGTCTGAATCTGCTCGATATGCTCAAGGAAGACGCAGGCAAGATGGCTGCCGCCAATCTCCATGAGCTCATGAGGTGCTGGGAGAATTACCACAGAATACTTTCCGTCGAGGCTCACGCAAGACACATCCTCTTCAGGGAAGAGACAAGGTATCCCGGGTACTACTACAGAGGCGATTTCCTTCCTATTAACGACAAGGACTGGAAGTGCTTCGTTAACTCAAAGTACGACGCTGAGAAAAACACATGGGAACTGAAAAAGGTCCCGTATGTTCAGATGGTAGAAGATGCACCGCCGGCGGCTCACTAATCAACAATCGGGAGGGGCTTCGGCCCCTCCCCTTTTTAAAGCTGATAGCTGATAGTTGATGGCTGATGGCGAAAATGACATATCAGCTATGAATTAAGAGCTAAGAGCTAAGAACCCCAATTAAGGAGGAAAGGCATGCCGGATGTTAATCGAATATTAGTGATTGGAGGAGGATTCAGCGGACTGACTACTGCCGTGGACGCGGCAGAGACAGGAGCCGAAGTGATAGTGATAGAGAAAAATTCCTATCTCGGCGGCAGGGTTGCGCAGCTTAATAAATATTTCCCTAAGCTTTGCCCGCCTATCTGCGGTCTTGAGATCAACTTCAAGAGGATCAAGACCAACGCGAATATCACCTTTCATACAATGGCAGAGGTGGAGAGCGTAAGCGGCGGCCCGGGAAACTATACCGTGACCGTAAAACTTAATCCGAGATATGTTAACGATAACTGTACGGCATGCGACGCGTGCGCGCAGGCATGTACTGCTGAAAGGCCTAACGAATTCAACTTCGGTATGAACACTACGAAGGCCGCGTATCTTCCGTTCAATCAGGCGTTCCCCCAGAAATATGTTATAGATTCATCATACTGTAAGGGCGACTGCGCTAAGGCGTGCAAGGATGCCTGTAAATATAACGCCGTAGACCTCGACATGAAACCCGGGACAATAACACTTAATGTGGGCTCTATAGTCGTCGCAACGGGCTGGAATCCTTACGACGCCGATAAGCTCGATATACTGGGCTTCGGCAAGGTCAAGAATGTGATAACAAACATGATGATGGAAAGGCTCGCGTCTCCGACAGGGCCTACGGCAGGAAAAATATTAAGGCCCTCCGACGGAAAGCCCGCTCAGAATATCGCGTTCGTGCAGTGCGCCGGAAGCAGGGACGAAAGTCATCTTCCGTTCTGTTCTTACATATGCTGTCTTGCGTCGCTGAAGCAGACAACATACATAAGGGAGCAGAACCTGGAATCGAAGGCGACCATATTCTATATAGACATCAGGACTCCCGGCAAATACGAGAAGTTTTATTGGAAGGTAAAGGACGACCCCAATGTTTCCTTTATAAAAGGCAAGGTCGCGGACATCGTTCAGGAGCAAGGCTCGGACGACGTGATAGTTACTGCGGAAGACATGATGACAAATAAAAAGGTGAGGATGAAGTTCGACATGGTTGTGCTCGCAACCGGCATGGAGCCTGCGGGAGCGTCAAAGAAGATAGCGGGAGTCAAGTACAACGAAAACGGTTTCGCATTGCCGGATTCGGGGATATACCCTGCCGGATGCACTAAAAATCCTATGGACGTTGCCCGGTCGGCGCAGGACTCGACAGGCGCGGTATTGAAGGCGCTATCCAAGGCAAATTCGTCAGGACAGGGGAGGTAATCGGACATGGAAAAGAACATAGGACTTTATATATGCACAGGATGCTCCATAGGAGATTCGATAGACGTCGAGAAGCTCGGCAACATAGCCAAGAATTCGTTGAAGATACCGGTCGTGAAGTCTCACTTCGCGATGTGCGGCAAGGAAGGCGTGGAGCTGATAAAGAACGATATTAAAAACGAAGGAGTGAACACGGTAGTCATAGCGGCATGTTCTCCGAGGATTAAATATGAAGAATTCGATTTTCCGGGATGCATTGTAGAAAGGTCTCCGTTGAGGGAGCTTGCGGTCTGGACGCAGGAAGATCCGGAAGAGAGACAGCTTGCGGCGGAAGACTACGTGAAGATGCATGTTATCAAGGCGCAGAAGGGAGACCTTCCCGAGCCTTACATGATGGAGACCGTAAAGACCATCCTCGTCATCGGCGGCGGAATTTCTGGAATGACATCGGCCCTTCAGGCGGCGAACGCGGGGTATCAGGTCGTTCTCGTGGAAAAAGAGGCTCAACTTGGAGGTTTCGCGAATAAATTATACAAGGTCGTTCCTGCCGCGATGGGCGAATACAGCGAACCCCTTATAGTGGATTCCGATATAGCCGATACGGTAAAGGCCGTAGAAAGCAATCAGAACATAACGGTCTATAAATCTGCTAAGGTCGAAAAGACCGACGGACAGCCGGGCGCGTATGACGTGACCATTTCTTCGAACGGGAATTCCGAGGTCGTAAAAATCGGCTCGATAGTTCTTGCGGCCGGATGGAGACCTTACGATGCGACAAAGCTCGAACACTTAGGTTACGGCGTTTCAAAAGACGTTGTTACGAATATCGAACTCGAAGGTATAGCTAAGAATAACGGCGGCAGGATTCTCAGGCCGTCTGACGGGAAAGAGGCAAAGAAGGTCGCATTTATACAGTGCGCGGGGCAAAGAGACCCCAATCATCTGCCGTATTGCTCGGCGATGTGCTGCACGACGTCCTTAAAACAGGCAAGATATGTAACGCAGAATTCTGACGCGACCGCGATGATACTCTATAAAGACATCAGGACGCCGGGCAGGCTTGAATATTATTATAAGGCCGCGCAGAACGATCCGGCAGTGATGATGACAAAAGGCGACGTAACCTCGGTAACCGACGCGGGCAACGGCAATCTCCATGTGGAAATGGAGAACAGCCTGTTAGGAGAAAAGGTAAAGATAGAGGCGGATCTCGTAGTGCTCGCGACCGGCGTTGTTCCGGCTACGGCAGACGATCCGATACTGAATCTTCAGTACAAGCAGGGCCCCGGTCTTCCGGATCTCGAACTCTTTGACGGTTTCGCGGATTCCAATTTTATCTGCTTCCAATATGAGACGAGAAGAACCGGCGTTTACGCGGCAGGCTGCGTAAGACAGCCGATGAATATGTCCGAGGCTCAGGAAGACGCCACAGGCGCGGCGCTCAAGGCGATACAGTCGGCGGAACATGTAGCCGCCGGTATCGCGGTTCATCCGAGGGCGTGGGATATGACCTATCCGGATCCGTTCATGCAGAGATGTACGTCATGCAAGAGATGTACGGAGGAATGTCCGTTCGGCGCGATAGACGAAGACGAGAAGGGAACTCCTTTCTATAAACCGGGCAGATGCCGCAGGTGCGCGACATGCATGGGCGCATGTCCCGAAAGAATAGTTTCATTCAAGGACTATCATGTCGATATGATAGGTTCCATGATGAAGAACGTCTCGGTTCCTTCCGATGACGATAAACCGAGAATCATCGTGCTTGCATGCGAAAACGACGCGTATCCCGCGATAGATACGGCGGCATTAAAACATATGAAGATAGATTCCGCAGTGAGAATCATTCAGCTCAGATGCCTCGGCTCTACGAATCTCGTATGGATCGCGGACGCGCTGTCGAGAGGAGTAGACGGAATGCTTCTCCTCGGATGTAAGTTCGGAGAGAACTATCAGTGCCACTTCGCAAAGGGAAGCGAGCTTGCCGATTACAGGCTCAGCAAGGTTCAGGAAACCCTCGGCAGGCTCCAACTCGAAGCCGAGAGGGTGCAGATGATACAGCTTGCGATAGATGAATATGACAACGTCCCCCGGATTATCGGCGATTTTGTAGAAAGGGTCAAGGAAATAGGGCCCAATCCATTCAAAGGATTTTAACTCGGTTTAAACGGTTTAAACGGTTTAAACCGTTTAAACGAATTTTTGATATGGAGGAGATACATGGCAGAACAGGTAATAAGTCCGGATTTGAATTTTGTTAAAGATATTATAGCCTCCGGAGGCGAATCTCTGAAGAAATGTTATCAGTGTTCGACATGCACCGTAGTTTGCAACGTGACGCCCGATGACAAGCCGTTCCCGAGGAAAGAGATGATGTACGCCCAGTGGGGCATGAAGGATAAGCTCGTCAGCAATCCCGATATATGGCTCTGCCATCAGTGCAGCGACTGCACGGCATACTGCCCGCGCGGCGCTAAACCGGGAGAGGTATTGAACGCCGTCAGGAAGCTGAGCATAAGGCATGTATCCATGGTGCCGCTTTTTGCGAGGATAGTTCAGGACCCGAAGCTTATCTGGCTTCTGTTCGCGATCCCGATAGCGCTGTTTTTTGTATTCATGCCTCATAAGAGCTTAGAGTTCATCCGTTTTGACGATAAGATGGTCTATCATATGTTCGCGCCGGCGGAACCGCATATGTACGCCCCATTCGTTCTTAAGATGATCTTCGGATTGACTGCGGTATTCTCGATACTATCGGCCTTAACGGGCATTAAAAGGCTGTGGAGCGGCATGAAGGCTCAGGCGGGGGATGTGAAATCCGGCGGAAATCTTACGGGAGACATAATTTCTTCCGCTAAAACCATCTTCGCACACTCCAAGTTCGCCGACTGCAATGTGAACAGGCTCAGGCAGTGGGGCCATTTGCTGCTCGTATACAGCTTCGTGGGACTCTCTATCAGCGGAATTTGGGCGCTCATTTACAGTTATTTGTTTAATTTTACCGGACCTTATCCGTTTACGGATCCTATGAAGCTCCTCTCGCAGGCAAGCATGCTGGCTTTTATTGCGGGTATTGTCATTATCCTGTACAACAGGTTTGCGCAGGCCGGCAAGGCGGGAATGGGTTCCTACTTCGACTGGATATTCCTTACTATAGTCTCCGGCATCGGCGCCACGGGTATACTTGCATTGGCGCTCAGGCTGGCGAATGTGAGCGCGGGATATGCCGCGTTCTATCTGCACGTTGTGTTCGTGTGGTTGTTATTGGCTTATGCGCCTTACTCAAAATTCGCGCATCTTTTCTATCGTACGACCGCAATGGTGTTTGCGCGGCATACGAATAGAGAAAGTTAAACGCTATGAAGGTAAAAGATATCCTCAAGGACAAGGGTTTGGAGGTTATCGCGGTAGACGGCGACGTTACCGTGGATGTTGCGGTAAGGAAGATGAACGAGAGGAATATCGGCGCCATCATGGTTATGGAACAAGGCAGTTTTGTCGGAATGTTCACGGAGCGCGACGTGGTCAAGACCTGGGCGGATAAAGGGTCTTTCGACAAAGTTATTGTAAAGGACGTTATGAGCAAAAACCTGAAGGTCCTCGAACCGGGAGACGAACTTGAGTATGTCATGACCATTATGACCAGCGAAAGGATACGCCATATGCCGGTCTTCGAGAAAGGCAAGATCGTAGGGCTCGTCTCGATAAGGGACGTAGTAAAATATCACGTCGGCAATTTAAAGGCGGAAGTGCATTATCTCAAGGATTACATAATGAACCAATAAACGTTTGTTCTTTCTGCTGTTTGCAAAACGGTGAAACGGGAGGTGAAAGGGGAAGGGAAAATAAGGCCGGCTGCACAACGGAATGTTTTCGGTATTAACGGTAAGTATTAATCCAAGAAAATTTTTAATAAGAGGAGGAGAGAAGAAATATGAGCACAACAATTCTTTTTGCCCTCGGTTGCGGTTTGTTAGGCGTTATATACGCTGCGATGACCGCAATGTGGGTATCAAAACAGGACGCAGGAAATGCGAAGATGCAGGGGATCTCGAATGCGGTCAAAGAGGGCGCAATGGCGTTCCTCGCACGTGAGTACAAAACAGTAGCTGTTGTTGCAGTAATTCTGACGGTTCTTCTGTACTTCCTCGGGCCATGGACAGCAATAGGATTTGTCATCGGAACAGTCGGTTCGGCGCTCGCCGGATACATCGGCATGATGGTATCGGTGCGGGCCAATGTGCGCACTGCCCAGGCAGCTCACAAGGGTCTCCAGGCTGCACTCGGCCTTGCTTTTAAGGGCGGCTCGGTTACCGGTGTTATGGTGGTCGGCCTTGGAATTATCGGTCTTGCCGGGTTTTATTTTATAGCAAAACAGGCAGCCCCTGAGATGGCATTCCATGCACTTGTCGGTCTCGGCTTCGGATGCTCACTGATGAGCGTTTTCGCCCGTATCGCAGGTGGTATCTACACAAAAGCAGCTGACGTAGGCGCCGACCTCGTCGGCAAAGTTGAAGCAGGAATTCCTGAAGATGATCCCAGAAACCCGGCTGTTATCGCAGATAACGTAGGCGACAACGTAGGCGACTGCGCAGGTATGGCAGCAGACCTTTATGAGACATACACCGTTACGTTGGTTGCAGCAATGCTCCTTGCAAAGACTGTTTTTGGCCCCGAAAGCCCCTGGGTGGAATTCCCGATGCTTCTTGGCGGAATATCAATTATCGCTTCCATTATCGGAACATTTGCAGTTAAGCTCGGTAAAAGCCAGTATATAATGGGCGCCCTCTATAAGGGATTGGCTGTTGCAGGCGTGCTCGCAGCAATAACATTCTATTTTGTAACAGGCAAATTTCTTGCGGGCATAGATCCGGCTTCAATGGCCGCTCATCCTTCATTTACACAGATGAATGTTTTTCTTATGGCGATCATCGGCCTTGCATTGACCGGAGTGATCGTGGTTATAACTGAGTATTTCACAGCATCGCAGTATCCACCGGTTAAACACATTGCAAAGGCCAGCCTGACCGGTCACGGCACAAACGTAATCGCCGGTCTCGCGGTCAGTATGAAGTCAACCGCAGCGCCTGTTTTAGTTATCGTTGCTTCGATCCTCGGAGCTTATCATTTAGGCGGTGGATTTAGCGGTGATGCGTCAGGCGGTCTTTTTGCTATTGCCTTATCAGCGGTTTCGATGCTTTCAATGACAGGCATCGTGGTGGCCATTGACACCTACGGCCCGATCACGGACAACGCAGGCGGTATCGCAGAAATGGCAGGAATGCCTGAAGAGATCCGTAACATTACAGACCCCTTGGATGCAGTCGGCAACACCACAAAGGCTGTTACAAAGGGTTATGCAATCGGTTCAGCAGCTCTTGCAGCGCTGGTTCTTTTTGCAGAGTATTCACGCTCTTTTGGCGTTGACCCGGTCACCCAGGCATCTTTACTGAAATTTGACCTTTCAAACCCGATGGTTCTGGCAGGTCTCTTTATCGGCGGTCTGCTCCCTTATTATTACGGCTCACTCCTTATGGAGGCTGTTGCTAAGGCTGCCGGCGGTATCGTTGTTGAAGTGCGCAGGCAGTTCCGTGAGATCCCCGGCATTATGGAAGGTACGGGAAAGCCGGAATACGGCAAGTGCGTTGACATAGTTACCAAGGGCGCCATCCAGCAGATGATGGTCCCTGCGCTTATCCCGGTTGTTGTTCCCGTTGTTGTAGGTTTACTGCTTGGCAGAGAGGCACTCGGAGGCGTACTTATGGGAAGTATCCTTACCGGACTCTTCCAGGCTATTGCTATGACAAGCGGCGGCGGCGCATGGGACAACGCCAAAAAATCCTTTGAGGAAGGCGTTACGGACGATAAAGGTGTGGTTCACAAAAAGGGAAGCGACGGACACAAGGCTTCCGTCACCGGCGATACGGTCGGCGACCCGTACAAGGACACGGCAGGCCCGGCTATCAACCCGATGATAAAGGTCATCAACATAGTGGCTCTGCTTATAGTCCCGCTTTTATAAAACAATCTTTTGGTATTGCAAAGTCCGGTCCCCAAGAAAAATTGGGACCGGACTTTTTTTATGCCCGTCCATGATATAATGGAAAGCAGCAAAGGGAGATAAGGCATGAAAATTTATAAATTCCTTTTTCCTTCTTCCGCCTTCATTGCAGTTATCCCGGTAGTTTTTGTTTTTTTAGGCGCCGGTTATGCCCTTTATTTGTTTTTAGGCGCGCCCTTCGGAATTGAGCCCATGAATGAGCAGGAGTTGCGATTTCAATCCGCAATAAAAAAAGTCATACAGTCCGGAGCGGAATCCGTATATATTAAAGATTTGACCGATTTCAAATGGGATGCGGTGCGGATGATAGGCCCGCATATGTCGAAGGAAGAAGCCGAGGCAAAAATAGGTTTTAAATATCACGACTATTATAAATACAATTGGGGCGTGGAAGACTCCCATTGGGGACTGCTTTTTGTCGACAAAGGGAAAAAGCGCATTACGACCGTCAGGATCCCTACAGCTTTGGCAAAAGGCGCTGAAGACTGCCATAATTGCGTTTTAAGAGATAAAGCTAAATTCATAGTGAATCGATACATAGATGAGCGCTTGGGGCCTCAAGTGCGGCTTGTGTTGGCTGAAAAATAATGCGCGATATCAGTTGCAGGACTACAAATATTTTTATCCAGTACGTAAAGAATACAAGACCCGAGTTTTTAAATCCTCTTCTTGAAGGCCTTCCATACGACGAAAGCTACCTTTCAAATTCAGATAATTGGATTCCGTGGGACATCGAGCGCATCTTGGAAACCCGGCTTGCGCGCCTGTTTAACGATGACGCAATCATGTTCAAGATAGGCAGAAGCGGAATGAGCCTCAAATCCATGGGGATTATAAACATACTTTTCAGATTGTTTACGACTCCGGAGCATCTCATAAGGGCAACTCCTAAGCTTGCCCGCTATTTTACCAAAGATATAGTTCATATAAGCATCATAGAGACCGACAAGGAGAGCGCCGCAGTTGCGATAAAGATCAAAGGCAAGCAGACGAGAGGGGCATGCCTTTACACGCAGGGGATTTTCAGCGCTATTCCGGAGTTCTTTGGACTGGAACCTGCGGTTTTGACAGAAACGCAGTGCGTTATTCCTGCCGATGAGCTTGGATGTCCAAGCAGTAATTATCCCGATATGATCTTCGGGGCTGAAAGCTGCATATATCAGGTGAGATGGAAAAACAGGATGGGAGGATTCATCAATAAATTCGTTAGAAGAAAGATGACTATGGAGGATGCCTTCCGGCATCTTGAAGAGAGCCATGCAAAGCTCCAGAAGGCTTATGAAGAAATACGGAGA
>MHDU01000008.1 GCA_001803635.1 Nitrospirae bacterium GWB2_47_37 | reverse complement strand
ATTCGCTGGATATCTATGCTTTGAACGTAAACCTGCACTTGTAAAGTCTTTGGAGCCGTGCCTTCCATACCTTGAAGCGGATTTGCGCTTTGTGCGATATCATTGTTAAAGGTTTTTGAAGTATGCCTTAATCTATATGGCGGATTATGGTATTACGATTTTGCGGCGATGCATGTTACAATAAGGGCAGATTGTTGAAAAAAGGGCGGTTAGCTCAGTTGGGAGAGCGCCACGTTCGCAACGTGGAGGCCGTGGGTTCGACCCCCATACCGTCCACTTATTTTTTCCCCCTCACGATTAATTTCCTCGCCTCTTCTGCCGCAAAGAGGACAAGCGCGAACGGTATCAGGACAAGCCATATCTGCGCCGCAATCGGAGAGGTCGCAAATATCTCATTTCCCCATGGATGGTAAACGATAAATAATTGCAAGGCTATCTCAAACGCTATGCCCGCGAATATCAATTTGTTTGAAAAAAATCCTATACTGAATACCGATTCCCTGAATGACCGGCACGCAAAGACATTGCCGATTTGTGTGATGATTATTGCGGTAAGGCATGCGGTTGTTGCCTGCATATAAAGGATATTGTTTGTGGGCAGCATCTCGCCCCATTTCCAATCTCCGGAGTTCAGTACATAGAAAAAACCGAAAAGTCCTGCTGCCGCCTCAATCGGACCTAAAAATAAATATGCGCGGCTTAAAAGTTTAAAATTCAAAAGCCTTTCCTTAGGGTCTCTCGGCGGCTGTTGCATAAGTCCGGCTGTCGGCTTTTCGGCTCCGAGCGCAAGGGCAGGAATCATATCGGTTCCCAAGTCAACCGCAAGGATTTGCATGATCGTAAGCGGCAGCGGAATCTTCAAAAGTACATAGGCAAGATAAGGCACAATCTCGGGAATGTTGGATGAAAATATATAGCTTATGAATTTTCTGATATTCTCGTAGACCGCCCTTCCCTCCTCTATTGCATTCACGATTGTTGCGAAGTTATCGTCAAGGAGCAGCATATCCGCCGCCTCCTTAGCGACGTCCGTTCCGGCAATTCCCATTGCAATGCCTATATCCGCCATCTTCAACGCAGGCGCATCGTTGACGCCGTCGCCCGTAACAGCAACCCTTTCCCCTTCTTCCTTGAGAATCGATACCACCCGCATCTTATGTTTCGGCGTCATCCTCGCAAATATAATTTCCTTCCCGGCAAGTTCCTTCCTGAGTTCCATGTCGCTCATTTTTATAAAATCGTGCCCTTCGATTACAGTCGAATTTCCTTTGACGAGACCTATCTCCCTTGCAATGGCAACTGCCGTCCTGCTTCCGTCGCCTGTTATCATGATTATCCTGATCCCTGCTTCATGACATTTCTTTATTGCTTCTGGGACTTCGGGCCTCGGCGGGTCTTCAAGTCCTATGAGTCCGAGGAATACCATGTCTTCTTCGAGTTTGGAGTTCGGAGTTTGGAGTTCGGAGCATGCAAATGAAAGAACCCTTAATCCTTTATCCATCAATGAATGATAGGCATTTATAATTTTCCCTTTCAGTTCTTCATCAACAGGCATCTTCCCGTCATTTATCAGGACATATTTGCACAATGGAAGCACGCTTTCGAGCGCTCCTTTCGTAAAAGCAAACTTTTTATCATCAACCATATTGACCGTTGTCATTCGTTTTCTTTCGGAATCGAACGGGATCTCCGATATTCTCCCGGCCCTTACATCGCCGATATTTCCTCTCGCATATTTAAGAAGCGCCGTTTCCGTCGGGTCTCCCTTGTATTGTCCTTCGATAAACTTCGCGTTGTTGCAGAGATATGCGTTCTTCATTAAAATACCGACGGTACTTTGCTTATTATCGGGCGTCCATATGTCCTTCACTTCCATTTTGTTCTGAGTAAGAGTGCCTGTCTTATCCGTGCATATAACCGTTACCGAGCCGAGTGTTTCAACGGATGTCAAAGTCTTTATCAAAGCCTTTTTCTTAGCCATTCTCTGGCTCCCCATCGCGAGGGAGAGCGTTACGGTCGGAAGCAGGCCTTCAGGCACATTTGCAACGATGATCCCCACGGCAAAGATGAAATTTTCCCAAAAACTCCTCCCTATGATCTGTCCTATGAAGAAAAAAACGACGCCCATTATTGCGGCTAAGAAGGCTATTATCCTCGTTGCCTTAACTATCTCTTTTTGCAAAGGACTCAATCCGGTTTCTACAGCGCTGGTAAGATGGGCAATGCGCCCGAATTCAGTCCTCATGCCTGCGGCAAAGACCACAGCCTTTCCCGATCCGCTCACAACGGTCGTTCCCGCAAATGCGATGTTTTTGCTTTCGATCAATTCGCCTGGGCACGGCTCGTGCTGAAGCGGCACAGGCTCGGATTCGCCTGTGAGCGGCGCATTATTCACCATAAGGTATGTTACCCGTATAAGTCTTGAATCGGCAGGTATCTTGTCGCCTTCCGAGAGGATTATTAAATCTCCGGGCACTACCTCTCTTGCAGGTATTTCTTTTTCTTTCCCTTCCCTTATCGCCTTCACATGAAAAGGCAGGAGGAGCCTTAATTTCTCGATGGATTTTTCAGCCCTGTATTCCTGAATGAATGTGAACACGGCATTGATGAATATTACGCCTATTATTGCGAGTCCGAGGGTGAGCATCCCTTCTCCGGGATGGAGATATTCGGACAAGATAGCTAATCCCGCGCCTATCCAGAGCAGCACTGCAAGAAAATGAGTAAACTGCCTGAAAAATCTTATAGACAGCGACGTCTTTTTCGCCTCTTTTATCTCGTTCGGCCCGAATTCGGAGAGACGCTTTTTCGCTTCTTCTTCGCTCAAGCCGTTTTCGGATGTTACGAGATTGCGGAAGACTTCTTCTTTTGTGAGATTATTGATTTTCATGCCGCGGTTTCAGTATTATCAGATCGCACGGGGTCTCCCTTAAAACTTCTTCCACAGGATTACCTTTGAGAATCGAAGACAGCATGCTCCTTTCGCTCGCGCCCATTATTATCAGGTCATGCCTTCTTGCCGCGGCCTCGACGGTTATGCTCTTTGCGGCCGCTCCCGGCAAAAGCCTCCCCTCGATTTCGACCTTATGTTTTTTCATATGATCGATGAACTTCGATATGTCTTCCGGCAATCTCTTTTCCCATTGGGCCGGCGTAAGATGTATCTCTCCGTGGAAAAACTTAGTTATAGGCGTTGTCGCGTGAAAGATAAAGACCTTAGAGCCGAAACATTCGGCCATTTTGGCCGTAAAATACGCCCGCTCACTCATGCCCGCAATCCTTGCCTTAAGAGGGATCAGAATGTCTTTCGGATGTATCCTTCCCATATGGACGGCACGCACGAGGGCCGTGGAGCATGAAAGCTTCAGGGAGAGGTTTCGCGCAACCGTTCCCGCGTAGAATCGCCTCTCGACATCCTCTCTCCTTGTGGATGCAAAGGTTATATCGATGCCTTCATGCCTTACTATTTTATTTATTTCCTCAACAGGCTCTCCGGTTTCTGTAATGCTTTCAGCTTCGATATTCATCTTTTCGGCATCGAGAAACAGCCTCTTCATCGCCTCTTCCGCCTTTTCAAAATTCGATCCGGACATGCCCTTTTCGGCAATAAAGCAGATATATAATTTTGAGCCGCAGGCCTTCGCGAGATTCAACGCGTACCTCGCGGCTATTTCGGAATTGAGGTGTTCGTTTACCGCAGCTAAGATTTTCTTATACATGCCGCCTCCGTCATATTTAAACTATATCACAGAATAAGGGGACAGTCCCTCTCGCATAAAAAGCTACAATAAAGTAAGAGAACTTTACATTTTTGTCGCATCTCAATTAAACTGATAACCATGAGCCGCAGTTACGACAAAACGCATGAGATAACCGCCCTTTACGAGATAAGCAAGCTCCTCGGCTCGTCCCTGAACCTCAAAGTGAATTTGCGGGGAGTCATGAGGGTGCTCGCCGAATATCTCGACATGAAACGCGGAACCGTCGCGCTCAGGAGCGCCGGCGAGGTCTCCATTATCGCCGCCCACGGCATGTCCGAGGAAGAAATTAAGAGGGGGAGATATAAACTCGGCGAAGGCATCATAGGAAGAGTAGCAAAGCACGGCTCTCCGATAGTCATTCCAAACATCGGCGACGAGCCGTTGTTTCTCAACAAGACCGGGTCGAGAAAAACGATAAAAAAAGAGAATGTAGCTTTCCTGTGCGTTCCGATAAAGTTCAAAAACGAGGTGCTCGGCGTATTGAGCGTCGACAGGCTCTTCGGCTCAAAGGCTGTTTCATTCGAGGAAGACCTGAGGTTGTTGAAAATCATCGCCTCGCTCATCGCGCAGTACGTAAGAATACATATGGAAATAGAGAGAGAAAGAGAGGCGTTTCTCGAAGAAAAAGAAAATCTTAAGAGCCAGCTTAAAGGCAAATACAGGGTAGAAAATATTATAGGCCAGTCCGACAGCATGCAGGAGGTGTTCGAATCCGTTCACAGGGTTGCGCCCTCAAAGGCCAATGTGCTCCTGCGGGGCGAGAGCGGCACGGGCAAGGAGCTTGTAGCAAAGGCCATACACTACATGAGCGCGCGGGCAAAAGGGCCGTTCATAAAATTCAACTGCGCCTCCATACCGGAGGGGCTTCTCGAATCCGAACTATTCGGGCACGAAAAAGGCTCGTTCACGGGAGCTACCGCGATGAGGAAGGGCAGATTCGAACTCGCCAACGGCGGCACCGTATTCCTCGATGAGATAGGCGACCTGCCCTTGACCCTTCAGCCCAAGATATTACGGGTTTTGCAGGAAAAGGAATTCGAGAGGGTCGGCGGCGAAAAGACCATTAAGGTCGATGTGCGCCTTATTGCCGCCACGAGCAGAAACCTCGAGGAACTTGTTTCTTCGGGCAAATTCAGGGAAGATTTATATTACCGCCTGAATGTCGTCCCTTTATTTCTGCCGTCACTGCGGGAACGGAAAGGGGATATTTCTTTGCTTTCCGAATATTTCATCAAAAAATATAATGCGGAAAACAACAAGTCGGTAATGATTACGCCGGATGTTATGAACGTTTTTATGAACTACGACTGGCCCGGCAATGTAAGAGAACTCGAAAATACGATAGAAAGGCTTGTGGTGATGGCGCGCGGTAAAAACATAACGACATCCGACCTTCCGATAAACATCAGAGAACAGTCCATGAGGGCGCGTTACTCCGTCCAGATAAAAGACGCGCTTCCTTCGACCATCGAAGATATCGAGAAGGCAAGGATTTCAGGGGCGCTTCAAAGGACCGGATGGATTCAGGCAAAAGCGGCGAAATCGCTCGGCATAACTCCGAGGCAGATAGGGTATAAGATAAAAAAATACAATATTCAGGAAACCTCCGGGTCGAAATAAAACGGCATTTCCGGCATGTCTCTATACGCCCGGTTATGCACGGCATGCAATCAATGAAATGGGCAAGATAATCGCGATAACCAATCAGAAGGGCGGGGTAGGCAAGACAACCACCGCGCTGAATCTTTCGGCCTCGCTCGCGCTCGCGAATGAGAACATACTCGTCGTGGATTCCGATCCGCAGGGAAACCTTACAAGCGGTTTCGGCCTTAGAAGCCGGATGAATTCCGGGCTGTATGAGGTTTACACCGGCAAAGCGACGGTAGAAGATATAATGCTGCAAACCCTGATACCGAACCTGTATATCCTGCCTACCACAATGGATCTGTTCGCGGCAGAGATAGAGTTGCTGGATAAGGCCGACAGGGAAATGACCCTTAAAAATATGCTGTGGCCTTTGAAAAAGAGGTTCAGATATATATTCATCGACTGCCCGCCTTCCTTCGGGCTGCTTACCCTTAACGCCCTCGTTGCCGCGGAATCGGTGCTGGTGCCTGTGCAGTGCGAATATTTTGCGATGGAGGGCGTAAGCCTGCTGATAAAACTATTATGGAGGATACGCGGAAGTTTCAACGAGACCCTCGACATGGAAGGGATATTGCTTACAATGTATAACAGGCATATAGCATTATCGCGCCAGATATCGGAAGATGTGAGGAAGATGTTCAAATCAAAGGTCTATGATACGGTCATACCGAGAAATATAATACTTGCGGAGTCTCCGAGCCACGGGAAGCCGGCGGTGCTTTACGCGCCGAATTCGTCCGGCGCGCAGGGGTATATCGCATTGGCCAAAGAGATATTGAACGAAAATAATTTATTGTTTTAGCCCGTATTATTCATAAATTACGCAAGCTGTATGTTTTCTATAGGCATCGCTTCATGTAAATCAAAAACTCAATGTTTCCTTTTTGTCCTGCTATCGGAGATTGTATCACTCCAATGGTTTCGAGGCCGAGGGATTCGAGCCCTCCCCTTATATATTCGACAACCTCCATCCGCTTCGCCTCATCCTTTACAATCCCTCCCTTGCCTACCTCACCCTTGCCTACCTCAAACTGGGGTTTGATAAGTGCTATGATATCTCCGTCTTCTTTAAGAAATTGAAGAACAGCCGGAACTACCTTTGTCAGCGAAATGAAAGATACATCGATAGTCGCAATGGCGATTTCGTCGGGAATCTTTTTTCTTTCGAGATAGCGGATGTTCGTTCTTTCGATAAGAACAACCCTCGGATCCTGCCTCAGCTTCCAAGCAAGCTGTCCGTATCCTACATCGATGCAATAAACCCTTTTGGCCCCGCTCTGGAGCATGCAGTCAGTGAAGCCGCCTGTTGAAGAGCCGACATCCATCGCTATTTTGTCTTTTAAAGAGATATTGAAATACTTGATCGCTGCTTCAAGCTTAAGCCCGCCCCTGCTCACATAAGGAATGTCTTCGCCTTTCAACTCAATTGCAGCGTCCCCGGCGACCATTGTTCCGGCTTTCAAAGAAGGCATGCCGTTAACAAAAACCTTGCCTTCCATTATCAGAGCCTGCGCGCGCTCGCGGCTCTGAGTAAGGCCTTTTTCAACTATGATTTTATCGAGGCGTGATTTCATGAGAGATTATTGTCGTTGAAGGACAAGTTATTTCAGAAACTCTTTTGCGGTCTTATATATTCCTTCTTCATCGAGCCCGTATTTCTTCCTTAAAATACCCTGCGCTCCGTGCTCTACGAACTCGTCGCCTATGCCGATTCTCTTCACTTTAACGTCGTGTAAGGACGCGTTATTGAGGCACTCTAAAATCGCCGAGCCGAAGCCGCCTGCAAGCATATTCTCTTCAACTGTAACTATTCTCTTTACCCTCTTGCAAAGACTTATTATCAAATCCTCGTCGAGGGGCTTTATAAAGCGTATATTCACTACGCATGAATTTATATTGTCGTTTTTCAGCAGTTCCGCCGCCTTCACGCAAGGGGCTACCGTATTGCCGGCAGCAATAATAACAACGTCTTCGCCCTCCGCTAATATTTCCGCCTTGCCTAATTTTATTTCCGATAGCCGGTTATTATTATTGTCCGACGGCATGCACGTCTTCCCTCGCGGATACCTTATCGCGGAAGGGCCGTTGTGGTTAACGGCAAATTTCATCATGGCATTCAATTCTTCGCCGTCTTTAGGCGCCATGAAAACGAGATTCGGTATATGCCTCAAAAACGATATATCGAAAACTCCCTGATGGGTCGGCCCGTCCTCTCCAACAACGCCGGCCCTGTCAATGGCGAATATGACAGGAAGATTCTGCAAGCAGATATCGTGAACTATTTCGTCATATGCCCTTTGAAGAAATGTTGAATATATTGCGACAACAGGCCTCAAGCCCTGTGTTGCAAGACCGGCCGCAAATGTCGCCGCGTGAGGCTCCGCGATTCCCACATCATAAAGCCTTTCAGGAAATGCCTCCGCGAATTTCGCAAGGCCTGTTCCCTCCTTCATGGCCGCTGTAACGGCTACAACCCGTTTATCGCCCTCCGCAATCTCTATGAGCGCGTTGCCGAATACATCGCTGTATGCAGGGTCTGACTTAGGCGCTTTCTGTTCTAAATCGACGTTATCTTTTAAGCCCTCTTGCCTGACTCCCATATTTGTATCAAAAGGCCCTGTGCCGTGATACACGCAGGGATCGTCTTCGGAAAATTTATAACCCTTTCCCTTTTTTGTGACCGTATGAATAAGGACAGGCTCCTTTATCTCCTTAGTGCCTCTTAATGTCTCGATAAGCAGCGGGATGTCGTGTCCGTCTATAGGGCCTACATAAGTGAATCCTAAATCTTCAAAAAGTCCGCCGGGCAGGAAAAATCCCTTAAGGCTTCCTTCCGCCCTCTGAGCTATCTTTGCTACGGATTCTCCTATCTTGGGAATGCCCTCAAGCAGGGCCTTTGTCTCTTTTCTGAATTTCTGAAAAAACGAACTTGTAATCACCTTGCTGAGATAATTCGACATGGCTCCTACATTAGGTGATATGGACATTTCATTGTCGTTAAGAATAACTATGAGGTCTTTTTTAAGATGTCCCGCGTGATTCAGGCCCTCGAATGCCAAGCCGGAGGTCATGGCGCCGTCTCCGATTACCGCAATGACCTTAAAATTTTCTCCCTTTTGATCCCGCGCCTCCGCTATTCCGAGGGCAGCGGATATGGAAGTAGAGCTGTGCCCCGTGCCGAACGCGTCGTGAGGGCTTTCTGAAATTTTAGGGAATCCCGACATGCCGCCATATTGCCTTAGCGTAGGAAATAAAGGGAATCTTCCCGTTAAAAGCTTATGCGGATACGCCTGATGCCCCACATCCCATACGATCTTGTCTTCGGGCGAATTAAAGACATAATGCAGGGCGATGGTCAATTCGACCACGCCGAGGTTGGATGCCAGATGCCCGCCGTTGATCGAAACACGCTCGATGATTACATTGCGAATCTCTTCCGCGAGGGCATTCAGTTCCTCCGTAGATAGAGACTTCAGATCCTGCGGCGATTTTATGTTTTCAATAAGCATATTAACTTTTTCTCTCAATCATATATCGCGCTATAGCCCTCAGCGGCTCCGCCTTTTCATCGAATATGTTCAAGGCCTCAATAGCGCCGTCGATCAGTTCCTTCGCCTTTTCCCTCGATCTCTCTATTCCGTAAAGCTTCGGATACGTCATCTTTTTCTTTTTCTCGTCCGAGCCTTTGGGTTTGCCCAGCACCTCTGTCTCGCCTTCTACGTCAAGTATATCATCAATCACCTGAAAAGCTAACCCTATATTTTCTCCATAAGCCGTGAGCCTGAAAAGCTGCTCATCGCCGCATCCGGCGAGCATGCCTCCGGATCGGACAGATGCGGTTAAAAGCGCGGCTGTCTTATGCCGGTGAATAAAAGCGAGCGTCTCTTCATCCGGCTCCGCGTCCTCGGACAGAAGATCCTGCGCCTGCCCTCCGATCATGCCGTGAATGCCCGATGCCGTCGCTATCTCGCGGATAACCTTCAAAACCGCCTCAGGGTGAAGACCGGCCGCCGATTGCCGATTGTTGGAAAGCATGTAAAACGCCTCTGTAAGCAGGCCGTCTCCCGCAAGGATCGCCATGCCCTCGCCGAAGACCTTGTGATTTGTAGGCTTGCCGCGCCGCAAATCATCGTTGTCCATTGCCGGAAGGTCGTCATGGATCAATGAATATGTGTGAATAAATTCAAGCGACGAGGCATATGGAACAATATCTTCAGTTTTTGCATTTCCGTCCTTGGCGCAAGCCTCATAAGCCGCAAGACAAAGCACAGGCCTTATCCTCTTGCCTCCTGCGGAAAGGGAATAGGCCATGGAATCATTCAGCGTTTTAGGCGTAAGAGGGGATGCGAAATACGATTCGAGGAACGAATCTACCAGTTCTTTTTTATCTTTGAGATAATTTTTTATATCCATGGCATTACACGTGTCAGATTTGGTATTTTAACACAAAAGGGGGTCCCGGATATGGTCTATGATAGTGCGCTCTTTAAATGTCGATAAATATGTCGATAAATGTCGTTAAAAACAGTAAGGCTTTCGCACTTCTAAATTCATATTTTCATGCCTGACCCCTTATCTTTTCCTCGCTGAGTAATATGATGGGGAAATCCGACTGCAACCGTCCTTGCTATTCGTGGCATGTGCTAATAGTAAAGTATTCCTTATGTTTTGTCAATAAAATGGGCGCTGTCCCTATTTATCTATATCAACTTTGTTTGGAGAGTCCCACAATGATTCCATTGGACACCACCTTGTGTTTAATGTTCGTCACATTCGGCCGAGCGTCGTCTTTATTTCTTGAATCGCCTGCTGATATTTGTTATTGTCATGCCGACTATCTTTTTACCGCGAAGCCTCAGGAATACGCCGTCTTCAAGAATGTCCGTATCAGTCGCGTTTTGAGGCCGTTCCATGCTTACATACAGCACGTCGGCCTCTTTGTCGAAATCGAACCAAAGATGTTTTGCCCCCGTCTTCTTGATATGAGGCAATGCTGCAAATATCTCTTTTATTGCGGCTGTTGCCGTTGCCATATCAGCCTCCTTTTCAAAAGCTTTGTGATTTTCGTCGTTATAAAGGCCGTTATAATGAACCCGTCGTTCAGTGATACCGATTCTCTGTATATTACAAGAAAAGCCTTTGTTTTTGATATTAGTTTTACCGCCCAAAGCTCATCGTCATCACCTTCAACTATCCATGTGGGATTTGTAATATTTATTAGGGACAGCGCCCGTTTTCTGTTTTTGATCTCAACCTTAAATGGTCGCTGTCCTTATTTTTTATTTCGCATAAACTTTCATTTTAAACATACTTATAAAAATTATTGCGGCGGCGATTATGTTCAACACCGTCCATGTCTCACGATCAAGATAAATGGGCACTATTGGATTAAACAAAATAGAGGTAATTGCCATGATCCAAGTCCAAGTATTTCTACCTTGCTCATAAGCAAGATAAGCCGAATATCCAGTTACACCTGCAATTACCCATCGTAAAATTTGATAATAACCGTAAGGATTATCTGTTAGCGCCCAAAAGAGCATTAGGATGGCAATAGTTTTTACAATCGTGGTTGTTTGAATTTTCTTTTTCACGCCATATTTCCTTTTTGAGCCCTCGTCATTTTCTTCTTGAGGTGGTCTTTTGGTTGTGGATTCGGGGTCAGGCTTGCATTCTTGCATTTAGCTTTTAACAACATTTCACATTACCCCTTTAATCCCTTAGCCGCCTTTAAAATCCTATCCTTCCCCTGCCTTCTTCTGCACGACTAAAGGAAGTATATAAACATCGTATTTGTCCTCAAGCCTTATGCATTCTTTTTGGCATTCTTCCTCGACATCGGCTGCTGAGAAAGAAGCAGGCGACTCAATCTCAATGGCAAAATCCTCATCCTCAATTGGTGGAACAGGTTTAGTCCTTATACCGGGATATTTCTGATGCAAGCTTTCCACAAGTTCAGCGACTGCATCCGCAAGAACGGCCGTCTCTGTTGCTGTGACTTTCATTGAGAAACCCTCCCCTTTGCCAAGACAGTATTAATGACATCTCCTACAAGTTTAATCATATTATCCACGACATCTCTTTTTATTTCAAGCAGATCATAGTCTACCCTAACCCTGAGAGTATAAAGCTGCCGAAGCGGAAGACGGAACTGTTCCAGAAGGCCGGGAGCCTGTAGCGGATGAGCCGGATCGAACCAATACCCGTGAACAAAGGGTTTGATAATAGCGAGATGCCGCCAGATACGGTCTCCCATCGGTGGGCCGAGAGCCGCCCACATTGCCTGATACGACGCATAATATAACCTCGAAGTGGCACTATTATATCGTTCGGCAGCGAAAAGCATCCTTGCGTCATCAAGGTATTTTTGAGCATAATTAATTCTCGACAACTCAACCATTTTCTACCGCCTTCAACCCCTGCATTCAGATGCATAACTATAACAAAATACACGCGAAATAAGAAGGGGGGATGCAATTATGGTATATAGCCGGAAAATATAAGAAAGGAGTGCCGGGAGGAACTACTCCCACTCTATAGTTCCGGGAGGTTTTGAGGTTATGTCGTAAACGACGCGGCGCCGGCGATTGCGTTTTTATATCGTATGTCTTAAAATACTATTAAGAGTACGTTTAAAAGTGAGGTGGATAATATGATTATTACGGCTAATGACCTGAAGGTAAAAGGGGTGTCGTATCTTGACGGGCTTGTGAATAAATACAAGGAAATCTTCATATCCGTAAGGGGCAAAAGCAGGCTTGTCGTTCTTCCTATCGAGGAATTTGAGCGGCTCAAGGACGCCGAGCTTGAGAGGGCAATCAAAGAGTCGGAGGAAGATTACAAGAAAGGCAGATACAAAATAGAGACTGCCGAGAAACATTTCAAGAGGCTCAAGATATAGTGTACAAGCTTATCTTCACCGAGAGCTACGAAAAACGCGAGGCCGCGTTCATAAAGAAACATCCGGAACTGGTCGAACGATACAAAAAGGTCTTAAAGCTCCTTGAACTCGACCCGGCGCATCCTGCATTACGCCTTCACAAACTGAAAGGAAAATTTCAGGACAAATATGCGGTTTCGATAAACTATGTTTACAGGATCGTGATTGCCTTTGTGGTCATGGAAGACTCTATCATTCCCATCGATATCGGACACCACGACGAGGTCTATTAACGAGAAACTACTCCCACTCGATGGTTCCGGGAGGTTTTGAGGTGACATCGTAAACAACCCTGTTTACGCCCTTCACTTCGTTTATGATCCTGTTCGATATACGTTCCATCACTTCATAAGGGATTTTTGCCCAATCCGCGGTCATGCCGTCTACGCTCGTTACCGCCCTTACCGCTACGACATTCTCGTATGTCCTTTCGTCGCCCATAACGCCTACGCTTTTTATCGGAAGGATTACTGCGAATGCCTGCCATATATTGCGGTAAAGTCCCGCTTCCTTTATCTCCTCAAGCACTATAGCATCAGCCTCACGCAATATGTCGAGTTTCTGTTCCGTTATCTCTCCGATGCACCTGATGGCAAGCCCCGGACCCGGGAACGGATGCCTCCAGCATATTCCCTCAGGCAGGCCGAGTTCTTCCCCCATAACCCTCACTTCATCCTTGAATAGCTCCCTTAAGGGTTCTACAAGTTTCAGCTTCATTCTCTCCGGCAGGCCGCCCACATTGTGATGGCTCTTTATAACCGCAGAAGGCCCTTTAAAAGAAACGCTTTCTATAACGTCGGGATAGAGCGTGCCTTGAGCAAGGAACTCCGCGTCGGTTATCTTCTTCGCCTCTTCCTCAAAGACCGCGATGAATTCATTGCCTATAATCTTTCTCTTTTTTTCAGGCTCCGTAATGCCGGAAAGTTTTTCGATAAACCGTTTTTGCGCGTCGATAAAGATCAATTTTATATGGAAGTGATCCTGAAAAGTCTTTTTGACCTTTTCCGCTTCGGCCTTCCTCAAAAGTCCGTTGTCCACAAATATGCAGGTAAGCTTATCGCCTATAGCCTTATGAATAAGAAGCGCGACGACCGAGGAATCTACCCCTCCGCTCAAAGCGCACACAACCTTTTTATCGCCCGTCTTAGCGCGGATGTCCGATATAGACCATTCTATGAATGAGGCCATCTCCCACGTTGGATTGCATCCGCAGACGGAAAAAACAAAATTATGGAGAATCCGGGCGCCTTCATCTGTATGAACGACTTCAGGGTGAAATTGAAGCGCGTAAAATCTCTTTTCCTTATTCGACATTGCCGCGATGGGAGAATTGTCGGTATGAGCTATGGAAGAAAAATCCTTGGGAAGCCTCTCGATTTTATCGCCGTGGCTCATCCAGACGCGCGTATTCTGGGAGATGCCCCACATAAAGTCGGCATTGTCGTCTATGATAAGCTCCGCCTTGCCGTATTCCCTCTTGGCGGCCTTTGCTACTTCTCCTCCTAAATAATGGGCCATTAACTGCATTCCGTAGCAGATGCCTAAAACAGGGATTCCGAGGTTGAATATCCCGAGGTCGGGCACGGGCGCTCCTTCGTCATATACGCTCGAAGGGCCTCCTGAAAGTATGATGCCTTTCGGATTAAATTCCTTTATCTTTTCGATGGAAGCGTTGAAAGGGAAAATCTCTGAATAGACCTTGGTTTCTCTTATCCTCCGCGCAATAAGCTGCGTATACTGCGAGCCGAAATCAAGAACTAATATTTTATCCGTTATCACTGTTCTATCCTGTAATTAGGCGCTTCTTGCGTGATAATGACGTCGTGGACATGGCTTTCCTTCCATCCGGCATTTGTAATCTGAATGAACCTTGCCTTTTCGCGCATCTCCTTGAGAGTATTACATCCGCAGTATCCCATGCCGGAACGCAGGCCGCCCACGAGTTGATGAATGCTCTGAGAAAGCGGGCCTTTATATGGAACCCTTCCTTCAACGCCTTCGGGGACGAGCTTTTCTTTTTCTACTCCCTGCTGGCCGTACCTGTCCTTTGCTCCCTGTTCCATTGCGCCGAGGGACCCCATGCCGCGGTAAACCTTGTAGCTCCTGCCCTGATAGAGTATTATATCGCCCGGAGATTCGGCAGTTCCCGCAAAAAGGCTTCCTATCATAACGCAGTGCGCTCCTGCCGCGAGCGCCTTCGTAATATCGCCCGAATACTTTATGCCGCCGTCGGCGATCAACGGTATATTCGCCTTTGACGCTACCTCGTGACAGTTTTTAATAGCGGTGAGCTGCGGCACGCCCGCGCCTGCGACTATCCGGGTAGTGCATATAGAGCCGGGCCCTATTCCTATCTTCACCGCGTCGGCGCCCGCTTTTATAAGGTCTCTTACGCCGTCCGCTGTAGCGACGTTTCCGGCAATGACATCTATATCGAATTTCTTTTTAATCTCCCTAAGTGTGTTTATAACCGCCTTCGAATGCCCATGCGCGGTATCTATGGCTATAATATCGACGCCCGCCTTAATAAGAAGCTCCGCCCTGTGCAGGGCGTCTTCTCCGACGCCTACGGCCCCGCCTACCCTGAGCCTGCCCAGCCTGTCTTTGCATGCGTGGGGATATTGCTTCCTCTTTTCTATGTCTTTTATAGTGATCAAGCCTTTCAAATTGAAATCGTCGTCCACGATAGGCAGCTTTTCTATTTTGTATTCGTGAAGCAGCTTTTTCGCCTTATCGAGATTCGTGCCGACAGGGGCCGTAATAAGCTTTTCCCTTGTCATGACCTCAGAGACTTTCTTCTTAATGTTGGTCTCGAACCTCAAATCTCTGTTGGTAAGAATGCCCACAAGCTTTCCCTTTATCGTAACGGGCACTCCGGAAATCTTGTATCTCTCCATTTGCGCGAGGGCCTCTGAAATCAAGGCGTCCGGCGCTATGGTTACGGGATCGACTATCATGCCGCTTTCCGACTTCTTGACCTTATCTACCTCAAGCGCCTGTCTCTGCGGGGATACGGCCCGATGCACTATTCCGAGCCCGCCTTCCCGCGCGATCGCTATGGCAAGACCGCCTTCGGTAACGGTGTCCATCGCCGCGCTGATAATGGGAATATTAAGGGCTATATTTCTTGTCAGTTTTGTGCTTATGTCTACATCCCTCGGAAGGACATCGGATTTGGCGGGCAATAAAAGGACATCATCAAAAGTTAATCCTATCGGCAACTTATCGTCGAGCATCTGCTTACCCCTTCAAAGATTTAATTGGAATTATAACATGTTTTGAGGGCTTTGCAAAAGTAAAAAGGGCGAGATGTTATGAAATAATGTCCATATTTACCTTGAATTTCATTTTTTGCTTAACGCTTTCCACGTATGACCTCACGGCGGCGTTGCTCTTTTCGATAAGAAGCGCCTGCCTCGTTTCATTCATCTTCTTCTCGTCCCCGGATACTCCCTTCAAATCCAAAGGATTCACATCCATGGCCGACTCTATAAGTCTTCTCATCTTCAGCAGCGTAAGTTGACGGCGCACGGAGCCTTCGAACATCTCCGGCGTCACCCTGTATGCCCTCTGAAGCACATTAAAATAAACATCCTTTCTGAAAGCGCCGTCCCTCATGAACACTGGATTGCTTACTATCGCGGCCTGAAGCTCCTTATCCGTCACGGTCACTCCCGATTCATTCGCGGCGGTCAAAAGCACCCGCTCCTCTATAAGGCTGTTGAGCACCGCCTCTTTCAGCTTCATTTTCTTTTCCATGTCCTCGTCGAGCTTGCCTTTATACATATCCCTGAACTGCTGCCGCACATTCTCGTACGCCCTCCAATACTCCTCTTCCGTAACCGTTTCCTTGCCTATCTCGGCGACAACCCTCTTTTTATAGGCGTCGTTGTCCGTTCCGACCCCCCAAAATAAAAAGGACAGGATAATGATAACGAACAGAAAATAAAAAAACTTGGCATGAGTCCTCATCATCTTCAGCATTAATTACTACCTCCGGTTAAAAATATCTCTGCGTTAAAAAAAAGCTCTCACAGGTCGTGAACGGGACTTCTAAATGTCGGGGTTTTCAATTTTTATATCTACGCTCTTTTCCGGGACGATCGTGGAAATTGCGTGCTTGTAAATGAGCTGTTCGTTGGATTCTTTAAGGAGAACGACAAAGCTGTCGAACCCCCTGATCATGCCCTTCAAGCGCACGCCGTTCGTAAGATATACTACGACAGGCACTTTTTCCTTTCTCAACTGGTTCAGGAAGCTGTCCTGAAGATTTTGAGTCCTGTTCCCTCCCATAGACCCTCCACGCATCGCATTCGCAAATCACTTAAACTTTAAAAGATTTCATATAATAATGCAAGCTCTATGTTATATTAAAAATTAAGGAGGGCGCTGAAGATGCCGGTTTATGAATATATATGCGGCAAGTGCGGGCATGAGTTCGAAAAACTCGTTTTCGGGGAGCAGACAATACATTGCCCTGAATGCGAATCCGCGGAAGTCAAAAAGAAATTCTCCGTGTTCGGCATGAGCGGAACGGAACATCAGACCTCTTCAGGATGTTCTTCCTGCAGTTCGGGCTCTTGCAGTTCCTGCAAATAAGCCGGTACCGTTTATGCCTGTCTTTAGATTGCCTGACGAACTTATCTTCCCTCCTCCGGATTACGCGGAAAAAGACGGCCTCCTTGCCGTAGGAGGAGATCTCTCGGAGGAGCGCATCTTACTTGCATATTCTCTCGGGATTTTCCCGTGGTATTCGGAAGATTCCCCTATACTCTGGTGGTCTCCCGATCCGAGGCTCGCATTAATACCGGAAGAATTGAAAATATCCCGCAGCCTGAAGCAGGCTATCAATAAAGGCATCTACGAGATAACCTTCGATTCCGCTTTCGATGAGGTCATCCGGAATTGCGCGGAAGTGCACGAAAAAAAGCACGGCAGCACATGGATCACAGAGGAAATGATAAGTGCCTATATAAATCTTCACAAATCGGGGTTCGCGCATTCGGTGGAAAGCCGGCTTGACGGAGAACTGGCAGGAGGGCTCTACGGGGTGTCTTTGGGTGGAGTATTTTTCGGGGAATCCATGTTCAGCAAAAAAACCGATGCATCAAAGGTTGCATTCGCAAGGCTCGTAAGGCAGTTAAAAAAATGGGGTTTTAAATTAATAGACTGTCAGGTTACTACAGGGCACCTCATGAGTTTCGGCGCTAAGGAAATGCCGCGTTCCGAATTTATAGCCCTGTTGAAGCGGGCATTGAAGATGCCGACAAAGAAAGGAAAATGGATATTGGAGGTTAATCCTGAGGATATCTGAAAGGATTAGCCCTTAATACGTTATCCGTTTTCAAGGGGCTTCCCTTTAAGACAAAAACAGCCATGCCCCTTTCTTCAATGGTTTTTCCGCCTATCTTCCATATCCCCTTCCATGAGACATTCAGATTAACAGTATCGCCGTCTATCTCGACCCAAGCCGGATTGAACGTCAGGTTTACGGAATCGAACGCCTTCATGCCCCCGATAATCGCTCTTGCTCCCTCACGGGTGGAATTCTTCTCGATAGCGGACATATCCCTATTCGCATACGCCGCCCTTATTGTTTCCGCAAGGGCGAAAGCCTCGGTCGCTACCCTTGAATCCTCCGATACTTTTTTAACTTCCTTTTTGCCGCACGCTGCAATAAAAAGCGCCGTTATAATCGCTGCGATCAAAAACCTCTTCATAAAATAAACCTCCGCCTTTATAGCTGAACTGAATTATAATGAAATAAGACTTCAAAGTTCAATCACAATACTGCTATCATAAATATTATGAAGATAGTCTGTCAGAACAGAAAGGCATACCACGACTACAGCATCGAAGAAACTTTTGAGGCAGGCATACAGCTTTTAGGCACAGAGGTTAAGTCTTTGCGAGACGGCAAAGCGAATCTCAAGGACAGCTACGTGCTTATCAAAGAATCCGAGGCATTCCTTTTCAACTGTCATATAAGTCCTTATTCTCACGGCAATATCCTGAACCATGAGCCTTTGAGAACGAGAAAGCTTCTGCTCAATAGAAAAGAGATAGAAAGGCTACGGGGCAAGATGCAGCAGAAGGGTTACACGCTTATACCGCTGAAGATATATTTCAAAGGGTCGTTCGCGAAAGTTGAAGTGGGTCTTGCAAAGGGCAAAAGGCAGTATGAAAAGAGGGAGTCTATAAAGGAGCGGGAGGCAAAGAGGGATATAGAAAAGGCGATGAAGAGACGATAAATATGTTATAATTAAAGTGTCTCTCGGGGGCGATAGGGCTCGACGGGGGTTATGAGGCTCAAGTGGCATGCGGTGGCTCCATCACCACCTAAAAAGATGGGAAAAACACAAACGCCAACAACGAACTGGCACTCGCTGCTTAACCAATAGCAGCACGCTCCTCTAAGGTTGCCTGTGCCTTAGGGAAAGCGTCAATCAGCAGGATGCCGTCAGGCAACTCCCTTAACCCTGACGAAAGCTCAAAGGGATAGGATATCGGCGGGCCCGCCGACCGGCATTCCGGTATCCGAGATTAAATAGGTTGGATAAGCATGTAGAGGCTTGAGAGTAGTGCTTTCGGACGCGGGTTCGATTCCCGCCGCCTCCACCAGAGATATGGGTATTGCCTTTCCATAAAGCCCCTCTCTTTTATCCCGATAACTAAAATAAGACGGGATTCGAGGGAGGACGCTGATGGAACATCAAAAGGTAAAAGAAATCATATCTATCCTCATGGAAAGCTCCCTTTATTTCGACTTCTCGCCGGAAGAAAGATTAATGCTTGTCAGGCGGTTGACGGCTCAGGTCAACTGGACCGAAACCCAGCCCGGCCTGATATAAAAATCCGCTGTCTTTTATTCCATTCTCTTGACATTTCCGGCAACTAATCGTATAAAATAGACGCATTCAGGCGCCGAAAGGCATGATAGGGAATCCTGTTAGATTCAGGAGCGGTCCCGCCGCTGTAACCGGGGATAAAAACCGACTAAGCCACTGCCCAAGAGGGTGGGAAGGCCGGTGAGTAAAGTGAACCGGGAGCCAGAAGACCTGCCTGAAAGACTCGTAACGCGTTAATCATACCGGGTAACGAATAAATGCCTTCTCGTGGAGGAAGGCGGGGATGAAGGAAACAGGGTGCAATCCTCGGGGCGTATAGCTCTGAGGATTTTTTATTTTGGAGGCAACTAATTGATAACATTCATTATCGGCGGAGCGCGGAGCGGCAAAAGCAGGTTTGCGCTTGAGAAGGCGTCCGTGCATTCGGGCAAAAAAGCTTATATTGCCACTGCACAGGCATTGGATAATGAGATGAGCGAGCGTATAGAAAAACATAAAAAAGAGCGTTCAGCAGAATGGGTCACGATAGAAGAGCCGCTCAATATAGCGGCGCTGATAAAAAATATCCATGCGCAGTATGACGTAATCCTTATAGACTGCCTGACCCTCTGGCTTTCCAACCTGATCCTTGCCGATAAAGACATTGAAACGGAAATAGAGGTTTTTTGCAGTTCGCTGTCCGCTGTCCAATGTCCGCTCTTCGCCGTCTCTAACGAGGTGGGAATGGGGATTGTGCCGGATAATGAGCTGTCAAGGAGATTCAGGGACACGGCAGGCTATCTGAACCAAAAGGTTGCGGGCATTGCGAATGAGGTATATTCCGTAACAGCAGGGATTCCTTTAAAAATAAAGCAGGAGGCATGAAGAATGGATTTGTTAAGCAGTATGTTAAAAAATATCAAAGCGGTTGACAATGAATGGCATGAGACGGCTCAAAGGCATCTCGACAATCTCACAAAACCCGTAGGGAGCTTAGGAAGGCTTGAGGAATTCGCAAGAACGCTTGTTGCTGTTGCCGAAAACAAAAGTCCTTTGCTTGACAAGAAGGTAATCTTCACATTTGCGGGAGATCACGGAGTCACCGAGGAAGGCGTATCCGCGTTCCCTAAAGAGGTCACCACGCAGATGGTCCTTAATTTCATCAGAGGCGGCGCAGGGATAAACGTCCTCGCACGGCACGCCGGAGCAGAAGTCATTGTCGTGGATATAGGCGTTGACCACGATTTTGGAGAGATTGCCGGCCTCGCAAAAATGAAGGTGGTAAAAGGCACGAAAAACTTCGCGAAGGGTCCTGCAATGACGAAGAGCGAAGCCATGAAATGCATAGAAACGGGGATCGAGCTTGCAAACGGCTACGCGAAAAAGGGCTATAAAATATTCGGCACCGGCGATATGGGGATAGGCAACACTACGCCTTCAAGCGCTATCGCATCGATTCTTACGGGCAAGCCGGTTGCGGAGGTTACAGGCAAAGGCACGGGCATAACGGACGAATCTCTCGCAAAAAAGATCGCCGTCATCGAAAATGCCTTAAAACTAAACAAGCCGGATCCAAATGACGCCGTTGATGTTCTTTCAAAAGTAGGCGGCGCGGAGATCGGAGGCATTGCAGGGCTTGTCTTGGGCGCGGCGGCGAACAGGATACCGGTCGTCATCGACGGTTTTATCTCTACCGCCGGAGCTCTTATAGCCTATTGCATCAAGCCTGAGGTTAAAGATTACATATTTGCGGCCCATAATTCCGTGGAGAAAGGTCATAAAGCGATGCTTGATAAAATGGGATTAAAGCCTATACTTGACCTCGACTTGAGGCTCGGAGAGGGCACAGGAGCGGCACTGGCGATGCTCATGATAGAGGCGGGACTGAAAATCTACAAAGAGATGGCGACCTTCGGCGAGGCCGGGGTTTCGGAAAAATCTTAGAGTTCATTCGGAGTTTGGAGTCAAATGATAAAACGGATGTTGATCGCGTTTCAGTTCCTGACGATAATCCCGGTTAAAACCGATACGTCCGCGGATGAAGCCGCTATAGCCGAAAGCGCGTCTTTTTTCGTCATAGTCGGGCTGATTCAGGGAATTTTGCTTATAGCCGTCGATTATGGAGCGGGCTTATTATTCCATCAGGAACTCGTCATATGCCTCGTAATCCTCGCGTCTGTCATCTTAAACGGAGCATTCCATATCGACGGGCTTTCGGACACCTTTGACGCGCTTGCGGTTAAATCATCCGGAGATATGGATGCCGACAGAAAGAGAAGGCTTTCGGTTATGAAAGATTCGGCTGCGGGGCCTATCGGCGCGGCAGCGATAATCTTTTCTCTCGGCCTTAAATACGCCGCGCTTAAGAACCTTTCGCATTTTCTGCCGTTTATTTATTACTCGTCATTGCTTTTTATGCCGGTATTTTCCAAATGGGCGATGGTTGTATCCATGATACACGGAAAAGCGGCTCGGCAGGACGGCTTAGGAAAAATTTTTCTGAACAAAACCGGCTTCAAAGAATTTGCGATTTCCACCGTTCTTCTTATCCTGGTGATAATATCGATTCAAACTCTTGCGAGCCGTTATGCGTTTGAAAATCAGTACGCCTTTTATGCGATCTTCTCCGGCGTGCTGTACTCTTTCTGTCTTATGTCCGCTTATTTTTCTAATAAAAAATTCGGCGGTCTTACCGGCGATACGCTCGGCGCTGTCAGCGAGCTTGCAGAGATAATATTTTTATTGGCGATGATAACATGGTCACGACTCTCTATTTAATAAGGCACGGCGCAACGGAAGGAAGCGAGGTAAAGCGCTATAAAGGCAGCATCGACGTTCCTATGTCCGAAAAGGGAATCGAGCAGATCAGAGGCGCGGCTGCCTTCATAAGTGCGACAGTCCGTGCCGCGGCAACTCCGGAACTCTCTGCGGTTTACTCCTCGCCGCTGAGCAGGGCGTTAAAGAGCGCGGAGATAATCGCGGAGCCGTTCGGCTTAACTCCGATAGCCATATCCGATTTGAGAGAACGAAGCTTCGGTATTTGGGAAGGCATGTCGTTCAATGAAATCAGGGAACAGTATCCCGAAGAATTCGATGCGTGGGCGGGTAACCCTCTTAAATTCAGTCCCGTGGGTGGCGAAAGCACGCTTGAGGTAAGGGACAGGGTAATATCTGCCTTGAACAAAATTATAGATAATCATAAGGGGAATGTCCCAGATTTACGGACTAAGCAAAGCGGAGTCGTAGAATCGGGACTGTCCCCATCATTGAATATTGCGATAACGGCTCATGGAGGAGTCAACAGGATAATACTCTGCCATGTTATCGGGATTCCTTTAGAAAATATATTCAGGATAGAACAGGATAACGCGGCAATAAATATCATAGAATTCTGGGACAAATATCCTGTCGTAAAACTATTGAATGGAGTTGCTCTTGGCTAAGGCATTGATGATTCAGGGAACAGGATCGGGAGCGGGAAAGAGCCTCATTACCGCCGCCCTGTGCAGGATATTCAAAAACGAAGGGATAAAGGTAGCGCCGTTCAAGGCGCAGAACATGGCCTTGAATTCCTACATAACCGCGGAAGGGGCGGAGATAGGAAGGGCTCAGGCATTGCAGGCGGAGGCGGCAGGAATAGAGCCGGCAGCGGATATGAATCCGGTATTGCTGAAGGCTTCAGGTGAAATGGGCTCTCAGGTAATCGTTCACGGAAAGGTTCATTCGACGATGAAGGCGCAGGAATATTATGCCTTTAAAAAAACCGCGTGGGCTGCGGTCAAAGAATCCTTTGACAGGCTTTCTTTAAGACACGACCTTATAATTATGGAGGGGGCGGGAAGCCCGGCGGAAATAAATCTCATGGATGTCGATATTGTAAACATGTCTGCCGCTAAGTATGCTAAAGCGCCGGTAATCCTGGTCGGAGACATAGATAAGGGAGGAGTTTTCGCTTCAATTTACGGAACCGTTAAGCTCCTCGGAAGGAGCAGCAGGCACATAAAAGGATTTGTGATAAATAAATTCAGGGGCGACGCAGAAATACTCAAACCCGGACTCGATATGATACGGGATAAGACAGGAAAGCCGGTGATAGGAGTGCTCCCGTATATAAAAGAAATAGGCCTGCCCGAAGAAGACGGGCTTTTCTTTGAACGGTTTAAACAGATAAAACCGTTTGAACGGTTTAAACAGATAAAAATAGTTATTGTCAGGCTGCAATACATCGCCAACTTCACCGATTTCGACCCATTCTCGTATGAACCGGACGTGGAGCTTATTTATTCCTCAAACCCCTCGGATATAGAAAACGCGGACATCGTAATCATTCCCGGCTCGAAAAATACCGTAAAAGACCTTATACTTTTAAAAGAAAACCGCCTCGATGAGAGCATAAAGCAGGCATATTCAAAAGGCATCAGGGTTATAGGCATGTGCGGCGGATACCAGATGCTCGGCAAAAAGATATATGACCCTCACTGCGTTGAAAGCAGGCACAAAGAGATTGACGGCATCGGTCTTCTGAATATAGAGACAGCATTCGATAAGACAAAAGTAACGTCGCAGGTAGAAGCAGAGATAGTTGACGGCTCATGGCTCATGGTTCATAGCGATAAAAACTATGAGCTATCAGCTATGCGCTATCAGCCATTAAAAGGTTACGAAATCCATATGGGACAAAGCATGGGGGATATAGGGCTATTCAGAATAAATCGTCTAATCGAGTTGAACAGTTTGAACCGTTTGAACGGTTCAACTCTTTTTATGGACGGCTCGATGAACGGCAACTGCTGGGGAACTTATATTCACGGCATCTTTGATAACGACGCGTTCAGGAGGGAAATTATCGATCAGGCGCGAAAAACAAAAGGGCTCGACACTATGAATTCAATAACATCATACTCGGACATAAAAGATAAAGCCATCGAAAGCCTTGCATCTATCGTAAAAGAGAATATCGATATGGATTTTATAAAAAGGATTATAGGCTTATGACATCAAACTATTCGGCATTCGGCATTCCGCCCGCAATACTTATACTCGCATTCCTGCTGGACATGACCATTGGAGATCCGCGCCGGCTGCCGCATCCGGTAAGGATTATCGGAAAAGCGATAACGAAAACCGAAATATTCCTGAGAAAATATTTCAAATCTCCGTCTCAGGAAAAAATGGGGGGCATCCTTTTAACGGCAATAATTACCTGCTCTGTTTTTGTAAGCGCATTATTATTGTCCTCACTGCTTCTAATTTTTCTACTGCGCCTTTCTACATTATTCTTATCCTTATTGGCCGGAGTTCTTCTTGTCTATCTCTCATCCACAACAATAGCTATCCGAGAATTAATAAATTCCGCCGGGCTTGTAATAACGGAAGTGAAAAATAAAAACATCGAAACCGCGAGAAACAACCTCAGCATGATCGTAGGCAGGGATACCCGGAACCTTTCGGAAGAAGGGATATTAAAGGCGACCATAGAGACCCTGTCCGAAAATCTCTCAGACGGCATCATAGCTCCTTTGTTTTATCTCGCAATCGGAGGGCTTCCGCTTGCAATGGCATACAAGGCAATAAACACTCTCGATTCGATGGTCGGTTATAAAAATGACAGATATAAAAACTTCGGATGGGCTGCCGCGCGCCTCGACGACATTGCCAATTACATCCCGGCAAGGATTACAGTGATATTAATTGTTCTATCATCTCTTTTGATTCGTCTATTCACCCGTTCACCCATTCACCCGTTTGCTTCAATCGAGATTATGTTTAGAGACGGCGGAAAACATACGAGCCCTAATGCCGGAATTCCGGAGGCGGCAATGGCAGGCGCCATCGGAGTAAGGCTCGGAGGGCCGTCGGCCTACGGCGGCATTATCGTACAAAAACCTTATATAGGAACTGAAACTGAAGTCGATTATCTCGCAGCCTCGGAAAAAACAATAAAGGTCGTAATGTTTTCGTCCGTCGCAGGCATCGTGATTTCGGCGGTCGTTCTATATGCGAGGGGAATCTATGGATGAGCAAAAGATAAATCCTATTCACGGCGGCAATATATACAGGCTTGCGGAGGAACTCAATACGGATGAACGAGAGATCATCGATTTCAGCGCTTCCATAAATCCCTTGGGAGTGCCTAAAGGCGTGCTCTCGGCAATAAAAGAAACAGGCAAACACCTGTTCAACTATCCTGATCCGGACGCGAAAGCGCTCACTCAGACAATCGCACAGCATATAGGCGTAAATCCGCAATCGATAATGTGCGGGAACGGCAGTACGGAGCTTATTTACCTTGTTGTCAGGGCATTGAAGCCTGAAAAGGTCTTAATTCCCGCCCCTACATTTTCTGAATACGAAAGGGCCGTCGGCGATCCTAAAAAAGTCGAATATTTCATCCTATGGGAGAAAAATAAGTTTGACCTTAACATAGATAAATTCATTGCCGCGATGTCGGGGAGCAGTTCATCGGCAACATACAAATCTTCGCTCACCACCTCCGTTGATGTCGCATTTCTCTGCAATCCCAATAACCCTACCGGCAGGCTTCTGACCAAAGAGGAGGTTATGGAAATAGCCGCAGCGGCGCAAAGGCTTAAATGCTGGCTTGTGGTTGACGAGGCATTCATAGATTTCGTGCCTGAGCATTCCGTTGTAAAAGAGGTTGAAAACAATCCGTATCTTATTGTGCTTCGCTCTATGACAAAATTTTACGCCCTTTCAGGATTAAGGATAGGCTACTGCGTTGTCCCCATGACTATAGAGGAAATTATCAAAAAATATAAGGAGCCGTGGACCGTAAACACCCTTGCTCAGGCAGCCGGTATCGCAGCGCTTAGCGACAATGCATATGCCGTTGAAACATTCAAGCTTATAAAAAATGAAAAGAAGACCCTCGAAGACGGCTTGAAAATATTAGGCATTACTTATTTCCCATCCTCAGCAAACTTTTATTTGGCAAAACATGACAATGTTCGACGGATAACTGCAAAGCTGAGACAAAATGGGATTATGATAAGAGACTGCTCAAACTTCATGGGGCTCGACGAAACATTCATGAGAATCGCGGTAAAATCGAATAAACAAAACATGCGCCTTATAAAGGAGATCGCAAACCTATGACCGGCGCGGTAATAGCAGGCACCCACAGCGGGTGCGGGAAAACGACCGTAACGCTCGGCATCCTCGCAGCTTTAAGGGGAAAGGGATTAAAGGTGCAATCATTCAAGGCCGGACCCGATTTCATAGATTCCGGGTTGCATAAGGTCATTACAGGCAGGCATTCCCGAAACCTCGACATGTGGATGTGCGGAGAGGAATACGTGAAGAATTGCTTTTATAAAAACTCCCGGCATGCGGATGTCTCGATTGTGGAAGGCGTTATGGGTCTGTATGACGGAGATTTCAGCACATCAAGGCTTGCAGCCTTAATCGATATTCCGGTCATCCTCGTCATCGATGCTTACGGCATGGCTGAAAGCGCAGGCGCTATAGTGAAAGGATTCGGCGAATATAACAATTGCCGGAACAAACTCGCAGGCGTAATTTTTAACCGCGTGGCCTCAGGCAGACATTATGAAAGGCTTAAAAAGAGCGTCCATGACGTTGAGGTTTTAGGCTATCTGCCGAGAGATCTGAATTTTGAAATACCTCACAGGCATTTGGGATTAACGGTTGCGGAAGAAAATCCGATTGCGGATGAAAAAATACAAAAGCTTGCAGACGCAGTTTTTAAATATATAAATTTAGAGGCCATTTTAGGCAGGAATAACTCCCTTCCGCTTCATCATCGGAAAGCATCCAGGCAGGAAGGGGACTGTCCCAGATTTACGGGCGCAGCCGTAGAATCGGGACTGTCCCCGACATCGACAATAAAAATCGCGGTCGCTTATGATAAGGCATTTTGCTTTTATTACGAAGACAATTTCGACCTATTAAAAAACGCCGGCGCAGAGATAATAAAATTCAGCCCTCTTTATGATCGGGTTATCCCGGAAGCCGGTGCCGTATATATCGGAGGAGGCTACCCGGAATTGTATGCTAAAGAATTATCGGATAATGCATCCATGCTCGCATCCGTCAGGGAATGGTCTGATGCAGGCAGGCCTATCTATGCGGAATGCGGAGGCTTGATGTATCTATCTAAAGGAATACATGACTTTAATGGAAATTTTTTCAAAACGGCCGATGTATTCCCATTTGAAACACAGATGAAAAGAGGAAGAGCGCATTTGGGTTATAGAGAGATCGAGTTAAAGGATGACTGCATCGTAGGTAAAAAGGGCGACAGACTGAGGGGGCATGAGTTCCACTATTCCGAAATAAAAGCCGGCGCGCGGGCAGAAGCGGAGGGGACTGTCCCCGTAACCCCTCCCTGCCTCCCCTTAGATAAGGGGAGGTTAGGTGGGGTTAGCGAAGTCGTAGAATCGGGACAGTCCTCGTCGATAGCCGGAATTTATTCAACAAAAAACAATCACGGCGAGCTTATTAACGCATCAGGTTATAAATTTAAAAATACGCTCGCAAGCTATGTGCATGTCCATTTCGGAAGCAATCCGGGCTCAGCCGTGAATTTTGTAGATTTCATAAAGGAGACCTCGTGGAAAACATCATACTCATAGGACACGGCAGTCCGAAAAAAGACGCCAATAATATCGAACTCGCAGGCAGGCTTTTACACAACGCTATTCATCCGGATTGCGCCGATGACTGTGTGAAGGTGGCCTATCTCCAGTTCGCGGAGCCGGAGATCGCGGATACGATAAAGAAATGCGTCGAGGAAGGCGCGAAAAAGATAATTATCCACCCCTATTTTTTAAGCAGCGGGATGCATGTTACAAAAGACATACCTGAAATAATAAAGGAGGCCGAAGGACAATATCCGGACAGAGAATTTATCTATACGGAACCGCTTGGAATACATGAAAAGCTCGTTCAGGTCGTAGTCGAAAGGATACATGCAGCAAACGGACTCTTACCTGATGAGATAGAAAAAAAGAGCTTCGAGATAATAGCTGAGGAAACCGACCTGAGCGGATTCCCGCCCGAGCAGGTTCCGATAATAAAGCGGGTAATTCATGCGACCGCAGATTTTGAATTCAAAAAAACACTCATGTTTCATCCCGATGCTGTAAGGATAGGGCTTGAAGCAATTAAGGCGGGCAAAAATATCCT
>MHDU01000007.1 GCA_001803635.1 Nitrospirae bacterium GWB2_47_37 | reverse complement strand
CAGTCATCCGGCTCAAGCTGATTGAGCCTTTTTACCAAATCGCTTATCATGCCTGTGGATCTTGCGTCATACACCTTGAACATGCCTTCCTGAAAACCGAGGGGCACAATGTCCTCTTTTTTCCTTGTGGCTATAACCTTTATCTTTTCTTCCGCTGTATTGCCTTTATAGTCCGGCAGAAACAGCGCTTTCAAACGAATTGAGCTGTTAGCCGGAGGAAATTTATATGCCTTTTCAGCCGTAATAAAATTCTCCTGATTCATGGAATTCGGCAGCAGCAACGTAACGGAGCCGTCGGCGGCAACTGAAAAGATATAAACATAACAGTCGATATTTGCCTGATAAAATATTTTTACATTAGCGCCTTCTTTCAGGTCTGCCTTTGAGAGAGAGACTTTAAGCGCTATGCCCTTGCCCCTTTCCGGATACACAGGGCTTACAAGGGCTTTAAGCCTGACCCTGTAAAGGTTCCTGTCCTTTTCATCCCAGCCTTTTTTGGTTACATTAACCCTTTCGATCTTCCCTCTCACCGCTGCATAAATCAAATCCTCGGTAAGCTGGCTGTTTGAGACAAGGGTATGGGATCTTATGAACACGCCGCGGGCTTTTTCAATTGCCTTGTTCTGTGCGTCTTTCTTTGCCCTTTCCATAACTTCTTTTGGAGTTTCAACTTCGCTCATATACGCCTCGCCGTCTGACTCCACCCATACTGACTTTTCAGAGGCAAAGACAGGAAAACTTATCAGCATTAATGCCGAAAACAAAAGTAGATTTTTCATGTTAATACAGTTCCCCGAACTTCTTCTCCTCTATCTTGCCTTCAAGGAATGCATCGAGGGTCTTTGAGTGTTTTTTTGTCTTTAATTCATCAAGTGCTTTGTTTAATTGTTCTGCCGATATAATACCTTTTTCAAATGCAGTCTTCAGTTTGTTCCTCGCTATCTCTATGTCCATTACCTTTGCCCTCTCCCAATTCCTAGTTACTGCGAAGTCTGCATTTCCCGTGATTTGAGGGGTCTGCTCCTGTCCTTTGAGTTTACGGGCTGCCTTGGATACATTGTCTTTTACATACTCTGCAAGTTCATCAACCTTTACCCATATGTCCTTGCTTGCTTTACCTTTCAATCCCTCCAAGAAATAGTGACTGAATATGCCTGACTTCAGCTCTGTTTCGTCTTCCCATGACTGCTGGTTGGTAGCGGATGATGTGATTATTACTTTGCCTGCGCCTTTGGGCTTCAGCATCTCAGGATTTACGAGCATTCCTACCAGAGGCTTTCCTCCCTTCGGCACTATGGATTTGCCTCCACCTGAAAAACAGGCATCAAGGGCAAGCATTACTCCCCTTGCATTTGATGTCTCTACAAGTTCCTGAAGATATGATATTTTTATTGCCGTGTCTTCCATTGCTTCAGGGTCGCTTATTACTACGTCATTAGGCACTAAAAAGGCATCTATGAACTTATCCCCCTTTGTCTTAGGCGCTCCATGCCCTGAGTAATAGACATACACATATCCGTCCCATGTCTTTATCTTTCTCAATGCCGATATCATTTCGTTCCTTGTAGCATTTTCGTTCAATAACAATACTGCGTTTTCTTTCGGCACTCCCCCGTATCTTGGATCTGTGAGTATGTTGTATATTTTCTTTGCGTCCTGTGATGGATACTGCAAATCAGGTATATCCTCTCTGCCTTTATAATCTATGCCTATTACTACCGCATAGGTGTCGGGACGAGAAGGAGGGAGTTTTTCGTCTAAAGGAGGCGCGGCGACAGGTTCTTCTTCTATTCTTTTCTTTATTTTTTTCTTTGGGGCCGATATTTTTTCTTGTTGAGGAGAGGTATACCGGACTTGTAATTGTGCACCGGTAGGGTCTTTAAATTCATACATGCTACATCCTGCAATAATTAGCAGTGCAGGCAATAAAACTATCTTTATGCGAAAACTTACTGCCATTTCAATATCACACTCCTTACTGTTCAAGTGTCTTTATTATCTCAGGCACTGCCTGCTGCATCGCAGCCTGCATTGCTTTTCGCAAAGAAATTGCCTTAGTTTCGGCTGACCCCATCATTGAACGATCGTCTCCTTTTGCCGAGACATTAAAACTTTTTACCTTCATGCCGTTCTTCCACATCTCAACTGCAAACTGCACATCGCTTATAGCTCCCACTGTCCAGAAACCGGGATCCTGGTCTACAAATACTTTTAAAACAGTTAAGTCAATTCCCTTTGATACATTATCCGGCAGCATTGTTACCGGCATAACATTGTATCCGGCAAAACTTAACTCCTGTGTGAGTGCACGGACAACCCAATCACCAATGTCATTCTCCGTAACCACATCAGCCGTCTTCATGCCATAAGTGTTTTTTACCGTTCCGATAAGCCAACCATCCGCCTTTTTCATAATATTATGATGATCTTTGGGTTTTGCAATAAAGACGTCGCCTGAGCCGCCTCTTGTATTAACAACCTTTTCGTAGCTCAAATCAACCTTCTGATCAACGAATGCACATCCGATGAACATCGTACAAGACATTGCCAATATTGCAACAAACGCAGCCCTTGCATCCCTCCTTAGCATAATTACCTCCTTAAAAATAAAGCTTCCCAAAAATTTTCTTATTTTACAACCTTCTTGAGGTGTCACTCCCTATAAAACCTCACCTTATCTATCCACATTGTGCCTTTGACCGGCGGATTGTTGCCGCCGTATATATCAGTCTCATTTTTTGATCCCCTTGGTCTTTTTAAGAATCCCAGTGTATGCCGTAATAACCGCGCCTGTTTCCGCCGATACTACCTTTATCTTAATCTGCCATTTCTCTCTTTCTTTAAAAGGCGTAACAGTTCCGGTAACGACAGCCTTTGCATCGTTCTTTATTATAGCAAAGCCTCTACCCTCCGCCGCAGCCATCTGTCTTTCAAACTCTTTTGCAATATCCTTTCCGACAGCCGACGGCCTGCCCCTTATATCAGTAAATTCTTTAACCTCTACGGTCTTTATACCCCTCCTGTTTATCTCGACGGCGATAATTCCCGCTATCTGCTTTATTTTCTGAGAATGTTCTTTTGCCGACGGAAAATACCGCTGTGTTTTTTCGGCTAAAACAATGTCGGACGGTAAGAGGACAAACGCCAAAAAAGAAAAACCCTGCAACAAAATGCTACAGGGGATTATTATTGTTTTAAAAAAACTCCGATGCTTCATCTCGTCCATTCCGACCCGCCGAACCCGCCGGTCTTATTTCTTGCCGCAATCCTTCCGTTTGATAAAATTTCGAGTACAAGAATTCCGCTGTTCATGATATAACCTTTAGGGACATCCGACCATTGAAGCCTTATCTCTGTATCGTGAATCTCTCCATAGGCAACGTTTGACCACGAAGGCGCATTGGGGTGATTTTCTCCAAACCACCAAATTTTGTTGCCTATCTGGCGGACATAATAAATTCCGCCGTCGTTACCATACCACCTGCCGGACAGATCGAAATTTACGGACGGTTTCATGCCGCCTGAAAGCAATTCCGCTATTTTACCCCTACGCGGTATATCTACCGTCTTGGAATGCACAACCTTAGGCATATAAGTAGAGACGACATTTATCGTTACCCTCACCGTGGAACTGAATGGTGTAATTATGCCTGTAACTACTGCTCCCAGCCTTGCGGATTCTCCGAGCCTCTTAACGGCGCTCTGATCATAAGGCGACGGCAGGGCGAAATCCTCCTGTCCGGCAACGCTCTTTAACTGCGCCCTTTCCATCACCTCGAAGCCCTGAGCCGATTTCAACAATTCGGACGTCAGCTCATCGGCCATGAATTTCCCGAGTTCGGTTATATTGCCTTTCTGATCCGTAAAATCGGCTACGGCAACCCTCTTTCTGCTGCCTACTTTATCCATACCCGAAGAAACGGCAGAGGAAAGGGCTCTAATCTCATTTTGATAACCGAAAGAGAGATCGGCGCTAAAAGGCAAAAACATCAAGAGAGATAAAATTATGAAGACATACTTTCTCATTACGCCCCCTTATTTATGTGATAAGGCGTATAGGCGGGGGATGCGGTGTCACATCCCCCGCCTATAACTTGTTATTTCAGAACAAAAGCCACCTTAGCCGAGGCAAAAAAATTGGCCTTCTGGTTTGCGGAATATATCCTTACGGCGTCATCATTGCTTACCTGCAGATCCGATGCCGTAACGGCTCCGGAAGCGGTTACGACAAGGGGATTTTTCACCCCTCTCGACTCCAGCGCTGCCTTTGCCTTCTCAACGCTGTTCGTGTATTCGCCGCACCCCTGCTCTACCAAAACCTTCTGGCTTATCTTCGACGGGTCATAGAGCACGTCTCCCTTGGGCGTGAATATCCTGTTTATCAGCGCAGGCCTGAAGCTCTGTCCCGTGGCATCGATAATTAAGCCGTCATATCTTTCTTCGAGAGGAACAGGCTTGTGCCTGTACTCAGGCCCCGGCACTCCGATAATATCTCTTTTGATTTGCGGATCGCCCAGCATCTTTGCATACATGGTCTTGGCAAAACTCTGAGGTCCTGTCATCCCTACTTTGACTATCACAAGGGCCGAACCTTCCTGCTGATTGTATTCCTTATAAACAAGTTGAGCGCCTTTTACGAAACCCGCGACAGCTACCCTTATCACGTCATACTGAAGCTCCGCATCCTTAACGAGGGTATCTCCAACAAGGGCAAACCCCTCTATGAATTCGGTCAACTGACGGTATGCCACCACAGTAGCAGCCCTTTCAGCGGTTAACCGCCTCTGCGCCGGGGACTTTGCAGCAGGCGAAGGTAGTCCTTCACCTACAACAAGTATATAGTCATTGACGAATGCCTGTTCAGGCGCTGCGGTTACGCTCAGATTATTCTTGTTCAGCCATTCGTTGGCAGCCGAGAACCTCGCGTCAATGGCCGCAGTTGACGGCGGCTCCTGTGCAAATGCGATGCCGGTCAACCCCATTATTAACAACACCATTATAAATACTTTTCTTCTCATACTCTCCTCCTCTTCGAAATATTGTTCAAATCGTTCAACATCGTTCAATTCGTTTAAATCGCCTATGGCCTTTTGCCTTCTTTTAATAAATATTCATCTTCTGTTTCAACACCCTCAGGGCAAACAACGCCTCCGCCCCGTCAACAGGCGCATCTATCCTGAACTCTCCGGAAAGCTCGCCTTCCATGATTCCCCTCGACGTCATATTCATAACCGCGTTATAAAACGGAGAGGTCGGTTTGACGTCAGGGTATGGTGATTTATCCTGTCCAAAAAAATATGCTGTGACAAGTTTCTCATCTCCTGTGAGTTTTATCAAAACGTCTTCGAGTATAAACGCCATCTCTCCGCGCTTCACCACATCCGTAGGTTTAAAGAGATACGCCTTTGTTGCTGTATCGTATTTAGGCTCCAGGCCTCTTACCTTCCACTTCATTATAGTAAGTATCTCTTCCTTAAACGAATGGTTAAGGACATCAGCGGGAATGAACTCGGTCTTCATCTTGTCAATCTGTGATTTTACGTGGATGCGTCCTGCAAACAGCTTATCTAATTTCATTTCATCAATAAGCAAGGCTGCAAGGTCTGCCCTTGTCACCGAATCCTTAACTGCTATCTGCTTGCCGACATCGCCTACTGTAATGCCTGCCATTGCGCGGACTATCTTGTCCGTTTTCTTCCAGGCTTTGTCAGCGTCTGCGTGAAAAGGCCCTTCTCTGGACGAATTCAGTTCGTCTGCAAACTTATCCCTTGCCTTTCTAAACTCTAATGAACTTAAATATTTGAGACCGTTATGATAGTTTTCACCTCCTTCTCCTCCAGAAATAGTATACTTAATACCGTCCTTTGGTAAATTTGCATAAAGCTTCTTTTTCTCTATTTTTTCCCGTTCCTCTTCTATTTTCTTTTTCTCCCTCTCTCTTTTTAGCGCCTCTTTTTTTCCTAAAATGCGTATTCTATCAATCTCCTTGCGCTCCTCCTCTAATTTCCTTCTTTCTTCCTGTAACGCAATCATCTTCTCAGCACTCTCAGCATCTTTTATTAGTTTCTCTTTCTCCTCTTTCTCACGCTCTGCATATACTACTTTATCATGTTCATATTTTTCCTTTTCTTTCTTTATGCTCTTCCTTTCTTCATTAACACGTTGCTCTTCAGCATGAATAATAAACATACTTTGTTCATCATTGGTCTTATTTAAAACAAACACAAAATCTCCCTTGTCCAGGTTCGGGTTGCGGATTTTACCGTACTGGGGATGCTGTGCTCCCTTTGAATAGTTGACTACCGAGTCTTGAAGATATTCACCAAGTGCTGTGCCGGTTATATAGCCGTCTTTACCAAGGTTGGTCTCTCCTTTAAGGGCTGAGATAAACTGCTGCCGAAAAATGCTCGTGTCCGGTACCTGTTCGTCCGCGCCTCCCGAGGTGATGAATTGGCGGACAGGTCTTGCGGTCTTGTACGATATACTCTCGGGCACCGCACGAGACAGGGCGAATAATGAGCCGGAGAAACAACTGTCAAAAAGAAAGAGGGCGTGCTTGGACTGTATGCGTTTTGCAAACACTTCTATCAGCTGCATGTCCATCGCAGTGGACAGAAAACGGTTCTGGTCATTGTGCGGATTCGGTGCATCTACCGGCACGATGTACCCCATTTCTTCGCCATAGGTCATCTTTACCGTATACCCATGTCCCGCAAAATAAAAGAGAAGCCGGTTGTCCTGGTCCTGGCCGTATTTATTGATGAAATTCTCGAAGGCCTGCACCATCTGGTCTTTTTTGGGGTCCATGACGACAGTAACATGAAAGCCCTGCTCTTCGAGAACTGCTTTTACCGCATCCACATCCTTCTTGACGCCGGGCAACTTGGGCCAACCTTCAGTGTAGTTGCTTGCACCAATAATAAGAGCAAAAGAGCCATTGTATAGATCTACGCTTTTCCCATCTGGAGTCTTAATATTTATAGTAAGCCCGCGTGTTTCAGCATACAGATAAAATGGCAAGGAAACAAATATAAATATAAAAATAAATATATATATATTTTTTTTCATTTCAACTTCCTTACATTTTTATTATGCTTTTAGGAGGAGCAATAAATATTGCTCCTCCTAAATTAGTCTTAACTCTGCAAATCAATACCTTCCCTTATCCCTGATATAAATCAACTCTCTGATAGCTATGAGCGCATCAGCTCCATCAACTGGAACAAACAAACGAAACTCAGGTGGATAACCCTTTTCAGTTTCCATCAAACCTGTAGATACAACCGTCTTTACAGCATTTGAATAGTATTTTGTCGCTTCAACATCCGCAAAGTCAGAGACGCTATTCTTGTAGTATCTTGTAGCAACATTTTCATCCCCAACAATTTTTATCAAGATATCCTCAAGCATCAATGCCATCTCAACCCTTTTCACTACACTATCAGGTTTAAACAAGGGTGCCTTTGTAACAGGATCTTGAGGTGCCTCGAAACCTCTAATTTTCCATTTCATCAGAGTAAGAATCTCTTCTCTGAAGTGATGGTTCAGAATATCAGCAGGGATAAACTCAGGCATAATAGCATCCAACTTAGACTGCGGAATAAACCGAGCAAACAGCTTATCTAATTTCATTTCATCAATAAGCAAGGCTGCAAGGTCTGCCCTTGTCACCGAATTCTTAACTGCTATCTGCTTGCCGACATCGCCTACTGTAATGCCTGCCATTGCGCGGACTATCTTGTCTACACGCTTATGCGCCTTTTCCGCCTTTTCATGCCACTTACCTTCCCTCTTTGCTTTCAGCACATCCGCGAACTTATCCCTCGCCTGCCTGAATTCGAGGGCTTCAAGATATGCTATGCCCATGAAATAATCGGCGGCCTCCGTGCCCTGATAATAGACGAGTTTTCTCTCATCAAGCTTGAGCATCCTTATGTCGCCGAATGCCTCCTCAGCCTTTTTCAACCACTCGGAGGTCTTTAAAGTCGTGTAGACCCTGATGCCCGCCGTGAGATGATCGAATTTATCCTCGGCCGTATCTGCAAGCTTCTCCGCCTTCTTTAGATTGTCGAGCGCCCTTGTTGTCTCGACCTTTCTGAATCCCGCATCCGTCTGCCTTTTTGCCCTTTCGGCAGTTACAATCGCAAGACCGCTGTACGCGGGAGCAAACTTATCCTCGCAATACACAGCCCGTTCGAACTTGCTTTGCGCGACGTCGATCTTTCCTTCCTCAAGCGCCTTCATTCCCATCAAATAATGATGCTGCGGATTGTCCTCCGGAGACGTGCATTTCGCGGCCTCCTGCGGCGCGCAACCGAAAATAAATGCCGCCAACAATACTCCCATTGCCAAAAATCTAAACATATCTCTGCTCATGTCAAAACACCTCCTGAAATGTAATAACCCTTCATACTGCATTTATAACACCTGGCGTCCCGCATGTAAAGGTAATTTTCACATCCCGGGCTACTCGTCTTCTTTTTTCTTCCTTTTTATTCCCTTTGTAGAAACCCTGTCTCCTACTCTGATTTCACCTTTTGCGTCCAAAAGTTTGGCCTTGCTCCACTCCGGCTCAAGCTCGGTAATCTCTATATTGCCGACTGTCTCCTTGCCCGCCCCGAGCACCTTCTTTGTTATTGGATGTATTATGGATTTACCCATCCTCACAACCTGAATGCGCGTTCCCACTTCAAGACCGTGAGACTTCGTCAGGTCTATCATTATTACAGCGCCTTCGACCGCAATGACATATCCCAATTGCTCGACATTCTCCATAATTTTGTCTACCATTGAATCGACTGCCTTTCTTGAAGCATTTGCAAATACAGACTGGTCGAAAGATGAAACGCCTGCCTGCACGCCCCTAAGCTGCTCCTTCTGGAGCAGGCTTGCGAGATTGTCTCCGGAAATCCTTGTGAGAGTCTCGTCTCCTGTTGCCGTCTCCGCGCTCTCTATAATGCCTGTTTCCACATCGATAATCCTTATGTCAATAGAGACTTTCGCCGTAGCAACTTTTATGAAGATCATCTCCGATTGGGTTACACCCATCTGTGTGATCTTGCCGATAATGATTTTTTTTACACCTAACATTTTCCCTATTTGCACTGCTGTAGAAGGATCTACAAGGCCGCTCATCCCGAACTTCTGCTCACTCAAGATCTTCTGCAGTTGTTCCCTCTCAACGATGTCATAAGCCCTTGTCTTAACAAGGGCGGTCACCAGCATATCCGCAAGGCCAACAGCCGCGTCGGACGGCACTCCGGACGCGCCTATCTCAAACGGCATAATCGCAATCCTCATACGTTCCGATGCCGAGGCATTGCCGCATAAGATCACAAAAAGTCCCGTCAATACAAAAATTGTTCTTAAAAAAGACATAAAATTATCCTCCTGAGTTATTTGCGGTATTTTACGGATATGGAATACGGCGAAAAGTTAACAACCTGAAATATTCCTTTCTGAGCTATGCTGTTGGCAAGGTAAATCGCGTTTTCAGGATAACTCACTACAAACTCTCCAAGGCCCTTCTCCTCTACCCCTGCGACCCATGCTATGTGTTGCAATGCGTCCTTTACTTCAAAATTGGAGTTTATATCCGCAACGCCGTCCACCTTAACCTGTATCTTCTTCGCAATACCCTTTATATATTGACCGAGCTTTTCTAAAACAATAGGCGTCATCTTTTGCGACAAATCCTTCATCCCGTTTGCAGCGGCGTCCTCCAAACCAATCGCAAGCCCTTTTCCTTCCTCTGTTCCCGCGGTAAGAATAACGGTTCTGCCCGAGGCATCTCGGGTTACGATGCGGTAGGTAAGCCTGACGGTCACGTTATTAAAAGGCATTGATACGCCGTATCCTATATCCTCGCCCTTTCTTGTGGAAATCGCATAATCGACCTTGCCGATAAGGATAACATTCGACAGGAACTTATACATGAGCGTCCTCAACATAAGGAAATTGCCGCTTTTTATTGCGTCTTCTATTTCCCTTGCTTCCATAGCATGTGTAGGCGCTACATCGGCAACGGTATAACCCTGCTCTATAAGCCTGCCTATAAGGGTTTCGGATAGAATATTCGTCTCGTCATATTCATCCCTTGTCTCAAGCCCGCTTCTCTGTGTTTTGCTGTAAGGGGTTTTGTATTTTTCCTCGAATTCTTTTACAACTTTCGGCTTTCTTGCGGGTATAAAAACGGCTATAGAATTGTTGAGCGCGAGAGATGAAACCGCTTCCTTGGCCTTTGCAGGCTCTACACACGCGTTTATCTTTACCCAAATAGTATCCTTCCTGTTTTCCTCTCTCAATATTTTATGCCCTGTAACAACGCCTCTTACCTGCTTGCTTACGGCGTCATCCACGAGAGCCATGTTCTGAACTACAGACTGAGCCTTTACCTCAACCCCTACCGTCTGTTCTATGGCCGCCCACCTCGCCCGCGCAACGGCCTCGGCTTTTGCTGAAAATACGTCGTTATTTACGATAACGGCTTCCCCCTCCGAATCTATGCATTTTGTCCCGCAGAGCGCTTCCTGCGAATAAAAGACGAGCATTAATAGCAATAATAAACCTGTTTTACCGAACACCTCTGCCCTCCTCTTACATAATAAGCTCATATTTAAATTCAGCCTGTTCTTAATTATTCTATTTCAAGCATATATCAGAGCTTTCGCCCAGTCAAGGTAAAATTCACATAATACGACCGTTTATTATAAAATCTCCTCAGCGCGGGGAGAAACCAGGAAGCAGTCGCCTTCCTCCTTTACGCCGTCCCTGAACGAAAGAACTTTCATGGCCTTTGACACGGCTTCGCGAGAGGCCCCTGTCCGAGCCGCGAGTTCCTTATGTGTAAGCCTTTTTATCCTGAAAAAACCGTCCTTGTCTTTTATCCCTTCCGTCCTTGCGATTTGCACTAAAAGCTTTAAAACCCTTTGGCCGACATCTAAAAAAGCGAGCGATTCTATCATTCCATCCGCCATTCTCATTCTCCGCACTATTGCGGAAAGAAGGTCGATAGCGATACCCGGATCATCTTTTACCGCCCTCAGAAACGTCTCCCGCCTCAATATGCCGAGCGCCGCGTTTTCGGCAGCGATCATTGTCGCGGACCTCGGCTCTCCGTCAAGGAGGCTCATCTCGCCGAAAAAATCCCCCTTGTTAAAAGCCGCCAGCACAAGCTCCTCTCCATCCTCATTCACGAGGGAAGCCCTAACCGCGCCGTCGAGCATTATATAAAGGTCGGTGCTCTCGTCGGACTGATGAAATATGGTCTCCCCTTTATTCATACGGCATACGATGAAGTCCTCCGATAGCCGGTTCAAATGCCTGTCGGAAAGGCTCTTGAAAATAGGTATCTCCTTAAGGAACTCTTTTATCAGGCCGGTATCGGCGTCTTTTCTCATCTGACCTCCTGGTGAGGCTGTCCTGAACTCTATCCATTTTACCAAATCCATAGAAATACTGAAATATAAAACATTCGATTCGTGATTATGATAAAATCTAATCTATGATAAGCGCTCTGAAAATAGGGAGGAGCATAATCAAGGCCTTCGGATACCTGACGGGCTACTATAACCTCCTCTGTTATTTCATAAAAAATATCTCGTTGCTCGGGAGGGCGCCTATACGGTCCGTGCTTTACAAGCAGTTATACTTTACCGGGATAGAGGCCTTGAGCAAGGTCGCGGCAATCGGGATACTGATAGGAATAGTAATTATCACGCAGGTGATTAATATCGCGGGAGCAAATGCCGTGCTTATAGGGAAGATACTCATATGGACGGTTGTGAGAGAGTTAGGACCGCTGCTTGCAGCCATCATAATCATAGCGAGAAGCGGCACCGCCATATCTTCGGAACTCGGCTCGATGAAGGTAAACAACGAGGCCGACAGCCTGAGGATCATGGGCATCGATCCGGTGGATTATCTGCTCGTTCCGAGGATCGCAGGCATTACGATCTCGGTATTTATTCTTACCTTCTATTTTCAGATAACCGCCGTTGCGGGAGGGCTGGCCTTTACCTCCGTATTCAAAGGGCTTCCCTTCCTGCAGAATATCAAAGGGATATTCTCTGCTTTAGGACTCTTTGAGGTGGTAGTATCCCTCGCAAAAAGCCTTGTATTCGGCCTTCTCATATCGACGGTCTCCTGTTATCAGGGATTCAGCGTAGAGGCGTCCATCACCGAGATACCTCAGGCAGCCACAAGGGCGGTAATGCAGAGCCTGTTTTTAGTATTCATATTTGATGGTATAATTACCCTTATATCCTTCGCATGATAAGGCTCGAAAACATAACTACGGAAGATTTTAACGACCTTTCCTTCAGGATACAGGAGGGTTCCGTACACAAAATTATCACGAACTCGGATTATGAAAACAAAAGGCTGCTCAACGTCATTTTAGGGCTCGAAAGGCCGGAACACGGCAGGGTCTTTCTATTCGACAAGGAAGTGTACTCCCTTTCAGAAGAAGAGCTGAACAGGATTTTCGTCAGGACCGGCACGGTTTTGAAGGACGGCGGGTTAATCAGCAATCTCAAGGTATGGGAGAATATCGTACTGCCTGTATGGTATCATTCAGGAAAGAAGCCGACCGATGTCGAAGAAAAGGCCGTTCAAAGGCTTAGAGATGCCGGCATGGACATTTCCCATCTCGAAGAGATGATGGGAGAGCTTCCGGGACCGCTTCCTGTCCACGAAAAGAGGCTCTTAGGGTTCGTGAGGTCAGCGCTCATGGACCCTGATTTGATGATATACGACTCTGTATTTGAGGGGCTGAGCCCGGAAATGTCCGAAAGGTTCATAAAACTGACGGAGAAATTTCATTCGGAAAAAACGGGCAGGACGTCAGTTTATATAACGCCTGACGAGCAGTCCGTAAAAGGAATAAAAGAAGACGGTATCTTAAGGCTATAAGGACAGAATTATGAAATTCATGAAAGAGACCGACGAAAGGTTCGTAGGCATAGAGAAAAAAATAGGTCTTTTTGTCCTTGCGGCGCTTATCGGGATAATCATAGCAATAGTATCCGTAGGATTACAGAGCGATGCATTTACATCAAAGACGCGAATATTTCTTATCGCGGAAAGCGGGCGGGGCATAAACGAAGGCACGGCAGTGAAGCTCAGCGGCTTTAAGATAGGTAAGGTTAAAAGGCTTTATCTGTACGATGCGGCAAAGGTAAAAGTAGAACTGTCGATAAACACCAAATATATTAAATGGATAAAAACCGATTCTGAGTCCCGGCTTATTAAAGAAGGGCTTATAGGCGACAGCGTAATAGAAATAACCCCGGGCTCGGCGAAGGCAAAAGATGTTAAGGAAGACGGCGTTATCGCATTCGAAAGGACGCGCGGCCTCGGCGAAATAGCGGCTGAATTAAAAGATGAATTAAAACCGGCCCTCAGCGATATAAGGCAGATAGTCGCTTATATAAACGACCCGCAGGGCGATATGAAACAGACCTTAAAAAATCTGAGGATAATCGCGGAAGGCCTGCCCGCTACAAAACAGCGCCTCGATTCCCTGCTCACGGATGCGGATAAGGGCGTCAATACTTCCGTTAAAAAAATAGACTCTCTCCTTGATTCCGCTAAACAGACGATAAACACTGTGGACGGCCTTGTAAAAAAAGTCGATAAGGATATTCCCGTCATGCTGGAACGCGCAAATAAAAGCGTCGAAAATATACAGAAAACAACAGAGGAGATCAAAAAGGCAACGGAACAGGCAGCGCCGCAAATCCCGTCTATAATTGAAAAAGGAAACGATGTCGCCGAAGGCGCTAAAGAGGTGGTGGATTCGGTAAAAAAGACATGGCCGGTGCGCCTCTTCATAAAAAACCCGGAAGAAAAAACATTAAAGGTGGACAGTTATGAATAAAACAGGAGTCTTTTGCATTGCCTTTTGCCTGCTGTTGGCCGGCTGCGGCGGTTATAAAGAGCCGACCCTTTCGGACGCGCAGTTAAAGGCCGCCGAGTTTAATCAGAAGGCGGAGTCCGCGTTCAAAAAAGGGTCTTACAGAAGGGCGCTGAACCTTTATAACGAGGCATTGAATATCAACCGTTCCATGGAAAATATCGACGGAACAGCAATAAACCTTATTAACGCGGCTTCGGCGTATCGCAAATTAGGAGACAAAGAAAAAGCGCATAAATACCTTGACGAGATATTAAATGCCTCAGCCGTAGCTTACCGGCCGGCGCACATCTCGGATGCGGCATTTTTAAAAGCGCTTCTTTATTTGGATGAAGGGAAGCATGACACTGCAAAGGACTGGACGGACAGGTCATTGTCTTCGTGCGGCGATTCGCAATGTCAGGGAAAGATTTACAACCTCAAGGGAAGGATAGAGCTTTTAAAGAGAGACGCAGTCTCGGCCATAACTTACGGGAATAAAGGGCTCTCACTCAACAAAGCCGGCGGGGATGAGGCTGAAACGGCTAATTCCTTAAGGCTCATAGCGGAGGCAAAGGCTGCGAAAAGCGAATATACCGAGGCAATAAAGTTTTATGAAGACGCGTTTCTCATAGACAAGAAGCTGGAAGCAGGCAGAAAGATATCGATGGATTTAATAGGCATAGCCGACATGCTCTTTAAGCAAAAGATGTGCGGAGATGCCGTTAAATATTATCAGAGGGCGCTGTCAGTGAGCAAAGGGTTAGGAGACGAAGAAGGCGTAAAGGAAGCCGCAGGGATGATAAAAAAATGCTCTCCCGATTCTAACTAAAAGCCGAAACGCCTTCTGAGAACTTCCACAAAAGCCTTATCGGCTTTCGTAGAAAATATTTCGAGCGGCGAATAGCCGCGCCTCCATGAGAGAAATATCAATATGCCTATCGCAATTGCCGTAATCACGATATTCTGCCATGCGTTCAATTCCCATTGTCCGCTCCATGTAAACTCAACATTCGACAGAGGCCAGAAATAAGGGATAGACCATAGAGAACCCTCCGGCCCGGCAGAACCGGCCAGATCTCCGAGAAGGTGAAGATGAAAGCTCGCAAACGCGAGCAAGGCGGCGAGCGTCCGCTTTTTTGCAAACGAAAAAACGGCGATAGTTACGATAAGAGAGAATGCGAGATTATGTGTCAGTACATGATGGAATTGCTGATACCATTTGAAAGGCTCATTGGCGTTTCGCATAAAAATATCGGCGATAATGCCGAGCCCGTCTATGTCGGGAATAACACCGGCAATGGTTACGAGAGCCCTGTCGCGCTTTTCGAGTTTATCTGCGTTCGCCGTAAGCCGGCTTATAAAAAAATGTGTTACAGGGCTCATTTTATTTTTGTTTCAATCAACATATAGGATTGTCTTTCCCGTCGGTAAATATCATGCTTGTTTGCCCGGCATCTTTTTTATCCTTATCACCTTCCGTAATACACAAAAGGCGCCCAGTAAAATGGAGCTTTGTAAGAGTCTCCAAAATCTCCTTTTATGAATCTGCGTTTCATCTCTGTGACACCAGCTGAATAGCTCATTCCCTTTCCCTCGGTCAGTTCATAAAGCCCTGTCATGAACTTCGATGTGGATACATCCTCCACCTGCCAGAGAGACACGGAAAGTCCGTTTGCGCCTGCTATCAAAAAAGATTGTGTCAGTCCCACAACGCCCTCGCCTCCGTAAATCTTCCCAAGCCCTGTTTCACAAGCAGAGAGATTCACAAAATCGGCATTCAATTTTAACTCTGCGACTTCAGCCATTCTCAGGTACCCGTCCTCTCCGCCGCTCTCGGTCTTGAACTGAGAAAGCACAACTGCCGAAAGCTCAGGCATTTCAGGGACAACAAGACCGTGAACAGCAAAATGGATCACTTTATATTCGGAAAGTTCCCCTCTTGAGGAAAGATCCTTTACTTTATCTTCAGTGACTTCATCTCCTTTGTATACCATAGCTCCTTTTACAATCTCAGAAATTTTCTTCACCTCGCTTAATGTCCCTGGAATATTTGACCATTCAGCGATACCGAGCGAGGCATAGGCACCACGTATGGAACCCCTGCTTGCTATTTTTTGATGCACCTTCTTTCCAAGGGCGGAAATCTGTTTCCCGTTCTTCACCATATCCGCCGTATATGTCATACGATCATATATCGCGCCTCCGAATGCAAGAAGCGGTTTTCTTTTGCCTGTATATTTGCGCTTATTTATAATGTCCATGACAGCCATGGACTGGGCATACTTAATTTCATATGCCTCTGCAAGGAACTTCCCTTCTCCATCAATCAGGGACTCAAATGGAAGAAAACCCAGCACGCCGTCAGGCAGGATGGTTAGTGAGGTCTTTCCCTTTAACTCGAACATAACAGGCTTAATGAGAAGATCATAAAGCATCCTGCTCATCTCTCCCAATCTTCCGCCTTTCACCCCAGCCTCTTTGACCTTTATTCCACTGCCTTCTCCTGAAGGGCTTATAAGAAGGGTGCGGTAGTAATTGATGATTTCATCAAGACCTACTGTCCCCTTTTTTTCTTCCCTTAATTCGCCCTCTTTCTCCTTCCCTGTTATCTTTATACCGCGGAGTCCTTTAAGAACAGCGTTTACTTCATCTCCATTCTTTCCGCTGAAGGCATTGAGGAGGGAGGAATCAAGTTCAATGCCCCTGATACCTTCTTTTGTGACAGCCATTATAATTTTGTCCTTTAGGCTCATATTTGCATAGATTAAAACGGCTGACTTTTCAGGCATAGCCTTCTGGATTTCCTTAATTGATGGGATTGTGACATCTTCCGACCCTGAAATTTGTTCTGCAAGGAGTTTTGCACGGCTGAGTTCTATTGTTGAAAAGGCATTTCCAAAATCAGAAAGCCTGATGTATGCAGAAATCAAATACTGATATGTATCAAGTTGGCTTTCAAGATAGTCCCTCCTGATATCTCCTTTTGCCGTTTTGCGAAGCTTTTCCTTGAGCGCTACAGATTCCAAGAAATACCTTACTGCTTTCCCATAATCCTTGAGCGAATAATAAACCCCGCCGATATTGTTAAGGACAATGGAGATATTAGCTTTCATGCCTGATTTTCTTGCAATGATCAATGTTTCTTCATAATACTTAATTGCCTCATCATACCGGCCCAATGTTCTATAAACATGCCCGATGCTGTTTGAGACATCGGCAACATCTCTTTCAATGTTTAATTTCCTTGAAATAGTCAGCGCTCGTTCAAAATATTTTATTGCCTCGTCGTACCTGCCCCATTCGTGGTAAACCAAACCGATGTGTCTAAGACCCATGGCAATGCCGTTGGGCTTGACTAATTTTATGTCTATATTCAGCGCTTCCTCATAATATTTTATTGCCCTGTCATACTGTTCCCATAAGTAATAAACCCTCCCGATGCTGTTAAGAACATAGGCAATTATATCTTCCTGTCCTATTTTTCTTGTGACATTCAGCGCCTCTTCAAAATATTTTATTGCCTCGTCGTACCTGCCCCATTCGTAATAAACCAAACCGATGTTGTGTAAGTAAGCGGCAATGTCGGATTCTCTCCCTAATCTTTTTGCAATATTAAGCGCCTCTTCGAAATATCTTACTCCTTTATCGTATTGACCCCATGAGTTATAAACCAGTCCTATGCCGTTGAGAACAGTAGCGATTTTATCTTCCTGTCCTAATTTTCTTACTATAGTCAGCGACTCCTCATAATATTTAATTGCTTTATCGTACTGACCCCATGACTCATAAACCCTCCCGATGCCGTTGAGAGAATTTAAGACGTTATCTTCTCTGCCTAATTTCTTGTTTATAACAAGCGCTTCCTCATAATATTTAATTGCTTTATCGTACTGACCCAAATTCAGATAGCAGTATCCGGCCCAGCCTAATTCGGCGGACAGATATAAAAGCCTTGGATTTTGGCTGTTCCTTTCGGCCTCTACCGACTTTTTGAACATTTCGCATGCCGCTGAAACCCTGCCCTCTTTATAAAGCTGGTTTGCCTTCGCGAAGTGCTCATCGGCAAGCTGCGAGGATTGTGAAAATCCTGAAGATGAAAAAAGCACTACAATAAATACGGCCAAAAAATATTTAATCATAAGCCGCCCTATTCCCATGACTAATCCTTTTTATGTCCTTACTTTAAATTTATAGAGTAGATTATCTTTTCCAAAACTTATAATCACCGGCGTCTGGACATGCCCTATTGGACCCTCCCTAACGGGAAATTTACTCCTGTCTGTATGGTCGGCGTTTGCTGCCTTTTGAATATCGCTTCCGAAAGTTTGATTACCTGCTCATCCACATAATCCGCAAGCCCGTATATGGTGATAAAGCCGTCTTTCTTTACATCCGCCTTCCCCTTAAGTCCCTCGATGAGCACATACGTGAACAGGCCGTGTCCCTTATACCCTTCAAACGCCTGTTGGGTGTCGGAGGACGCTGAAAATACCGATGAGCCTATTGCCCTTTGAAGGAGCTTAACTGCCGTGGATTCGGTTAATCCCCTTGTCTGCTGCAAAAGTGCAATTTGAATCTCTTTACCCCCCTTGCCTGCATTACAGGTATCAAGTATGATAAGTTTTTTCTGTGCAGGGATGTTCCCGACAAGCTTTGCAAGCTCCTTCTGACTCATAGCATCTTTTCCAATATGTCTTGATGAAAGGAGCAGGACATTGCTTGTGAGCAGAAAATACTGTTCTTCATCGTCCACCACGTCCACTATGCCGTGAGAGGCGTTATAAAACACGAAGAGATCGTTCGGCTTTACTTTCTCTCTCACCTCTTCAAATACTTTTGTGATGGACTCTTTTGTTGTCTCATCAAAGGTCGTGAGCATTCTTATCCGGATATTTTCAAAAAGAGGCCCGGCAGACTTCCTTAAGGTCTCTGCAAATGCCTTTGCATCAGGGACCGCATAAGTGAGTGATATGGATTTATTCCTGTATTCATTTATCCCTACAACTATGGCATACAGATTCGGTTTTTGTAATATAGCCTTTGAGATAATATTTATTGCCGCCGGGTTCGATTCCATAGAACCTTCTTTGTTGAACGCAATTACCTTTATCTCGTTCTGTCCGTCTATAAGAGGAACGGTAAATGATAATAATTTTTCATTGTCTGATTCCTTACCCTTTATAATTACGCCCCTCGTATCATTCGCTACCTGAGAACCATTCAGATATACGTTGATATTGCCTATGCCGCCTCCGTTGTCTGTAACCTTAACGGACAGAGTGATAATATCTTTATCTACCGTTCCTGATTGAGGTGACATTATCCGGATTGAAGGCGCAGGTTTTTTGGCAAGAACATCGGTGAGGCTTTCCCCTTTCGGCAGTTCTTTTCCGGCAAGGGCAAGTTTCACAAGCTCGGGACGGTAGAATTTGCTGTAAAACTGGTCAATGCCATAGACATTGTTCCCGATGCGCACATTGAGATGCTTGGCGCCATTCGGTGAGGCGTTAAAATAGCCTTCCGGCGTGATGACAACCCATTCGCCGTCGGTGAAGCTGATGAACTGGGCGATTTCTTTGCCTGTGGAAATGTCCCAGAGGCGGGTCGTGCCGTCTGTGCTTGTGGATAGGATATATTTTCCATCGGGTGAAAATGTTAGTCCTTTAATTTCTCCTAAATGCCCTGTAAACGTCTTAATATACCTGCCGGAAGGAAATTCGAAGAGCTTTATTGTTTTATCCTTACACCCTGTTAACGCATATTTATAGCTTAAAGTATAAGCGGTTATTTCTGCTGTGTGTGCAGAAAGTTTATTTATCTCTCGCTTTTTGTCCCACATCGTTATTCCAAATTCACCCATGGGAGCTTCATAGAAGATTATGGTATTCGCCCTGAAGGGAGATTCCACTCTGTAACTTTTATTGTTATTTTTATCATGAGAAATTGTTCCGGATGCATAGCCATAATATTCGATCTCTTCGTTTAGTTTTTCAACCTTTTTGTAAATTCCCTCATTCTTTGTTTTTTCGGCTTCCTTCAACATATTCATAATTTGTTCGAGTTGTTTGGTTTTATTGATAACTCCATCAAGGCCGGCTTTATGGAGATTCCAAAGGTTAATTACAACTCCTTCTTTATCTATAAAAGGAGAAACGGCATATTTCCCATCTTTGGAAAAAGCTACAGCACTGCTTGGTGATTTTACCTCAGATTTAAATGACCGAAGTTCATTTCCTGTAGCGCGGTCATATAACTTAAGAATATTCTCAGAGCCATAAAGCAAGACAAATTTGTTATCAGGTGAAAAAGACGCTCTGAACAATCCGATTCCATCTTTGGAAGGTGGTCGTTGTAAATCCCAAACTTTTTTACCCGTGTTTAAATCAAAAAGCTCGAAATCCCCCATTCCACAAAGGACATATTTTTCATCTCGAGAAACATCTATTACAGAAGATTTTATAGGTATTATCTTTGCTTTTTTTGCGAACAAATCAACGAAAATAATTTCCATCATTCCTCTTATGATTACTTTCCCATCAGACGAAAATCCCAAGAAATCAGGACTAATTGCATTAAACAATTCAAATCTGTCAATTTGGACTATCCGCGCACCCGAACTAACTTCCCATGCGACAATTTTTCCCCCGCTGCTACTTGAAACAAGATACTTATTGTCAGGTGAAAAAATCATAGACGATATAGCAATAAAATCTTTTCCAAAATGTTCATTTCCTTGAAATGATTTAATCTCTCTGCCTGTTTTTATATCCCAGAGTTTTATCTCTTTGCTGTCCAGCGATGCAGCGGTTTTGCCGTCCGGGCTGAAGGCTACAGATTTGACAAAATTCTTATGCCCTGCGAAGGTCCTTATCTCTTTGCCCGTAGATACATCCCAAAGTTTGATTGTTTTATCCACGCTTCCAGACAGCAAATACCTATCATCATGAGAAAAAGCCAGTGAAGTTAAATTAACCGAATGCCCCAACAGCGTTTTTATCTCCCTTCCTGTTTCTACTTCCCATAGCTTGATTGCACCGCTACTGCCGGCAGAGGATAGATATTTGCCCGTATGCGAAAACGCGACTGAAGATCCAAGACCGGAAAAATCAGTATGCCCCAACTGCACAAAAATCTCCGGCTTTTCGGAGGCAGAGACATATCCGCAAATAAATGCGGCCATACAAAGAACCAAAAGCAACATTGTCAACTTTTTCATCTTTCCCCTCCCGCCCTGCGTTCCTGCCGTGGCAAAGGCGCAGGCTTTACCCCCTCTGAAGATTTCCTATCAGCGCGCTCTTTATATCTCGTCATTTCGGCATCATATTCAGGATAAGTCGCGGCAAGCAATGCAATGGATGCGGCTAATATCCCAGCGCCTGCGATACGCAGTCTCCTATCTCCGAAGATTATCGGAATCAGAGCAGAGAGCGCAGCCAATGAGTAGAGGAAAAAGCTGCCGGCAGGAGACATGACAGCCATGCCGAGTAAAATGCTGATTACTGCAGCCCAGACGAAGGTCTTGGCGGACTTCGGGTTCATATTATTCCTCTTCTATCCCTCGATTGTCGCACCCTACTCCAATCCCGTAATATTCAAGTCTTTCGGATACTCTACCCTGAATTTTATTTTCAGGGTTTTCTTCTCATTAGGCTTAAGCCTTAAATCCCACGATATTATTCCATCGTCGGAGATTTTTACATCTTCTTTTTTGGGAGACTCAAGGACAACCTTTATCTGCTCATTCTTTGAAACAGGAAAATTGTCAGTGATATTAATTCCGATTTCTTTGTCTTTGCTGCCGGCAATGTCAATCGCATATTCGTAGTTTATCTGAGTATCTTTTGAAAACACTCCGGAATATTCGGTAAATTTCTTCAGGAGCTTTTTCTCTATCTTAATACCTTCATCAACTCCGAGTGACAGAATCATGTCCTCATCAGAAAGAATTTGCTTATCAATAGATGTTGTATTCACAAACCGCTCATCTAAAAATATACTCATCTGCCCTGCAAAGATTGGAAACGGCAGCGGATTTTTAAGTCCTGCCCTTAAATGCGCGTGTTTTGAGAGCTTCGGCGCTGCATAATAGTCGAGTTTGGCCTCTTTGGATGAGGATGCGATTAATATCCTGTGCGGCTGGTTATCTGACGGAATATTGACCTTGCCCGGGATTATAAAGCTGAATGATGTCGCCTCCGCCTTTATCTTCGGCTCTTCGAATCGCTGCCCAAGCGCCGTGGCAGAGGCCTTTTCCATACTCATCATCGGCATATCCGCATCTTCAATAGCCTTTTTGTATTTATAAACCGGAGGCCTCGGCTTATAAATATCCACATACCATGCGGAAAGCTCCGGAGGAGGCCCGTAAGAAGGCCTCGCAGTAGAAAGCTCTATATCCGCATTCTTCCAGTCCTCACCGGTAAACTGGGCTATGCTCGCAAAGCATGCAATATCGATCTTTCCTGTAGCAGAGTCAGCCCTGACATCGTACTGCGGAGACCAGCCCGCCTTTGTAACGATGTAGGAAAGCCCCAGATTAATTCCCCTGTCCGCATTTGAAAGCAGATTGATTACGATTGTTTTGCTTTCGTTCCTTGATGAGCTCAGGTTTTTAAGCTCATTTTCCACTGCCCTCTTTTCTTCGTGGAGCTTCTTTATTTTATTTTCGAGTTTTGCAATCCTGTCATAGCTTACCGACAAAGACCTTTCGATAAACTTAGCATGTCCTTCGACCTCGGCTTGTGTAATCTTCCGGTTTTGAGGGAATGGAACAGTCTTCTTTAAAAATTCGATGGAACTGTTTATTGCGGAGATTTCATTTGAGCTTGTGTTTATAAGCTCGTTAATGCTGTCTATCCTTGCCTGGAGCTTCTGTAGCTTATCCTGCATTGTCTTCTGGAGATAAGTCTTTTCAACCCTGACACCGGATATCCTGACGGCAGCCTTTTCCTTAATATTCACCTGAACCGATTCGTCCGTTAAATTTACAGTCAATCCGGAAATCCTTATGATATTTTCACCTTTCTTAACCGCAACGCCTGCCTCTTTCTTTATCATTGCCCTATCCTGATAAAGAACAATGTTCTGTATTTTTGAGACAGGCTCTGCCTCAACAGGCATTGCCCATGCATTGCCGATAAGTGAAAGCCCTGATACAAACGCTAATATAAAAAATCCTTTTTTCATGTCCTATCCTCCTTATTTTATCTTCCCTATCGGAAATGCCTGACCGCTTATCGATATTGTCGGATACTGCGCCTTCTTAAAGACTTTTTCAGCAAGGACAGGCACTTCATTATCAACATAATCAGCAAGCTCTGTAGTCTTGACATATCCTGTCTTTCCCTTATCAGCCTTCCCCTTTAATCCTTCAACAAGCACATAAGTGAACAGGCCATGCCCCTGATAACCTTCCACTGCCTCCTGCACAGACGTTGAAGCTGAAAGAATGGTTGAGCCCACAGCCCTGCTTAATATCTTCATTGCAGTGTCTTCGCTCATTCCCCTTGTAAGCATCGCCACCTGTATTGCCTCTCCCAAAGCGCCTGCGCTGCATGTGTCAATAATAATCAGTTTCTTTGTTGCCGGGATATTGGCTATAAGCTCTTTAAGCATTCCCTGCGGCAATGCGTCTGTCTTTAGTTTTTCTGTTCTTGTTGAGCCGACATTTGAGGTAATAAGAAAATACTCTCCGTTATCAACTGTTCCATGGCTTGCAACAAAAAAGACAAATACATCGTCAGGGTTCAATGATTTATAGGCTTTAAGCTCTTTTATGATGCTTTCATTTGTCGTCTCTTCTTTTGTAACAAGTTTTTTAATATTTACTTTTTCAAAAAGCCCTGCGGTAACTTTTTTAAGTGTGTTCTCAAAAAGCTCTGCGTCAGAAACCGCATACTTGAGCTGCAACTTCGGGTTTTTATATTCGTTGATACCTACTATGATGGCATTTAAAGACGGCTTTGTCAGAGATTTGAATGATGCTGTTATCTCATGAAGCACATCATTGCTCTGCATTGTATTTTCACCGTTAAAGGCGATTGCACGGATAGTGTTCAAGCCGTTTGAGAGTTTAAGATTATATACCTTATAAACTGCCTTGTCATCCTTAGGGATTATCTTTACTCCCCTTGCGCTGTCAAGGACTACAGCAGAGCCGTTGAGATAGAGCCTTATGTCTCCTATGCCTCCGCCAATGTCAGTTATCTTAAGGGTTATCGCGGCTACGTTCTTATCCGTGCTTTTCGGAGTATCAACAATAGTTACAACCGGCGGCTGCTTAACATCAGCAAGTGTTTTAAAGTCCTTTAACGAGCCTCCTGAAAGCACAAGCTTTACAAGGTCAGGGCGATAAAATGCTTCGCGGTAATTTTCAATGCCATAGACGTTATTGTCGATTCTTACATTCAGATGTTTATCGCCGTTGGCAGATGAGTTGTAATAGCCCTCAGGAGTAATCACTATCCATTCGCCATCGGTGAAGCTGATAAATTGGGCGAGTTCTTTGCCTGTATTTATATCCCAGATTCTCGTTGTGCCATCAGCACTTCCTGAGAATGCATATCTGCTATCAGGAGAAAAGGCGATGGAAGTAACATATCTTGTATGTCCTGAAAAAGTTCTTATCTCTTTGCCAGTTACTACATCCCAGAGCCTTAGGGGATGATAATATTCACCCCCTGACAATGCATAGTTACCGTTAGGAGAAAAAATTAATGACTTAAGCCAACCCGAGAACTCAGGAAATTTTCTTATCTCCTTTCCTGTTGATATATCCCATATCGTTATCTTTCCATCCACACTCCCCGACAAAACATACCTGCCATCAGGGGAAAAAGATGCAGAGAATCCCCCACTTAAAAATGTCCTTATTTCTTGCCCTGTTGATATATCCCAGAGTTTAATGCCTTTAAAATCACCCGACAATGCATATTTTCCGTCAGGGGAAAAGGAAACCGAGGTTACACCATTAAGAAGGTCTGTATGCCCTGTGAATGTCCTTATCTCTTTGCTTGTTTCCGCATCCCAGAGTTTGAGGGTGGCATCAAGATGTCCTGACAATACATATTTTCCATCGGGAGAAAAGGCTACGGATTTAATCATGCTTTTATGCCCTGTAAATTGTTTTATCTTTTTGGCTGTTGCTATGTCCCAGAGGTTTAAGGTCACATCCTGACTCCCTGACAACACATACTTGCCGTCAGGGGAAAGAGCTATAGAGCTAATCCAACTGCTATGCCCTATAAAAGCCCTTATTTCTTTGCCTGTTGAAATATCCCAAAGCCTAAGGATGCCATCCTCGCCCCCTGCATACATGCCATTAGGAGAAAAAGCTACAGAGGAAACCTTAATTGTATGCCCTGAAAATGTCCTTATTTCTTTTCCTGTAGCAACTTCCCAGAGTCTGAGGGTTTTATCCACACTTCCTGAAAGGGCATACTTTCCATCAGGAGAAAAGGCAACAGAGGTAACATTATTAGTATGTCCTTTAAAAGTCCTTATCTCTCTTCCCGTCGCTATATCCCAGAGCTTGAGGGTATAATCGCTAGTTCCTGAAAGGGCATACCTTCCGGTAGGTGAAAAAGCTACAGACTCAACAGAAAATGTAAGCGCTTCAAAAGTCCATATCTTTTTTCCCGTTGCTATATCCCAGAGCTTGAGGATTTTGCCGCCACCACCACCTGACAATGCATATCTTCCGTCTGGCGAAAAAGCGACTGAGTAAACATATTCTGTATCTTCTTCAAATGTCTTTACCTCTTTGCCTGTTGCAATATCCCAGAGTCTGAGGGTTTTATCATTACTTCCAGACAATGCATACTTTCCATCAGGGGAAAAGGAGACTGAGCCAACACTATTTGTATGTCCCTTAAATGTACGTATTTCTCTGCCTGTTGCAACATCCCACAGTTTGAGAGTATGGTCATCATCAATCCCACCCCCTGCCCCTGACAATGCATATCTTCCATCAGGGGAAAAGGCTACAGATGCAATCCGACTTTTATGCCCTTCAAATGTCCTTATTTCTTTGCCCGAAGCAATATCCCACAGTTTGAGGGCGTTGGACCAACCCCCTGATAACGCATATCTTCCATCAGGAGAATATGCTACTGACAGAACAGTATTTTCATGTCCTTGAAATGTCCTAATTTCTTTACCAGTGGATACATCCCATAGCTTGAGGGTCTTGTCGTAACTCCCTGACGACAGTGCATATTTTCCGTCAGGAGAAAAAGCAACGGAGTTGACAGTGCCTGTATGCCCCAACTGCACGAAAATCTCAGACTTTTCAGCGGCAAAGGCAGCAGCCGAATTTATGGATAGTATGGAAATAATTCCCAACCAGACCGCTAAAAAACGGAATAAACTCTTAAATCTAAACATATTTCCTCCTGATAATATCTTCCAGACAAAGCTGTTTTTACTCATACACTCCCTCTTAGTCGGTAAAGCCTGATTTTGAGCCGCTGATTTTCTGCCCGTCAGGGAGAGGCGCAAATATTTTTCGGGCCGTTCTTCGCAAAAGATAATAAAGGCCGATTACGCCCAATATTATGATGAATGGCGCCCCTTTGTCGTCACTGAAAAGAGGCGTAAAAGGCAACGATAGAAAAGAGAGAAACACAAATACGGCGATGTTCCGGGCAAAACGTCTGTATTTGATCAATCCGATTCCGCCCGTAAGCATAACGAGACCATAAAGTATCGTAAAAAAAGATGAGAGAATGCCGCCTTTTAAAATATCTGCAATATTTATGAAGACAACAAACGAAAGGACTATCAGCAGATAGCCTATACTGCGGATGGAATGATAAATGCTATATTCTTCCCGAAGCTGTTTTTTTTCTTCTTTGATTACCCATCTCTTATGAAAAAGCTTCATGCCTCTGCTTTTTGCGTCCTCTGTCGATAACTGTTCCTTCGGGGTACCCCAATCGGTGTTTATCAGAAAATCGGGTCTTTCGGGCTGAAATTTTTTTAATGCCATACCGCCCCTTTTATATTTATCCGCAATGTTACTAAGCCTTTAACCGTTCCTCGTATTTCTTCCACATACACTGAGTATTTATCCATTATTATCTTTTGCCCCGCATGAACTTTAAAATTCTTTTCTTGCGGAGGATTCCCTTCAACAAATAATGACAATACAGCTATTAAACCCTGCTTTTTTGTGCCGGCCTCATCAACATAATCAGCTCTGATTATATTCATGACACCTATCTGGAGTTCATGGAACCTGCCGACATTTCCCTGTTTTATCTGGATAACCTCGCCTCCATTATGGCGTTCCCCTTCTCCGGCAAAAACATTTCCGGTTAAGATAAGCAACATCAGAACAATTGAGAACAAGCGATATGTTGTTGTCATTTCTTCTCCTCAGACATCCATGATGCCTATCCGATGCATGATTTTTATTTTGTCAGCACCAGCGGAAAATCCATTCCCCTTGAATCAACAACAGGGAATTGCGCCTCCTGTTTGTATTTCTTCGTCATCTCAGGCAGTTTTTCTTCTATATATCCCATCAGTTTTCTCACTGTAACAGTCTCACCTTTTCCTGCTGCCTTGCCTTTTAATCCTTCAAGAAGGGTATATGTAAATACTCCATGACCGAGTTCCTTTACCTCTGCCGCAAACTGGTCTTTTGTTGATGCGGCTACTATGTGCACCCCTGTTGACCTTGATAATTGCGAGAGCGCCTTCCTGTCTTCAAATCCCCTGAATGCTATCAATACCGCTCCTGATTTGCAGGCATCAATAAGCAAGAGTATCTTTTGTGCCTTAATGTTCTTTATATACCCTGATAGTTCATCAGATGAGATTCCTTTTGTTTTTACATCCGCTTCCCTTTCAGGATATGTCAGTTCATGGGGGATGAAATACCATTTGTCATTTATATTCTCTCCGTGTCCTGCAAGGTATATCAATACCGCATCCTGCGGGTTTGTATTCTCAAGTTGTTTGAGCTTTGAGATTATTGTCTCTTTCGTCGCCTGTTCATTGTAAATATCTCTGATTTCAACATTCTTGAACAATCCCTTACCTTTCTGCTTGAAGAAATCAACTATTCCCCTTGCATCAGGCTCTGCGTAGTTTAAATTTAATGCAGGGTTCCTATATTTGTTTATGCCGACTGCAAGAACATAAAGGGATACATCCTTTGACGGAGTAGTGAGTTTGACTATCAGTTCATAGGGATTGGACTCTGTCCTGTCCCTGCTGAAACCAACTGCACGGAATGTGTTTACCCCATCAACGAGGGCAACCGTGTATGTCTTGATTGTCTCATTGTCTCCCTGCTTACTACTTGCGGGGACAGGCTTTGGAACAATCTTTACAGCCCTCGTATCTTCGCCTATTGCCTTGCCATTATGATAAAGCCGTATCTCGTCAATGCCTCCGCCTGTATCTTTTGCTGAGACAGTTATTGTTATTGTGTCTGTGCTGAATGCTGCGTTTGGCTCTGGAGAGATTATCTTTACATCAGGAGGCGTTAAGATTCCTTTCCTTATATCTGCAACCGCCTCAACCTTTTTGCCCTGTAATACAGAGGCAACATAAACAGGATTAAAAAACTTTTCATAGAAGTTGTCTACGGAATAGACATTGTTGCCAACACGGACATTGAGATGCTTGGCGCCATTCGGCGAGGAATTAAAATACCCTTCAGGCGTAATCACAACCCATTCGCCGTCGGTAAAGCTGATGAACTGGGCAAGCTCTTTGCCTGTATTTATATCCCAGATTCTTGTTGTGCCATCCTCGCTGCCTGATAACCCAAATCTGCCATCTGGGGAAAAAGCGATAGATTTAACATGGTCTGTATGCCCTGCAAATGTCCTTATCTCTTTCCCAGTTGATACATCCCAGAGCTTGACGGTCTTATCCGGACTCCCCGAAAGTGTATATATTCCATCAGAGGAAAAGACAATAAACTCTTCATCGAATGTATATTCTGTAAAAGTCCTAATCGTCTTTATCTCTTTTCCTGTTGAAACTTCCCAGAGCTTAAGGGTGTTATTCCTATCTGCTGACAGTGCATATCTGCCATCTGGGGAAAAAGCGATAGATTTAACATGGTCTGTATGCCCTGCAAATGTCCTTATCTCCTTGCCTGTTGATACATCCCAGAGCTTGACGGTCTTATCCTCACTTCCTGACAATGCATATTTGCCGTCACGAGAAAAGGTAACCGAATAAACCCAATGTGTATGTCCCGTAAATGTCCTTATCTCTTTCCCTGTTGAAACTTCCCAGAGCTTAAGGGTGTTATTCTCTGCTGACAATGCATATCTTCCATCAGGGGAAAAGGCGATAGTAGAAGTACCCCAGTTTGTATGCCCTGTAAATGTCCTTATCTGCTTGCCTATTGATACATCCCAGAGCTTGAGGGTTTTATCCTCACTTCTGGACAATGCATATCTGCCATCAGGGGAAAAGACAACAGAAGTAACAAAGTCTGTATGCCCTGCAAAAGTCCTTATCTCCTTGCCCGTTGAAACTTCCCAGAGTTTGAGGTTCTTATCCAGACTCCCTGAAAGTGCATATCTTCCGTCAGGGGAAAAAGCGATATCTTGAACATGGTCTGTATGCCCTGCAAAAGTCCTTATCTCCTTGCCTGTTGCTACATCCCAGAGCTTTAAGGTCTTATCCCCGCCTCCTGAAAGTGCATATTTTCCATCAGGGGAAAAGACAACAGAATCAACACGGTCCGTATGCCCTGCAAAAGTCCTTATCTCCTTGCCTGTTGATACATCCCAGAGCTTGACGGTCTTATCCTCACTTCCTGACAATGCATATTTGCCGTCACGAGAAAAGGTAACCGAATAAACCCAATGTGTATGTCCCGTAAATGTCCTTATCTCTTTCCCTGTTGAAACTTCCCAGAGCTTAAGGGTGTTATTCTCTGCTGACAATGCATATCTTCCATCAGGGGAAAAGGCGATAGTAGAAGTACCCCAGTTTGTATGCCCTGTAAATGTCCTTATCTGCTTGCCTATTGATACATCCCAGAGCTTGAGGGTTTTATCCTCACTTCTGGACAATGCATATCTGCCATCAGGGGAAAAGACAACAGAAGTAACAAAGTCTGTATGCCCTGCAAAAGTCCTTATCTCCTTGCCCGTTGAAACTTCCCAGAGTTTGAGGTTCTTATCCAGACTCCCTGAAAGTGCATATCTTCCGTCAGGGGAAAAAGCGATATCTTGAACATGGTCTGTATGCCCTGCAAAAGTCCTTATCTCCTTGCCTGTTGCTACATCCCAGAGCTTTAAGGTCTTATCCCCGCCTCCTGAAAGTGCATATTTTCCATCAGGGGAAAAGACAACAGAATCAACACGGTCCGTATGCCCTGCAAAAGTCCTTATCTCCTTGCCTGTTGCTACATCCCAGAGCTTGAGGGTCTTATCGAGACTGCCTGACAATGCATATTTGCCGTCAGGAGAAAAGGCGACAGAGTAAACACTTTCAGTATGACCTGTGAAAGTCCTTATCTCATTTCCTGTAGAAATATCCCAAAGTCTTACAGAATTGTCTGCTATGCTGCCATAAGACCCACCACCTGATATGGCATATTTGCCATCAGGGGAAAAAGCTACAGAATTAACATTTTTTGTATGCCCTGTAAATGTCCTTATCTGCTTGCCTATTGATACATCCCAGAGCTTGAGGGTTTTATCCTCACTTCCAGACAATGCATATCTGCCATCAGGGGAAAAGACAACAGAAGTAACAAAGTCTGTATGCCCTGCAAATGTTCTTATCTCCTTGCCCGTTGAAACTTCCCAGAGTTTGAGGTTCTTATCATAACCTCCTGACAGTGCGTATCTGCCGTCAGGGGAAAAGGCGATAGAGAGAACCACGTCTGTATGCTCTGCAAATGTTCTTATCTCCTTGCCTGATTCTACATCCCAAAAGAGGATATTATCATCACTTCCAGACAATGCATATCTGCCGTCAGGGGAAAAGGCGATAGAGTAAACTCTTTTCAAATGCCCCAGTTGCACAAAAATCTCAGGCCCCTGCTTACTGCCTGCTGGGGTAAACTTTTCAGCGGCAAAGGCAGAAGCTGAACTTATGGACAGTATGGCAATAACTCCAACCCATACCGATAGAAAGCGGATTAACCTCATAACTCTAAACATATTATCTTTCTCCCGTATTTAAATAAGTGCCTCTCTTTACTGAAACTCAGATTCCTCATGCCCTCTTCTTAATTTTCCTTAACTTTCTTTACCCTCTGTTTCCTGCCGATGAAAAAGTAGGCTATGGGACCAACAAAGGGAACGAGAATCACCGCTATCAGCCAGACAATTTTATTTGAACCTGCAAATTCATTCCTGAGGACATCCACAAATGCAATTAACCAAATTGGCATAAAAAGCACAAACAAAACAATAAGTTCCGGCACGCCTATACCACCCATAAATTCCTCCTTAGGTTGTTAATTTTTTCTATGAAATCCAAGCCATATCTGCCTTTACAATATTTTCTATACTGGAGAAAAAGCTACAGTTTTAACACTCCCCGAATGCCCCAACTGCACAAAAATCTCCGGCTTTTCAGCGGCGATTGCAGGGCATAGACCTGCTACGATGACAGCAAAAACGAACAATATCCGAAAGATGCGTTTCATTAATAATACCTTTGCGATGCCGTTACTGTTTTTACTACAATCCATTTGCCCTCCTTCCTCTCAAGAAAGACAAAGTTGCCTTCTTCGTAAAATGCCTTTTGCGGCGCGATGCTCCGATACCTTATAAAAATGACCGCCCCATTTCTTTCTTTATCGAAGCCTGCCCTCGATATTTTTACGCTTTCCTTGACACTGTCGGGAAAACGCGGATGCGATTCATCCATGAAATATCTCTTTTTAGAGAATCTTTTTTCAAGCTCATATGATCTGCTGTTTTTCTTGTTAAAATCGTCGGTCAGATAATTATCAATCTGCATGCCTGATCGCTGCAAATGCGCAACATCGGCATTATCTAATCTCTTTTCGGATATAGTCGTTTTATCAAGCGAGACAAAGGCATCATATTTATCGAGAACCGCGTTAAAAATTTCATATTCGTCAGACTCAATGATATCAAGCCCTGAAGATTTCATCGGTTCGGCAGAAGCTATATTTGAACTTAATAAAATAGCCGCAGAGATTAAAATCACTAAAAACAATCTGTGAATCATTTTTCACCTCCGGTTGCGGTTACTTTTTGAATTGTTTATTCAGCCAGTTGAACGGTATATCCACATTAAAAAAGAATATTGCAGTCTCTCCTGTCTTACGATGTTTCGTTTCCATTTTGTCATAACTGTGCCCGTTCGATTTTATAAGGCTCTGGCGGACAACCTCAAATCCTATTATCCCGAGCAGCGCATACTCCTCGCCTGTTTCAATAATTACAAAGGCGGTCTCAGGGGTTTTTCCGTCTCCCGAGTCGAGTATCGAGTCAATAAGCCCTCCAGTAACAAAGTGATGGAAGTTGTATCTCCCGGCATTCTTCATCTCGCGAAAAGCGATGCTGCTTACAAAGTGGGCTTCGATATCAACAAACTTCTTTTCAAGTATTGCCTGCGCCGATGAAACAGCCTTTTCGTACTGCTTATTCCTCAGCGCTTCAAACATTTCAGCCTTTTTTGCCTTATCGTCTCCGTAAGGGTTATAGTCCTGGGTTTCAGCATATGAAAGCCTTAATGCCTTGAAATCAACGGTGCGGTCGAAGCTCATAACCCGTTTAAGGAGGGTCTGATAGTCAGAAGTTTTTTTAAGCTGATCATCTTCTCCGGCAAAAATGTTTCCGGTTAAGATAAGCAACATCAGAACAATTGCGAACAAGCGATAGATCGTTAATATTTTATTTTCTCCTTTAATTCCTTTCATCTGCGCTTCAATCAACATATTCCCACGCCTTTTTCTCGAATACATAATACTTCCTCCCATATGGCGGAACTGCTTCATACATTAAAGCATGGCTGTCCTGACGGCCAAAATATCGGAAAGGCGCGCCCATCACCGAATATTTCGCAGCAGGAATTGCGGGAAGATAATCCGGTACCAGTTCGGTAAGCTTGTCCGGATAGCGCCCGTTTTTCGCCTTGAACTGCTCGCAGGCTGCGATAATGTCCTTCGCCCTGCTTTCTGCAATCATGTTGTTAAGAGCATTTGTTCCAATAATCAGGATAATCATGATTGCATATATCCCCGCCTTCGTCAGAAGCAGACCCACCCTCTCCCTGTCCTTTCCGGCTTTGAACAGCTTTACAAGCAGAACCGGAACGCCGAGGATAATGGTGAATACGGCAATTGCAAATTGATTGAGGACAAAGGCATCGACAGCGAAGAGCAAAAAGGCCGTAATTATGGTTTTACGCAATGGGATGCTCATATTCATATATTTTCCGATAAT
>MHDU01000006.1 GCA_001803635.1 Nitrospirae bacterium GWB2_47_37 | reverse complement strand
TATGCCTGCGGTCTTGTCGCCGTTTTCGGATTCGAGCCTTTCGAATATCTCTTTTGCCTCGTTAAAACTTTGCTTTCTGTAAAGCATCAGCGCGTCTTCAAATTTCTTGGCGACAGCGCCGTCCATCGTCGCGGAAAGCTCATAAATAGTGACCGGCTTGTCCTTGCCCTTAACCTTTATAAAATCCATCTCCCTGAATCTTATTTCTCCCGATACCTGCTGCAAAAGGCCGAGGGTCTTGAGTTTATCGAGCGTGAATTCGGTGAAAATTATATGCGTCTTGTATATCTTATTCATGCCTTCGAGCCGCGAAGAAAGGTTTACGGTATCGCCCATCGCCGTATAGTCGAACCTCACATCCGTTCCCATGTTGCCGACAATTACATCTCCCGTGTTTATACCGATGCCGATATCCACCGCAGGCAATCCGTTTGCCTTGAAATCTACATTAAGGTCTTTCAGTTTCTCCATCATGACAAGGGCGCTCCTGCATGCCTGAAGTGGATGGTCTTCTACGTCGAGCGGGGCGTTATACAAAGCCATTATCGCGTCTCCTATATATTTGTCGAGAGTGCCCCTATGCTGAAGAACTATATCCGTCATAGGCCCCAGATACTGATTGAGCAAATGCACGAGGGCTTCCGGCGTAAGCTTCTCGGAAATAGTGGTGAAGCCCCTTATATCCGAAAATAATACCGTTATATTTCTTTTCTCGCCGCCCAATTTAAGCATATCCGGGTTTTTCATTATCTCTCCGACAAGGGCCGGAGACACATAACTCGTAAAAGCCTTTTTAAGGAATCTGCTGTGCTTTTCTTCTATAAGATTTCTGTATGCCTCGGAGCAGAGATATGCCGTTGTTATTGACGCCATTGGAAAGAGAACCGAGGTATTGAGAAGATAATTTTCAAAGACCATAAAATTTATCGAAAAATAAAGGCCGAGCGTCATCAAAAACAATAGAAGCGCAATAACCGTCCTCTTTATAAAACTCAACGATGTTGTCAGCAATACGGCGAAGATTATGATAAAGGCCATGTCCAGCATTGTTACGCGGCCGTCCCTTATGATAAACCTGTTCTGCAAGGCGTTCGACGCGACCGTCGCATGAACCTCCACGCCCGGAAGCACGGGATCTACGGGAGTAGTCCGCAAATCCGAAAGTCCGATCTCTGTCGGGCCTACGAAAACAACGGAATCATTCAGGCTGCCGGGCTTCAGCCGGTTTTTGATAATATCAACTGCGGGAATGGTTTTAAATGTCCCGCCCTTGCCGTAATAATTAAGCGTGAGCCTGCCGGACTCATCGACAGGCATGCGGTGATTCCCTATAAGAAGATTGTCCACGCCGTATTGCGCGGCTTCGAGGATTATCTCGCTGCCGACATAATGCCTCAACGCGGACAATGCGAGGGAAGGATAAACATTACCTTCGTAAATTATTAAAAGATTCGAGGATCTCAAAATACCGTCGCTGTCCTGAATAATGTTGAAAAAACCGGCGCCGGCAACGGATTGCGCTATTGAGGGTATGTTCAACTCAACAGAAGGATAGCCCGCAATCGGCACATCCGTTGCATTGTCCCGTATCTTCAGTATCTTTATGCGTGATTGTTCCAGAGCCGAAAGAGAGCCTGAATCGGGCTGTTCAGGCTCTTCCCTAAAAAAATAGCCTCCTACGACGCTGCCTGAGCTTCGAAATGCATCGGCAAGTTGTTTGTCGGATCCGGGATTCGAAGGTTCGGAATACACAATATCGAGGGCGATTGTCTTTGCGCCGTACAATTTCAGATTCTCGACCAGCCGCGCAATTATCTTCCTGTCCCAAGGCCATCTTCCGAGTTCGTTTATGCTCTTGCCGTCTATGGCCGCAATAACTACCCTTTTGTCCGGAGCAACGGTTCCGCGCGTCTTAAGCCTGACATCTTTTAATTTGAGATCGACGGCATTAAAAAAATCGATCTTCCGCGAATAGATAAAAATTATAAGGGCGGCCGAGGCAATGCCTATTATCGTGAATATTACAAACCTATGTAACTTCATAGCCGCCCTGATATTACCTCCTTATCGCAACCGGGAAATCAGGCACCGTGCTCGGCTTCGTGGTAGTCGGCGTCTGTTTTCCCTTTGTCAATTCCTTTACCCTTTCCGAAAGATAAAGATCGAGCATGTTGACGGTTATCTTTCCCTTGCCCGTGTAATCGGCCTTTCCGCTTAGTCCCTCGACCAATGCCTTTGTGAACGCGCCGTTTCCCCATGCCCTGTCTTCAAGCGAATATTGATTGCCTGTTGACGCGGCAAAGACTATAGCTCCATTTTCAGCGCTCGCAAGTTCATTGACAACGCCGGTGATGTCTGTCGCGCCCCTTCGAGAGCCCATAATATTGCCTGAATAGCATGTATCGATAAAGAGTACCGTCTTGCCCGCGAGAGAGGCTACCGTATTCTTAATATCCGAAAACGCGAGGCCTGTCCGCTTTAATTTCTCGATATTAGCGTTGACGGGCAGAAAATAATAAATGCCGGTGGGGTCGTTAACTCCGTGCCCGGCGATAAAGACCATTGCCACGTCCTTGCTCGTCGTCTCTCTCTGGAGCCATTCAAGACCGTCGAGTATCTCGTCCTTTGTTGCCTTTTCATCCGTAATGGTCTTGATAACCACATCCCTATAAATTCCACTTTTCTGTTTCATGAGCGCCGTTGAAAAGTCCGCAGCGTCCTTTGCGGCGAATTCGAGCTTTAGGCTTTTATCCATATATCTGCTCACGCCTACGGCAAGGACATAAAGCTTGGGCTTGATTATAAATTCTTCCTTTTTAACAGCCCCTCTCCACTTAAGCCTTACAGTGGCCGGATCGCTCACCGAAAACCTGTTTTCAGCGACTATTGAAAGCTCCACGTCCTTTTCCGGAATTGTGACCTTCATTTCCATTACATCCTTGTCCTTAGGCACTATCTGAATACCCCTCTGGGAAGAAGCAGGCCTTCCGTCAATCAACGCCCTCACGCCTGTTATAGGTTCTCCTGACGGCATGCGGACGCTGTATCTGACTGTAATATCGGCAGAGGATACCGTCGTATTTTCCGCGGGCGAGACGATGGTTACTACAGGCGGAAGCATTTTCTGAATAGCTGCCTCCTGCCGGCTTCTTCCGGATTCCTCATTAGCAAGTCTTACCGCTTCTACTTCATCGATGGTATTGAAAACCTTTGCGACTACATCTGGCCTGTAGTATGTAGCCCTGAATTTGGATATAGGGAAGAAGTATGCCTCGCTCTCTTTGCCGTTGTTTAGATGCCAGCCGATTATATCGTCCGCTCCGGGAGAGGCGTCGTAATATCCTGAAGGCGTCCATATCGCCCACCTCTTTTTATCTTTGTGCGGGAAAAAGGCCAGAAGCTCTTTTCCATCGCTCATCCGGTACCATCTGATAGTTCCGTCTCCGAATGCCGCAAGCGCGATCTTGCCGTTGCCCGAAATATTCACGCTCCACGCTACTCCGGGTATGGGGATGCTCCATTTTTCATAGCCGTTCCTGTCAAAAAGCCTGAGGTTCCAGTCGGCTCCGAGGAGGATGCCGTTTCCGTCGGGCGATACGGCGACACTCCGAGACGATTCGTATTGCTTGATTTTCAGAGGCGTTCCGTTAACCTTAGGATTATGGTTATCCCGCCAGTCCGTTATATTCAATCCCGGCGCGGATGTTACGGGAAGTTTAAGCTGACCGGAATTCTGATAGCCCGGATCTATTGTCAGGAGACGGTCCGGGATCGAGAACCGGGCGGGCGATTTCCCCCATACGTCATAGCCGAATTGTACTGTAGAGCCGTCGTGTGATACGGAAAACGTAGCATCGCTGTTCCTGTAATCCGCGATAGAAGCGCTGTTATAAATAACCCTGTTGTTAAACGCGTCGAAAATTCCGAATGCCGGATCGTACGCCCCATAAACAATGCCGCCGTACCTTAAAGGCTGCATATGAAGTATCGTGTTGTCGGATGCGACCATATCTATATATGCCGTCCTGCCTTCATCTCCCCATCTGAGCATGGCGAATCTCCAGATGCCCGCGAATATTTTCTGGTACATGCCGCCCGCGTAAATATACCTTCCGTCGGCCGACCATGAGACGACAGCGAGGTTGCCGTTGTTGACCCCGGTTGTATTGGGCGAATAAAGATATGAGAGGTCTCTGCCTGAAACCACGTCTACCTTCGTCGTATCGTTAAAGCCTACCACGATCTTCGAACCGTCGGGCGAGAAGCTTATGCCGTAAGGCTTGCCTCCTCCGGGAGACTTTGTTTTTGCAATGAGCTGGAAATTCCTGTCATACAGGCGTATGTAGCCGTCCCACGACGTGGTTACGAGCCTGCCCTCCCTGTCGAAATCCGAGCCGTAGCTGTCGCTGCCGTAATTCGTATCCTCGGCTGCGAGGGACCAGTCAGACGTGCGATAGACCTTTACGCCGTAAATGTTCCATAAAGTCACCGCAAGATAACGCCCGTCCTTTGAATAACTGAGATTGAATATCGTCGCATTCAGTCCGGATATCCTTTTTATAAGCTTTCCGCTTTCGCGGTCGAATAAATAGACAGAGGCATACATATTGTCCCACTGCTGTCCCGTCCACCCCGCGCAGGCTATAGTCCTGCCGTCCGGAGACATTGCAAGCGCGTAAACCTTGCCCTCGTTGCCGTCTCCCACCGGGATCCTCAATATCTTTATCAGCCTGCCTGTGGACAGATCCCATACGCGGACGGTTTTATCGTCGGCCCCTGTGGCAAGGTATCTGTTCTCGGCGTCGATGCCTACCCTCTTTATCGCCGACGTGTGCATTCCGGTCTCTATGCGGAGTATCGGCTCTGAAGGAGGCTCGGCAGCCTTTATTTCGGCGCATGGAACAAAAAACATTGCGGCTAATACTATTATGAAAAAAATCGCATAGGGGACTGTCCCGGATTTACGGGCGCAGCCGTAGAATCGGGACTGTCCCCGCTCAATATTTATTAATCTCTTCATTTTTCCCTCCCTGTCTTTAAAACAGCCTTTTCTTCAAAGAACTCAGACGCAGCCGAGGCCTTGCTGCCTGTCTTTTCCTTTAACTTTACCGCCCTCGTCATGCCGCCTATGTCCTTCTCTTTTGTCTTGACCTGATAAACCCCGCCTTCAGCCTTGAGCTTAATATCCCCCAAAGGAGACGTGCTTGCATATACATATATGTTTTCTTCGCCGAACGGAGGGCTGACCTCAAGCTCGAACCGGTCATTGCCCGAAGGGATTTCGTAAACAACACCGCCGCTGAAATAATTATCCGACCTGTAAGGATTCGGCAAAAGCTGGAGCATTTCTCCTTTGACGTCTTTATAAATAACAACGGCGTAAAAAGGCTTATTGCCTTTGATGTAAACCCTTATCTTATCCCCGCTTACATACGCCTTTTTATCCGTCCAGAGTTGAATCGCAAGGGGCGCCGACGGATCATCCAAGACCTGCTTTGACTTCGACACCCTTTCCATCGCCTTTTCATCCGGAACCACTTCGGCGCTTATTTTTATCTTATAACAGTCCCCGGATGACGGGTCTTTATACCAGCTTTTCTCAAGCACCCTGATATTCTTCAATGTCGCGTTGGTATAAGCCGACACCATATCCTTTTCAAGCTCGAAGTCCTTGACATGCGTCTCGCTCTTTATATAGCTCGCCGCAGACTCCATCGCCTTTCTTTTCGCATCGGTTTCCGCAGCCTGCTCGGTCTGCCTCTTGGACTTATCCTCGCCCATGCAGGCATAGCCTTCGCCCTGCGCGATCGTGGATTGCGCGGCGTAAAGGTTTGAAGATATAAGAACAGCTGAAAACAACGCAATAAATATACTTTTCATAAATCTCCCCATGTTTTGAATCTCTGCTATTTCTCAAGCAGGTTCAGTATCGTCTCTACGTTCCTGATATGTTTTCCCGACGGATAATCTCTTTTATACTGCGTGAGTTTTTCCCTTGCCTGATCCTTGAGGTCAAGTTCATATAAGGTCATTCCCGCAAGATACAGAGATGTCTCTCTCTGTGCAACTACCGGATATGTCTCTATCACCAGAAGGTATTCGGCAAGGGCCGCCTCGGGATTCCTCAAGAACCTCGAATAAACCGCTCCTCTTTCGAGCCGCGCATCGCTGCGTATATCGGGCAGGTTAGTGAGATCGAGGGCTATCTGAAATACATAAAGGGCTTCCTCATATCTTCCGGAGTCGGCAAGATAACGGCCGTAATTTATATTCCACCGCGCTATGATGTTCGGAAGATTGCCGGAAAGCTCCCACTCCTTTGGAGGCGTTGCCTCCGTTATCTCTTCAAAGTTTTTCTTTGCCGTGTAAAGCGGCGTGTCAGGCTCGATCTTTACGGGGTCTGTAGGCACATATCCTCTCGTGTTCTGAACCATTGCGTCAACCGTCAACGGTTTTGAGGCGGTATCGGCGCCTGTTATCTCTACCTGCCCTTCGTTCCCGAAAAATACGTTCGCAAGCCCCTGAGTCATCATCATGAATTCGGTGCCTTTAATTCCCGCAACTGCGGTCGGGCTTTTGACCTTAAAGTTCACCTGCTCTCCGGCAAGCTTTGTGACGGACGCCCTCAGCTTGCCTTGCGTTACGCTGAACACGCCGTCTTTTTTGTCTTTGCCTACGACAAACTCGGTGATTTCAAGCTCGGTATTGTTGGCGAGCGTCA
>MHDU01000005.1 GCA_001803635.1 Nitrospirae bacterium GWB2_47_37 | reverse complement strand
CCTTGAGCTTTTTAACATATGCGTACGTGTCGAATATTATGGCGGTTCCCATGTCATTATTATACTAAACAGACCGGCCCTTTGCAACGCTAAAGTTTTAAAAATCCCCGCCGATAAAATAGACAAGCGAAAAAGGCGTGACAGCCTATGCGTGAAAAAGGAGGTGAAAAAGGACATTAAACGCATTAAGTTGTAACGCTTGACGCAAAAAGGGCAAGGAAGCCCGAAAGAACAGCATTCAAGGAGGAAGATATGGCACTTATAGTCAACAGTAATATTGCGGCAGTTAACGCGCAGAGAAATTTGGGAGCAAACAACACCCAACTGGGCAAATCCTTAGAAAAGCTCTCCTCAGGTCTAAGGATCAATAGGGCGGCGGACGACGCAGCCGGTCTCGCAATCGCTACAAAACTGAACGCGCAGGTCAAAGGACTCAATCAGGCGGTAAGGAACGTTAATAACGCCATATCGCTTGTGCAGACTGCTGAAGGCGGTTATAACACCATAACCAATATCCTTCAGAGGATGAGAGAGCTTGCGGTTCAGTCGTCATCCGATGAAAACACCGCGACAGACCGTTCAAACCTTAAGGTCGAAGCGGAGGCCCTTTTAGGCGAACTGACAAGGATAGCCACCACAACTGAGTTTAACACGCAGACCCTTACCGACGGCTCATTCACAGGAAAATATTTCCATATCGGCGCTAACTATCAGCAGACGGTCAAGATTGACGCTGCCGATGTAAGAGCTAAGTCCATCGGTAAAAGGGCCACTGTAACCGGTACCCTGTCTGACGGCGGAGTAAATACCGGTATAGGCGGCAACATAACTACCGGTGAAGTAAAAATCAACGGCGAACAGATAACCACAGGAACAAGCGATGATCAGGTCTCCGTCCTCGAGATAATCGGCGCCGAGATTGAGACGCAAGGTTCTTTTGCGGCAACCAATGCGGATGGCGGGGTACATACCGCAACAGGAGGCGCAAGCATAACTTCATACAGCACAATAGTCAGGTTGAACGACGCCGGAGATATAGGCAGCTTGCTTATCGAAAATGCAAGTTTTGATACAACGGCTCTCACCGCCTCATTGGCAGCGTCACTTGCCTCTATGTCAACCTTTGCCGCTTCCATTAAAGTCGGGGATACAGCTACCTTTATTGACGGTTTTGCATCCCTTCAGACAAACGGCTATGCTACAATAGGAGCAACAGAGGGCTCCGGCACGATTGCCGCTGGAACGCTGACTGTTAACATCACAGGGTTGATGGGAAGCATCGCAGGCAGCTATTCATCTATTCAGTTCTTTGCGAGTATCGGAAACACCACCGCGGGCTCTCTTGTAGGCGGTGCTGCCGGAACGAATGTGGGTGTTGGAACGATAACAGCAAGCATACAGGTGGCTTCCGGCTATTGGTACGGCGCTACGAACTATGTGAAGATCAACGGCACGTCCATCAGCTACGGCACTACAGCGTCGCTTAAGGCCTATACTTTCTCTACAAACGCTTCAAAGGCAAGCTATATCACAGCGATCAGCAATCTGATAAACAACGCAAGCGTTCCTTACATAAAGGCAAGGACGTATGCTTCTGTTGAGGCATCCGGAACTATAGCCACAGCGAAAGGGCTTGTGCTGATTGCCACAAAGGGTGTTGACTTGTCGCTGATGGGAGTTGGTTCAGGGTTTGCCATGGCTACCGGACTAACAGGTCTCGGCGGCACCAGCGTAGCAGCGAGCGCGTTTATGACAAGCACTACGTCGGGAGACGCCGGAACAATAACCACCTATAACGGCCAGACAAGCGCGTTAGCAAGGGCTGCAGCTATTGACGCCGTTAAAGGAACCACTAATGTCGACGGTATAGCAAATGCCAATATCGTAACAGGAAACGACACGGTAGCGGCGGGAACCCTTAACACCGGTTCGTTCTATATCAACGGTGTTAATATAGGATCCGTTTCGGTAAGCGCCGGCGACGGCAGCGGTGAACTGGTAACCGCCATCAACTCGTTCTCGTCTGATACCGGAGTTACGGCAAGCATTGCCAACGGCAAGCTGACATTGACTTCGGCTGACGGAAGGAATATCAGCGTATTTGTGGATACTACTGCGGCAGGCGTAACCAAGCTTTCGAGCGGGGCCGCTTCCGTCAACTCCACAAATAATTATCGCGGCACGGTTTCGCTGAATTCCAAAGATTCCATAACCATCAGCGGAACGAATGTTACCGAGCTCGGCTCGAATATCGAGGCAAAGACATATGCTGCCGACCTCACCTACAGGGTGAGCCTGCTTGATATTTCATCGCAGTCGGGAGCGGAAAGCGCGATCCTCAGCATTGACGCGGCGCTCGACCAGCTCAACTCCAAACGGTCGGAACTCGGCGCTATCCAGAACAGGCTTGAGTTTACAGTAGCAAGCCTTGAGACGGCATCCGAGAACATGGCCGCATCAGAGAGCCGGATCAGAGACGCAGACTTCGCGTTCGAGACCGCAAAGTTCACAAAGAACCAGATACTGGTACAGGCCGGTACTGCAATGTTAGCTCAGGCAAATACACTGCCTCAGATAGCTCTGCAGTTGCTGAGATAGTATAAACCTTATTATTCAGAGAACGAGGGGCAATCCCCTCGTTCTCTGATATTAATTTATTAATTAAGGGAGAATTGAAATGGAGATAAGCGGAGTTATAAATGCGATACAGGGGACTGCCCAAGCAGCAGGAGCGCAGCCGGCCGTCAATTCCCCGCAGGAAACTCCAGAGCAGATAAATATGGATCTCGGCAACGCGGTAGGCAAGGCTAACGATATAGCGCAGCTTTTCTATAATACCGAGTTGAATTTCCGCATAGACGAATCTACAAAGCGGGTTATTGTAAGCGTGGTTGACGGCAAAAGCGGCGAGGTTATAAGGCAGATACCGCCGGAAGAGATGGTGAAGCTCATAGCTCATTTTGATAAGATACAGGCATTGTTGTTCAGCAAAAAGTATTAAAACAGACGGCCGGCAAAAAAAACGGATTCGGCGAAAAACACGCCCAAACCTTAATGTTGGTCGTCTGCTTTTTTTCTGAGTATTATTTTGAAGTGTTTTTGCTAAAGTTTTAATGCATTTTTGCCGATAAATAAATAATCAATAGCGGTCTATTTTTTATATAGGAGGACTTATGGGAATTTCTTCCAGCGGGCTAATATCCGGAATCAATGCCGACGAGCTTGTATCGGGATTGATAAATCTTGAGAGGCAGCCTATAACGATCCTCCAGAACAGGCAGAAAGACTATGAATTAAAAATCGCCTCTGTCCTCGATATGAATACAAAGCTGTCATCCTTTAAATCTGCGCTCTCGGCTCTTAACAGTTCTTCTAAATTTAACACCAAGACCGCTTCTGTTACGAAGACGTCCGACGGCGCGGAACTTCTTACTGTTTCAGCTTCGAGCACGGCGACTGCAGGAAGCTATTCCATTCAGGTAAACCAGCTTGCCGCGGCCAATAAAAAGGCGTCGAATGGGCAGGTAGATGAAAATACAACTGCGATTGCATCGGCATCCGGAAGTTTTAAATTTAAGGTCGGCAGCGGCGGCTCTGTAACGACAGTCAGCGTTAACAGTTCAATAACCCTTCAGGGATTGAGAGACGACATAAATTCTGCAAACGCAGGAGTGACGGCGTCTATTCTCAATGACGGCACGGGTTCGAATCCGTATCGCCTTGTTTTAACGGCAGACGATGCCGGATCATCCAATACCATCTATATTACCCAAAACGATACGAACCTCGATTTCACGAATAAAAAGATAGAGGATGCGTATGCGTATACAACCAACGGCTATGGAGGCACTGTTACATCCAATTCGGGTACAAATAGTTCTACTTATGCAGGCAACGTATAAGTATTCTACAGACGGCGGCATAACATTTAAAGGTTATGACGGCTCTACTTTTAGCTCTACGGCAGGGACCGATACTTCCGGCGGCGCTATAAGCACTACCGTTGATTATACGAATGAATATATAGACGGAACCAATTCTGACAGCGCGGACAGCGAGGGCGTTAAAATTCAATTTTCGGCAGGAAGCGACCTTGTAGCAGGGGATAGATTTACTGTCGATGTCTTTAACCCCGAAATGCAGGCCGCTCAGGATGCGGTCATAGAGGTTGATAATGCAACAATTACTAAAAGTACAAATACCATCGATGACGCCATTCAGGGCGTAACTTTGAACCTTTTGAAGGCGGATACGTCCTCAACCGTAACATTGACAGTGTCATCGGATACCTCATCGGCAAAGAGTTCCGTTAAGAGTTTCGTAGATTCATACAACACCCTGATCAAGGCTATAAACGATCAGTTAACTTATAATTCTTCAACAAAAAAGAAGAATCCGCTGCTTGGCGATCCTACATTGTTGGAGATAAGAAAAAAAATAGGCGATATAATTCACGGCGTGATACCCGGCCTGTCCAGTTCCGATTATACAAACCTTTCTCAGATAGGCATTTCCTCGGACGGAAAGACAGGAAAGCTTTCGCTGAATGAGACAACGCTCGGCAGCGCTTTAAGTTCCAATCCGGATGCTGTGGCAAAATTATTTATAGGGACAGGCACTGCTTCAAACAGCGCTATAACCTTTGTGAGCAAGACATCTAAGACCCAGTCAGGGACTCACAATATATCGGTTACCACCGCGCCTGAAAAGGCGACACTGCTCGGAAATGAGACGATTGCTTCCGGCGGTATTACAGCAGCGGAAACACTTACGTTTCTGTATTCCAGCAACAAGACTGAAAGCAGTCCCGACTATACAGGTTTTTCTGTTGCATTCAGCGCTAATGCCACTATAAGCACCATCGTCAATAATTTGAACAGCGCTTTTGCTACCAACGATGTCGGTCTTTCAGCATCGAATGAGAGCGGAAAGGTCAGGATCACATCTACGGACTACGGCGCAGACATATATTTTAAGGTTACGTCGAGCACAGGAGATGTAGCAGGACAGATAGGCTTTAAGTCGTCAGTTGCAGGTTCCGACGATGACGAAGGTGTCGATATTGTCGGCACTATGAATAACCGGAGGGCAACAGGCACGGGTAACACTCTGACCGGCGTGACGGGATTTCCTGAGGAAGGACTGAAAATAAGCACGGAATCGAACCAGACAGGAGGGTTCGGCACTGTAAAGATCTCCTCCGGCGTAGCCGATAAGCTGCCGTCGATACTTGATAGTTACACAAATTCGAGCACCGGCATTCTAAAATCGAAAGAGCAGTCTATACAGAAAACAGTCGATAACGTAAAGGCGCAGCAAGAGAGAATAGAAAAAAGGCTTATTACAAAGGAACAGAGATTGAGGGAGCAATTCGCAAGGCTTGAGGTCTTGCTCGGCAAATTGAATGTGCAGAGCCAGTACATTACAAACCAGCTTGCTCAAATTACCGGTATCAAAAAATAGAGTAAACAGGCTTTTTAACAAAAAGGAGGAATATTTTATATGGTGATTAAGAATGCGGCGCAGCAATACAAGAACAACCAGATTTCATCCGCTCCCCCCGAAGAAACGGTGCTTATGCTCTATAACGGCGCAATTGATTTCTTGAAAAAGGCTTTAGCGACTATGGGTAAAGATAAAAGGAAAAAGCTGATTTTCATAGAAAAAACAATAAAGATCATCGATTATATGCAGTCATGCCTCGATATGCAGAAGGGCGAAGAAATAGCTAAAAATCTTAACGGCCTTTATGACTACATTCTTATTCAACTTACAAAGGCAAACTTAAAGAACGATGCCGCAAAAATAAACGAGGTAATAGATATTCTCGTTCCTATCCGTGATGCCTGGGCTGAGTTATGCAGGAACGGTAAAAATGTCCAACAGCCTGCATCTGCAGGGCGGACGGTTGCTTATGGCGCACCGGGCAACGCGGAAATAAAGAAAATTGCCGTAAGCGCGTAGATAATGGAAATATTGATTTTTACGCCCTTATTATTTTCTCACTATTGATTTTATTTTTTCTGAAGGCGTCCCGTGTGTCAACGATGCATTTCGAATGTCTCTCTATAAAGGCGTAATCATAAGCGGAATGGTCGGTCAAAAGCAGCGCCATATCGGAATTATTCAATATATCTTTCGTGAGTTCGACCGAGCGCATGTCTATGCCCGGATAGTGGCGGTGTCCCTTGCATACAGGGACATGCGGGTCGTTGTATAAAACATCCGCTCCCCTTTCTTTCAGCAGTTCTACGATTTTTAAAGACGGTGATTCTCTCTGGTCGTCCACGTCTTTTTTGTACGCCATTCCAAGGACAAGTATTTTTGAACCGTTCAGGGATTTGCCGTATCGGTTGAGAATCAACCCGGCCTTTTCCACGATATAATAAGGCATTTGGGTGTTGATCTCCCCTGCAAGCTCTATAAAACGTGTAGGGAAGTCGTATTCCCGCGCCTTCCATGTGAGATAAAACGGGTCTATGGGTATGCAGTGCCCGCCGAGACCGGGTCCGGGATAAAATGCCTGAAAGCCGAACGGTTTTGTTTTTGCGGCATTTATAACTTCCCATACATCTATATCCATCCTGTCAAAGAGCATTTTAAGCTCGTTTACAAGGGCTATGTTTACCCCCCGGTAGATATTTTCGAGTAGTTTTGTAGCCTCTGCGACTTTCGTAGATGATACAGGCACTGTTTTTACTACTATTTGATCATAAAGGGCTTTTGCAACGGCAAGGCATTTTTCCGTATATCCGCCGACCACTTTATTTATGCTCGAGGTCGAAAAATCCTTATTGCCCGGATCTTCGCGCTCCGGTGAATATGCAAGATAGAAGTCTTTTCCGGCCTTTAAGCCGGTTTGTTCGAGTATCAGCCTCATATCCACATCCGTGGTTCCGGGATAGGTGGTGGATTCGAGCGCTATAAGTTGTCCTTTGCGGAGATATTGAGCGATTGTTTTAGTCGTATCGAAAACATACGTCATATCAGGCTCCCGGTGATTGTCCAGTGGCGTGGGAACGCAGATGATTATGCAGTCCATATCAGGCAATTTATTAAACTCGGTTGTAGGGGAAAATAGCGGCCCGCATTGGCTGATCTTTGAAGAATCGATGTGTTTAATATAACTCTTGCCTTGTTTGAGCATCTCTACTTTTTGGGAATCCACGTCGAATCCGGTTACGGAAAAGCCTTTTTTACAAAACTCCATCACAAGCGGCAGCCCTACGTAGCCGAGCCCGATAACGCCTATCTGCGCTCTTTTTGATTCGATTTTTTCGATTAATTCCATATCGGCCCCTTTATTTTTATTGAATTCGATTATTATATCAGTCCTTTCACCATCTCTACAAATTAACATGCAATCAAACATTTGAAAAATTTCGACACAAAGCGCAAATCCGCTTCAAGGTATGGAAGATACGGCTCCAAAGACTTTACAAGTGCAGGTTTACGTTCAAAGCATAGATATCCAGCGAATTACTCAATAACTAAGCGCCGATGCGGATGACGGGA
>MHDU01000004.1 GCA_001803635.1 Nitrospirae bacterium GWB2_47_37 | reverse complement strand
GCCATATTGGGCTTTACGACCACAATATCTCCGCGCGAAACGAACTTCTTCATGCCTCCCATTGCATCGACGGCAGCCCTTGTGATTTTTGCGGGAGACGCGCCGCGGGCAACGGCAAGATCTATTCTTTCGGATGCGCCGAGGTCTGAAACAAGGCTGTCGATAAAATTAGGCACGGAGAGTCCGGCAATTGTTATTGCCGCCGATTTTACAAATTTCCTGCGGTTCATGCAATGCATATTCGGCTCCTTTCAGGCAGATTTATATTTCACTCTACCAATTTTCGCAGGTCTTTGCAAGAAAACATTTAACGGGCACTTTTCGCACAGAGGTTTCGGTTTGCAATAATCCTTGCCGACCATTACGAACAGGGCATGATATTCATTGAATAACTGCAAGTCCTCGTCCAATTCCTTATGAAAAATGGTTTGATATTCGTCATAAGACGCATTGTAATCCAAAATTTTATGCCGGGAAAGAACCCGTTTTGTATACGCGTCAATCACGAATACAGGCTTATCGAGCGCGTAAAGTAGAATCGAATCCGCTGTCTCAGGCCCGATGCCGTGGACATCGAGGAGCTTTTTTCTGAGAGACCCCATCTCCTCTTTTTTCATCCTCTTCATGCTGCCGTTGTAATTATCCGCAAGGAAATCTATAAAAGACTTCAGCCTCTTTGCCTTTATGTTGAAATAACCCGCCGGTCTTATGAGCGAGGCGAGTTTTTGATGCGGCATTTCATGCAATGCCTTTGCCGTCAATACCTTTTCTTTTTTGAGGTTCTTTATCGCCTTTTCGACATTGCCCCAGTTTGTGTTCTGCGTCAGTATTGCGCCCACAGCAATCTCAAAAGGAGTATCTCCCGGCCACCAATATTGCGGGCCGTAGAAGGAATATAGCGTGTTATAAATTTTGATAAGGACTTTCATAAATTATGTTTTACGCATATAAGCATATAGGATATAGTATTTGAGCGGACTTCGGCAGCCCAAGCGTGCCACGGATGGCTAAGCGGGCCGGCGTAGCCTCGGAGAAAGGCGGGATGCCTTTCGAGAATGAGCGAAAATGCTATGTCCTATATGCAAACTATTGCACTTTTTTAGTCATCCTATACACAAACGCCAGTATCTCCGCAACCGCCCTGTAAAGCTCCGGCGGGATCTCCTGATGCAGATCGAGAGTGGAAAGAACTTCAACAAGCTGAGGGTCGTCTTTTATCGGAACCTTATGATCCTTCGCTACCTTAAGTATCTGCTCCGCTATCTTGCCCTTGCCCTTTGCAACCACCCTCGGGGCAGACTCCTTCTTTGTATCGTACCTGAGCGCCGCTGCTTTTTTACGCGTATCCGCCATGCCTATGCCTTAATGCTTATCGCCTTTCCTGAATTCGCCGGATTTTCGAATTGCTCAAGGGCGGCGTCGTTTTTATCCAGAAAATTTATTGTCTTGAGATTCATTCCCCTTGTTTTGAACGAATCATTAAGTTCATCCGTATTATTGTTGAGGGTTGCCTGAAACGCGGGGTTTTCAGCCCTGAATGAGATGAAAAATTCCCTGTTATACATCATTATCATTATGTCGAGCTTGCCGAAGCTTTCGAGATCCAGATTTAACTTGCAGGAATAAGACATGCCTTTGGCGTCGCTGCGTCCTCTCTTGAACGATATTTCGCCGTCCTTAAGTTCTCTCCAACTTACAGGCAGGAAGGTGTAAAAAGAATCCGTTGTCTTTGAAAGCACCTGAAAGGTCTCTATGTCTTTGAGCAGGCCGTCAACCGCCCTGACCGCGCCTTCCCTCTGTGCAGCCGTCAGATCCTGCGTTAAAACATTTTTTATCGCTTCTTTGCCTTCTCCGGAAAGAAGCTCCTTCATCTGGAGAAGTCCTGCCTTTAAGTCATTTTTTATGGAAGCCGTTTCATGCTGAACAAGACGCTGTTCCGGCCTCAAAGGCAGCGCCTCTTTATTCAAAGGCATATCCGCCGGTTTCTTTCCCTCCATAAGCTGTTCCTGCGCTTCAGGCTGTTCCATCTGCTGTAATATTAAAGCGATAGCCTTAAGCTTTGCTTCAAGCGCAACTCCGGTATCCTGCAGTGCGCTTTTAATCGGCATCTGCAATAATTTATCTATACTGACCATTAGCTCTTTCCTTATGTTCTCGACAACAGGCAGGCTTTTTATTCCTTCGGGGAGCCGGTTTATAAAGTTATCGAGCCTTGCCTGAATGCTCTCTCCCGTTATTTTAAGGCTTGTCTGCAAAAGGGTTTGAAGCTGCATCCGCATCTCTTTCGGAAGGGAATTAATGTCGGAAGGCAATGCCTTTAATATCTGCGAATTCAGATCCTGCAGTTTTGACGTATGCGTATCCGCCTTTTCACCCGATGCAATAAGCCTCTTAAGCTCGGAAAGATTATTAGTCAAATCCTGAATAAGTTTGGGAAGGGCGCTCTCTTTGAGGTTAAAGGAAGGCAGCTGCGGTTCTTCGCCTTTAAGCGCCTCATCCATATATCCCATGAACTGAAGCTTCAATTCCTTGCCGTCCGTAGGCAATGACGTTACCTTGAAAAATGCCTCCGCGCCTTTTTCGAGCGGCACTGTTGTCTGGGCTGTAATAAAGTTGCCTTTTATCTTAAGAGTTACGCCGCCTGTTGGAAGCAGATCCATCACTTCCGCCTTCACGAGTTCTCCAAGCTTGAGGGGTATGGATTTTCCCGCGGACTTTTCGATGGTGAGAAAATTGTTGTCGAGGCCTGTAATCTTGAAATTAATCATGGCTAATTCTATTATATCACTAATGCAAATTATGGAGGTTCTATGCTCGATGCAAGGTTTGTGAGAGAAAATATTGATACTTTAAAAAATGCCCTTCAAAAGCGGGGTTCTGACATTGGGTTGTCCGAATTTTTATCCCTCGAAGAAGAAAGGCTTAAATTCTTGAAAGAAGCGGAGGAATTAAGGAACAAACGAAATGTCGTCTCGGAAGAGATAGGCAACCTGAAAAAACAAAAACAGGATGCGGAAAAGCTCATAGCCGAGATGAAGGGCGTATCCGACAGAATAAAAGAAATAGATGAAGTTCTTAAAGGAATTGAGGAAAAGACAGGGCTGTTTTTGCTGAATATACCTAATATCCCGCACGAGTCCGTGCCTGCGGGAAAGGACGAGACGGAAAATGTCGAAGTGAGAAAATGGGGAGAGCCGCGCGCGTTTGATTTCGAGCCTTTGAATCACTGGGACATTGCGGAGACCCTCGACATTATTGACTTTGAAAGAGGCGCAAAAATCGCGGGAGCGAGATTTGCAGTCATGAAGGGGTTTGGAGCAAGGCTCGAAAGGGCATTAATGAACTTAATGCTCGATCTGCACACGTCAAAGGGATATAAAGAGATATTCCCGCCGATCCTCGTAAACAGGGAAAGCATGACAGGAACAGGACAGCTCCCGAAATTCTCTGAAGACCTTTTCAGGACAGTTGATCCTGAATTTTATCTGATTCCTACGGCGGAAGTGCCTGTAACGAATATTCATAGAGGCGAGATTTTAAGGGAAGACCAGTTGCCCATTTATTACACCGCATATACTCCTTGCTTCAGGCGCGAGGCAGGCTCATACGGAAAGGATGTAAGGGGGCTCATAAGGCAGCATCAGTTCAATAAGGTCGAACTTGTAAAGTTTGTAAGGCCTGAAGATTCTTATGATGAGCTTGAAAAGCTGACTTCAAATGCAGAAGATATTTTACAGAAGCTCGGACTTCCGTATCGCGTCGTTGCCCTTTGCACCGGAGATATGGGTTTTTCATCGGCAAAGACCTATGACATCGAGGTATGGCTTCCGGGACAGCAGAGATACAGGGAAATTTCCTCATGCTCCAATTTCGAGGACTTTCAGGCAAGAAGGGCTAACATAAGATTCAAGCGCGAAGGCAAAAAAGGAACGGAATTCGTTCATACACTAAACGGCTCAGGCCTTGCAATCGGAAGAACGCTTGTAGCTATACTCGAAAACTACCAGCAAAAAGACGGGACGGTTATAGTGCCGGAGGCGTTGAGGCAGTATATGGGAGTAGAGGTTATAAAATAAAATAAACTGCCAGCGCTCCTGCCATGATCATCGCGCAGCCGGGGATTGTCTTTTTATAAATCCCCGCGACATCCGCCTTAAAATACTCGCGCGTGAGAACGAAGCAGAGGTGGACGGGCGAAAGCAGCACTCCGACAAAGCCTGAGGCAAAGGCGAATGTTATCTCATTGAGATGAGCGCCGCCTGCAAGGCTCAGTATTAACGGAAATGTGCCGCCAACAAAGCCTACGGTCAGGCCCGTGAGGAGGCCGCTGATGAAAGGCAGCATAAAAAGTATCGGAAGCAGTGGTATGCCTTTCTCCGTAAAATAACGGCTCAGATGAACCACGGCCCCTGAATTCTCCATCGCGAACTTAAAAAGCATTGCCCCGAATATAAGGACAATAACCTCCAGCGCGAATCCGTGCTTCAATGTCCTGAATATATCCTTTATGCCGACCCTGTAGAATAAAAACAGCCCTGCTATCGTAAAGCCGAGAGCGTAATAGAGCTCTATGCCGAAGGCCATAACCATTACAAGGATCAGTGAAACGGGTAAAAAGCTCCATAATTCTTTTTTTTCTATCTTGGCCTTTTTGGTAAATTCACCTTTCAGTCCTCTCATGCTGAATATAAATCCTGTCGCGAAAATAATAACCGCGTAGGTCATATTCGCCAGCATAAGATTCCTCAGTTCTATTGCCGTTATGGCGGAGGCGAGGAGTATTCCGGGATAAAGGGGAGAGACGTATTCCCAAGGATGCCTGAACCAGTAATTGATGAAGCCCTTTTCTTCAGCGGACATAGCAAGCCCTTTTGTGGATTCATCGACCATAGGCGCGGAGAAATAAGCTCCGCCCAATGACGGAAGAAGCCCTATCAGCATGGGCATGGAGATAATAACAGCCTTTTTCCTTTTTAAAAGATTGCGCGACGCCTCCATCATCCTCGCCAATACCTCTTTTTCCCTCAAGACCATTTCCAGAGACCTGATAAGCGTAAGAGCAAAAAAGAGTTTTATCGTAACGATGTCGGTGACGGTTGATCTTAATGTTGATGCTATTGCGGGAAACGGCATAAGATAAAGAGCCGCAAGAAGTCCGGAAGCGACTAAAAGGACATATCCTATGTTCCATTTCAGCCTGAGAAGTACGAGTATTGCGGTAAAAACCAAGGCGATTTTCAATATATCGAGCATCAGAAATTATAACATGCGTTTTGTCTTTTAACGTATTTTTTGAGTATACTTAAAACATGAAGAAGATAGCCGTAATAGACGGTCAGGGCGGCGGAATAGGCAGCCTTATCGTCAAACTTTTAAGGGAAGAGTTCGGGGATAAAATCGAGATTATAGCCCTCGGAACCAATTCCACGGCCACTACAGCCATGATGAAGGCGCGGGCAAATAAAGGCGCTACCGGAGAAAACGCAATAGCATGGAACGCGGGCAGGGTCGATGTTATCACAGGCCCCCTGAGCATTGCGCTTCCAAATGCCATGCTCGGAGAGCTGACCCCAAAAATGGCGGAGGCAATAACATCATCCCACGCGAAAAAGTTCCTGATCCCGCTCAATCAGGAATATGTGGAGGTAATCGGCGCTGCAAAGGAGCCCTTACCCCACCTTGTGGAAAAACTGATTGCAAGAATATATGAAGATTTAAAGGAGGGGTAAGATGTGTGAGGCGAATGCGTATATTGTAAAAGAAGGAAAGGAAGAGCTTTATCTCGAAAACGTGGATGTCCTTGTTCCGGAAGGCGGCAGGATATATCTGAAAAATCTCTTCGGCGAGCAGAAGACCTTTGAAGGGCACGTAAAGGAAATATCTCTTATCAGGCATAAGATATTGCTCGAAGCGGCAAAGGAATAAAAAATGCCCATAAAAGCAGACAGGGCACAGTATTTCCGCTCATTCTCGCCGGACATCCATGTCCGTCTCCGAGGCACCAGCTCGGTTTCGCCGTCACGGCGAAACTTCGAGCTGGTGAAACCGCTCCAATACAATGCCCTGTCTGCTCATTTCGATACAATTTCCACATGACTGTTTGGCGACTTATAGATTCGGGTCCTTGCAATGCGGCTTATAACATGGCTCTCGATGAAGCCATAGCGATCTCCGTTCGGAATGGAGACGCTCCTCCGACGCTGAGATTATACGGATGGGACAGGCAATCGGTCAGCCTCGGCTCATTCCAGAAAATATCGGACATCGATCTCCGATATTGTGAAAATAATAACATTCCCGTTGTCAGGAGGCCGACCGGCGGGAGGGGAATACTGCACGGCGACGAGCTTACCTACAGTTTTTCCGCGAGGAATGAGGGACATTTTTCTAACGGCCTTCTTGAGACATACCGCAAATTAAGCGCTGCGTTTTACGATGCGCTGCAAAAGATGAGCTTGCCTGTTGTCATAAAAACAGACCGTGAATCCGGAAGAAACCTTACGAGAAGCCCTCTCTGTTTTAAGTCCACTTCTTACGGAGAACTTAGTTTAAACGGTAAAAAACTCATTGGTTCAGCGCAAAAAAGATGGCAGGACGGATTTTTGCAACAGGGTTCGATACCCTATTCTATTGATTACGGGAAAGTACGGATGGTATTCAAAAATGACGGCAAGGGGATATCCGGCTTAAAAGAATTGCTTCCGGATTTCAATCGTGAAATCTTTAAGAGACGAATAAAATCAGCTTTTGAAGAGGTCTTTGATATTACTCTTGCCGCGTCGGATCCGTTTCCACGGGAAGAGGAGGCTGCCCGCCTTCTATATTCGGAGAAGCATCTGAATCGAGACTGGATTGAAGGGGCGGCGAAACCTGTCTCGTTTTATAATAAAAATGAAACACCGAAGAGAGCATGATGAGGCTTACATAACCCTGAACTGCATAGGTGACAATCTGGTACGGCAGGGATAATATCGGCCCTATTATCGGTATCAGCGTAAGAGGCGTGCCTATCAGAACTACGATAAACCCCGCGAGCGTATACCCTATCAGCAGAATAACGTAAAATGCTATCGAAGAAGGCGTGGAATAAAGGTATTTCACCGTTTCTTTCAACGCGTTAAACGGTTTTAACCCGTCAAATGCCGTAAACGCAATGCCGTAAACGGTTATGGACAGGGTTACCATTATCAGAAAGAGGCCTGCGGAGATAAGCACCAGAGAAAAGAAGACGCCGAGGAAAAGTGCGAGAGTAACCTCCTGAGTTTTTGCCATTTCTATCACGGCGGACGCGGTTCCTCCGAGAATGCCGAGGATAAAGGCGAGCGTCACGAATATGATGCTTACAAGAGACGAAAACAGTAAGACCGGAAAAAATAAACGCCTGCCTTCGGCGAAAAATGATTTAACGGTAAATCTATGGCCTTCATCCATCATGGACTTGCTCAATATCCCGATAGCGCCGCTGACTGTGAATATCCATAAAAGAACTATGAACGCGATATATATTATAAGGCTCAGAATTACTACCAGCGCCATGCCGAAGTATTTACCGAGGAATTCCGCGGATCCCTTAAAGGCGCTTATTACATCCGTAAATCTCAGTATCTCGGTGAAGTCGAGCCCGAACATAACGAAGGCAACGGCTATGGGTATTCCGACTATTGCAAAAAAACTTATGCAGCTCAAAAGCATCGCAGCAAACTGGATTACGACCAACTGCCAGTTTTTATGGACGGTATGTACGGCCTCTTTTATGACGGCAATGTATGACATTATGTTAAAATTTCGCTCCGTTTACGCCTACTATGGAAATGCCTGCTTCTTCGGCGTTCCTCACTATGCCTGCCCTGTCTATTATTATACTCCTTTTCGCTTCCACGGCAAGGACGCGAGCCTTAACATCGATCATGGATTTAAGGGTATCGCTTCCTATGACAGGGACGTCAAGCCTCATATCCTGATGGGGTTTTGAGACTTTAACGACCACCGCGCTTTCCCCGGCCCATTTGCCGCCCCTAAGTATTGCCTCATCCGTGCCCTCTATAGCCTCTACCGCCATAACGGCCTTGCCTTTTACCACTACGGTCTGCCCTATATCGAGCTTTCCTATCTCCTTCGCTATCTTCCAGCCGAATTCTATGTCTTTCCACTCGTCATCGGTAGGCCGTATCTCCGTTAATACTCCTTCCGGCGTAAGGAGATGAGGGCTGAAGGATGCGGTGTCTATTATGTCGATGCCTTCCTTTTCCATCTCTTTGGTAATGGCATTTAAAATCGAATCGTCGGTTTTGTCCTTCAAAGAAAAAAGCAGCTTTACCGCCCTCCAGTCCGGAATTATACCGGATTTATAAAGCAGGGATTTAGGAACCTTTCCGGCCATTATCGCCTTTTTTACCTCAAAGTCTTTAAGGGCGTCGATCATGCTTCCCAGTTTTCCGACGTTAATCCACCTTATCTCATCCGACGCTTCATTCATATCGGCGGAGGCAAGGTTTTCGATGGCTACGGTAACGACCTTAAAGCCCCGCTCCCTTGCGTCCAGCGCTATTATTTTAGGCAGATCGCCTCTTCCTGCTATTATTCCGATATGTTCCATAAATTAAATATTATCCCGATTGAGCGATTTTCGTTACTTTTTAAAGTCTTGGAGATGCGCCTGCTTGTATAAGATCACTTAATTCATTATTACCTGCATATTCCCCTTTTATTTTTTTCTATGAATTCCACGAGGTGTTTCAATTCTTTTGTTTCCGGAAGCTCCGATTTTATTTTTTTCACCGCGTCCTTTAAGGTCGCCTTTTCCCTGAAAAGGATCTTATATCCTTTTTTCAGGTTATTTATGGCCTCCTCCGAAAAGCCCTGCCTCTTTAAGCCGATGACATTAAGCCCGTATAATTTAGCGCGGGCGCCTGACGCCATCGTATACGGAGGTATGTCCTGCCCTATGCCGCTGAAGCCGCCTACCATCGCGTAAGCGCCGATGCGGGTAAATTGATGGACTACTACAAGGCCGCCGAATACCGCAAAATCCTCGACAATTACATGCCCGGCGAGCATTGCGGCGTTGGCCATTATAACGGAATTGCCGATCTTGCAGTCGTGGGCTATATGGACGTAGGCCATAAGGAAATTCGAATCTCCGATTTCCGTTACCCCTCCTTCTCCGGCCGTCGCCCTGTGAATGGAGGTATATTCTCTTATGATATTCTTTTTGCCGATTTTCACGCCTGTCTTTTCATTTTTGTATTTAATATCCTGAGGCGGCAGCCCTATGGTCGCAAAAGGATGAATGACGCACTCCTCACCTATCTCCGTAGCGCCTTCGACAATCACGTTGGATATAAGCCTCGCGCCTTTCTTTATAACGACGCCGTCTCCGATAATGCAAAAAGGTCCTATTGAGACATTAACCCCGATATCGGCCTTCGGGCTTACAATCGCTGTTTTGTGTATATTCTTCGGCATCGAACCCCCTTATCTCGCTATTCGGCAACCATGGCCGTAAACTCTGCCTCTGATTTCAACTGGTCCCCGGCGAACGCGTTGCCGGAAAATTTCCATACATTTCCTCGTTTATGCATCACCTGAATCTCAAGCCTGAGCTGGTCTCCGGGCAATACCGGCTTCCTGAACTTCACCTTCTCTATGCTCATGAAATAAACGTTTTTACCGCCCACCCCTGATTTAAACGCCAGAAGGCCCGCCACCTGCGCCATTGCCTCCACGATCAGCACTCCCGGCATTACCGGATTATTAGGAAAATGTCCCTGAAAAAAAGGCTCGTTAACGGTAACATTCTTAATACCGACGGCCTTTATTTCGGGCTCGAGTTCTACAACCTTATCAACCAGTAGAAAAGGATACCTGTGAGGAAGTAAGGATAATATCTCTTTGATGTCTATCATTTGCCCTCCTTTATCTTTTCTTCAAGCTCCTTTATTTTCTTTTTCAGTTCGGGCAGTTTCGAGAATATCGCCATAGCCTTAAGCCAATCCTTATGCGGCATCGGCAGTATGCCCGAATATATGCTCCTTTTCATTTCTCCCATTGCGCCGCCTTTCGCACCTACCATCGTTCCGGCTTCCAGCTTTGCATGGTCTGCTACTCCGACCTGACCGCCGAGTATTACCCCGTCGCCTATTTCGGAACTCCCGCCTATTCCGACCTGAGAAACCAAAATAACGTTGCTTCCGATATGTACATTGTGCCCGATCTGTACAAGGTTATCTATTTTAGTGCCCTTGCCGACAATCGTGTTCCCGGTGGTCGCCCTGTCGATAGTCACATTGGCGCCGATCTCCACATCGTCTTCTATTATTACGCCGCCCACCTGAGGTATCTTCCGGTGCATGCCGTCTTCAAACACATATCCGAAACCGTCGGAACCTATAACTGCGCCTGCATGGATTATAACCCTGCTGCCTATTCTTACGCCTTCCCTGACGGTCACATTCGAATATATCACCGAATCATTACCTATAACAGTGTCTTCGCCGATAAATACTCCCGAATAAATTACTGTCCCGGAGCCTATAGTCGCGCTGTCGGAAATATGCGCAAAAGGATAAATGGTGACGTTTTCCCTTAATACGGCCTTTTCGGAAACGAATGCCTTTTCACTGATCCCCTTGTATCGGTGCGGCTTTACGTAAAAATGCGACAGCAGACGCGCAAAGGCATATAAGGGATTTGAAACGATTATCTGAGGTTTTTCTATGTCCTTAACGGCTTCCTTGACAATAACTGCCGCAGCCCCGCTGCCCTTAAGCTCTTTAAGCAGTTTTGTGCCGGATAGAAATGTAATATCTCCATCCTTTGCCTCAGAAATGCCGGAAATGCCGTTTATCTCGATATCGCCGGACCCGATAATTTTGCCGCCTATTAAATCTGCAATATCTTTAAGCTTCATAGCCGCGCAAGGGAGTGTTTCTCCATTTTTATTTCTTGCCGGTCTTCGGCTCGTTATGTTTCTTTATGACCCTATCGGTAATGTCGAGCGGCTTTGCAGAATAAAGGACAAGGCCCTCCGCCCTTTCGAGTATTAAAGAATATCCTTCCTCCTGTGCAATCTTATTAATCACATCCCTCAAATTCTTAACTATTCCACCTGTAAGTTCGCCTTCCTTTTTCTTCACCTCGGCCTGCGAGTCGGCTACTACCCTCTGGAAATCTCTTGCGAGCCTCTCAAGCTCCTCTTCCTTTACTTTTCTCGCCTCTGCTGAAATTATAGCCGTCTGCTTTTCGAGTTCTCCCTTTAAAGTCTCGAGCTTTTTGCCCTTTTCATCTATTGCCGTCTGTTTGGATTTAATCAAAATTTCCAAATCGGTCTTTGCCTTTTTCCCCGCGTCCGATTCATTAAGCGCCCTAAAAAGATCTACAATCCCGATCTTAAGCGCTTCTGCGGCCGTCGCATTCGAAACCATACCAGCTGTTATAAACAGCATTATACTTACTGCTGTCAAAATTCTCTTCATTAATATCCTCCAATTTTAATTTTTAAAAGAACGAACCGAATGTAAATTCTACCTTGCTTGCCGATTCTCCGGCTTTCTTATCGAGATTATAACCCCATTCCACTCTTATTGGACCCATGGGAGATACCCACCGTATGCCTGTCCCTGTAGAATATCTCAAGTCACTTCCAAGGGTCTCTCCGGAACCGTATGCCCTGCCTGCATCGAAAAATACAAGCCCTTTAAGCTTCAACTCCGCCACGATAGGGAAAATATATTCCGCATTCACATTCAATGCCTTTTCGCCGCCGAGAGACTCTCCATTCACATCTTTGGGCCCTGCCTGCCCATACCCTAGCCCGCGCAGTGTATGTATGCCGCCAATGTAGTACCTTTCATAGATCGGAAGTTTCTTATCGAACAAGCCCGTCGCATACCCCGCCATTCCGCGCAGATGGATCGTAGTAACATCAAACACAGGGAAATACCAGCCTGACTCTAAAATGCCCTTAAGAAAAGCATTTGTGCCTCCCAACCCTGCGAAAGTCACAATTGCCGTATTCTTAGACCCCTTCAACGGGTCAAGGTAATTATCTCTCGTATCCCTTCCGACCGTTGTGGTAATGCTGCTCGTTGTTTTTGTCCCAGCTTGATCTTTTATGAGAGACGACGCATCATCCCTTACGTTCAATATCTTTGTATTCTCAAAATTATATATTATTGACGCTCCCCAGTATTCCCAGAAGCTCTTGCCGAAAGACATATCGAATCCGACAGCCTTTCTGTCGAAATTCCCGTATTTTCTTATTGTATTGTAGATGCTTGTGCCGAAAGATATCGGTTTGTCCATGAACCATGGATCTCTGAACGAAAGCTCAAGATAGCTGCTGCGGCCGCCGAGTTCTCCGCGTAGCTTTATGGTCTGCCCTTTGCCGAAAAGGTTAGCCTGCGTTATATCTGCCATACCAATAAAACCGTCTAATGAACTATAACCGCCTCCTACGCTCAAAAATCCCGTAGACTTGTCTTTTACCTTTACATCGACATCAACGAGCTTTTCCTCGGGCTTCGGCTTCGGCGACATATCCACAGTCTCAAAAAAATTGAGATTATTAAGCCTTTCATAACTTCTCTTCAGGGCAGAGGCATTAAACACGTCGCCTTCATCGAGCCTTATTTCCCTGCGTATGACCTTATCCCTCGTCTTTGTGTTTCCGGATATGTCTATTCTCCCGATACGGTATTTATCTCCCTCGCTAATCCTATAAACCACCTTTACTTCTTTTTTGTTTTCATCGGGAGCAAGGTCCGGGAAAACACTGACAAGCGCGTATCCGTTATTGGAATACTTGTCCGATATTTCGACGACATCCTTTCGTAAAATTTCTTTATTGAAAATCTTATCGGGAGAAAGTTTTACGAGCTTTTTCAGTTCTTCCTCAGAAAATGTCTTATTGCCGGCTATGTCCACCGAAGAGACCTTAAATTGTTCTCCCTCCGAAACATTGATGGAGATATTCATACCGTCTTTTGTATCGGTTAATTGTATAGCAGGTTCCCCGACAACAACCTTCAGATATCCGTTGTTATAATAAAGGTCTTTTATCCTTTCTATATCGGCCCTTATCTCGTCTTTTTTATAATATCCTCCGCCTAATGCAAACGAATAGAACTTTCTCTCAGAGGTCTTCATGGCCTTTTTGATTTTTCCGGCAGAGAGAGCCTTATTCCCTTCTACCTTTATCTCCTTTATCTTTACCTTCTCTCCTTCTTCTATCTGATAAGTGACATAAACCTCTTCATCTTCCATCTTTCTCGTAATCGGCACTATTTTGGCAAGGTAATACCCCTCATCCTCATAAAACGTCCTCAATTTCACCGCATTATCGTTAATAAGAGTAATATCCGATATGGCTCCTGCGGATAGGCCGATCTTCTCTTTTAAGTCGTCGTCCTTGAACTTTTTGTTGCCTTGGAATTCAACCCTTACGATTGTAGGTTTCTCTTTTACCGCATAAAAAATCCTTATTCCGCCTTCAAACGGTTCGGCCTCTACTCTTACATCGTCAAAATAGCCCATTTTATATATGGCTTTTATATCTTCGGCGGTCTTCTCCTGCGAAAAGGGTTCGCCGATTTTCTGCGACAATTTCGTCCTGATGGAGCCCTCTTCTATCCTCTTTAATCCTTTTACCTCGATAGCGGTTACGGTCGGAAGTTCCTGCGCGTAGATCGTGCCCATAAGCACTGCCGTCAGCAGTAACACCAAAAGCGTAATAATTACATTTTTTTTCATAACTTTTCCCTCCAAAGGCACCCCTTTAGACCGATGGTTAGTATACCACAATTGAATTTGAAAATAACAAAAGAATGCTCATTAGGTTATAATAAATGGATTCGGGAAATTTAATCGAATTTTTCTTCATTCATAAGGAGAGCGTATGTCGCAGAATGTTGCCATAGGCGTGGATATAGGCGGTACTAATATAAGGGCGGCGGTGGTTAACGGCAACGGCGCTGTTGAGATGAAAATGAAGGAGGCTACGGGCTCCTCACCCATCGAAACGGTACTTAATCTCGTAGATTCCCTGTATTCCGAGTATTCGCAAAGGATATGCGGTATCGGCATTGCCGTTGCAGGCATCATCGACAGGGATGAAGGAGTTGTTGTCATGTCGCCGAACATCCAGGGACTCACGGGCAAGAACTTGAAATCAGAGATAGGAAGCCGCCATAAAACCTGTATAGTCGTAGAAAACGACGCGAATGCCGCTGCTTATGGAGAAAAATTTGCGGGGGCGGGAAGGGATTATAAAAATTTCGTAATCCTTACGTTAGGCACGGGCATAGGCAGCGGAATAGTAATTAACAACAGGCTGCTGCCGGTCGCTGCAGAGGCCGGGCATATCAGCATAAATGCCGGCGGCAAGCCCTGCGTCTGCGGAAACGTAGGATGTTTAGAGTCATACGCATCGGCAACCGCCATCATAGGTAATGCCGTATCCGAAATAGAAAAGGGATGCAGCAGCATTTTAAGGGATTACCACAACGGGAATTTTTATAAAATTGACGCTGAGGATATTTATAAGGCCGCCCTCGAAGGAGACCCACTGTCGAGGACCGTTGTAAGAGAAGCGGGTAAAAACCTCGGCATCGGCATTGCAAGCTTAATAAACCTTTTAAGTCCTGACGCGGTTATTCTTACCGGCGGGCTTTTAGGGGCATGGAATATCTATGTCGAAGCCGCGATTCAAGAGGCTTCGAAAAGGGCTATTAAGGAGCTTTATTCAAAAGTAAAAATCATTCCATCCGTTTTAGGGGACAACGCCGGTATTGTCGGAGCCGCTAAGCTCGTGTTCGATGAATGTAAAATATGCGTGGATTGATGGGAACGCCCCCGACTGAAAATATAAGAAATTTTTCGATTATCGCCCACATAGACCACGGCAAATCAACCCTTGCGGACAGGCTTCTGGAATTCACCGGCGCCTTGAGCTCAAGGGAGATGATGGAGCAAGTGCTCGACTCCATGGATCTCGAAAGAGAGCGCGGCATTACCATTAAAGCACATGCCGTCCGGCTTAAATACACCGCCGACGACGGCAAGGATTATACCCTGAACCTCATCGATACCCCGGGACATGTTGACTTTTCTTATGAGGTATCGAGAAGCCTCGCATCGTGCGAAGGAAGCCTTCTGGTCGTCGATGCGACACAGGGGGTAGAGGCGCAGACCCTTGCAAACACGTATCTTGCCGTAGAACACAACCACGAGATAATACCTGTCATCAACAAAATAGACCTGCCCGGCGCGGAACCCGAAAGGGTGAAGGCGCAGATAGAGGACGCCGTGGGCATAGACTGCTCCGAAGCCATACTCGCAAGCGCAAAGGAAGGAATAGGCATTAAGGAAATACTGGAGTCTATCGTAAAAAAAATACCGCCCCCTTCCGGCAAGGATGAAGCCCGATTAAAGGCATTGATTTTCGACTCGTGGTTCGACAATTATCAGGGCGTGATTGTCCTCGTCAGAATTTTTGAGGGGACAATAAGCGTCGGCATGAAGATAAGATTTATGGCAACCGGAAAGGACTATGAGGTCTCAAAGGTCGGCTTTTTTACGCCGAAATTGACGGATGTGCCGCAACTCGCTGCCGGCGAGGTCGGCTATGTTATTGCAGGCATAAAAACTGTAGGTGATACGAAAATAGGAGACACTATAACAAACTCCGACAACCCTGCCGACAAGCAATTGTCCGGATATAAAGAAATAAAGCCTATGGTCTTCTGCGGACTTTATCCCGTAGAGACGCACCAATACGAAGACTTAAAGAACGCCCTCGAAAAATTGAGGCTCAACGACTCGTCTTTCAGTTTCGAGCCCGAAACCTCAACCGCCCTCGGGTTCGGGTTCAGGTGCGGTTTTCTCGGACTGCTTCACATGGAAATAATCAAAGAGAGACTCGAGAGGGAATTCGAGCTTTCCCTGATAAGCACCGCGCCTACGGTCATATACAGGGTAACGGATATGAAAGGCGTTGAAGTGTCCGTTGACAATCCGAGCACCCTGCCCGACAGGTATCTCAAGATAGAAGAGCCTTACGTAAAAGTAGCGGTATTTGTGCCGCAGGCGTATATAGGACAGATACTCGAACTCTGTCAGGAAAAGCGCGGCGTCCAAAAAGATTTTTCGTACATAAGCCAGGACAGGATTATGGTTACTTATGAATTGCCTCTGAACGAAATACTGTGGGATTTTTACGACCGGCTGAAATCGGTCTCAAAGGGCTATGCTTCGATGGACTATGAGTTCTTAGGCTATAAGGAATCGAGTCTCGTTAAGTTGGACATCCTGCTTAACGGGGAGCCCGTGGATGCGCTTTCCTTGATTGTCCACCAGGACAAGGCGTATTATAAGGGCAGACAGATTGCCGAAAAACTGCGGCAGGTAATACCGAGGCAGTTATTCGAGATAGCGATTCAGGCCGCCATAGGCGGGAAGGTAATAGCGCGGGAGAGCATAAAGGCCCTCAGAAAAAATGTCCTCGCAAAGTGTTACGGAGGGGATATTACGAGAAAGAGGAAGCTGTTGGAGAAACAGAAGGAAGGCAAAAAGAGAATGAAGCAGATAGGAAAGCTGGAGATACCGCAGGAGGCGTTCCTGTCGGTTTTGCAGGTGAAGGAATAAAACGACCGGAGCGATAGGGTTATGAGAAAACAAATGATGAAATTGAAACAAAGCAAGCTGTGGGAATATACCAAGGCGATAGGCATTGCGCTGCTGCTCGCCCTCGTCATCAGGACTTATGTGGTTCAGGCATTCAAGATCCCGTCGGGATCGATGCTCCAGACCCTTCTGGTCGGAGACCACATCCTTGTAAACAAGTTTATCTATGGAACAAAAATACCGTTTTCCGACAAAAGAATATTGCTGTTGACCAAACCCAAGAGCGGGGATATCATAGTATTCAAGTTTCCCGAAGACCCGAGCAGGGATTTCATAAAAAGGGTTATTGCCGTCGAAGGAGATATGATCGAGTCGAGGGATAAAAAAATCCTTGTAAACGGGAAACCGGTAAAAGAGCCGTACGCGCAGCATACGGACAATTCCACGCACATGGGCGGCATAGAGCCTAGGGACAATTTCGGTCCCTACCTTGTGCCGAAAAACAAGGTCTTTGTAATGGGAGACAACCGCGACCAGAGTTACGACAGCAGGTACTGGGGATATGTAGATATGAAAGAATTGAGGGGCAAGGCGTTCATCATATACTGGTCGTGGGACGGCATAAAGAAGATGCCGAGATTAGGAAGGATAGGAAAACTGGTGCGCTAATGTTCACGGGGCTGATACTCGAACTCGGAGAACTTGCCGCTCTTGAAAAAGGTACGGACAGCGCGCGGCTGTCAGTTAAATGCAAAAACATTATAAAAGATGCGGATATAGGGGACAGCATTGCGGTAAACGGCGTCTGCCTTACCGTAGTTGAAATCCGAACACTATCCCAACTCTTTTTCGATGTCTCTTATGAAACATTGCGAAGCACGAATTTAGGCAATCTCAAAAGAGGAGATAAGGTCAATCTCGAACCCTCGCTGAAACCTAATTCAAAATTAGGCGGACATTTCGTTACCGGCCATGTCGAAGACATCGGTAAAATAAAAACTAAAACGACTATCGGCAATGCCGTCAAAATAGAACTCGAAGCTCCGGCCGGCGTCCTGAAATTTCTTGTCGAAAAAGGCTCGGTTGCCGTGGACGGCATAAGCCTGACGGTAACGGATGTATTAAAAGATTCCTTCAGCGTAGTAATCATACCTCATACGGCTGTGATGACGACCGTAGGATTTAAAAATATCGGAGATACCGTCAATCTTGAGCCCGATATTTTAGGAAAATACGTGGCTAAATTTTTACAGTCAGCGGTCGGCGGTCGGTCTACGACCCATGGGCAGTCTGCGGAAAAAAAGGATTCCGAACTCTTATCGGCGCTTAAAAAATCGGGCTTTATATCCTGATAATATCGCCGTCTTTCAATAACTTCAGGTTTTTGATCTTAAGCCTTTCGAGTTCCGCCTTAATAACCTTGAAGTGCTGCGGTTTCGGATGGGTAATATATATATGTTCAGGCATCTGTTTTATCTTCATAATTTCCTCTTTCAACAACTGCGGGGTAAGGTGTCCCGTCAATACGGCCATATCCCGCATTTTATTCGGGAATGACGTTTCGATTATCAGGCAGTTCAATTTCCTGTCCCCTATCTTCTCCCATGTGGAAGCGGTAGGCCCCGTATCCCCGGTATAAAAAAAGCTTTTTTTATTTCCGTCCTCTACCAAATACCCCACCGCAGGAACGGAATGATTGACCTTATGCAGGGCGATATTGTAATTACGTATTCTTATCAAACTTCCGGCCTTCATTGCCTTATATCTCAGGACCGCGTTCTCATAATCGGGGATCATAGTAAAATCCGGCCAGAGTGAGTCGTTCAGAAGATTTTTCTTTATCGTATTAAGCACTGATGGAATACTTATGATATTCACTCTCTGCTTTCTTTTCGCAACGATAATATTGTCCGCAAGGAACGAAATGCCTCTTATGTGGTCGAGATGGGCGTGGGTAATAAAGATGTTCTTCAGCTTTGCCTGTTCCGACGCATCAAGGGTATTCGTAAGACTTCCGGCATCGAATACTATGTCGTCGTCAAGCAGAAAGGCCGGAGGATTATGCCCCGGGAATTCCGCCCCTGAACAGCCAAGCACTTTAATTTTCATATACCCATCTCCATTTCTTCGACTTGTGATAATTTTAGCATAAATTGTGTTAAAATCAATCGATATTTTTATTATTCAAAAAAGGGATCGAATGAAGCATTATAGAATTTCTTTACATTTGTTTCTTGTTCTGACTATCTTTTTGGGATTTACGTCGAATCTTTATGCCGCCGACAACCTTCTTGAGAAAGGCATTCGTGAGTATAAGGCTGAAAATTACGAAGAGGCATTAGAGACTTTCAAAAAGGCCCGACAG
>MHDU01000003.1 GCA_001803635.1 Nitrospirae bacterium GWB2_47_37 | reverse complement strand
TCAGTGAAAGCCGCAATGCGTGCTCTTTGCCCTGCAGGTAGGCCGAAAGCGATTCTATAATGAGATCGATTTTATTGTTTGTGTTTTCGGCAGTTACAAGTTTATTCAGTTCCATGCTTATAGTTTAACGCTTGTAACGGCCTATATTCAAATTATCCGAATATCTTTCCGGGGTTCATCATGCCCTTCGGATCGAAAAGTCCCTTGATGCCTTTCATCAATCCGAGTTCCCGCTCTTTTATCTCCATTCCGATGTAAGGGGCTTTTGTCATGCCTATGCCGTGCTCGCCCGATATGGAGCCGCCCGATTTGACGGTAATCTCGAATATTTTTTTTACGATCTCCATGCCTCTTGCGTATTCCTCTTTATTATTTTTATCGACCATTATATTAACGTGGAGATTTCCGTCTCCGGCGTGTCCGAAGCTGATGATCATAATGCCGCTTTCTTCTGAAAGCCTTCTTAAATCAGCCAATACCGAAGGGATTTTATCTCTCGGCACAACGATATCTTCATTGATTTTTGTCGGCTTTAAGTGATAAAGCGCCGGAGAAATAGACCTCCGCGCCTCCCATAATCTGTCCCGCGCCATGTCGTCTTCAGCGACCACAGCCTCTCCGCCGAGGGTTTTGCATATGTCTACTATCCTTTCCGCCTCTTTCTTGATCGTTGCGGGATAGCCGTCGAGTTCGATGAGGAGCAATGCCTCCGCGCCTGCGGGAAGACCTGTGGGTTTGTAATTTTCTATCGCCTCTATGGCAAGCCTGTCCATGAACTCCATTGTCCTCGGTATTATCTTGGATGAGATTATCTTTGAGACCGCCATGCCGGAAGATTCCGGATTGTCGAAGACGACAAGAAGCGTCATTATATCCTCAGGAAGCGGCAGCATTCTCAGCCTTATCCTTGTCGCAACGGCAAGGGTTCCTTCCGAGCCGATCAGGAGGTTTCTCAGGTCATAGCCTACGGCCTTTTTGTATGTCCTGCCTCCGGCGTTTATAACGCTGCCGTCGGGAAGCACCGCTTCTATTCCCATTACATAATCCCTTGTAACGCCGTATTTCAGCGCCCTCGGTCCCCCCGCGTTAGTAGCCAGGTTTCCGCCGATTGTGCAGACATTAAGGCTTGCGGGATCAGGGGGATAAAAGTAGCCTAAATATTCCAGTTCCTTCTGGAGCCTGCCGTTTACGATGCCCGGCTCTACGGTTACGGTCATGTTCTTCGTGTCCACGTCGAGCATTTTCCGCATCTTTTCAAAGCTTAAAACGATACAGCGGTCGCCGTAAGGAACTGACGCGCCGGACATGCCTGTCCCCGCGCCTCTCGGAATGACGGAGAGGTTGTTTTCATTCGAGTATTTGATTATTTTTACGACTTCGCCCGTGTTTTTAGGCCACGCAACGGCATAGGGAATGGCCGCATCCGAAATGGACGCGTCGAAGCTGTAACATATAAGGTCTTCCTTGTCCGTGGAGATTTGAATGCCGGGAAGCATAGTTACCTGAATCTTAGAGCCTTCATCCTTTTCTTCCTTGCGTCTCTTTGTTTGCGTTTTTCTTTTTCGGAAGGCTTTTCATAGAAGCTTCTTTTTTTGATTTCTCTGAAAAGCCCGTCCTTTTGCAATTGGCGTTTAAGCGCCCTCAATGCCCCTTCAATATCATTTCCGTGAACCCTTATTTCCAAGATAGATTATCTCCTTCCTCTTCCGGTACCCCTGCCGCCGCCGAAACCGCCGCCGAAGTTGCCTCCGCCTCTTTTCCTTTCAAAACCGTGCCTTTCTCTGGGCTGTTGCGGTTTTGCCTCGGCAACGGAAAGCGTCCTTTCCATAAACATAGAGCCGTTAAGGGATTCTATCGCCTTTTTGGCGTCGTCTTCCGTTGCCATCTCGACAAAGCCGAAACCTTTAGCGCGTCCAGTGTGAGCGTCCGTTATCAAGTTGACCGCTTCTACTTCCCCGTGTTTCGAGAATAGCTCCTTGATGTCGTCCGTTGTTGCCGTAAATGAGAGGTTGCCTACATAGATTTTTTTGCCCATGATTCGTCTCCTGTTCCTGTTTTTGATGTAATAAAAAAATCCCCGGAGCTTCTTCTAAAGTCTGCGGGGATTCCTAACTTTTAAAAGCTGTTTATAGTATAAGGTAAAGCCGTCTAATTGTAAATCTTTATTTTATAGACGACCTACCCGATATCGCCGACTTCGGCGAATTGCAGCGATATTGTCTTAGATGCCCCCGGTTCTTCCATAGTGATGCCGTACAGGTAATCCGCAACTTCCATTGTCGTCCTGTTGTGCGTAATAACGATGAATTGGGTTTCTTTCGAGAGGTCTTTTATCATCTGCGCGAATCTTACGGTGTTTGATTCGTCCAAAGGCGCATCGGCCTCGTCGAGGATACAGAGGGGGCTCGGCTTGATCAAAAATCCCGCAAACAGCAGGGAGAGCGAAGTAAGCGCTTTTTCGCCGCCCGAAAGCAGGTTGATATTCTGGAATTTTTTGCCGGGAGGCTGGGCGATTATCTCGAGTCCGGCGTCGAGTATATTTTCTTCGTCCGTGAGTATTATATCCGCTTTTCCTCCTCCGAAAAGGACTGTAAAGACCTCCGAAAATTTTGTCCTGAGCGCGTCGTACGCCTCGCGGAGCTTTCTTCTCGTCGTCGAGTTTATTCTGCTTATGGCCTCTTCGAGTTCGGCTATCGACATTGTTAAATCCTGCTGCTGTTTCGTAAGGAAGTCATAACGTGTTTTGAGTTCTTCGTATTCTTCTATCGTGCCGAGGTTTACCGGTCCGAGTTCGCGTATCTTGGTGTTGAGTTCATTCATCCTGTTCGCGTCTTCTTCCGGATCGAAGCCTTCAAATTCTACCGGCTCGGTTTTTATTTCGAGGCCGTATTTCTGAGAGATAGAGCCTTCTATGTTCTCTATTTTCAGCCTGTTTTCTACCGCCTTTGTATTGGCTTCCGATAGTTGCTGCGAAACGGAATCTATTTCAGTTCGGATCCCTTTAAGAGAGGCGTCTTTTGCGGTTAATTCCAGATGTTCCGATGATATAGCTTCTTTTAACCCGGTCTTTTCGGTATTTATTCCGTCCGCCTCCACAATTATAATTTTGATTCCTTCCTCAAGCCCATGCAGTTCCGACCCGGATTCTTTTATTTTTTCTTCCGAGTCCCGGATTTCCTGCACCGCCTGCTCTTTCCTGTCTTCGAGTTCTTTGAAGGCATCGTTGATATTATCCCTTTCTTTTCTCAGGGCATCGGTTTTTTCCCGGGACGAAGCCAGAGAAAGCTTCATGTCCGTAAGCTGAGAGCGCGCCTCTTCGTATTCTTCCCTTTTTGACGAGAGGGATTGCTGCATAGAGGCTATTTCGTCATCTATCGCCGTTCTCGCGTTTTCGGCGGTCCCGATCTCTTCGGTCTTTGTTCGGAGCATATCTTTAGTCGATTCCATTTCCTGCGAGATTGCGGACAGTTCGGTATCGAGGAACGAAAGCTTTCTCGCATTCCTTTCGAGTTCATCGCGTCGGTTTTGGAGCGAGTGAGCGTAAAGGGAGATCTCTTTTTCAACGGCGACAACCGCGTCTTCCGCTGTTTTTAGAGATTCTTTTTTCGCGGCCAGGGCGTCGGTCAGGGAGTTGAGATTGTCCTCGAAATTCTTTATTTTCAACTGCCGCTCGTCTATCGCCCTTTGAAGCTCCTTTATCTCCCTCTTCTTTTTCAGGATGTCTTTCCCGTGTCCGGCGAATATCCAGCCGCGGCTGTTTACAACCTCTCCGTCGAGGGTAACCAGAATAAGCTCGGAGTTTTGAGCCGGGAGTCCGGAGTTAAAAACTTCGAATGCGGACCGGATGTCTTTTACTATATAAGTGTTCTCCAGCGAGGCATGCGCCGCTTTTTTCGCGTCGCCGTTTTCCGATGTTATGAAGTCCGAGGCCGGTCCTATGACGGCGTCATGGGTAATACGGTTGTTAATGTTTCCCCCGCCGGACGCCGGACGCATAACGTCCAATCCTTTATAAAGAATTGATGTTCTTCCGATCTGCTTTTCTTTGATAATTTTTATAACCGACATCACGTCGTCGAGGTTGTCGAAGATCAGGGAATTTATTCTATCCGAGAGTATCGCCTCGATCGCGGCTTCAAAGTCTTTGTCGGCTGCGATAATATCCGACAGCACGGTCGTCTGCTGCCCTTCCATGAGGAAGTCGGCAAGTGACTTGTCTATAATCAGTTCTTTCAATGAATCGAGTCTCGATGTGTTTGAGGCTAAGTCTTCGCGTTCCCTGGCAAGGAGCGTCTTTTTGTCTTCGATCCCCTCCGTTAGACGTGCTATCTCGGAGCTTATGGCCTCTTTTTCGGCCTGAAGCCGTGAAATGGCCTCGGTTTTATTTTTAAGGGCTTCCTCCTCTTCCCTCGCCGCCGTTTGCAGTTCGTCGATATTGCCTTTGACGGTTTCGCCGTCTTTTACCGCAACCGATTCCCTGTAGATAAGGTTTTCGGAGGCCGACTGGAGCTTGGCGAGATTGTTTTTCTTATTGCTGAGGTCTTCGGATGCCTTGAAAAGTTCCTTTCTCCTGTCTTCTATGGCCGATTCCTTTTCCCCGATGGCCGCCTCTATTTCGGATGCCCGTTCCTTTTTTTCGTCAAGCTCTATCGACATGCTTTCCATGCTCGACAGGAGTGCATTTTCCGCGTCGTCGAGTTCGGATATCTTTCCTGAGAGTTCGGCCTTTTTTACCGCTATCTCTTCCTGCAGGTTTGTGAGCCGGTCTATATCGAGCCTTTTGTTTTCCATATTGGCCTTCAATACCGCTATGCGCTTCTCCGAATCCGCTATCGACCTTTCCTTTTCGTTGAGAGCGCTTTCAAGCGCGGCAAGCGCTTTCTCTTTCTCGGCTATCTCGATCCTCTTTGTTTCTATGAAGTTTTCGAGCGTCGAGAGTTCGCCCCTCTTAGCCGAATCGGCTTCTCTCAGTTTTTCGATCTCCGAGAGAAGGATTGTCAATGCCCCACTCAATGACGTATATTCTTTTTTAGCGATTCTAAGTTCTATAGCCTTCAGTTCTTCGATAAGCCTTTTATATCTCTCGGCTTTTTTTACCTGCCTGTCAAGGCTGTTTATCTGGCGTTTGACCTCGTATACTATATCGTTTATGCGCTGCAGGTTCTGCTTCGAGGATTCGAGCTTGGACAGGGCTTCCGCCCTTCTGACTTTGTATTTCATGACGCCCGCTATTTCTTCTATAAGGAACCGCCTTTCATGCGGCTTGGTATTGATGATCTCTCCTATCCTGCCCTGATCCAGTATCGAATAGCTCTTAACATCGAGGCCGGTGTCGAGAAACACGTCCTTTATGTCTCTCAGGCGGCACTGCCGCTTGTTCATCAAATATTCGCTCTCTCCCGAACGGTACAATCTGCGGGATACCGTCATCTCGTCGGAGACGTCTTCGCCCGATTCGCTTCCGTTCCCCGATCCGTTCCCGGCCGAAGGCTTGCCGGACTGCGAGACCACAAGCGTTACTTCGGCCATGCCTTTCTGCTTCTTTGCAGCCGAGCCCTGGAATATGACCTCCTCCATTTTTTCTCCGCGCAGGCTCTTCGCGCTTTGTTCGCCCAGCACCCACCTGAACGCGTCCACGACATTGCTCTTGCCGCATCCGTTGGGGCCTACGATGCAGGTGATTCCGTTGTGAAGGGGGAATAGGCTTTTGTCCGCAAAGGATTTGAATCCGATAAGTTCGATCTGTTTTATTTTCATAATGCCTTTCATTTTACGCATGAGGCATCGAAAGGGTCAAGTTAAAACGGCATTAATATAGCGATAAGTTTTTTTTATTTGACGATTTCCGTGTTTGTATATTAGCCTTTAAAGCCTTTTCAGTATTAGTATTTTCAATAAGCCTTAAAATAAAAATAACGAGGAGGATTGTATGCCAAAGAAGTATGAGACTCCGCTGCTTGACGAGCTCGAAAAGGGTCCGTTCCCGAGCTTTGTCACGGAGATCAAGAAGGCGGCGGCAAGAAGCGACATGGCGGCCGATGAACTCGGCCAACTCGAAAAGTCCTACAGGGACAAACGCGGTTACTGGAAGCACGGCGGTATCGTCGGTGTCAGGGGATACGGAGGTGGTGTTATCGGAAGATATTCATCTCTTGCGGATCAGTTCCCCAATGTTGCAAACTTCCATACCGTCAGGATCAACTGCACTTCCGGATTTTTTTACACATCGAAATTTTTGAAAGAGGCGTGCGATATCTGGGACAAATACGGAAGCGGTCTCACAAACCTCCACGGGTCAACAGGAGATTTCGTTCTCCTCGGGACGAACACCGAAAACTTAGAGCCGATTTTCGCGGAGTTTTCATCGCGCGGATGGGATCTGGGAGGTTCGGGATCCGCATTGAGAACGCCAAGTTGCTGCGTAGGTCCGGCAAGGTGCGAGTGGTCTAATATCGATACCCTCGGAATCACCTATGCATGTACTCAGGAGTTTCAGGACGAAATGCACAGGCCTGCTTTCCCTTATAAATTCAAGATCAAGACGGCGGGATGCGCTGTCGACTGTATAGCGTCTATCGCCCGCGCCGACCTTTCCATTATCGGAACATGGAAGGGAAAGATAGCGACGGATCAGGCCGAAGTTGCAAATTATGCGAAGAAGGGAATGAAGATTCAGGAAGAAATAGTAAACAGATGCCCGAGCAAGTGCATGAGCTATGACGGCAAGGAACTCAAAATAGATGATGATAACTGCGTGCGCTGCATGCACTGTATAGCAAAGATGACGAAGGCCCTGAAGCCTACCGGAGAAAAGGGAGCCACAATACTCATGGGCAGCAAGGCTCCGTTCGTTATCGGAGCGACCCTTTCATGGGTCATCGTTCCGTTCATGAAACTCGAAGAGCCGTACGACGAACTCAAAGACCTCATCAGAAAAATGTGGGAGTTCTGGGACGAGTACGGAAAGAACAGGGAGAGGATCGGCGAGCTTGTGATAAGAAAGGGAATGAGGGAGTTCCTCGAGTTCGTTGGAATAGACCCGGTTCCGCAGCAGGTAAAAGAGCCGAGAAGAGATCCGTTTTTCTTCTGGACCGAAGCCGATTTGCAGAAATAAAGAATCAGAAATTTAAAATATATAATTAAGGAGGAAAAAATGGCAGCACCTCAGAGAAGAACAGATATAGGACCGCCTCACTTCAAGGAATTTTTGCCGCCGGTAATTCAGAAGAACTACGGCGACTGGAAATACCACGAAGTCTTAAGCGGCGGAGTAATGGTTCACACGGCAAACAGCGGCGATAAGATATGGTCCGTAAGGGTTGCCTCGCCGAGGCTCCTCAGCACGGATACCATAAGGGATATGGCGGATATGGCGGAGAAATACTGCGGAGGCTATATCAGATTCACTACGAGGAACAACGTGGAATTTCTCGTCTCCGATGAGAAAAATCTCGAGCCGCTCCAGAAAGAACTGGGATCAAAGAAATATATGATGGGCGGCATAGGCCCGAGAATAAGCAATGTAGTCCATACGCAGGGATGGGTGCATTGCCATTCCGCAGCAACCGACGCATCCGGCCTTGTTAAGGCTATGATGGATGAGTTTGCCGACTATTTCACAACTAAGGAAACTCCTAATAAAGTCAGATTGGCAGTTGCGTGCTGCGTCAATATGTGCGGCGCGGTTCACTGCTCGGATATAGCCGTTGTGGCGATTCATAGGAAGGTCCCGACTATAGACCATGATAAGGTCAAGAATATGTGCGAGGTTCCATCCACAATCGCCGCGTGCCCGACAGGCGCTATCAGCCCGGAGCCTTCGAAGAAGAGCGTAAAGATCAACGCCGACAAGTGTATGTACTGCGGCAACTGTTTTACGGTATGCCCTCCGATAGAAATCCACGATCCCGAATACGACGGCGTGGCTATCGTTGTGGGCGGCAAAATAGGCAGCCTCAGGAGCAATCCGAAATTCTCCAAGCTCGCGATTCCTTTCATTAAGAATAATCCTCCGAGGTGGCCTGAAGTTACCGCCGCGGTAAAGAATATCCTTGATACCTATATAGCCGGCGCGGAGAAACACGAAAGGGTAGGCGAGTGGATAGAGAGGATAGGCTGGGAGAAGTTCTTCAAGATTACAGGATTGCCGTTTACCTTCCAGCACATCGACGACTTTGTGATCGCAAGGGAGACGTTCAGGACAGCGGCAACATTTAAATGGTAAAACAATAATAATCGGGTTTAAGGTTTAAGGCTGAAGGGGTTAGTATCCTCAGCCTTAAACCTCAGCCTAAGCGAGCGAGGTGCGAGCATGGAAAAGGCAGAAGTAGCACAGAAAATTTACGAGCTGGTAGAAAAGTCCACGGGCAAAAAGAAGTTGAAATCGAGCGATATCCAAAAGACCATTTCAGCCGATTTGAGCATTACGAGGGACGACGTAAAGGCAGCGCTTAGGGATCTGGTGGATGAAGGCAAGCTCATTTACACATACTTCGGCGGCAGCTTCATAGAGATTCCCCCGAAATAAATAACGCTTGTATTTATTTTTTAGAAGGGCAGTTTCCCTATAAGGGGTGGACTGCCCTTTTTGTGTAAGAACGGTTTTTCTAAGGCGCAATCGGTTATAATAAAAAACTTATGAATAATTATCCGCGTCTTGTTATTGCAGGCGTAAAGGGCGGAAGCGGCAAAACTACGCTTTCACTCGGCCTGATAGCCGCGCTTAAATCAAGAGGATTGAAGGTAATTCCCTTCAAGAAGGGGCCTGATTATATAGACGCAGGATGGCTGTCTGCGGCCGCGAAGAATCCCTGCTTTAACCTCGATCCCTTCTTTCTTACGAGGGAAAAGATAATGGAATCCTTCGCAGCGCATTTTACGGGCGATATCACGGTCATAGAAGGCAATAGGGGGCTTTATGACGGCATGGACGCGGAAGGTTCATACAGTACTGCGGAACTCGCAAAGTTTTTACATTCGCCCGTAATATTGATCGTTGACTGCACTAAGATGACGAGGACCGCCGCTGCCGTGGTGCTCGGATGCATGAACCTCGACAGGGATGTGGACATAAAGGGCGTTGTGCTGAATCAGGTTTCGGGCAGCAGGCACGAATCGGTTGTAAGGCAGTCGATAGAAAAATATTGTTCGCTGCCGGTACTCGGCGCAATCCCGAGGCTGAAGTCGGGGGAAATGCCGGAGCGGCACATGGGGCTTACGCCCTATCAGGAACATCCGGATACTTCAAACGTCCTCACAATTGTGGAAGATATAGCAAGGAAATATCTCGATCTCGACGCAATTCTCGGTATTGCTAATAGCGCAGAACCGCCGAACATAAATTCTTTATCGCCTATGGCCCATAGCCTGTCGCCTGTGGTTAAGATCGGCGTCATAAGGGATTCGGCATTTCAGTTTTATTATCCCGAGAATCTCGAAGAATTGGAGCGCGGCGGAGCGGAGCTTGTCGAGATAAATGCCGTCGAAGGAGAGCGTCTTCCGGATATAGACGGATTGTATATAGGCGGCGGTTTCCCCGAGACGAATGCCATAAAACTGGCGGAGAATGCCGGTTTCAGGGAGTCGGTGCGCGAGTCGGTTGAAAGGGGTCTTCCTGTATACGCGGAATGCGGCGGGCTCATGTTCTTAGGCGATTCCATCACGGTCAAAGGCGAATCTTATCCGATGGTCGGCATATTCCCTCTCGTCTTTGAGATGATGGAAAGACCGCAGGCTCACGGCTATACGATTGTCGAGGTCAAAGAAGACAATCCGTTTTATCCGGCGGGAACGGTGCTGCACGGCCATGAGTTCCATTACTCGGCGTTGGTCGAGGATCGGGAAAAGGACGGCATATATATGGCGTTCGGAATGAAAAGAGGGCAGGGGATAAAAGATAAGGCCGACGGCATTTGTTATAAAAACACACTCGCAACTTATACCCATATACATGCGCTCGGCTCTCCGGAATGGGCAGCGGGGTTTATAAAAAAGGCAAAGGAGTTTAAGGACAAAAATGAATAAATATAAGCCGGAATGCCCTTTTTGCGGCAGGGACATAACAGCGCCGGGAAAAATAAAAACCGATCTCGGAGAGATAATCGGCGGGAGATGCGCGTGCGGGGCCGTTTATGTCTGCGACCTCACAGGACACAACGCGGGAGAGGCGTATATGGATGCCCTCGCCTTTGCAAAGGGAGACTGGAATTTCGATGAGATAAACTCCGATGAGGACTATATCACAAATGATATCGACTATGACCTGAGGACTCATTCGCGACTCTACTCCAGGAGCACGGGACAAAGCGGCGGGAAGCTGATATTCGTGAAGATTTCAAAAAATGTTATGCAAGAAAAGACGGTTGATAGCGGTCGGGAAGCTGTTTCAAAAACCGTTGATACAAAGAGAGCGCATATATCGAAAAAGGCGTTGAGAGGCCTGCTTGAGCAGGGATTATACGGTGACGTTATCAAGGAGGCAAGAGAGGATAAAGGGGTTATCAGGAAACTTATCTCGTCGGCGTACGATAAAGAAGATGTCGTAAGCTGGAGAGCTATAGAGGCTTTAGGCGTTACAGCAGGCGCGTTAAGCGGAGAAGGCAAGACCGAGATTGTGCGGGACGCCGTCCGCAGGCTGCTGTGGTCTATGGGCGAAGAATCAGGAGGCATAGGATGGAGCGCGGCAGAGATGATAGGCGAGATCATCAGGAACAATCCCGATGAGTTTGCGGACATCGCTCCCATCGTATGGTCCTTCCGCGAAGAAGAGATGTTCAGGCCGGGGATACTTTGGGCCATGGGACGGATAGCGGAGATAAGGCCTGACCTCGTATCGTTTATCGCAAGAGATATGCAGCGGATGTTCGCCGACAAAAATCCGGCTGTGAGGGGTTACGCCGCTTGGGTCGCCGGAATTCTCGGAGAGGAACGCCTTTTGGAAAATGTCGAAGGGCTGTCCGGAGATGAGAGCGAGATTGATTTTTATCATAACGGCGAACTGTTGAAAAAAAAGATTACGGGCATAGTTGAAGAGATAAGAAACAAGAAAGTTAATAAACCCGGTAAATAAAAATAGCAAATGTTTATATAATATTATTTTATTTGACCGGACATGACGGCGTATATTATTTTCTTAAGCGCTTTTCTTGAATAAAGATTGTAAATGATAGTATAATCTTCAGACTAAAACAGAGAAAGGAGGTAGTAATATGGCAACTATTGATTTTCAGGGCAAGCAGGTCGAGGTGGACGAGGACGGGTATCTTGTAAACCTTGACGACTGGGTAAAGGATATCGGTCTCCAGATGGCAAAGGGCGATGGCATGGAACTTACGGATGCTCACTGGGAAGTTATCAACTTCCTTAGGGAATATTATGCAAAGTATCAGATTGCTCCGATGATAAAGATACTTGTAAAGGAAATTGCCAAGGTTATGGGCCCGGAGAAGGGCAATACCAAATATCTTTACGAGCTTTTTCCTGACGGACCCGCAAAGCAGGCATGTAGGTACGCAGGGCTTCCTAAGCCGACAGGATGCGTATAAGTTTTAAAAGTTAAATGGTTAGGCCGGTTGCCCCTTTTAAAACGGGGCGCCGGTCATTTAACCGGCTCAGACAGACGCACGACAAAGATACAATCCATTTCAACAGGCCATTTCAACGGGGAGGTGTGCTATACAGGAAATGAGTTTTACTGAACTCTTGTCGGAAAAGAAACCGGCTATTCTGAAAAAATGGTTCGATTCAATACTCGATACGTATCCCTCCGAGACGGCCGATTTTCTCAAAAAGCAAAAAGATCGTTTCGCTAATCCCGTGGGCAGCACTATTTACGGCGGAATGGATTCCCTCCTTAATTCGCTTCTCAGCAATGACGATGCGGACACGATTTCAAAATACCTCGACGACATCGTCAGAATAAGGGCAGTTCAGGATTTCACGCCTTCGCAGTCACTCGCCTTTATTTTCAGGCTCAAGGACGCAGTGAGGGAAGAAACGGCAGACGAAAGCAATGCGCGCGATTTTTCGGACGAACTGACGGCATTCGATCTCAAGGTGGACGCCCTTGCGCTGACGGCTTTCGATATATACATGAAGTGCAGGGAAAAGATTTATGATATCAAGGCCAACGAGCTTAGAAATATGACCATAAAACTGGTAGAAAGGGCAAACCTCATATTCGAGGCGCGGTATCGCGACATTGACCTTAAGGATTTAGTAATGGAAGGCAATAAATCAGAAAGAGGTGAGTAGATGAAAATCCTGGTTCCATTTTTTGCAGTAATCGCGCTTGTTCTGCTTGCCGTTATAGGCACGGCTGCGAACTTGCATTTCCTCTTCGGTGCGGTTATCCCGTATGCGGCTCTGTTTATTTTTATCTTCGGCGTTATTTACAGGGTCTTGAAATGGGCAAAATCACCCGTGCCGTTCTGCATCCCGACGACCTGCGGGCAGCAGAAATCGCTTCCGTGGATTAAACAGAACAAACTCGAAAACCCGTCAGGCACATTGCACGTAATCGGCAGGATGGCCCTCGAAGTGCTTACATTCAGGTCGCTTTTCAGGAATATTAAAGGCGAATTGAGAGACGGCAGCAAATTTGTTTACGGTTCCGACAAGTGGCTTTGGCTCGGCGGCATCGCATTTCATTACGCGTTTTTAATCGTGCTGCTGAGGCATATACGTCTTTTTGCGGAACCGACACCGGCGTATCTGTATATATTAGAGGCATTCGACGGCTTTTTACAGATAGGCATACCGAGGCTTTTCGCCACAGGGGTAGTGCTTCTTGCCGCCGCCGCGTTTTTATTCTTAAGAAGGATTTACGTTCCTCAGGTCCGGTACATCTCTCTTGCAGCCGACTATTTCCCGCTCTTTTTGATCATGGGAATCGCGGCCACCGGAATCATAATGAGGTATTTTTTTAAGACGGACATCGTAGGAGTCAAAGAGCTTGCAATGGGACTGGTGGGTTTCAACCCCGTTATCCCCAAGAGCGTCGGTTCTATATTCTATGTCCACTTGCTTCTTGTGAGCGCGCTTTTCGCTTATTTTCCGTTCAGTAAATTGATGCATATGGGCGGCGTCTTCCTCAGCCCGACAAGAAATATGGTCGCAAACAGCCGTGAGTTCAGGCACGTTAACCCGTGGAATTATCCCGTCAAGGTGCATACCTATGAAGAATACGAGGAAGACTTCAGGGAGAAAATGAAAATGGCTGAAATACCGGTGGAAAAGGAGTAAGTATGGCAAAGTTTACCGCAAAACCAAAAGATCTGATTCACATAGACTTCAAGAATCCCAGAACGGGCTGGATGGATACGCCGGTCGATATAAGGGAGCATATGTACTGCCATCCCACAAAGGCAAAAGACCTCGAGACCGTAGGCTTTCCGAATATTCATGAATGGAGACCGGCAGACGAGAACTGGAATCTCCCTGAAGACTGGAAAGAAACCGTTTTGAACGGCATAAAGGAAAGGCTCCAGAAATACCGCTCGTTCCATGTCTTTATGGATATATGCGTGCGCTGCGGAGCCTGCGCCGATAAATGCCATTTTTATCTCGGAACAGGCGACCCCAAGAATATGCCTGTTTTAAGGGCGGAGCTTTTGAGGTCCGTTTATAGAAAATATTTTACCGCCTCCGGGAAAATATTAGGCAAGACAGCCGGTGCAAGGGAACTGACAGAGGACGTGCTGAAAGAGATATGGTATTACTATTATCAGTGTACCGAGTGCCGCCGATGCTCTGTCTTCTGTCCTTACGGCATAGATCAGGCCGAGATTACAATGATAGGAAGGGAACTCACAAACCTGGTAGGCCTGCAGTTAGGCTGGATAGGAGGCCCCGTAGCGAACTGTTATATGAAGGGCAATCACCTCGGTCTCGAGCCGCATACCATTAAGAGCAATATCGAGATGATGCTCGACGACATAGAGACCATAACAGGCATAAGGATAAACCCCACATTTAACAGGAAGGGCGCCGAAATTCTGTTTGTTACGCCTTCGGGCGACCTGTTCGCCATGCCGGGTATCTATACCGCAATGGGATACCTTATGCTCTTCCACGAACTCGGGCTCGATTATACATGGAGCACTTACGCATCGGAGGGAGGCAACTTCGGATTTTTCTCATCCAACGAGATGGCAAAGAGGCTGAACTCGAAAATTTACGCAGAGGCAAAAAGACTGGGCGTGAAGTGGGTGCTCGGAGGGGAGTGCGGACATATGTGGAGGGTGCTGCACCAGTACATGGATACATGGAACGGCCCGGCGGATTTCCTTGAAGTGCCGAAGTCTCCGATAACGGGAACGGTGTTCGATAATGCGAAATCTGCGAAGATGACCCATATATCGGAATTCACGGCCGATCTGATCAAACACGGCAAGCTTAAGCTCGATAAGAGCAGGAACGATCACCTTAAGGTGACTTTCCATGACTCCTGTAACACATCGAGGGGCATGGGAATGTTGGATGAGCCGAGATATATCATAAAGAACGTCTGCAACCACTTTTACGAGATGCCGGAAAATACCATCAGGGAAAAGACCTTCTGCTGCGGAAGCGGCACAGGTCTGAATGCCTCCGAGAATATGGAGTTGAGAATGAGGGGAGGACTGCCGCGGGCGAACGCCGTCAAATATGTCCATGAACAGCACGGGGTAAATATGCTCGCGAATGTCTGCGCTATCGACAGGGCCACCCTTTCTGCTTCTATGGACTATTGGGTCCCCGGGGTAGGAGTTGCGGGAGTTTCGGAACTCGTCGGCAACGCCCTTGTAATGAAGGGAGAGAAGGAGAGGACTGCCGACTTGCGCGGTGAAACACTTCCGGGAAAGGAGGGCGCTGAATAATGTATAACGGCGGTAAGATTTTAATAGGGATTATCGTTTTTCTGCTCTTTGCCGCATTCCCGTTTTATAACAACATCGGGAAGGTGAGCGCCAAGCCGGAGCCTAAGTTGAATACTCCGGTTATACAGCAGCTTGCCGAGAAGAAATGCGTAGAGCCGAAGGATTTCATGAAGGCCGAGCACATGCAGATGCTTAATGACTGGAGGGACTCGGCAATTAGAGAAGGCAAAAGAACCTACATAAATTCTGAAGGAAAGCCGTTTTACATAAGCCTTCAGAATACATGCATGAACTGCCATTCAAACAAGAAAGAATTTTGCGACAAGTGCCACACTTATGCGGCAGTAAAGCCCTACTGCTGGACCTGTCATATCGAGCCAAAGGAGAAGAGGTCATGAGTATGGATAGAAGAGACTTTTTAAAATTAGCCGGACTTTCAACCGTTGGAATGGGCGCGGGATGGGTGCTGAGCAGGCCCGGAGATATTCTTGAGGCATCCCAGTTCCTGCAGACAAAGGAACTCCTCAATGCAAAGCAGTGGGCGATGGTAGTCGATATCAGGAAATTCAAGACCGTGGAGGATTATAAAAAGGTCATCGACGCCTGTCATAAAATCCATAATGTCCCTGATTTGGGCAATCCTAAGGACGAGGTCAAATGGATATGGTCAGATTCCTTTGATCACGCCTTCCCGGGGCAGGAGAGCGAATACATGCCGGAGGAGATGAAACATAAGCAGTTTGTTCTTCTCTGCAACCATTGCGAAAACCCTCCATGCGTAAGGGTCTGCCCGACAAAGGCGACATTCAAGAGAAAGGACGGCATCACGATGCAGGACCTGCACCGCTGCATAGGATGCAGATACTGCATGGCGGCATGTCCGTTCGGCGCAAGGAGCTTCAATTACCGGGATCCGAGACCGTTTGTAAAGGAGCCGAATGCCGAATATCCGACGAGGATGATCGGCGTGGTGGAAAAGTGCACATTCTGCGAGGAAAGGCTCGCGAAAGGCCTTATGCCGGCGTGCGTAGAGGCGTCCAACGGCGCTTTGATCTTCGGGGATATTACCGACACTAATTCCGAGGTCAGAAAAGTCCTTGCGGATAATTATACGATCAGGCGCAAGTCCGAACTCGGAACACGGCCAAGCGTTTATTACATATTAGACATACCGGGAGGTGACGGAAATGCTTGAGAAGGCTTTAGTCGGCACTAAGAAATACTGGACATGGGTGTTCTTCCTGTTTGCCGTTATAGGTGTCGGAGCCGTTGCTTACATGCAGCAGTTCAACTACGGCTTGGGACTGACCGGCTTGAGCAGGGACGTCTCTTGGGGATTGTATATAGGGCAGTTTACCTTCTTAGTCGGAGTGGCGGCTTCGGCGGTAATGCTCGTTATACCCTATTATCTCCATGACTTTAAAAAATTCGGGAAGATAGTCATACTGGGTGAGTTTTTAGCAGTTTCCGCGGTTACAATGTGCATATTGTTTATTTTTGTGGATATGGGGCAGCCGATGAGAATCATGAACGTTATGCTGCATCCTACTCCAAACTCTGTCATGTTCTGGGACAGCGCAGTGCTTGGCGGTTACCTGATGCTTAATATAATCATAGGCTGGGCAACTCTGCACGCGGATAAAAAGGGTGTGAGCCCTGCTCCTTGGGTAAAGCCGCTGATATACCTCTCGATACCATGGGCGGTCAGCATCCATACCGTTACGGCGTTTTTGTATGCAGGACTTCCGGGCAGGCATTTCTGGTTGAGCGCCGTAATGGCAGCCAGATTTCTTGCGTCGGCATTCGCAGGAGGCCCCGCGCTGCTTATTATCCTCGCCTTGATAGTAAGGAAGTTCACTAAGTTCGATCCGGGCAGGGAGCCTATTCAGGCTATAGGCAAGATCGTTACTTACGCGATGATCGCCAATGTTTTCCTTCTGCTCCTTGAAGTTTTTACGGCGGTATACAGCAATATACCCGGCCATATGCATCCCTTTAAATATCTTTACCTGGGACTTGAAGGGCACGGCAAGCTCGTTCCTTTGATGTGGACATCGAGCATCTTAGCCATAGTGTCGCTTATTCTGCTCATATTCCCGGCATTAAGGAAAAATGAGAATACACTGGCTCTTGCCTGCATAGCGCTTTTCATATCCCTCTGGATAGATAAGGGCTTCGGCCTTGTTATAGGCGGCTTTGTTCCCAATCCCTTTGAGAGGGTCATGGAATACTGGCCTACGCTGCCTGAGACACTGATTACCATCGGCGTATGGGCCATAGGATTTCTTGTGCTTACGGTGCTTTATAAAGTGGCGGTATCCGTCAGGGAAGAGACCGAAGGCGTGGAGCTTGAGCATTAGATTTAAATTCGGATATTTATTGATTTAATCGGTTACATTATAAGATATTGTGAACAGGAGGTGATTAAATGTATCTTGTTGCAGTTGATGCCGCTAAATGCGAAGGATGCGAAGAATGCGTCAATAATTGTCCGCAGGCCGTATTCAGGATGGTAGACGGAAAGTCGGACCCCTACCAGTCTTCCGAATGTGTTTTCTGCGAGACATGTTTGAGTATGTGCGCACCGGCGGCAATTACCATAACCGAGATGTAATTACGATAAAAAAAAGGGCGCTGAGAATTTTCTCAGCGCCCTTTTTTGCGTATGAATTAATTTTTCTTGAGGTAGATTTCCCAATAACCCTTGTCGTCGAGCTTTACGGATTCGAACTCATAACCCTGTTTTTCCGCGAACCGGGGAATGGAGTCCTCAGCCGAAGCCGGAGCGTCGCATAGGATTTTAAGTACCGAGCCGCTGGGGAGTTTTTCCATAGCTTTTTTGGTCAGAACTAGGGGGTAAGGACATACCCTGCCTAAAACATCAACGGTTTCTGCTACAGGTTGCGATTTTAAATCAGCCATTTTATAATCCTCCTTTTCGTAGTTTATTTAGAAAAACATTACATGGGTTGATGTTTCCATCAGTTCCTGAATCTTGGCAAAAGGCACAATTTGCATCTTTTTGTCCGCTCCCATATCGTCGGCGTCAATTATCCTGTCTTCGCCTATGCCGTATTTGTCGAAATCTTCTTTGCAGGCATAGACATCCATATCGACCAGCAGGCAGTTTTTAAGGTGCATCTCCGTGCTGGTTATGCCGTATGTCTCCATTGCCTTTTGGTCTTTTAAGCAGTTGAGAACTCCTTCGCCGACATAGCAAAGGGCCGGAGTAATGGTCTGTCCGTCTTCGAGTAGGATTTCAACTACCTGGTAAGACATCGCATGCGTTGTCGCAAGCTTCGGATTTTCACTTTTATATGGAGGCCTTTGAACGAGAAATGTTATTTTTACATCCGACATATTATTCACCTCCTATATGAAGGACTCTGTCGGAACTGTATGCCTTTGCAAGATACCAGTGCATGGCATTCCATTTAACGCCTTCTATTGCGGTGGTTTTTTGAACGGCCCTTGCGACCGAACATGCCTCGCATGTGCATACTTCAACGCCCTTCTCGATCAATGCCCGTAAGGGTTTTTCGCCGTGAGAGTAATCTTTCAAATGCTTCTGGCCTTTCTGCGGAGAGCTTGCGGCGTTTCCCGAAAACCACAGGTTTACCGTATGTCCTTTGTCCTTAGCCGCATCCGCCAGCTTTAGGGCAAAATCATAGTTCATAGAACCGATAAGGGAAGAAAATAATCCGATAGTCAAAGTCGCCATTTTACAATACCTCCTATAACCAGGCTAATTTTTCATAATCGTTCATTATAAGATCAACAACATCCCCATAATTAACGGCTTTTACGCGGCTGTCAATTCCCGATGGGTCGATGCCTCTTGTTTCAAGATCTTCCTTGAGGGCATAGAAGTTCGCGGATTTGTCGAGAAGGGAAGAAGTCTTTCCGTTCTCTTTGATCGATGCGTGGTAAACGCCGTTAGACACAAGGATAATGCCGAGTTTTTCAGCCGTTAGCCTGTCAAGCGTGTCCACGGTAAGCTTGTAATCGCTTACGAAAACGCCTAATTTCATGCAACACCTCCCGTTAATAGTTTTTCCGAGTCTGGTATACAGACCGTATGTTCTAATATATATTAAAGCGTGGAAGTAGTACGAGTATGACGTTATACCAATTATAGGCTGCTCTTGTCAATAAAAAGGCATAATTAACAGATTAAAAAAAGTTATACCATCAGAGACTTATGGTAAAATATAAAATATGCTCGGTAAAATTAAAGAATTCTTTTATAAGAGGGTAAATGAGGAGCGAAGGCTTACGGAGGAGGCCCTCAAGCAAAGCGAAGCGAAATACCGTGGTATTTTCGAAAACATAGTGGAAGGTATTTATCAGACCACAATGGACGGCAGGCTTTTGAGCGTTAACCCGGCTCTGGCGGCCATTTTCGGCTATGATTCCCCTCGAGAGATGATGCATTCACTTGGAGATGTCAAATATCAGCTTTATGTTGATCCCCAAGACCGGGATTCCCTGCTTAGTCTTTTGCAGGAAAAGGGTATCGTGAAAAACTTTGAAACACGCATGCGCCGGAAGGACGGAATCATTATATGGGTTTCGATTAATTCAAGGATAGAGCGTGACGAAAGAGGACAGCCGGAATATCTCGAAGGGATAATACTTGATATCACCGAACGGAAGAATGCCGAAGAGGAAAAAGAAAGACTTATCCGCGAACTTCAGGAAGCCTTGTCCGAAGTGAAGACTCTGAGCGGAATGCTCCCGATATGCTCGTCTTGCAAGAAAATACGATCCGACGAAGGTTATTGGCAGCAGATAGAGGTCTACATAAGCGAACGCTCTGAGGCCGAATTCAGCCACTCGATATGTCCGGAGTGCGCGAAAAAATTATATCCGGAATATTACAATAAGATCTGGGGGAAAAAGAAAGAATAAAGATTATCGTATGAGCCTGAACAAAAGGGCGTCAATTTCGTCTATAAGGTTCTTGAATAACCCTCCGTGACTCTTTGAATTCCCGAAAAGCTCAGTCCTTATATTCTTTATTTGTGGGTCATCGCATTTTTCGTAGGTGATGTGCCCGTTCTGCATTGCAAGCCGTTCCATTATTAGGAGCTGCTTTGCCCTGTCTACAAATGGCAAGAGGAGTTTTTTTATTTCCTGTAACTTTTCTTCATCTGCGGTTGAAAGCTGACCGCTGAGACCTGACAGCTTTTTTATCATCACATAAAGAGTGCAGTATTCGAGCCCCCTTACTCCCCTCCGCCATTGAAGGAGCATCGAATTTCGCCGGAACCAGAGAAAGTTGCGCATGCCGAGAGATATTAAATCATCTATGGCTGTTTCGGTCTCCTCAATCGTGCTGCAAAGCGATAGCGCGGCAGGCTGTCGCTCTGTCGCTTTGTCGCTCTTCCGGCCTGCGAGATATTCCCAAAAATTCTTTAAAACTACTGCGCCGTTTTTATCTTCCGGCGTATCGAAATGAACGAGCGACAGTATTACACTGCCTTTCCCGAAAGCGCCTTCGACAACAGCGGGCTCGTTGAGCAGCCGTTTGGGATCAAGATTAATCTGATAGAGATTTTCGAGTCCCTGCCAACTGCCGTTTGCCTCAACATCTCCGACATTCAGATCGGAACTGAATGAGTCGGGCAGGGCGCTTCCGTATGTTGCGAGTATTTTAATGTTTTTGTCTGCAATAAGAAATTGAGAAGGCCACCAGGCGTGGAAAACAGGTGAGGGGGTGAAGTGGTGAAGTGGTGAAGGGGTGAAAATGGAATGTTTCCTAATGTTTAAATGAATCCTTCCGCTGAAACTCGGCACTCTTTCCTTTGTCGATTTTCTTTTTATATTTAAGAGACCCATGCCGTCGAGCGTTGCAAGTCCCGCTCCCCCGCAGAATCCGAGGTAATTGCCGCCTTTATTCACGAATTTTTTTATTTCACTAATGCCTTTATCTCCGAGCGCCTTTAGCTTATTTGATGCCCATCCGCCGGGCACAAAGAGCATCGCGTAATCTTTGAGCTTTCCGTCTTTTATATCTCCGGCTCGTATGATATCAAAAGGAAGACCGTTGGCCTTTAATGCCTTGTATGCCATTATTCCCCACAGGAAAGATTCATCCCACAGGAGCGCGACTTTAAATCTCATATTTGTTTTCGTAACCTCGCGGGGTAATCATCCGGTTGTCGAATATAAAGGTTTGTGAATTGCCGATTATTACGGCCGTTTGCATATCGATATCATAATTGAGCATATCCCTTAAATTCGTGATGATAATACTTTCATTTTCCCTCATGGCTCCCTTGACTATTCCCACAGGGGTCTCCGTGCTGCGGTGTTTCAGAAAAATGGCACGGGCATTATTTATGTGCTCGGGCCTTCCCATGCTTTTGGGATTATAGAGAATGGTCACAAAATCCGCCGATGCCGCGGCCGCAAGCCTCTTCTCTATCAATTCCCAAGGAGTGAGCCTGTCGGAGAGACTTATTGCCGCAAAGTCGTGCATGAGAGGCGCGCCGAGCCTTGCGGCGCACGCGTTTAACGCGGAGATTCCCGGAATGACCTCGATCTCCGGCAGAATGTCTCCCTGTTCTTGAATTATCTCAAAGACGAGTCCGGCCATTGCATATATGCCGGGATCCCCGCCGCTTATGACGGCAACGGCCTTGCCTGTCATTGCCAGTTCAACCGCTTTTTTGCATCTGTCTACCTCCTTGGTCATGCCTGTTGATATGACCTCTTTGTCTTTAATCAATTCTTGTATGAGGTTAAGATATGTACCGTATCCTACAATTACATCGGAATTTTTAATAGCCTTTTGTGCGTATGGAGTAATGTGCTCTATGCCTCCCGGCCCTGTGCCGACTATAAAGAGTTTTCCGGATCTGCAAATGGGCGAATCGGTAAATCGTTGAAGTTCCGCCGCTGCTATTGTCACATTGCTTTTCTTCTGTTTTTGGATAAGCAGTTCCGAAGCTCCTGATGCGAGGAGAGCAGCAGGCTCCGAGACTGCATTTGCGCCTGTTGCCTTAAAGACCGCCTCTGATCTTGATACTCCCTCGACACTATTAAGCTCATCGGCAGTGAAGGCATTAATTTTAAAGTTATACTTTTCTGCGAATGCCTTTAACCCGGCCTCGTCGGTCTTTATGTTTATAGTTGCGATAGAGTGAACGGACAAAAATGACAGATTGTTTTCATTCAGCACAGCTTTAACGCTGTCTTCGATTTCATCCGCCGATGTGTTGCTGTTGCACCCGATGCCGATGATGAGATTTTCAGGCCTTAAATAAAGCTGCTCTTTCACATGACACGAGCCTGTTGAACATTCTGCGGATGAGCATTGTTGCCGCTTTAAATAAACATCTTTTTTGTTTGTTATGAATACGTCGGCAAATCTCGGATCGCTGACCCTTAAGAATTCGTCAGGCAGTGTCGTCTCTATTTCCGTATAAATCCGCAATGCGCCGTTGTTGATATATCGGGTTGCGACATGCGGCATTATCTCCATGTTTTCGATAACAAAGTTATTTTCGTCCGCCCATAAATCTATGGCAGTAAGATTGTTCATATCCGAAGCTGTCGTGATGATTGCATCGCCTCCAAGAAAAACAGCGATTTCCCTTGCCAGATCATTTGCTCCGCCGATATGTCCGCTCAAAAGGCTGATTGCAGATTTTCCTGCTTCATCAAGCACAACAACTGCGGGATCTGTTTTTTTATCATTTATTAATGACGCAATAGTCCTTACCACAATCCCCGCAGCCATAATGAAAATGAGCCTTCTATGGTCGTCCCACAGTTTAGGTACTATGTCGGATCTAAACTTCTCAATTCGTGCGTCGGGATAAAGCCCCCGAAGCCTCTTTGCAAGGTTGAGGCCGTTTTCGGTTATGTAAAAAATTGCGATGTGCAAAAGTATCTCCTTATCGAAAGTCCATTATTATATCAAAAAGAGGGTGATGGATTTTATCTGCCTTATGCATCAGCGGTTGAATTCTTATGATATAATATCATAAACGGTATGAAATCCTATTCTATTAGACAGACTTGAAATATGAAAAATAGCGAAATTATAGATTATTGGATAGCATCATCGAACAAGGACCTTAGGGCAATGGGGAGCATGTTCAAAAACGGTCATTATGTTTGGGCATTGTTTCTGGGGCATCTTGTTTTAGAGAAGTTATTAAAGGCTATTTATGTTAAAAATATTGATGCGAATGTCCCTTACACGCATGACCTTACAAAGATTGCGGAAAAAGCTGAGTTGTCGCTCAGCGAAGATCGAAAAGACTTTCTGGATGCCGTTACTGCCTTTAATATAAAGGCTCGGTATCCCGACTATAAAGGAAAATTTTACAAAAAGGCGACTAAAAAATTTGCGGAAAATTATATTAAAGAGATAAAGGATTTCAGGCAATGGCTCGTAAAGAAAATAAAAAAATAATTTACAGAAAAATTAAAGACTATATAAAGATCTTAAGGGAAAATGGTATTGATGTGTGGAGATTGTATCTTTTCGGCTCATACGCAAAAAATGGGTTTACTGCCGAAAGCGATATTGACCTTGCGGTATTTTTAAATAAGAACGATATAGACGCCTTCATGGAGGATTTAAAACTAATGCGTCTTAGGAGGCAGGTAGATTTAAGGATAGAGCCTCACTCATTTGCATTGTCCGATTTTAAAGAGCCTGACCCATTTATTAAAGAGATAATAACTTCAGGTAAAAGGATTATCTAACTGTTGCCTGTAGGAAGTATGATCTTCGGTTAATCCAATATTCAAACTAAAAATGCTATAATGTTATATAAATCAATATGTTCACTATATTACAACTGTGGCTCCCATCAAATGCGGGACAGCAGTGAATTGGCTTAAGTGAAGAAGGGTAAAAATCTATTCATAATAGCTGGATGTAATGGAAGCGGAAAGACTACGCTTGCGAAAAGCATGCTGGAAAATGATGACAGTCTATATTTTTTAAATGCTGATGAGATAGGAATGGCCTTATATCCTGAACAAAAAATCAATCGACTCAGTGCAGGTAAAAAATTTTTAGAAGGATTCAAAAATCACATTGATAATAGTTATAGTTTTATTGTTGAAACTACGCTATCTGGCTGGTATCTGAGAAACTATCTGTAACGCCAAAGTGATAATGTCCTAATATACCAAAATGAAAATGTCCTATTT
>MHDU01000002.1 GCA_001803635.1 Nitrospirae bacterium GWB2_47_37 | reverse complement strand
CCGACCGTCCTGAACCCGAGCCCCTTGTAAAGCTTTTTGGCCGCATGGTTCGACACCCTGACTTCGAGATAAAAAAACCTGCAGCCGCATAACCTCAGTTCTTCTATAGCATCGGTAAGGAGCATCTTCGCGATGCCCCGCTTCCTGTAATCCGGATGCACGGCCAGATCGAGCAAATGGCCTTCGTCCGCTACATTATTTATGCATATATATCCGGCAATAATACCGTTAAGTTCCGCGACCCTCGTTATGGAATGCCTGCCGTAAATCTCGCTGCGGAAAGACGTATCCGACCACGGCATTGTGAATGACTGCCTTTCGATCTCCAGCACTTCCTCAACGTCATCCGGATACATTTCCCTGATATAGGCGGTGTTCATGCGCCTTTTTTCATCTCTGCTTCCGACTTCCTCAAATACATCGGCGCAAGCGCTGTCGGTTCTTCGAATTCCCCTGCCGCCGCCTTCTTCATGCCTAAATACGCCGTATTCGCGGGAGATGGAACCATGTGTTGAGGGCTTGCAAAAAAGGCCTTAGCGCCGAGATTTGCTTTTATAACGTCCTTATAGATAAGAGCGCCCTCCCCTAAAAAAATTGTCGGCCCGGTTATCGAAGACGTAAGGGCGTCTATTTTTATTGCCTGCTCGCTCATAACCCTCACAAAGCCGTCATCCGCCCACCGGAATATGCCGGCGTAAACTTCTTTCTTGCGCGCATCCAAAAGCGGGCAGACGTCATATCCGCTGAAAGGCATATTCCACGCGAATGCCTCAAGAGTAGGAACCGAAACAAGCCTTTTGCCCGTAGCATACACAAGACCCTTTACAGTGCTGAGGCCGACCCTGAGGCCGGTGAACGAGCCCGGACCTATTGCAACGGCGAAAACATCTATGTCCTCTATCTTCAAGCTCGATTGCGCCAATGCGTAACCTATCCCGGTCATAAGCCTCTCGGAATGAGTGACTTTCACGTTAAGGCGCGACTCGGTAATAAGCGCATCTCCGTCCATGATCGCCACGCCGCCCAGCATTGTCGATGTCTCAATCGCAAGAAGTTTCAACTCCTCAGCTCCTCCACTCTCGAACTCCTGAACTTTTTAGCAAATATTATACTACCCAAAATACACATAAGCGCAAAAAATTTCAGCGATATAATCGTCCCGAAAAAATCCGCGGCAATCCCTATGATGGAATTCCCGACCGGCGCAAAACCTAAAAAAACGAAGGTATAGAGGCTCATAACCCTTCCCCTTAAAAAATCGGGCACTGCGTGCTGTATAAAGCTGTTGCTAACGGCAAGGAAGCTCACGATGCCCCATCCGGCGAAGAAGATAAAAATCAGCGAGACATAAAAATTTTCGGAGAACGAAATACCCATTATCGAAATAGAGAAGATAACTGCTGAAAGCGGCATATATATCTCCTTTTTCTCGATCTCGCCCCTAACAGCGATCATCATGGCGGCAAGCAAAGAGCCGGCTCCGGCAGAGGCAACTAAAAAGCTGAGTCCCTTAGCCCCGACAACCAAAATTTCTCCGGCGAGCACCGGAAGAAGCGTGATGTAAGGGATGCCGAACAGGCTGAACACCGAAATAAGGGACATTATATGCATTACCGGCTTTTCTTTTTTTACGAACCCCCAGCCGTCCGCTATGCCGGCAAATACGCCTGTTTGATAGGCCTTTACCGAACCCTTTGCCTTTATTTTAGACAGGGCGAAAATCACCGGCACAAAACTCACGGCATTGAGATAAAAACAGGCCGGAATGCCTATGCCGGCGATAATAAAGCCGGCTATCACCGGGCCTATAATCCGCGCGCCGTTAAAGGCAGCCGAATTAAGCGCGATGGCATTCGTTATATCCGCCCTGCCCACTACTTCCGCTAAGAATGCCTGCCTTGCGGGCACGTCAAAGGCATTGACGGTCCCGAGAAAAAAAGCGGTTATGCCCACGTGCCATACCGCAATTATTTTCGCATCGGCAAGCACCGCGATAATAAGCGCCGGTATTACCGACATTATCTGGGTAATAATGAGTATATTCCTCTTCGGATACCTGTCGGCGATCATCCCTCCGAACAGGGTAAATAAAAGTATGGGAAGAGAAGAAAGGGACGCTACGATGCCGAGATAAAGCGGAGATTTGGTCAGCGAGTATACGAGCCAGCTCTGCGCCACCGAATGCATCCATGTGCCTGAAAGCGATATTATCTGTCCGAACCAGAAAAGCCTGAAGTCCCTTACATAAAGCGCCGGAAATCTCTGCCCGTTCTTCCCTTGTCCGTTATTCATGTAGTAGTATAACTTAAGTCGGAAATTCTTATAAAAACAAAGGAGCCGCCATGAAGTCATTGAATATTGTTTTTATTTTGGTTATCTGCCTCGCGGTTATGCTCTTATCATGCGCGAAAAAAGAGGAAAAACAGCCGGAGACAAAAAAGCTTAGAATTGTCACTACACTGTTTCCTCTTTATGACTTTGCGAAGAATATAGGCGTAGAATATGCGGATGTTTCCCTGCTCCTGCCTCCGGGCGTCGAGTCCCACAGTTTTGAGCCGAAGCCCGATGATATTGTAAAGATAAACAAGGCCGGCGTTTTTATATATACCGGCAAGCATATGGAGCCGTGGGCTGAAAAAATTTTAAAGGGAATCGACAATAAATCTCTGATTGTTGTTGATTCAAGCAAAGGCATAAACCTTATGAAAGAAGCGGAGGAAGACGGGCATGATCATAAGCACGGCAAGAGCGAACAAGAGATGGACCCTCACATCTGGCTTGATTTCGGCAACGCCCAAAAAATGGTGGACAATATGCTTGAAGGCTTTATCAAGGCCGATGCCGTTAATGCCGATGCCTACCGCAAAAACGCCGCGCAATATAAAGCGCTGCTTTCCGCTCTTGACAATAAATTCCGCGAAGGGTTAGCCTCATGCAGCACAAAATACTTCATACACGGGGGACATTATGCCTTCGGTTATATGGCCGGAAGATACGGCCTTAATTACATTTCCGCATACCGGGGCTTTTCTCCCGACTCCGAACCTTCCGCGAAACGGCTTGCCGAACTGGTCAAAAACATGAAAAAGCATAATGTTAAGCATATCTTTTACGAGGAGCTTGTATCTCCGCGAGTTGCCGATACCATAGCAAAAGAAACCGGCGCCGCGCTTCTTCAGCTTCATGCGGCGCATAATATAACAAAAAAGGAGTGGGACAAAGGCGTGACATTTGCCGGGCTCATGGAACAAACACTTGCAAATCTTAAGATAGGACTTCAATGCAAATAGTTTCCGTTGAAAATCTGTCCATAAGATATAATTCAACCGATGTTTTCAGCGGCGTTACGCTTGCCTTTAATGCGGGCGACTATGTGGCTCTGGCAGGACCGAACGGCTCCGGCAAGAGCACCCTTATCAAAGCAATGCTCGGCCTTATAGAGCCTGCCGCCGGAAGCGTCAGAATCTTCGGAGCCTCGCCGGCCGGCTTTACAGATTGGCAAAGAGTCGGCTATATACCGCAGAGGCTTGTATCTTTCAGCCCGTATTTCCCCGCTACCGTAAAAGAAGTTGTTTCAATGGGGCTTTTATCGGGAAAAAAGTTTCCCAAAAGGCTCTCATCCAAAGACAGTGCAGCTATCGACAGGGCATTATCTTTAATGGACATCGCGGCATTGAAAGACAAAAAGATCGGAGAGCTTTCAGGAGGTCAGCAGCAGAGGGTAATAATCGCCCGCGCCGTTATCAACGAGCCCGAACTGCTTATCCTTGACGAGCCGACAACCGCTGTCGATCCCGAAACAAGGGAAAAGTTTTTCGGCGTTATCGGCGCGCTCAATAAAAGCAACGGCACCACTGTGATACTTATTACGCACGATACCGGAAGCGCGGGCAAATATGCGTCAAAGCTTTTGTATTTTGACAGGAGGGTTGTATTTTTCGGCACATTTAAAGACTTCTGCGAATCGCCTAATATGGCCGAGTATTTCGGCCCGGGCTCGCAGCATCTGATATGTCACAGGCATGATTAAAGGGACTGTCCCGACAAAAGCATTGGAGTAATGGAATGGAGTTTATCGAATTTTTGAATTACGGTTTTGTGCAGAGGGCAGTTATCGCAGGCTCGTTTATAGCGCTCCTCTGCTCGATTTTAGGCATGTTCCTCGTGCTGAGAAGGCTGTCTCTTATCGGCGACGGCCTTGCCCATGTAACATTCGGGGGAGTCGCGGTCGGGCTTCTTTTTAAGGTTTCTCCCCTTTACGCCTCGATACCTGTTGTGCTGTTAGGCGGATACGGTATTTTGAAGCTTATGGAGAAGGCGCGTCTTTACGGCGACGCGGCCATAGGCATTGTATCCGCCGCCGGAATAGCATTGGGAGTGCTTATAGCGAGCATTGCCGGAGGCTTTAATGTCGATCTTTTCAGCTATCTGTTCGGGAATATACTTGCCGTCAGCAAGGAAGAAGTGGCGCTTTCCGCGGTCATGTCCCTGACAGTGCTGACGGTAATAGGATTGTTTTACCATGAGCTTATTTCCGTAACCTTTGACGAAGACCTTGCAAGGGTATCCGGCATTAAGACAAAGACCGTCAACACGATTCTTGTAATGCTTACCGCCGTTACCGTAGTGCTCGCGATGAGGCTGGTCGGCGTTATGCTCGTTTCCGCGCTTTTAATACTTCCGGCAGTATCGGCCTTTCAGGCGGCAAGGAGCTTTAAAGGCGCGATATTGCTGTCATCCGCTTTCGGTGTATTGTCGGTGCCGGCGGGAATATTCATCTCTTTTTCGTGGAACCTGCCCGCCGGGGCGACAATAGTCCTGCTGCACATAGGGATATTTTGCGCGATGTTTATTTTCAACAGGATTAGAGCCGGCGGATAAATTAATAAGAAATACGGCCTTTCCTACAAAAATGCTTGAAATTTTATTCGTTTGGGTGTATCTTTTCTATTAAGGCATTTAGAACATTTCAGGGAAAGGAGGTGAAGTGGAATGAAAAAATTCATGTTACCGGCGCTCGTATTAGTAGTGCTCTTTTCTTTTGGATGCGCCACTCAGGATTATGTGAAGCAGCAGATAGATCCTCTGGTGGACAGGATCAGCAAACTTGAGACAAAGGTTTCCTCCCTTGAATCCAGGGTAGGCGCTCTCGAAGGCAAGATCGCAGGAGTAGACCAGGCCAAGAAAGATGCTGCTGAGGCAAAAGCGCTTGCTAAAGAAGCAATGAAGCTTGCGAAAGATTCAGCAGACAAGGCTGAAGCTGCCGCAAAGAGGGCTGAAGCTGCCGCAGACAGGGCAGAGGCTTCTTTCGGAAAGGCTAAAAAGGCATTTGAATTGCAGCAAAAGAAGTAATTTTACTCTCCCGCAAAAAATTTTCAGCGAAAATTTTTTGCGGGAGTTCTATTTCCAAACCCGAAATTTCGACAGGGACTCC
>MHDU01000001.1 GCA_001803635.1 Nitrospirae bacterium GWB2_47_37 | reverse complement strand
CCTTAATTACTCCCATACACGGGCCGACTCTAATTTCGCGATATACAATTATAAAAAGAATATATACAGTTTCGGGGTAGATTATAGTTTTTAAGATTTGTTTTTGTATTAATTGTAACAGGAATGCAGGAGGTCTTATGAAACGTAAAAGGATATATAACATATTGCTGTCGGCGGTTTTATGTATTTTATCCGTCAGTTATGCGTATGCTGCCGTTCCTGTAGGCAAACTCATTCATATTGAAGGGCAGGTTGATATTCTTAGAGAGGGTAAACTCCCCGCTGTTCCGGCAAAAACAGGGGATGCTATATCCGTAAAGGACATCATCAGGACAAAAAGTGCGTCGAAAGCGGAAGTCGCATTTATCGACGGCAATATCCTTAAAATAGCTCAGAGAAGCAGAATAGACATAAATGAATATACCGCCGACGGAAAGAGCAGTGCCTCCATAAATATGCCGAGAGGCAAAGTAGAGGCCAATATCGATAAAAAGATCACAACCCGCATTGCCGAATTTCCAACCGCAAACAAGTTTGAGATCCGCACGCCTGCGGCGGTAGCGGGAGTAAGAGGCACGAAATATTTCACTTTCCATGAGAGGGGAGTTACCGGCATTTTGGTCAAAGAGGGAAAGGTAGAGACGTTTAATCCTAAATTTCCTAACATAAAAGTGCAGGTTACGGCAGGACAGATCACGACGGTTTCAGAAAGCAGGCCTCCGGCGCCGCCGAGATCCGCGACAGATGCCGAGAAAAAAGGGCATGAGAAGGATACAGCGCCTTCGGAAAAGCCTAAAGATAACGATAAGCCTAAAGATACGGCTAAGGCAGAAGGACAGCCTAAATCGGATAAACCGGCAGAGCAGCAGCCGTCAAACCAACAGCCTTCAGGACAGTCTGCAGCACAACCCGCTCCAAGTGCGCCTGTTGCTCCGCCACCACCGCCTCCGGTTTTTGTTGACCCTATGATCATAGCAGCGCCTCCGCCACCGTTGCCGGCATTTACATATGTGCCTCCGCCACCGCCGCCGATAACAGAGACAACTACGACGACATCGACATCGAGCACGTTTAAGGTTCCGATTACGATAAAGCTTACATGGGGACAAAATCCAAATGATCTTGATGCTCATCTTTGGGTGCCGCAATATCTGCAAAATGGCGGTGAAACCAGCCACTTTAATGTTTACTATGGAAATACGGGCAATCAAAGCGTGTATCCTTATGCCAGATTAGATCAGGATGTTACGGGCGGCTATGGCCCTGAGACTATTACGGTTCATAAATTGCTTTCGGGAAACTATTATTATTCGGTTAAGTGTTTTGGTTGCGAGGTACAATCAGAACTTACAGGTTCCAATGCCCAAGTTGAATGGAAGGATAATGCAGGAACGACTTATAACTTCAATGTCCCTACTTCAGGAGATGGCTATTGGTGGAATGTATTTAAATTTACCGAAGAGACGTTGACCACGCTGAATAATATCAGTAGCAGCAGCACCGCCTTGAACTTCATGAAAACTATTAACGGGACGACTTATGCGCTTACGAACGGATTTAATGCCTTTTACCGGAACGGTTCGACCAATATCTGGAGCGACAATCCAGCGTATATAAACCTTCTCGGCTACTATATCCCAGGCGTCAAGCAGCATGATGTCTGGTACGGCAATGTGCATAGCTATAACTCCAAAAATTATACGGCCACCACTTATGACGGCGGCGCGTATTACGGTTTTTTGGGAGGCATAAAGGCTCCTGCGTCAGGGACTTCGTACGATAATGTTGAAGGCGGGTTCATGGCAATTTACATAGACCCCGCAGATTCGAACGGCATAAGCAGGGCCGGAATCCTGAAAGGAACGCTTAACGGCGTTGCATATCCTTATATGGAGTTGATGGATATAGACGGCACGATTTACAGGACTCAAATGTTAGATAACATCGATATTATTCCGGCAAACTTAGTCAACAGCATTTCTAAATATTCCATTTCGTCGAACAGCAATACGAGTTTTATGTTCAACGGCAATGGGATGGGAGACGCGCACTCACGTCCCTATTCATATAACGCCGGGTTTTCCGGCATTAACGGGCTTGGCTGGGGCGTCTATAACGCAAATACGACCGGCTCTTACAGCGGCATTTCCCCATCCGACAATTGGAACTGGTCTATGACGCATAACGATATTACGAGAATTACAGGCATGGAGGCGAACGGCACGCAGTGGTCAGGGAATATTATAAAGGCTGAACATAGAGGATACTATGCCGATATAACATCTAACGCCCATACAGGAATATATGTTGGAGAGCTTAAAGGCACATTTAACCCGATGGAAACCGGCGGAACGTGGATGGCGGTGTCAACGGGTGTTTATATGGAGACAAATCAACTTCTCAATATGCTTGCTGTCGAAAGCGGCAAGTCAAAACTTCAGCAGTTAAACATCCCGGTTGTCGAGGTAGGAAGGGCGAATTTCAGCGGAAACGGCAATAACCTTACAGTAAATATGAACGATGTGATTTTCTTAGCCAACCAGAGCGGACAAAAAGCGACAATGTGGGCGACAGGCAGTGTAAGCGGAAGTTATACGGCAGCACCCACAATCGGCACGGCAGTTACCTTAAACGGCACTTCCGGATTTACCGGTTCTGTTGATTTTACCCCTAAGGTATGGGATACGGGTAATAACAAGTGGCTCTCAACTGTTAGCGGTTCGGGAGATCTCAGCGGCGGTTCGTATACAGGCACAGTTATAATGAAAGGCGCGGGAGCAGGAACAATAAACCAATCTAACAGCACTTTCTCCGGCACGGCAGCAGGAACGGCGAAATAAAATTTAAGCCTTCTGTGTCTTCGGCCTTTTATTTGCCTCAAGCACTTTTTTTCTCATCCTTACTGATTGGGGCGTTATCTCCACAAGCTCGTCTTCCTTAATGAACTCGATTGCCTGTTCGAGGTTTAGTATTTTGGGAGGTATCAATTGTATCGAATCGTCTGCGCCTGAAGCGCGCATGTTCGTAAGTTTCTTCTCTTTCGTGACGTTTACGTCCAGATCATTGTCTCTCGAATTCTCTCCGATTATCATGCCTTCGTAAACAAGAGTGCTTTCTTTTATAAAAAGCGTTCCCCTCGGCTGCAAATGAAAGAGGGCGTATGGTGTCGATTTTCCGGGCCTGTCCGCCGCAAGCGCACCTGTCTGCCTTTTCGACATCGGGCCGTGCCACGGTTCGTATCCGTCGAAGAGATGATTTAAAAGCCCTGTGCCTTTTGTATCCGTTAAAAACTGCGACCTGAAGCCGATCAATCCCCTCGAAGGAATCCTGAATTCGAGCCTTACACGGCCATGTCCGTTATTCTGCATTTTCTGCATCCTGCCTTTTCTCATTCCTACCTGCTGGGTCACGACGCCTACAAATTCCTCGGGCACGTCTATAACAAGCAGTTCCATAGGTTCGTGGACAGCCCCGTTAATTTCCTTTGTTATGGTCTCAGGCATGGATACGGAAAGTTCGTATCCCTCGCGGCGCATCATTTCTATAAGGATAGCGAGTTGCAGCTCTCCCCTGCCCATGACCTTGAACGAATCGGTATTGCTGAAATCCACCTTAATCGCGACATTGTAAAGCAACTCTTTTTCGAGCCTCTCCCTCAGGTTCCTCGATGTAACGAACTTCCCTTCTTTTCCCGCAAAGGGAGACGTGTTTACCGAGAAGACTATGGATATGGTCGGCTCATCCACTTTTATCCTCGGCAGCGGCATAGGCCTTTCCGCATCCGTAATGGTATCTCCGATGTTAATGCCTTCGATGCCGGCGAGGGCGACGATGTCTCCTACAGATGCCTCTTTCGCGTCTATACGATCAAGCCCTTGAAATGTGTAAATAGATGTTATTTTTGTTTTAACGGCATCCCCGCTGCGGTTAATTACAGCCACCTGGTCGCCGACCCCTACCGTGCCGGAAAAGACTCTTCCTATGGCGAGCCTGCCCACATAGTCGTTGTAATCTATGTTGGTAACAAGCAGTTGCAAGGCGCTGTCTTTGTTGCCTTCAGGAGCACGGACAGTGTTCACTATCAGGTCGAAGAGGGGCTGGAGGCTTTCCGATTCCCCATCCATGTCGAGTTTTGCCGTGCCCAGTTTGGCATTTGTATAGACAACCGGGAAATCGAGCTGCTCCTCTGTCGCATCGAGGTCGATGAAAAGGTCGTAGACCTCGTTCAAAACGCCTTGAATGCGGGCATCCTGCCTGTCGATCTTGTTTATCACCAATATAGGAGGCAGTTTCAATTCGAGCGCTTTTCTGAGGACAAAACGAGTCTGCGGCAGCGGCCCTTCCGAAGCATCGACCAGCAGCAGCACGCCGTCTACCATCTTAAGGGTTCTTTCCACCTCTCCGCCGAAATCCGCGTGTCCCGGAGTGTCTACGATGTTGATCTTTACGCCGTTATATTCAACGGCGGTATTCTTCGCCATTATGGTAATGCCGCGTTCCCGTTCGAGGTCGATGTTGTCCATGACCCTTTCCTGAACCTGCTGGTTGGAGCGGAATATTCCCGCTTGTCTGAGCATGCCGTCAACGAGCGTAGTCTTGCCGTGGTCGACATGGGCGATAATGGCTATGTTTCTTAAATCTTCACGCTTCATAATGTTATCCTTTATGGTTTTTTAATCGAATAGAATCAGAACTTAATATTTTAGCTTATTTAGAAGGTAAAATACCACCTTATAATCTCTCCGCCGAAGAAAAGAGTTATAAGGGAGCCGAGCGCAAGGAAAGGGCCGAACGGTATTTTTGTCTTTCTGCCCTTGCCTTTGAAGACCATCAGGGATATTCCGACTATGGAGCCTGTGAGGCTTCCTATGAACGTAGTAAGGAAAACCGCCTTCCAGCCCATGAACGCGCCTACCATAGCCATCATTTTAATGTCCCCGCCTCCCATCCCGCCCCTGCTCAGGACGGCAATGAGATAGAAGAGTCCTCCGCCGAGCAGCAATCCGGTAACGGAGTTTTTGAAGCCGACAATAGAAAGGCTAAGGGCTGAAGTCTGAAGGCTGAACGGATCGGGGAGTAAGAAAGACGCAGATATTAGGCCGATGATAATCCCCGGCAAGGTTATAACATCGGGTATTACCTGAAAATCGAGATCGATGAATGTTATTACTACCATTGCCGATGCGAAGGCAAGGACTACAGGCAGATGCCACCCTATTCCGAAGGAGTTAAGAACCGACCAGTATAGAGCGGCGTTTAAAAGTTCAACTGTAGGATAGTGAATGGAAATCCCTTCGCCGCACTTCCTGCATTTCCCTCTTAAAATAATGTAACTGAGAACCGGAATATTATCCCAAGGCTTAATCGGTGTATTGCATGCGGGACATGCGGACGAAGGACTCACAATCGATTTACCCCTTGGAATTCTGTGAATGCAGACATTCAAGAACGACCCGACGATAAGGCCGAATATAAACAATGCCGGTTCGATATAGCTCATGCCGTTATCTTGCTTATCTCGGACGCCTTTTCGAGGGTTTCCTTTATTTCTGGTTCGAGGGCTTCGAGTTCTTTTATGGCGCCGACGACCTCTTTATTGGCATAGATATTTTTTTCTTTCCCCCTGTGTTCATAAACCTCTTCGCCCATCCTTCTCATCAGTCCGTCTTTTCGCTTTTTTAACTCCTCGGATTTATACAGCAGTTTGAATACTGTGATCTCAACTCTTATCCTCTCCGAGAGAAGCGAGGCGAACCATTTAAGCCTTCCGACGCCTTCATCGAAATCCTTTTTAATTTTTGCGTACATAACTCCCCCTTTTTTACGCTGTCTTGAACATTTCAAGCCTTTCTCCCCAGAAATCTCCCATAGCCTTTCTGAGTTCCGGATATCCGCTCAGAGTTGCGTCTCTTTCGATGAGGGCAAAGGCCTCTTTGCGGGCAATCTCCAGTATTTTAACATCCCTGAGAAGATTTGCAACTTTTAAATCGGGCATACCCGATTGTCTCGTTCCGAAAAACTCTCCATGCCCCCTTATATTTAAGTCCTCTTCCGCTATTCTGAATCCGTCGGTTGTTTCCGTCATAACATTAAGCCGTTTCCTTGCATCGTCGCTTCCGCCGTAGCTTAAAAGGATGCAGTAAGACTGCCCGCTTCCCCTTCCCACCCGCCCGCGCAATTGGTGGAGCTGGGCGAGGCCGAATCTCTCGGCGTGTATTATAACCATCACCGCGGCATTCGGCACGTCAACTCCTACCTCTATGACCGTTGTCGAAACGAGTATGTGAATATCGCCTTCTTTGAATTTCCTCATTATATCTTCCCTTTCCGCGGGTTTCATCCTTCCGTGAATCAATCCTATTTTGAAGTCGGGGAATGTTTTCTGCAGCGCCTCCGCGCCTGTGATTGCCGATTTCAGATCGATTTTTTCGGATTCTTCTATGAGGGGATACACTACATACGCCTGCCTGCCTTTTTTTATTTCGGCTTCCAGCAGCGCATAGATGCGGTTTTTGTTTTTTTCGGGAAAGAGCTTGGTGATAATCGGATTTCTGTTCGGGGGAAGTTCATCGATTACGGAATAATCGAGGTCGCCGTAAAGCGTGAGAGCAAGGGTTCTCGGTATCGGCGTTGCAGTCATTATCAACGTATCAGGATTTATGCCTTTCTTTTTTAAAGCCGCCCTTTGCATTACTCCGAACCTGTGCTGTTCGTCGATGACTATCAGCCCTAATTTTTCAAACGATACTCCTTCCTGTATCAGGGCATGAGTGCCTATGACAATATCGGCCTCTCCCGAAGCGATAATCCCGGCTTCTTTGTTCTTTTTGCTTCCGGTGAGGAGACGGATTTTTAATCCGAGGTCTTCGACGAGCCTGTGAATGTTTATGTAATGCTGCTCCGCCAATATTTCCGTAGGAGCCATAAGGGCGGACTGGTAACCGCACTCCACGGCAGTAAGCATCGACATGAGGGCTGTTATGGTTTTCCCGCAGCCTACGTCTCCCTGAATCAGCCTGTTCATAGGCGCGGGCGACCTCATATCGTTTATTATTTCGCTAAATACCCTTTCCTGCGCCGGGGTAAGCTTGAACGGGAGTTTGGCGAGAAGACTGTTTACGAGTTTGCCGCCGGGCGAAAAGGGAATGCCCTTTTCAAGAACCTCTCTTTTTTTGATTGCCGCAAGCCCGATTTGAAGCGTAAAAATCTCGTCAAAGGAAAGACGCCGGTGATAAGGGCTTGTTCCGCCGTTTAAATCATTCAGGGATGATGATGAAGACGGGAAGTGGATATTCCGCAGGCTTTCCTGAATGCCCGGAAGGCCGTATTCCTTTATGATCTCCTGAGGAATAAAGTCGGATACGGCAGGGGTCGAATTGCCGACAACCGCATACATAATGCCGCGCAGATTCTTCTGGCTCAGCCCTTCGGTTAAGCGGTAAACGGGCACTATTCTTCCGGTATGGATTCCGATCTCTGTTTTTTGTTCTCTATCGTCTGCGGCTTGAGCGTTATCCTCTTCATCGAGTATTTCGTATTCGGGATTTACGATTTCGAATCCCGATCCCCAGTAGTTTACTTTCACCGTTCCGTAAAGCACTACCTGCTGCCCTGTTTTAAACACGTTTTTGAGATAGACCTGATTGAACCACTTTGCCTTGAGCGCGCCGCTTCCGTCCGTGATGACCGCCTCGAATATTTTTAACCTCGGTCTTTTAGGGGTAGGCGTGATGACGTCGGTTTTTATGATTTTGCCCTGAACCGTCTGTATCTCTTCGGGAGAGAGGCGCGCTATTTTTTTTATTGAACTTCTGTCTTCGTATCTGTAAGGGAGGTAAAAAAGGGCGTCTTTGACGGTTTCTATCCCGATCCGGGCAAGGAGCCGCGCCCGCTGAGGGCCTACGCCTTTTACATACTGAATGGGGGATGATAAATCATTCCGGCTCTTCAACACCCTTACTCTCTAACTCTCTTTTCTTTAATGCCTCGTCGAGCGATTTATCGGCCTCTTCCAGCTTGAGTTTAGAGTATTCGGATTCGCTTATGATGTCTATTTCCCAGCCGGTCAGCCTTGTAGCGAGTTTTATATTCTGGCCGCGCTTTCCTATCGCGAGCGAAAGCTGCTGATCGTCCGCTATCACCATGGCGGTTTTCTCGTCTTCGTTTATGCCGACCCTGTCTACAGTCGCCGGTGTAAGCGCGCGAGCCACGAATATGCGCGGGTCGTCGCTCCACGGTATTATGTCTATGCGCTCGCCGCGGAGTTCCCTGACAATGGATTGCACCCTCGTGCCCTTCATGCCGACGCAAGCGCCCACCGCGTCTATGGAAGAGTCCTTAGAGGATACGGCTATTTTGGTTCTTTCTCCCGGCTCCCTCGCAATCCCTCTTATGATAACGATTCCGTCGTGTATTTCCGGGACCTCCATCTTGAAAAGGCTTACGACGAATTTTGGATCCGTTCTCGATAGAATGATGGCCGGCCCTTTCTGCGTAAGCTTAACTTCAGAGAGGTATGCCTTCACGATATCGCCTCTTTTCAGGTTTTCGCTCGGCAGTGCCTCCTTCTGCGGCAGGTAAGCCTCGGTTTTCGCGAGACCTATATAGTAATTTCCCCTTTCTTTTCTTAATACGGTGCCGCTGATTACCTGCCCGACCTTGTCTTTATATTCGTCATAGATGATATCCCTTTCGGCCTCTTTCACTTTCTGGAATATGACCTGTTTTGCGGTCTGCGCCGCTATCCTGCCGAAGTCGTGGAGCGAGATCGGTATTTCGACCGTATCGCCTATTTTTTTATCGGGGGAGAGTTCCTGAGCCTTCTCCAGAGATATCTCTTCATCCTTGTTTGCCGGGCTTTCCGTTACCTGCTTGGTCTCGAATACCTCTATGTCGCAGTTCTTAGGGCTTATGCGCAGGTCTATGTTGGTCCTGCCGCCGAACTTTTTCCTTACCGCGGAAAGAAGGGCGGCTTCAAGCACATTCAGAAGGGCATCCCGGGAGATACCCTTTTCCCTGCTTATCTGGTCTATGACAAAACACAATTCTTTCGACATACGCTATCACCTCAAAACTCTATTTCAAGTCTTGCCTTTGAAATCTTGTCCATAGGGATGAATACATCTTTGCACTCTTCTTCTTTAGCGCCTTTTTTGCCGAGTTTGAGCCTTATCCAGCCCTCTCCCACGTCTGTAATCCTGCCTATGAAAAACGTCTGGTTGTCTATCTTTTCAGTAACTACAACCCGCGCAAGCTTTTCTATGTTTTTTTCGAAGTCCGCCTGTTTAATAAGAGGCCTATCGAGCCCCGGAGACGATACCTCCAGCATGTACGATCCTTTTATCGGGTCTTCCACATCCAGCAGCGCCTCAAGTCTTCTGCTCATCCTCTCGCAGTCCCCGATAGTCACCCCGCCTTCCTTGTCAATAGCTATGCGTAGAGTTGCCTTCCTGCCGCTGCCGATCATGTCGACGCTGACGAGTTCGAAACCCTCGTCTTCCGCTGTCTGTTCGGCAAGCGCGTAAATTTTTTGTCTTACCGGGTTCATTTTTGCTCCTAAAACAAAAGAGTGGGGAAGACCCACTCTTTAAGTAAGAAAAAGAAAAACTTATTAAAATATAACAGTTTTTAAAACAAAAAAGCAACACCATGAGGGCATTTTGCCCTCATGGTGCTTTTCATAAACACTATTTTTTCGGAGCTTCTGCCGGTTTCTCAGGAGCAGGAGCCGGTGCCTCAGGAGCAGGAGCCGGTGCCGGTGCAGGCGCTGCCGGTGCCTCAGGAGCCTTCGGCTCTTCAGCCTTTTTGCAGCCGACTGCAAAGGTAAATGCTACGAGGAGCATAAGAGCAAGTATAAAAGCTAATACCTTCTTCATTATTTTGTCACCTCCTTCCAAAGTTGTGTTAAAAATTGGGGGTAATTTTACCAACTCAATTATTAACATATACGCCCTTTCTTGTCAAGAACTAATTTATGTCCCGATATGCCGAGATATTTGACTGCGGATTATGGAACGGTTGCTGCAGTAAGAGTTGTGTGTTATCTTTTTTATAGAATTGTTATGTTTTGAGGAGGGCGTTATGGATAGTGTATTGAAAGTCATAAAGGATCGCAGGAGCATCAGGAATTTTCAGAAAAAGGATATCCCCGATGATGTAATCAAAAAGCTGATAGACGCGCTTATATGGGCGCCGAGCGCAGGAAATTTTCAGTCAAGGAAGTTCTACTTTGTCAGAGATGAAAAGACAAAGCGTGATGTTGCTATAGCCGCGCTTAATCAGAATTTCATCGCCGAAGCGCCGCTTGTTGTCATCGGATGCGCCGACAGGAGGGTCGAAAACCGTTATGGCGACAGGGGCATTCACTTATATGCGGTTCAGGATGTGGCGTGCAGTATTATGAACATGATGCTCGTCGCTTGTGAAAACGATCTTGGAAGCGTGTGGGTAGGCGCGTTCAGGGAGAGCGAAGTTTTCGAGGCGCTGGATTTGCCGAACCATCTAAGGCCTGTGGCAATAGTCCCGATAGGTTATCCTTCAAGAATGCCAGCCGCACCGCCGAGGGTCTCTGTAAAAGAGGCAGTGGAATTCAGGTAGCTAACTCCTTAATACACTCCTCCATATCTTCCGGCAGGGGGCTTGAGAATTCGATATATTCTCCGGTAACGGGATGAGTGAATCCAAGCGTCGCTGCATGCAGCATCTGGCGGGGAAAGACGATCTTTTTTTTGTTTCCGGCGGTCTTAACCTCAATCTCAACCTTTTTGCCGTATATCCTGTCTCCGAGCACTGGATGTCCTATTGCTGAGAAATGAACCCTTATCTGATGAGTCCTTCCTGTGCCGAGCTTTGCCTCGATGAGAGTCGCAGAACCGAATCTCTCGATCACCTTCCATTTTGTAACAGCCTCTTTACCCCTCCTTGTCTTTGTCGACATTTTTTTCCTGTCGGAAGCGGAGCGGCCTATATCCATTGCGATTTTGCCTGAATCATCTTTGATATTGCCGTAAACGAGCGCTATGTATTTCCTGTTTATTGTCCTGCCTTTGAATTGCCCGGCGAGGTCGTAGTATGTCTTGTCGTCGAGGGCTACGACCATAACTCCGGATGTGTCTTTATCGAGCCTGTGGACTACGCCGGGACGCAGGGGCCCGCCGATGGACGCTAATTTTTCGCAGCGGTAGGCAAGGGCGTTGAGGAGCGTTCCACTGTCATGCCCTGCCGCCGGATAAACCACTATGCCGGAGGGTTTGTCTACAACGACGAGATGCGGGTCTTTATAAAGTATTCCGATCGGAATGTCTTCGGCAATAAGGATTTCTTTTTCTTCGACCGGCCGGAGAATCGTAATAGAATCGTTTACCCTGACTTTATAATTCGGATTTTCCGACCTGTTATTTACAAGGATACGTCCTTCTTTTATCAGCTTTTGAACCTGAGAGCGGGTGATGTCGGTTTTTTCCGATATGAACACATCGAGCCTTTTTGAGGCATCCGGCTGCAAAACATTTATGATGGAGTTTTTCATAGTTTAAGATGTCGTTAATTGCAAATATTATATCAGAGTGTGATAGAATTACTATCGAGTTTTTGAGTTGAGGAGTCGGCGAGGAGGAATACTTTGAAGCTCAATGAATTAACGGTTTCTGAATTAAGAAGTCTGTTGGACAACAGGGAAATAAAGCCTCAGGAAGTCCTTGATGACGTTTATAAACGCATCGATGCCGTAGAAGATAAAGTTAAGGCTTACATTACAATAACGAAAGACAGCGCTTATGAAACGGCAAAAGATGCGGAGCAGGCGATTCTATCAGGCAAGGCTTCTCTCCTGACCGGAATTCCTGTTGCCGTAAAGGACAATATGTGCACAAAGGGCATATTGACCACCTGCGCCTCAAAGATACTTTATAATTTCAAACCGCCTTATGAAAGCACCGTAACGGCACGCCTTAAAGAACAGGGATACATTCTTACAGGGAAGACGAATCTGGATGAGTTTGCGATGGGGTCTTCGACCGAAAATTCAGGTTTCCATACAACGCGCAATCCGTGGGATTTGGAGCGAGTCCCCGGAGGAAGCAGCGGGGGTTCCGCGGCAGCGGTAGCGGCGAATGAATGCATAGCGGCGCTCGGTTCCGATACCGGCGGCTCGATACGCCAGCCTGCGGCGCTTTGCGGCGTTGTGGGTTTAAAACCGACGTACGGAAGGGTTTCGAGATACGGTCTTGTAGCCTTCGCATCTTCTCTTGACCAGATAGGCCCTATCACAAAGAATGTCACCGACACTGCGATAATGCTGAATGCCGTAGCAGGGCATGACCCGCTCGATTCAACGTCGGCGCCTGCTGAGGTTCCTGATTTTGCAAAGTTTCTCGGTCAGGATATAAAGGGCCTGAAGATAGGCATTCCAAAGGAATATTTTATTGAAGGAATGGATAAAGATGTGGATGACGCGGTTCGCTCGGCAATAAAGAAGCTCGAATCATTGGGAGCGATCCCGGTTGAGGTTTCCCTTCCCCATACAGGCTATGCCGTCGCCGCGTATTACATATTGGCTACATCCGAGGCGTCTTCGAATTTAGCGAGGTATGACGGAGTTAAATATGGATTCAGGGCGCTGGGCGGCAAGGATTTGTTGGAAATGTATATGAATACACGGTCTCAGGGATTCGGCGCAGAGGTTAAAAGAAGGATAATGCTCGGCACTTACGCGCTTTCAGCGGGCTATTACGATGCTTACTATAAAAAGGGACAGCAGATAAGGACACTCATAAAACAGGATTTCGACAACGCATTCAAAGCGGTAGATGTAATCGTTACTCCCACATCGCCCGGCGCCGCGTTTAAGGTCGGAGAGAAGGCTACGGACCCGCTTCAGATGTATTTATCGGATATATTCACAATATCCGTAAACCTTGCCGGAGTTCCGGCTATTTCAATACCGTGCGGTTTCACAAAAAACAACCTGCCCATAGGTCTTCAGATGATAGGCAGGCATTTTGACGAAGGCGTTATTTTGAAGGCTGCTTACGCTTACGAACAAAGCGCCGGCCGGCACACAAGGATGCCTGCGCTATGAGCGGCAAGTATGAAGCGGTCATAGGCCTTGAGGTCCACGCGCAGATGTCCACAGATACGAAGATATTCTGCGGGTGCTCCACAAAATTCGGCTCCGGGCCGAATACGCAGACATGCCAGGTCTGTATAGGCATGCCCGGCGTATTGCCGGTGCTCAACAAAAAGGCGTTTGAGTTTTCGATAAAGACAGGCCTTGCGACGAACTGCAAAATTTCTCCATACAGCAGGTTTGCGAGAAAGAATTATTTTTATCCCGATCTTCCGAAAGGTTATCAGATAAGCCAGTATGAACTTCCCATATGCGAGCACGGGCATGTGGAGATCGTCGTTGACGGAGAGGTGAAGAGAATCGGCATCACGCGGATCCATATGGAAGAAGACGCGGGTAAAAATATCCATGAAGGCGGAGGCCCCTACAGTTTTGTGGATTTGAACCGCACCGGAGTTCCATTGATGGAGATAGTCTCGGAGCCCGATATCAGAAGCCCTAAAGAGGCTGCCGAATACATGAAAAAGCTGAGGACAATCCTTCGCTATCTTGGAGTATGCGACGGCAACATGGAGCAGGGCTCCCTGAGATGCGACGCCAATGTGTCTGTGAGGCCTATAGGACAAAAGGAATTCGGAATAAGGGCGGAGCTGAAGAACATTAATTCGTTCAGGTTTGTAGAGAAGGCGATAGAGTATGAGATAAAGAGGCAGATAAAGATTCTCGAAGAGGGCGGAAAGGTAATGCAGGAGACGAGGCTGTGGGATTCGGCGGCAGGTGTTACGCACTCGATGAGGTCTAAGGAAGAGGCGCACGACTACCGTTATTTCCCGGAGCCGGATCTCGTTCCGATGGTTGTGAGCGGGCAATGGGTAGACGAGATCAAATCTTCGCTTCCTGAACTGCCGGATGCGAAGAGGGAGAGGTTTGTTTCCGACTACGGCCTGCCCGAATACGATGCCGATTTCCTCACCTCCGAAAAAGCTGTTGCAACATGGTTTGAAGAAGCTTTCAAGTTAGGGGGGCAGCCCAAGGCGGTCTCCAACTGGATGATGGGCGATCTTACGAGACTTCTTAATGAAGAAAATAAAGGGATCGAGGAGTGCACTCTAAAACCTATACAGCTTGTGGAGATGCTTAAGCTTATCGACAATGGCACAATAAGCGGTAAGACAGCAAAGACCGTTTTTGAGGAGATGTATAAGACCGGAAAGGATGCAGATGCCGTAGTAAAGGAAAAAGGGCTTGTCCAGATAAGCGACTCAGGGGCGATAGAAAAGGCTGTCGACGAAATTATTTCAAAGAATTCCAAAGAGGTGGAGAGATTTAAGGCAGGGGATGAAAAATTGCTCGGATTCTTCGTAGGGCAGATAATGAAGGCTACAAAGGGAAAGGCCAATCCGCAGATGGTCAACGAACTGCTGAAGAAGAAATTAGGCTGAGACGCTTGAAAATTTATGGCGGCGCGATATAATATTATGCCGGTTGAAAAATCCTGAAAAAAGGAATATTATTCTAAAAAGAGGATATTTTTAGGCGATTCAAGGTGTTATTTTATTGCTAAATATGGATTAACATGCGTGGCATGTTAGTTGCTAATTCATAAATACAGCTAAAGAAAGGGGGTGAAGATATGAGGATTTTAACGGCTATATTGGCTATCATGATAGCGGTTGTTTTTGTAGGCAGCGCTATGGCGGTCCCTCCGGGAAAGACCGCGGAGTTTAAAGGCGGGGCATTGGGAAAGGTTGCATTTGACGGCAAGATTCACGCGGACAAAGGCGCCAAGTGTAATGACTGCCATACCAAACTCTTCCAGATGAAGAGGGAGGCTAAGATTAAAATGGCGGATCACAAGAGCGACAAGTTCTGTTATTCATGCCATAACGGTACAAAGGCATTCAAAACCGACGGAAACTGCGCGAAATGTCATAAGAAATAATATCCGAAAGGGATAAAAAAAGGCGGCTTGTACATGCCGCCTTTTTTTATTTAACCTAAGTTGAGCGATTATATATGTCAGGTACTGCTGCAAGACTTTAAAAAGTGTTGATTCAAGTGTATATGAGAGATTATAAAAGCATTACCCAACAAGTTACCAATATTGCAGCTCACGGATATAAGATAAATGCCTTTGCAAGTGCGTGGTTTAAAGTCTTTTCGCAGCGCCTGACATATATTTGGGATTAGAATCGCTCAATTTGGGTTTAATTATTTAACGTAGGTGAGCCATTTTTCGTATTTTTTGTTTTTGCCCTTGACGATGTCGAAGAACACGGACTGGAGCTTCTTGGTTATCTTGCCGGCCTTTCCTTCTCCTATTTTTCTTCCGTCCAACTCCCGTATGGGCGTGACCTCGGCCGCCGTTCCCGTAAAGAACGCCTCGTCCGCGATATATACCTCATCCCGCGTGAATCTTTCTTCTTTAACGCCGATCCTGTTGTCTTTTGCGATGGTCGTAATGCTGTCCCTTGTTATGCCTTCAAGGATAGAGGTCAAAGGGGTAGTTTTAAGCACGCCGTTTCTTACGATAAAAATATTTTCACCGCTGCCTTCAGAGACGTATCCCTCGGTATCGAGCAATAACGCCTCGTCATAACCGCAGGATATGGCCTCTTTCTTAGCTATCTGCGAATTAACATAATAACCGCATATCTTGCCCCTCGTCATATTCGCATTTACGTGGTTTCTTATATATGATGAAACCTTTACCTTGATTCCTTTTTCGAGTCCTTCCTCTCCGAGATACGCGCCCCACGGCCATGCGGCAACCGCTACCCGTATAGGATTCCCTTTCGGATAGAGTCCCATCGCGCCGTAGCCGATGTATACCAGCGGCCTGATATAGCATTCCTTTAATTTATTCGCCTTAACAGTGTCTATGATCGCTTTTTTAATATCATTCCGCGAAAAAGGAATATCTAAAAGGAATATATGCGCTGATTGGAAAAGCCTCTCTACGTGTTCGTCGAGCCTGAATACCGCAGGTCCTTTCGGCGTGTTGTAACATCTTATGCCTTCGAACGCTCCGAGGCCGTAATGAAGCGTATGCGTCATGACGTGAATATTCGCGTCGTCCCATTTTACGAATTTTCCGTCCATCCATATCTTTTCTGTTTTAGGTATCATAAGTTATTATTTATACCAGTAGCGTATCGGCTGTGTCAATGAGAAAGTGAGGTTTTGACGGTATATGGATAAAGAAGAATTAATAGTCATAGGCGGAGGTTTGGCGGGCTGCGAGGCCGCGTGGCAGGCTGCAAGGCTCGGCGTCAATGTGTTGCTTTTCGAAATGCGGCCCGAAAGGACGACGGAGGCCCATAAGACGGGTTCGCTGGCGGAGCTCGTATGCTCCAATTCATTACGGTCAAAAGAAATGAATACAGGCCCCGGCCTTTTAAAACGGGAACTCCAGATTGCCGGCTCTTTGGTAATGAATGCGGCTAAGCAGTCGGAAGTTTCCGCCGGCTCGGCGTTTGCCGTGGATAGGACGATTTTTTCCGATTTCATAACGGAGGTCGTAGAAAAGCATCCGGCTATTAAAGTTATAAAAAGAGAAGTCACGGAGTTGCCGGACACAACTGCCATCATAGCTACAGGCCCTCTTACGTCAAGCAATATGGCGGATTCCCTGAAATCTATTTTAGGCGAGGGTCATCTCCACTTCTATGACGCCATAGCTCCTATCCTCGATGCCGAGAGCATAGACTACTCTAAGGCATACCTTTCTTCGCGCTACGGCAAGGGCGGCGACGACTATGCGAACTGCCCTATGAATAAAGAGGAATACGACAGGTTTTACGATGCGCTTATGGATGCGGACACTGTGACGGCAAGGGACTTCGAGGACATAAAGGTTTTTGAGGGCTGCATGCCGGTTGAGGTAATGGCGCATAGGGGAAGGGATACCTTGAGATTCGGGCCTTTAAAGCCCGTCGGACTTATCGATCCGAAAACAGGAAAGATACCGTATGCGGTCGTCCAGTTAAGGCCGGAAAACAGGGGGAAAACGGCTTATAATATGGTAGGTTTCCAGACAAGACTCCGCCGGCCGGAGCAGAAAAAGGTCTTCAGGCTCATACCCGGCCTTGAGAATGCAGAGTTTCTCAGGCTCGGAAGCATTCACAGAAACACATACATAAATTCGCCGAGATATTTGCAGAAGGATTTGTCTTTGAAAAATAAAAGCAGCCTGTATCTTGCGGGCCAGATTACCGGAGTCGAAGGGTATATAGAGTCTACGGCAATGGGCTTGATAGCGGGCATAAACGCGGCGCGAAGGATGCAATCCAAAGATGCGGTCTGTCCTCCGAGGGCGTCGGCTCACGGCTCTCTGCTTGCGCATATAACGGAATCAGACCCGGAAAACTTTCAGCCGAGCAATATAAATTTCGGATTGATGCCTGCGGGCGAAGAAGTCTTAAAGATAAGAGATAAAAAGATTAGAAGGCAGCGGATTGCGGAGATTGCGATAAAGGAGTGGGAAGGGTATGTTCAAAATGTTATAGGCGATATATAATATCTCAATAAGTAAAAGAAAATTATGTCTACTGAAAATTTACAAACATATATTCAGAAATTTCTCAAATACCTTGAGGTCGAAAGGAATGTCTCCGTACATACACTCAGGGCGTATGGAAAAGATTTAGAGGATTTTGCCGGTTACTGCGTAGCCGGCCCTAAAGATATAGATATGATAGACATCAGGGGATTTGTCTCGCATCAGATAACAACCGGGAGATCAAAGACCACCGTTTCGAGAAAGCTCGCGACCCTGAGGTCTTTTTTCAGCTACCTTTATGACGAGGGTTATGTAAAGATAAACCAGGCAAAGCTTGTCCCCTCGCCCAAGGCGCCGAAGCATCTTCCTAATTTCCTGTCGGTTGACGACGTGTTCAATCTCGTTCAAACTCCGGAAGGCATAGGGCTTTTGCCTGTAAGGGACAGGGCGATATTGGAACTCCTCTATTCGAGCGGACTGAGGGTAAGCGAAGCGGCCGGCCTTAATATAGACGACCTGAATATAAGGGAAGGTCTTGTTAAGGTCAGGGGAAAAGGGAAAAAAGAGAGGATAGTCCCTGTCGGCAATAAGGCCCTCGATGCATTGAAGTCCTACATCATAGAGAGGAAGCTTTTCAAAAAGAAGAAATCGATTCCGGACGGCGACACGGCATTTTTTCTCAACAGGGACGGAGATAGGCTTACGGACAGGCAGATGCGAAGGATCGTTGTTAAATACGCCCGCGCAATGGGCATTGACGGACAGATAGGCCCTCATGCCATCAGGCATTCGTTTGCCACTCACATGCTGCTCGGAGGTGCGGATTTGAGGGTGATTCAGGAACTTTTGGGGCATTCATCTCTTTCGACTACTCAGAAATACACCCATCTCGATATAGGACATTTGATAGACGTATACGACAAGGCGCATCCGTTAGCGGATGAAGATAATAAAACGGAGTAACGGAGCATTGGAATAATGAACGAAGGAGGAGATATGTTTCACGGCACAACGATTTTATGCGTAAGGCGCAACGGCAAGGTCGCCATAGCCAGCGACGGGCAGGTAACGATGGGTAATACAGTCCTAAAGCATAATGCCAAAAAGATACGGAAGATGTATAATGATAAAATACTTGCGGGCTTTGCAGGAGCCACGGCGGATGCCTTTACGCTTTTTGAAAAATTCGAGGCAAAGCTCGAAACGTACAGGGGCAATATAACAAGGGCCGCAGTGGAGTTGGCAAAAGACTGGCGCACGGATAAAATATTGCGGCGGCTCGAGGCCTTGCTCATAATAGCCGACAGTGAACACACGCTCATACTTTCGGGGACGGGAGATGTGATAGAGCCCGAAGACGGCGTTGCGGCCATAGGATCCGGCGGCACGTACGCTCAGTCTGCAGCGCGGGCTTTATATGAAAATACGGAACTCGATTCCGTAGATATAGTGAAAAAGGCTATGGATATCGCGGCCGACATCTGCATATACACGAATAAAAATATTACGTTAGAGGAACTGAATGGATAACTTTACACCTAAGAAAATAGTAGAAGAACTGGATAAATATATCATCGGTCAGAATAAGGCGAAAAAGGCCGTTGCGATCGCCCTTAGAAACAGATGGAGGAGGCAGAGGCTGTCTCCCGACCTCAAAGACGAAGTCCTCCCCAAGAATATAATCATGATAGGGCCGACAGGCGTGGGTAAGACCGAAATTGCAAGGAGGCTCGCGCGGCTTGCCGGAGCGCCCTTTTTAAAGATTGAGGCATCTAAATTCACGGAAGTCGGTTATGTGGGGCGCGATGTGGAGTCCATGATAAGGGACCTTATGGAGATCTCGCTGAACATGGTGAAGACCGAGCATACGGCTAAGGTGCAGGAAAAGGCGAAGACCCTTGCCGAAGACAGGGTGCTCGATCTTTTATTGCCGCCGCAGAAACCCGCGCGTGGAGCCGTTTCCGAGGAAGAGGACAAAGAAAGCTACAAAGACACGAGGGAACGCTTGAGGGCGCAATTGAAAGAAGGCAAGCTCGATTCGAGATACGTGGATATAGAGGTCAGGGAAAAGACAATGCCCTTCGGCGTCATATCCAATATCGGCATGGAGGAACTCGAGATTAACTTAAAGGAGATGCTCGGCAGTTTCCTTCCCGAAAAGGCGAAGAGAAAAAAAGTTAAGGTCTCCGAGGCTCTTATGATATTGATTCAGGAAGAGGCGAATAAGCTGATAGACATGGAAAAGGTCACAAAAGAGGCGGTAGAGAGGGTAGAGCAGGCAGGCATTGTTTTCATAGACGAGATAGACAAGGTTGCGAGCAGGGGACACGGTCATGGGCCGGACGTGTCGAGAGAAGGCGTTCAGCGCGATATGCTGCCTATTGTCGAAGGTTCTACGGTTGCGACCAAGCACGGGCCTGTAAAAACAGAACACATATTGTTCATCGCGGCAGGCGCCTTTCATATAGCAAAGCCGTCGGATCTCATCCCTGAACTTCAGGGAAGGTTTCCAATCAGGGTTGAACTCGAGTCCCTCGGAAAGAATGAATTTATAAGGATACTCACGGAGCCGCACAATGCCCTCATAAAACAATACACGGCCCTTTTGGAAACCGAAGATGTGAGGCTTGATTTTGCCGCCGACTCTATAGAGGAGATTGCCGATATAGCGGCCGCTGTGAACGAAAAGACCGAGAATATCGGCGCGAGGAGGCTTCATACAGTATTGGAGAGGCTTCTGGAGGACGTATCATTTAATGCTCCGGACATGAAAGACGAGAAGATAAATATAGACAGGGAATACGTGAGACAAAAACTTTCGGATGTGGTAAAGGATGAAGACCTCAGCAGGTATATACTTTAAAGGGCAAACGGCAAAGGACGAAAGGCGAAGGCCGGCGAACCTCGTCTATTGCCTGTTGCCTATAGCCTTTTTCCTTGCTTCGTGCACTGCCGCCAGATTTGAGACCGCTCCTGTAAGTATTTCTCCGGAGACCGAGGAAAAACATTCGGGGAAGGCTGTGGAAAAACCGGGAAAAGAGAAACACGCGGGTTTTGAGAAATTCAAAGGCGACAGGAAAGGTATTTTAGCATCGTGGTATGGGCCCGATTTTCACGGGAGGCCCACATCTTCCGGGGAATTGTTCAACATGTACGCACTGACATGCGCGCACAAGGAATATCCATTCGGAACGAAGCTGAGGGTTGTTAATCCGAAGAACGAGAAAGAGGTCGAATGCACGGTAAACGACAGGGGACCGTTTATAGCCGGACGCGATCTCGACCTTTCATATGCCGCGGCGCGGAAGATAGACCTTATCGGTCCCGGAACAGGGCATGTAATTGTCGAACCGCTGGGCAGGGATTTGAGATATGTGAAATATATCCGTTACGGCGCATCAAACGGAATTTTGACCATTCAGGTAGGCTCTTTCAGGGATGAAGCCAACGCAAAAAGGCTGAAGGCCGCGCTGGAAATAAATCATAAGAATGTTTATGTTATCGAGGCGAATGTAGGCGGCGCTCAATATTACAGGGTGCGGATCGGGAAGTTCAATAACAAGGCGGACGCGGCTAAAATAGGCAATGCCCTCGCGAATGAGGGATATAACGTGATGGTAACGAAATTCGAGCAGCAGATATAAATTAAGAGGCTATTTATTATGAAAAAGCTTATAGAGAAGGCGAACGTGCTGATTGAGGCGTTGCCGTATATCAGGAATTTTTATGGAAAGACATTTGTTATCAAATACGGAGGAGCCGCGCAGATAGAAGAAAAATTAAAAGACTCTTTTGCTCAGGATGTGGTTCTCTTGAGCTTTATCGGCATAAAGCCTGTCATAGTTCACGGAGGGGGACCGAAAATAAGCGAAACCATGAAGAAGATGGGCAAGGAGCCTGCATTTATTCAGGGACAGCGGGTAACGGACAAAGAGACGATGGATATTGTTGAGATGGTACTCGGAGGGCTTGTAAATAAGGAGATAGTATCGTTGATTAATAGTCATGGCGGCAAGGCCGCCGGTTTGAGCGGCAAGGACGGAGGCCTTATTAAGGCAAAGAAGAAGGTATTAAGAAAATCCGCTCCTTCAGGGGAAGAAGAGATAATAGATATAGGCCTTGTCGGTGAGGTTGATTCGGTTGCGCCTGAAATATTGGGTTCTCTCGAAAAGGACGGATTCATCCCAGTTATTTCGCCTATCGGCGTAGGAAGCAAGGGCGAGGCATTCAACATCAATGCGGATTATGTGGCATCCGCTATTGCGTCGGCCTTGAAAGCCGAAAAGTTGATATTGCTTACGGATGTGCCGGGGATAAAGAATAAAAAGGGCGATGTAATATCATCCGTAAATAAAAAGGGTATTAAGGAACTCATCGATGACGGTACTGTTTCGGGCGGCATGCTTCCGAAGGTGCAGGCATGCACACGGGCTGTTGATTCGGGAGTGAAAAAGACGCATATCGTTGACGGCAGGATTGCACACTGTCTGCTTTTGGAGATATTCACTAAAGAGGGAATCGGCACGGAGATAGTAGCGTAATCCTCAGCGATGTATTTATATTGCGAAGCAGGTATGGCTGAAAAGCCTTTAACAGTGATACCTTAGCGCCGAACCCTCCCGCCGTTTGAGGGCAACTTCAGCATAGCCTCTGCATTAAACAGTATAAACAGGCATCTAATAATTTTATCGCATTGTGAAAGGCTTTGAAGCCGTGCTTGCTTCGTTATTTGATAGGGTACAGTATTTCCGCTTAAATACAATGTCCTGCCTTAGAACAGACCCTTTACGATCTTTAGATTTCTCGGATCGTCATCTTCGGCTTTTTTAGGGGTTTCGAGTATTAGGGGAACCGTTTTAAACGCCGGATGGTTTATAAACATTTTTAATCCTCGTTTCCCGATGCCCCCCTCTCCTATATGCTCATGCCTGTCAACATGAGAACCATGCCCTTTTTTTGAATCATTGAGGTGGATGAGTTTTACGCTTTCTGTTCCGAGATAACGCCCTATTTCATCCACAAGCTCTTCTAAGCCCTTGTTGTTTGTTATGTCATATCCTGCCGCAAAGGCATGGCAGGTATCTATGCAGACCCCGCCGATTAGCGTGCTGTTTGCATTATCAATAATTTCCGCAATATCTTTCATATGCGAGGATATATCGCCTCTTTCTCCTGCGGTATTTTCGAGCAGTAGTTTTGCATTCCATGTTTTTCTCTTTGAAATTATTTTGAGCGCTTCTATCGCCCTTTTTCGTCCATTTTCTTCAGTATCCTGCGATGCGCTGCCTGTATGCAGCACCACATAATCGGCACCCAACGCATCTGCCAGATCAAGCTCATGAATTAGAAGACGTATGGATTTATCGAGGATATCGGAATTGGAAGCCGCAAGGTTTATGAGATAAGAAGTATGTATATACACCGGATTGATGTCGTATGCCTCTCTCATAGCTTTAAATTGAGCGGTCTGTTCCTTGTCGGTTTCACCGACAAGCCATTGCCTCGGATTGTGCGAAAATATCTGGATGGTATTACACCCAAGCTCTCTTGCCCGTTCAATGGATAAATGAACCCCGCCTGCTATTGATGTGTGAACACCGAGCCTTCTCATTAAATCCGACATACGCTAATATACAATAAACAAAAACAGACTTTCAGGAAAGTCTATTGCAGACCTAAGAATATAAATAAAGGCAGAATTGAAAGTTTAAGAAAAAGGGAGGGGGTTCCCCTCCCTTTTTAGTTAATTTAGAATATGCACTTTAGCTACAACTCGTCCATACTCATCTCTTGCCTGGATAAGACAACGCACTTCTTTGCTCAACAGTTTTAGTTGAAGAAGAAGTTTGGATCTCTGCCCTGAAATTGTGTTGAGTTCAGGCTTGTCGATATCTGCAAGCCGTACGCGTTCGATACTGTTATACTTGTAGCGATTGTGATTTCCAACATGAGAGATGTTCATATCAAAAGTATCTCCATCGATAACACTGGATACCGATCCTCTAATTGTGTCGAACATGGTGTTTACCTCCTTTGATAAAATTTTTGGAAGGCATACCCGTAGTTGCAGGCGTTTAAAACAGGCAGATTGAAAAAATCGTGCAATCTGTTTTATGATGATAATACTTACATTATCTGCGCCTGCCATTAGGGTGCGCCCCAAAGCCCGACTGGAAACCAGTCGGGCTTTGTTACATCGACTGCAACCAAATCTTATCATAAAATAAAGGCCTTGTCAATATTTTGACTCGATGCAAATTTAATCTAATCATATGTTATTGATTTTTTGAAGCTTTTATCGGTCCATATTTAGTGGCTGTCATGCATTAATGCACATGATTGCTTTATTGGGTCTTAAATTGAAATCAGCCTTACCTTCTCCTTGCTGTTAAAATCTATTTGAAAATAAATTGCTTTACATTGTTTCCCAAATATGCTATATATAATAAGCATAATTGGAAGAGGAGGATATTGTAATTGCAATACAAAGAGTTATTGTTACCATATAACCCTTGGTGGGAAAATTCTGATACAGCCTTTGAGAGACTTCCATCATTTCATCGTCCCATATTCAATGAAATCTTTCAAGGATTGATGGGAGTCCCGCAAATTATCTCAATTACAGGCCCCAGAAGGGTTGGGAAAAGTACCATTATCAGGCAGATTATCAGAAAGTTGATCGGTGAAGGTATAGAGCCTGACAAAATAATTTATTACTCGATGGATGATCCTGCCCTGTTGCGTTCTGATGTTAATCATGATAGGTTTTTCGATACGATGATGGATGAATCAAGGACGCGAGCTGGTGGTGGAATGATATATGTTTTTTTGGATGAGATACAGCGGTTTGAGAAGTGGGAGCTTTTTCTGAAGAAATATTATGACCTCCACTATCCTGTCAGATTTGCTGTTTCCGGTTCGGCATCCTCTCCGATATTCAAGAAGAGCAGGGAGAGCCTTTTGGGGCGTATAAAGGATTTCCATATTCTCCCTTTTTCTTTCAGGGAATTTTTGTTATTTCATAATCGCAATGATTCTCAACTGATAAGCAGCTTCGATAAAATTTATAAAACCGGCGAAGCTGTTATGGGAATGTTTACAAAACACCCGGAGTACGCAGATTTGCAGAAGGTTTCTATATCGCCGATACCTCAGGAGTTGCGGCTTAATATCAATAAGCATCTTGATAGATTTTTTATTGAAGGCGGTTTCCCTGAAGTGTGGAGCCTGCCTGACTGGGAAACCAAACAATCATATCTTTTTGACAATCAGGTCGAGAAAGTAATTCTCGAAGACCTTGTGTTGGCGGTGGAATTGAGAAAACCTGAAATGCTGAAAAGATTTTACATATCGTTGCTGGAATATCCGGGACGGGAAATAAGTTTTCAGCAGCTATCAAAAGATTTGGGTATTAACAGGGCGAGTATCGAAAAATATTTTCCTCTTCTTGAAATGACTGACCTCATACATCATGTTGAAAAGTTTACAAAAAGTGCCGTAAAAGTTAGGCGCGGCAATATCAAGTGTTATCTTGTTGACCTTGCGCTTAGAAATGCTATATTGCGAATTCAGGAGAGCCTCTTGAAAAATTCTCAAGCACTTGGTCTTTATGCGGAAAACCTTGTTTTCAATGCGCTTAAAAAATGGGAGGGGACGGTTAATATCAGCTACTTTAGAGAAAAGGGATACGAAGTGGATTTTATTGTGCATGCAGGCGCCGGCAAATATCTTCCTGTCGAAGTGAAGTATAAGGAGGACATTGACAGCGCCGGATTGAACACTATTAGAAACTTCTGTGAACGGTTGAGATGTTCGACAGGGATTGTGGTCACAAAAAACTGGAATGATTTTGGAACAAGGGATAGGCTTTTTTATATCCCGCTTCCGCATTTTCTTTTATTGTTTGATTGAGCATAAAAAACTTTCGTAATTTTTTTTCCCGAACGGTTATAATAAACAATCAAAAATTAAGGAGCGAACATGGCTACAGTAAAGCAGGGCGATACAATCAGCATCAATTACACCGGAAAACTGGAGGACGGGGCGGTATTCGATTCGTCCGAGGGAGGCAAACCCCTTGAATTTACCGTCGGAGAGGGCGAACTTATCCCCGGTCTTGAGCAGGGAGTTATCGGAATGGCCTGCGGCGAGACAAAGGTTATAAAGGTTGCTCCGGAGTTTGGATACGGGCCTCGCGAGGAAGAGAGGGTTTTTGAATTTCCCAAAGACAAAATGGGCGCGAATATAGACTTTGAAACAGGCCGGCAGGTGCAGATGTTCCGTGCCGACGGAATGCCGGTAATGGCTACTATTATCGGCAAGTCGGAAACTTCATACACTATGGACTGCAATCATCCTTTAGCAGGCAAGATGCTCATATTCGAGACACGGCTTCTGGAAATAAAATAAACACCTTTTCTTGACAGCATAATACTGTTAGTGGTAACTTTTCTGTTATGCCGATTGATTACAAAGACACGCTTAATCTGCCGCAAACGGACTTTCCCATGAAGGCTAACCTCAATCAGAGGGAGCCTGAAATGCTGAAATTTTGGGATGAGAAGAATATCTACCAAAAGATTCAGCAAAAAAATAGGGGCACTAAAAGTTTTATCCTTCATGACGGCCCGCCCTATGCAAACGGCAATATCCATATAGGCCACGCGCTGAACAAAATTCTAAAAGATATAATCGTTAAATATAAGTCGATGCGGGGCTTCTATTCCCCGTATGTTCCGGGATGGGACTGCCACGGCCTTCCCATAGAGCTTCAGGTTGATAAGAATCTTGGAGATAAAAAAGAGCAGGTTGATGTTTTAAAAAAGAGGCAGCTTTGCAGGGAATACGCGGATAAATTCGTGAATATTCAGAGAGAAGAATTCAAAAGGCTCGGAGTATTCGGCGATTGGGATAAGCCATATCTCACAATGTCCTATAACTACGAGGCTTCCATTGTAAGGGAGTTTCTCAGATTCGTAAAGAACGGCGCTGTCTATAAAGGCAAAAAGCCCGTGCACTGGTGCCCTTCATGCGTTACGGCTTTAGCGGAGGCGGAGGTTGAATACGCCGAGAAGGAGTCGCCTTCGGTTTTCGTAAGATTTCAGGTGCTCGATGAAGACGTTTCCAAATATTTGCCCCAACTGACAGGCAAGAAAGTATATATCGTAATATGGACTACAACACCGTGGACATTACCCGCAAACCTCGCGCTCGCAGTGCATCCCGAACTTAGCTATGCCGCTGTTGAGGATGATGGAGAGATCCATATAGTTGCCGAGGATAATCTTGAAGGCCTGAAAGAAAAGGGTATTATCAAAGGAGATGTTGTTCTGAAGGTTTCGGGCGAAAAGCTCGAAGGCATGAGGGCAAGGCATCCGTTCATAGAGAGGGAATCTAAGGTTATTTTAGGCGATTTTGTCGCTGTCGGCGAAGGCTCGGGCATTGTCCATATAGCGCCGGGTCACGGCGAGGACGACTATGAGGCAGGGCTTAAATACGGACTCGACATATACGCTCCTGTCGATGACAGGGGCAAGTTCACAAAGCATGTCCCGGAGTTCGAGGGGCAATTCGTTTTCAAGGCGAATGAAGGGATTATAGGGACATTAAAAGAAAAGAATGCCCTTTTAGGCGTTGAAAAAGTCAGGCATTCCTATCCGCACTGCTGGAGATGCAAAAAGCCGGTCATATTCAGGGCAACCGCGCAGTGGTTCATATCGATGGAAAGAGGAAATCTCAGAGTGAAAAGCCTTAAGGAGATAGAGAGGGTCGAGTGGATCCCGGCATGGGGAAGAGAGAGGATTTACGGTATGGTCTCCGGCAGGCCGGATTGGTGTATTTCGAGGCAGAGGTCGTGGGGAGTGCCTATTACCCTTATCACATGCGAGGACTGCGGAGATTTTATAAATGGCGATAATTTATTCGATAAGATCGTGAAGCTGACAGAGGAGCATGGGGCGGATATATGGTTTAAAATGTCTGTGGACGAGCTTCTTGGGAGCGGGGCGAAATGTCCAAAATGCGGCAGTTCATCTCTAAAAAAAGAGAAGGACATTCTCGATGTATGGTTCGATTCCGGAGTGAGCCACGCGGCGGTGCTGGAGAATGACGAGAGGCTTTCATGGCCTGCCGCAATGTATCTCGAAGGCAGCGACCAGCACAGGGGCTGGTTTCAGAGTTCGCTTCTTGCTTCGGTAGGCACGAGAAATAAGGCCCCTTACAGCATAGTGCTTACGCACGGGTTTACCGTTGACGGGCAGGGCAAGAAGATGTCCAAGTCCATCGGGAACGTTATATCGCCGCAGGAAATCATAAAGGCAAACGGCGCGGACATTTTAAGATTGTGGGTGTTTGCGGAGGATTACAGCGATGATGTAAGGCTGTCGAAGGAGATAATCAGCCGGCTTACGGAGGCTTACAGGAAGATCAGGAATACCGGGAGGTTCCTGTTAGGGAATATTTCCGATTTTGACGGAAAAGACTACAGCGCGAATCTCCTTGAAATAGACAGATGGGCTATGAGCAGGCTACAGAGTCTGATCCGAAAGGTCACGGAAGCCTATGAGGATTTCAACTTCCACGAGGCGTTTCATTCCCTATATAATTTCTGCATTGTGGATATGAGTTCTTTTTATCTCGATATATTGAAAGACCGCCTTTACACTTTCAGAAAGGATTCCATTGAAAGGCGCGCTTCGCAGTGGGTGATGTATAGGATATTGACCGACATGACGAGGCTTATGGCTCCGGTGCTTTCGTTTACCGCAGAGGAAATATGGGGTTATATTCCCGGTAAAAAAGATGAGAGCGTTTTTTTAGCGGGATTTCCGGAATCGGATGAACGATTTTCAGATGAGGCTTTGGAAAAGAGATGGGAGAAACTTATCGTTATAAGAGACGAGGCCAATAAGGCGCTTGAGATAAAAAGAAAGGATAAATTTATCGGCAATGCCCTTGAAGCGAAGTTGATATTCTATATGCCTGATGAAGAACTGACTCTTTTGCAGGCGTATAGAGACTTCTTGCCCGCGCTTTTCATCGTCTCGGATGTTGAAATCCATCCGCTAAGTCAAAGGGCCGGCGACGTTTATGAGAGCACAGAGATTAAGGATATGTTCATAAAAGTCGAAAGGGCGTCGGGCGGCAAGTGCGGAAGGTGCTGGAATTGGAGCTTATCCGTAGGTAAGTTCGAAGATCATCCCCACGTCTGCGAAAGATGTCATAATGCAATTAAATAGAGCCTTTCTTATTTCCCTGCTTGTTTTTGTCTTAGACCAGACAACAAAATATGTCGTTAAGGCGAATATTTCTCCCTATCGGATAATCGAAGTGTTGCCCTTTTTCAATATTGTTTATGTCGAGAATATCGGTTCCGCCTTCGGCATGTTCAAGAGCCTCGGAAATTTTTTCTTTATAGTAATTGCCGCGGCGGCAATGGTTTTTGTAACGGTTCTCATAATAAAAGATAAGGATAACAGGCTTGCCTTTTCTCTCATCCTCGGCGGCGCAGCGGGAAATTTTGTCGACAGAGTTATCCACGGCTATGTCATAGATTTTCTGGATTTTTACATCGGGAGATTCCACTGGCCTGCATTTAACGTAGCCGATTCCGCCCTGACTATAGGGATTATGCTTCTCACTGTTAAATTATTTTTTGACGTTAAAAAGTCCGATAAAGTGCAGAATGTCTCATAAAATAGTAAAATGGTATTAAGATGCCGATTGAGGGACCTGAAGAATTTTTCAAAAAAGGCTTGAGCGAACTCGCTCAGGGGCAAGGGCTTTCCGCGCTCGTGAATTTCGAGAAGGCGCTTCAACTCGATTATAAGCCTCTTTATCTTTCCTATTTCGCTTACTGCACGGCAAAAGAACGGGGGCAGATCCGCAAGGCAATCGAATTATGCGAAGACGCAGTCAAACTGGAACCCGATAATCCCCTTCACTATCTTAATCTCGGCAGGATATATCTTCACGCGGGCGATAGAGGAACGGCAATACTTGCATTCAGGACAGGGTTAAAACATGAGATAAACAGGGAGATAATAGACGAACTTATCAAGCTTCAGACACGGAAATCGCCTGTTATCTCCTTTTTAAGCAGGGATAATCCGGTTAATAAATATTTAGGCATTATACTGAAATGCCTTGGACTGAGATAAACCTTTCTTGAAGGATTTGACTGTAATATTGCCTCGTGATATTCTTTTATTGATGCCGGTGAGAGTCATAGAAACAATCGATATAAAGCGCCTCGACATTCTCGATGAAAAGGGGAATGTTGACGAATCCCTAATGCCTGCCCTGTCCGATATTGAAATAAAGGGGATGTATGAATTGCTTACCCTTTCAAGAACCTTTGACCATCATGCCTTGAGCCTGCAGCGGGAGGGAAGGATGGGCACTTATGCATCAATTTTTGGTCAGGAGGCATCCCAGATAGGCAGCGCCCTTGCGCTCGAAAAATCCGACTGGATATTCCCGTCATTCAGGGAAATGGGTGTGTATATTACTATGGGCTATCCCCTTCATATGCTGTTTCAATATTGGGGCGGCGATGAGAGGGGAGTAAAATGTCCGGAGGGATTGAATATCTTTCCTGTATGCGTCCCGGTAGGAACCCAGACTCCGCACGCGGCAGGCGCTGCTATGGCCGCTAAATATAAGGGAGATAAGATTGCAGTGGCCTGCTATTTCGGGGACGGCGGCACGTCGGAAGGGGATTTCCACGAGAGCATGAATATGGCCGGGGTCTTCAAACTACCCGTAGTCTTTATCTGCCAGAATAACCAATGGGCAATATCGGTGCCGAGGGAGAGGCAGACGGCGTCAAAGACTATCGCGCAAAAAGCGGCAGCCTACGGTTTTGAAGGCGTTCAGGTGGACGGCAACGACATTTTTGCGGTTTATAAGGCCACAAAAGAGGCCGTAGATAAGGCACGGCGCGGAGACGGCCCCACATTTATAGAATGCTTTACATACAGGATGTCCGACCATACGACAGCCGATGATGCTGCGAGATACAGGACAAAGGAAGAAGTGGACGCGTGGAAAGCCAAAGACCCGATTTTGAGATTGCGGTTGTTTATGGAGAAAAACGGATTGTGGAGCGAGCAATATCAGAAAGAGGTTGAGGAAAAGGCAAAGACTGTAGTCGATGAGGCTATAAGGACGGCAGAGGCAATAGAACATCCGGAGCCGAAGGATATGTTCACATATACATACGAAAAACTTACGCCGAGACAAATAAAAGAGATGAGGGACTTCTGATATGCCGAAGCTCAATATGGTTCAGGCGATAAACCTTGCATTGAGAGAAGAAATGCAGAGGGATAAGAATGTCGTTATTTTAGGCGAAGATGTTGGAAGGGACGGCGGAGTATTCAGGGTTACAGAAGGGCTTTTGGAGGAGTTCGGCGCTGAGAGGGTAATCGATACGCCGCTTGCAGAATCCGTTATTGCCGGTTCCGCAATCGGCATGGCGCTGTACGGCTTAAAGCCCATTGCTGAGATACAATTCATGGGTTTCATCTATCCGGCCATCGATCAGATATTTTCTCATGCGGCAAGGGTACGTTCGCGTTCGCGCGGAAGGTTTACATGCCCTATTGTTGTGAGAGCGCCGTACGGCGCCGGCATAAAGGCTCCGGAGCTACATTCCGAAAGCACGGAGGCGTTATTCTGCCATATGCCGGGCGTGAAGGTGGTCGTGCCTTCATCTCCTTACAATGCAAAGGGCTTATTGATATCATCCATCAGAGACCCCGATCCGGTGATTTTTCTCGAATCTACGAGACTCTATCGTCTTATAAAAGAGGAGGTTCCTGAAGGCGAGTATGCCATACCTCTCGGAAAGGCGAGGGTTGTTCAGGAAGGCAAGGATATAACGGTGATTTCATGGGGAAGCATGCTGCACAGGAGTTTGCAGGCGGTTGGGGGATTTGACGCTGAGGTCATAGATTTAATGACGCTGAATCCATTCGATGAAGAAACGATATTTAAATCGGTGAAAAAAACGGGAAGGGTCATGATTGTTCACGAGGCTTCTAAGACCGGAGGATTCGGCGCGGAGATTTCAGCGACCATTGCGGAGGATGAAATACTATATTTAAAAGCCCCGATAATCAGGGTAACGGGTTATGATGTTGTTATGCCCCTGCCGAAACTGGAGGATTATTACATTCCGACCGTGGAGAGGATTAGAAAGGGCATTGAAGAGGCAATGAAATATTAGCCTCAATCATATCTGTTCGACAATGTACCCTTTCCTTTTGAGAATTTCTATAATCCCTTTATTCCCCACAAGATGTCCTGCGCCTATCACAACAAAATAGGTTTCCCTTGTTTTGAGGAATCCTTCGATTTTAGAGGCCATGTTCCTGTTTCTCTCGTAAAATAATTTTTCATAAATATGCTCCATGCCTCTGCTTTCAGCGCCTTTTAACAGCAGAGATTCTATGCCCTTTACATCTCCGGATGTCCACGCGCGAAGCAGATTGTCGATTTCCCGCCCGATTGTTTTCATATCCCTTAAAGTATGCAATAAGAATAATTCCTGCTCCTTTTCGGAGAACCCTGAAAGCAGGGTAAGCTGATAATCTATGCTTTCGAGTTCCGTTATCTTCTTTTTGCCGATGGATTTCTGTAGAAAATAATTGTCTATTCCGTAGTTCGGGTCGAATCCGAATTTCGAGAGTTGCAGAGAGGTCAGAGTTAGCGATAAAAACCACGGTTTTTGTTTGATTATCAATTCAAACGGTATTCCGGGACCTGCGGTCTCTTTTTTTATCAGTTCGTAAGTCTCTTTTGAGACATGCCTTTCGAGCGTCTCTGTCCCCGGATAAAAGGCATTTTGCATTAATTTTTGCAGGTCCATTCCGGCTATATTGTTGATGTTCGCCTCTACCGCAAGGACGTTCGATTGCTCGAAGGCATTTTCAATCCTGCTGTCGAGCGGATAGGATTCTTTTTTCATGAGATGCAGGGAGCCGAGAACATAAACGATTGCCGTCTTTGATTGAGCTTTCCATAAAAAAGTCTTTCGGCTTTGGGCAAGAGAATTGCAGGTATAAAGAGACGCGTCGAGTAGAAAGAGGATTAAAAAAAGAGGCAAAAATCTGGATACTATTTTTTTCATGAGAACCCCTTAAGCAAATTTTTCTAATTATATCATAATGTCGTAATACGAAATGACATATAGAGCATGTCTGCTCAACCGATAAAGTCATTGAGACAGACCTGCTCTATATGTTGACAATGATTGACTGTAAGCATCCCACATGATATTCTTTATATCAAGCGATTGACGGTAACGAGGAGGTACTATGCCATTTGATTTTGTGCTGCCGGATTTGGGAGAGGGAATTACGGAGGGCGAGATACGGAAATGGCTCGTTAAAGAAGGCGATTCCGTTGATGAGCATCAGACCATTCTTGAGGTAGAGACCGATAAGGCAGTCGTTGAAGTGCCTTCGCCGAAAAAAGGAAGGGTGCTTAAAATCAACAAAGACATCGGCGATATGGCAAAGGTAGGAGAGGTCTTAATGATTATTGCCGAATCAGGAGAGGCGGTAGAAGAAAAACCTATGGCAGAAGAGAGACCGAAATCCGTCTCGGTTGTCGGAGTCTTGCCGGAAGAAGAAGATGAAATACTCGCGACACCGGCAGTCAGGGCATTAGCTAAAGAGTTGGGAGTTAAGATTGAGGCTGTGAAAGGCTCGGGCCCGGGAGGAAGCATTACAAAAGATGACATTATTGATGCGTCCGGAAAGGCCAAAAAGGCGGAAGATATCTATGGCGTCATAGAGAAAATACCGTTGAGGGGATTGCGAAGGACAATAGCAAAAAACCTTATTCAATCCCAGAGGATGACGGCATTTGTTACAGGTATGGACGAGGCCGATATTACGGAACTCTGGAACCTGCGTGAGAGGGAAAAAAAAGAGCTGCTTCAGAAAGGGATACATTTGACGTTCATTCCGTTTTTTATAAAGGCCATCCAGCACGCGCTCGCGGAACATCCGAGACTCAACGCATCCATAGATGATGAAAGGGAAGAAGTAATCATAAAGAAATATTACAATATGGGCATTGCAGTCGATACGCCTGACGGCCTGATGGTTCCCGTGATAAGGAATACGGATAAAAAGACGATCCTCGAACTTGCCTCCGACATTCAGGATTTAGGCCGGAAGGCGAGGGATCGAAAGATAAAGCTGGAAGAAATTAAAGGCAGTTCGTTCACCATTACCAATTACGGGCATTTCGGCGGCACATTCGCAACTCCCATCATCAACTATCCTGATGTAGCTATTTTCGGCACGGGGAGGATTGCGGACAAGCCGTGGGTCAAGGACGGGCAGATAGTTATCAGGAAGATACTTCCCATCTCGCTGACATTCGACCACAGGGTTACGGACGGAGTCGATGCGTCCCTATTTTTGTCGAAGGTAATCCGTTACCTCGAAGATCCGGCGCTGTTGTTTATAGAGAGCGCGTAAGGGATAAAACTTATATGATTCTGCAAGGTAATTGTCCTATTCTTTAAAGCTGTTTTCTGGATTTTCTAATCCCCTCAATAAATCCGACCATGTCAATTAATTTTGCTTTAGTGTAGTAACGGGTAGTTTCCGTACCTGTGCTAAAATCAATCGTTTTAATTTTATGCTTATCAACCTCTTCCTTGTTGGCATTATAGAACTCCGAAATTTTTTGCAATAATGATTTACTGAAATGTTTACCACAACCGAAACCTTTGCAAAAATTATCATCTAATGCAGGGACATTGCCAAAGACTCCAAGCATTATTTTTGTAATCAATGTGGCAGATGCATATTCGTCATTTTCACCAAGAGAACTAAAAATATGTTTATAAATTTCAAGTAACAATGAAATGCTTACATCTGAGTAAGTATTAAGATCAATCTCCCAACAAACTTTTGGCATTTTAGCGATAGCAGATATTAGTTGCTCGTAATGCTTAACACTTTTTTGTAATAGGAAAGATGAGCCTCGTAACATTCCCCAACTGGCGAGATAAAAGCCAAGTTGCAGACAACTGAGTTGAACAGTTGTAGGGTTTGCAATAGCTTCTATATTATTGTGCTCATAAAAATAGCGGAAATAATTATAGCAATAATCAAAAGACGCATATCTTTTAATCGGTGACCGATCATTTAAATAGTCTTTTATGTTATTGCTGATATCCATTTTTTCGGGGATATTTTGTATTACTCCCTGAAAATATTGTAATCGTAGATTTGATTGTGATGTCCTATGAATCGGAATTCTACCGTGTCCTTCCCCGTAAAGTTGAATACAATTCTATAATGGATGTCAATCCGGAAACTCCAGACATCATGCCCTCTTGGATGAAGTTTTTCTGTTCTAAGAATAGGATTAAAGGGATTTTCTCTGAATAGTCTTGTCTTTTCTTCTGTTTTAGTTTGGATTTTCTTTGGAAGTTTAAGAAATAGCGCATCGAAAGTGGCAGTGGTGTAGATTTCTGTCATACTTTTTTTATGATTTCAAGAAGGGACTTCCTCTTTGTTATATGGCCGGCTTTGTGATCTGCTTCGGATTTTTTGAGAGTCTCGATAAAATCTTTCTTGTAGAGACCTACGGCATTGCAGAATGCCTCATAGTTCTCTTTTGTTATTTCAAATCTGACTCTGTCTTTTGCTACTTTTTTAAGTTCGGCAGATAATGCTTTTTGCATATTGTTATCCTTTCGCAAGTTCTTTCAGAGCCGGACGGTATTTTTCGATAAATTCATTCACCTGCGAAACGAATTCCCTGTCTATGCCCTCGGGATATCCTTTCTTTTTTACAGGCTCAAGAATAATCCTTTCTCCGGACTTATCGAGCGTAACATCCACTTCGGAGCCGACAGAGAGGTTGAGCTTTTCAATCATCTCACGCGGTATTGATACCCCCTGACTGTTTCCTATGGAGCATAATTTCCTGTGCATGGTTATATCCTATTATGTTATAACACGATTATAACATAAAAAGCGGGCATGTGAGTTCGTGTTTTGTATAGCTGGTATAATATAACCTATGGATAACAATAAGAGTCTCGATTATCTTTTTAAGCCGAAATCCATCGCCCTTATCGGCGCTGCGCACAGCGAGGAAAAGCTAGGCGGCGTGATACTCAAAAACCTGCTTAAATTCAGGGGCAGGGTTTATCCGATTAATCCTAAATACGGGGAGCTTATGGGCTTGAAGTCATACGGCTCGATGCGGGATATTCCTGAAGCTGTCGATCTGACCATAGTAATGAGACCCGCGTCCGAAGTTCCTGAAATTCTCAACGGGCTTGCAGGCAAGTCAAAGAGCGTGATAATTGCCGCCTCAGGCTTTGCGGAGATAGGGCAGACCGGACTTCAGGAAGAGGTTAAAAAAATAGGGGAAGATATCGGCGTTAGGATACTCGGCCCTAACTGCATGGGATTATACAATCCGTATCATAATCTCGACACTTTTTTCCTTCCTTATGAAAGACTGAAAAGACCCAAGAAAGGAAACGTGTCCGTCGTGTCGCAGAGCGGCGCTATATTAAGCTGCCTTCTCAGCGCCGTAAGGGAAACGAATGCAGGCGTGTCAAAGGCGATAGGCTACGGCAATGCCGTAGACATAGACGAATTGGACATATATGAATATTTTGCAGGAGACAAAAATACGGATGTCGTGATCTCATACATAGAATCTCTGGGCGACGGCAGGAAATTCATCGAAAAGGCAAAGATGCTGTCGGCTAAAAAATCCCTTCTAATTCTCAAGGCAGGCAAAGGCGCAAGCGGGCAGGCCGCGGCATTCTCTCATACCGGAAGGCTTGCGGGCAAATATGAGGTTTTCCATTCCATCCTCAAGCAGTTCGGAATAAGGGAGACAGCGGACTTCGACGAATTGATAGACGCGGTAAAGGCATTATCGTATCAAAGGCCTGCGGGAGGCAATCGTGTCTGCATTATAACTAACGGCGGAGGATCGGGCGTGCTTGCCGCTGATGAATGCGTGATTCAAGGCCTTGAGGTCGCCAAATTGCCGGATGATAAGGCTGAAAAGCTCAGACGGGTATTCCCGTATTTTTACGGGGTCAACAACCCCATCGACCTTACCGCTCAGGTAAAGGACGAAGATTATATCACGGCTCTTAATGAACTTAAGGACGATTATGACGGTTTTGTGATCATTGCGTTGCCTAATGTCATGGGGATAACCGAAAGATTGGCGGATATGATTAAAACCGTAAGACCAGATATCGATAAGCCGATGGTTTTCCATATTCCCAGAAACGGTGTTGCAAAGAAGTTGATTTCTTCTCTTGAAAAAATAAAGATACCGGTATATCCGTCTCCGGAAAGATCCGTGAGGGGATTAAAGGCATTGCTGGAATAAAAAACCGCCCTCTCTAATCATATTCCGATTATGATCCGGGAGAGCGGTTTTTCTGTTTTAGATACGGTTAATTGTTATTTTTTCTTTGCCGGTTTTTTTGCAGTTGTCTTTTTAGCGGTAGCCTTTTTAGCCGGACCGCAAGGACCTTTCGATTTGCATGCCATCAGGTATCACCTCCTCTGTTTTCTTCTATATTAAAAATATATCACGTTTTGAAATTTATTTGAAGATATTATTTCCCTAAAAGTATAGAGCCGTTGGTGAAAAATGTCCCTGCGACTGCCGCAGTCATGAGCGTGGCGAGGGTCGCCGCACTTTTCTCTCCATTGCTATCGTTTCAATATTCTGCTCAAAAATATTTTTGTCCTTTCTTTTTTGGGATTCGTGAATATTTCTTCAGGACTTCCGACCTCTATTATATCTCCCTTATCGAATACGACCACCCTGTCCGCAACCTCTCCGGCAAACCCCATCTCATGAGTGGCGATTAAGGTGGTCATGCCTTCCTCAACAAGGTTTTTTATGACTGAAAGCACCTCGCCTACCATTTCCGGATCGAGCGAGGATGTAGGCTCGTCAAAGAGCATTGCCTCCGGCTTCATTGCCAATGCGCGCGCTATGGCGACCCGCTGTTGTTCTCCTCCCGACAATTCGTCAGGATAGCTGTTGATTTTTCCTTCGAGATTTACCCTTTTCAATAAAGCAATTGCATCTTCAACGGCCTTATTTTTATCCGTATTGAGCACTCTTATCGGAGCTTCGATTATGTTTTCGAGAACGGTCATGTGCGGAAAGAGATTGAATTGCTGAAACACCATTCCAACCTTGAGCCTTATCTTCCTGACAGCTTCCATATCCTCTTTACCCGGCTTTAGTCTATTTATGGAATGCAGTTCTATGTTATCAACGTCTATTTCGCCTTCCTGAAAATGTTCGAGGGCGTTTATGCATCTTAAAAACGTGCTTTTCCCGCTGCCGGAAGGACCTATAAGAACGACCGCTTCTCCTTTTTTAATATCGAGGTTTATGCCTTTAAAAAGGGGCTGATCATCATAATATTTATGCAGGTTGCTTGCTCTTATCATCTCCTGGATCCTTTCAGTTTCTTCTCGAGTCTCCTTGCGAGCAGAGATAACGGATAGCTCATGGCAAAGTAGAGGACAGCGGTGATGAGCCCGAGTTCGAAAAATCTCAATGTTGTCGCGGCGAGTATGCTGTATGTCTTGGTCAACTCGACCATCGCTATGACGGATACGAGTGACGAATCTTTAAAGAGGGCGATAAAATCATTGGTAACGCCCGGCAGCGCTATTTTGGCTGCCTGCGGCATGATAACCCTTTTTACGGCAAGCCCCCGCGTCATGCCTAATGAAAGCGCGGCCTCCATCTGGCCTTTCGGCACCGCATTGATTCCGGCCCTGTAAAGCTCCGCTTCATAAGCGGCATAGTTCATTCCCAGACCTATAAAGGCGGCGGCAAGGGGGCTCAATGATATGCCTATATTCGGAAGGCCGTAATATAGGATGTAAAGCTGAATTAAAAGCGGTGTGCCCCTATAAATTTCTATGTACGCGGAGGCTGCGGTGCTTAAAGGCGGTCTGCCGTAAATTTTCATGAGCGCAAGAATAAGGCCGACAACAACGGCCAGGAGCATTGATGAAACCGATATGAGAATCGTTATGCCGGCCCCTTTTATAAGATTAGGGAAGAATGTGTATATAGGGGCCTTTTGGGACTCTTCGAGGCTTACATAAGCCTTCGATCCCTTCAATGCCTCGAATAATTTTTCCTGAGTATCGTTCCATAAATTCCATTTTTCGTAAATCCTTTTCAATTCTCCGGTTTTAAACAGCTTAATCAGGATTTCGTCTATTTCATTTTTTAATTCGGCGTCTCTTTTTTTTATCGCGATCCCGTAGAATCCTTCTCCGACAGGATGGCCTGTAAATTTCAGTTTAGGGTTCGGTTTTGCGTAATAAGCCGCTATCGGGAGATCCAACAGCACCGCATCAAGCCTTCCGATAGCGAGGTCTTCGTAAGGCTCGACCTGTCCGGAATAAACTTTCAAATCAACGCCTTCGATTTTCATCAGTATATCCTGAGCCACCGCTCCTGAAAGAGTGCCGACTTTTTTGCCTTTCAGGTCACTGATACTTTTTATGAGGGTCTCGTTTTTTCTTATGACAAGCTGTTCGGTATAAATGTAATAAGGTTTTGAAAACAAGACTTCCGTCTCTCTTTGCGGCGTTATCTCAATGCCGTTCATTGCTATGTCGAAATCATTCCTCTTGAGCGCAGGGATAAGGCTGTCCCATGCGTTCTGCGACTGCCGGGCTTCAATGCCCAATTCTTTTGCTATCGCATTCGCAAGGTCGACCTCAAAGCCTATTAATTTTGACGGGTCTTTAGGATCGGGGAATACATACGGCGCGCCGCCTTCCGCGTCTGAGCCCCATAACAGATAACCTCGTTTTTTGATTTTTTCAAGGCTGCTTTCCGATGACCATGCTTGTCCGAACAGTGAAAGAATAATCGTCAGGACAGAGATAAATAAAAGTATCGTTGAAAATTTTTTCATCCGATGAAATTTCCGTCAGAATTTCTTTGTGAACTTGAATATAAGCCGGTCGTTTTCTCTCCAACGTCCGAAGTGCGTTTCGTCTTTTCCGTTGAACCATTCGTACGCCGTTTCGGCGGAATTGCCTTCTCCGAATTTATACTCGTAGCTTATACGGTGGGCATTATCTTTTTTCGATATATGATATGTCGCTCCGTAAGAAACCTTATTTTTGTCGTTTATATCGACCTTTTGGAGTATATATATAGCGTTGCGGCCTAAACGCGTGGCCGGATCATTTATTGTGTAATCCGGATGGTCTTTGCCTTCAACCACCCATTCATTTGCGTATTCGGCGGTGAGCTTCGCGGAATCTATGCCGCCGATGCCGAGAAGGAGATTTATGTCGTATTCCGTTCCGAAGACGTAATTGATATACCTGTCGTCCTTATGGTTTTCGGGTATATTGTAAAGGATTTCCCCGTGCCATTCCCACTTCCCGCTTACGGTCGAAAAACCGCCCGCAATAAGCCCGCCTTTTATATAGACCTTTTCGTATTTGGTTTCCGAAGCCTTTTTGATCAGCGGATTAGGCAGATACCCCCCGTACGCGCTCACAAAAAAGTCGGTGTTCTCCACGGTCATTTTCTGTTTAAGCATGTAGCCTATGTCTCTGAATCCGTGCTGTATTTTTTTGTCTTCGGCCTGATAGCTTTGGCCTGTTGCCGGATCTGTAGGGAGATTGACTCCTACAAGGTTATAGTCGCCTTTTACAGCCATCCAGCGTGAAGAATCGGGAGGTGTGCGGGATTTCTCAAAATAAGGCATTATTCTAAGCTCGGTGCTGTTATTTCCTGAAGAGTAATACGTCCATGACCCTTGCCATACCCCCAGCTTGTCCGGGTCTGTCGGGTGATCGCCATCGGCCCTTGCAATCCTTTTTGCAGGAGAGTATAAGATGCTGATGCCGTCTTCGATATACTTATATCCCGCGATTATGTCGGAATCGCCTATCTTTTTTTTCAGATACAACTGCGACTGGTATATAATACGGCTGCCGCCGTATTGATCCCTTTCGGAGCCGTATTGCAGAACAAGGTCTATTTTTGTCTCAAAGCCCTCCACTTCGAGCCACGTGTCCATCAATAACTGCGTGTAAGCCTGCCTGAATTTAGTATCGTCTCCGTTGCTCTGACTCTGGTTTTCGTTGTTTTTAGTGAAATTATAGCCGGTTGCGACCCATGTCCACTTTGCCTGTTTGAGCGCCTTATAAAAGGGGTTTTGTTTCTCCTGTCCCGCCGGTTTATCGGCGGACAAAAGGGCATCGAGGTCGTCTATCTTGGGCATATCCTGCGGAGACGCGGTTGACGGAAAAAGACAGCCCAGCATAATGACGGAATAGACGATCGCCGGCAGGAGTCTTAGTTTGAATTTTGGCATACCATCTTTTCCGTCGTCTCTATGACCCTGTTTCCTAAAATCTTCGATACATTCATAAACAGCTTGGAGGAAATGAATGGGCTGAGTTTTCTAAGTCTTTCGAGGCTCGTCCAGTCGAGAGAGAGAAGCTTAGTATCGGTCGCGGCAAAGACATCCGCAGTCCTCGGATGACTGCTCACGAGCGCTATCTCTCCGAATATGTCTCCTGCTTCCAGTTTTGCAATATCCATTCTCTTTCCGTCATACAGTCTGGAGACCGACAATTCCCCGTTTATTACAACATACATCTTGTCTCCGGGGGTTCCCTCCCGTATCAAGTGCTCTCCGGCTTTTGCATCGACCATATGGGACATCAGGATAAGCCTTCTTATTTGTAACTTGGACATGCCTTCGAAAAATATGGACTGCTTGATAAGGCGGTCCCTCAATTCCAGTCCTATGGCATCCCACAAGGTTATGAGCCTTACGGAGGAGAGAGTAAGAGGGGTCATGAAAAGCTCTGTGCCGAACGCGATAACCATGACAAACGCGCTTAATGCCCCGAACTGAGCTATGGGCACGAAATTCGAGAACATCAGCGTGCTGAACCCGGCGGCCAGCGAGACGCTCGATATGAATATCGGTTTTATTTCCGCAAGCAGCGTTTCCTTGAGAGCGCGTTTTTCATCTCCGTATTCCTTGAGGTGTTTATTATAGAGGACCATAAATACCGTTGTGTCATCAACGGCAATGCCTATGGTAACCGCAGCCACCATAACGGTTCCGGCGTTTAGGGGGATGCCTCCGACTCCCATCAGGCCGAAGAAGATGAGAACCGGCATGAGGTTAGGGATTAGAACGATGAGTCCCGCCTTCCATGAAAGGAAAAGAAGCGCCATTATCAGGGATATGACTACCGCCGTAGAGCCGAGAGAGGTTATCTGTCCGGATATGAAATTCTCGGCAGCTTCCGCGATCAAAACCCCTTCGCCTGTGATCAGCGTGCTGTTGTATTTGCCGAAGCGGTCCGTGCTTAGATCTTTCTTGATTTTTTCGATGATATTATTCAGCTCCGTGGAGGAACTGATATTGTGGCGCACCATAATGTTCATCTTGGAGAAATCTCCGGATACGAAACGTTCGATGTCGCTGCGCTGAAAAAATAAAAGATACTGGGCTATCAGGTTGTCCGCGTCCGGGACTTTATGATACGCGGGATCGCCGTTCTGCATTCCTTTATTTACAAGCGCCATATAGTCGGGCAGACCTATAACGGTATCGAATTTTTTCATATTCTTTAAATATGATTCGAGTTCCTCTATTTTTTTGAGGTTTGCGGCGTTCCTGAAGGCTCCGGCATCCTTTTCTAAAACGATATAGAATATATTCTGCCCCGCGAGGTCCCGATGCATCTTGTCCGAGGCCTTCACGATAGGGGAGCTTTTCCTGAAATACGATATGACATCGTTGTTCACATAAATAAATGCTGTAGCGATTAAGGATATTGCGGCAAGGGAAAGGCTTACGATTATTATTCTTTTCTTGTATTGATAGCCCCATTGTATAGCTTTATTTACGATTCCGTCGAGTATCCTGTTCCCATGAGACTCTTCACGAAAGCCTTTTTTCGCCACAGCGTTTCCGAAAAACCTGAGATACACCGTCGTCATGCTTATCGAAATAAAGAAGTTGAGGAAGAAGCCTACGGCGGAGGCTATGCCGAAGTCCTGAAGAATTACTACATCCGTGAAGGCTATGGAGCCGAATCCTATCACTGTCGTAAACGCCGTAAGTAAGAAGGCGGTGCTGAGCTTTTCTCCGATGCCTTTCAGCACCGCATCACGATGGGATTCGCCTTTTGAGACGGACTCCAGAAATTCCGAGACCATGTGGGTGTCTTCTGTTGCTCCTATCACTATCATGATCGCGGGGACTATAGCCGTCAGAGGGTTTATCGGTATGCCGAGAATCTGCATTACGCCGAATGTCCAGACGATGCTTATGCCTGCGCTGATCATAGGCACTATTGCGCCGTGGACATTGCCGAGGGTCAGCATGATGGTCATAAGCAGAACGCCGACCCCGACCGGAACGAGCACAAACTGATCTTGGACGATATATTCGGACATGGAGGTATTAACAAAAGGCGCGCCTGTCTGGAATACCTCCTTAAAATCTTTTTTATATTCCAATAGGACCTTTTCTATTTCTTTTTTTATCTTGCTGTCGAATTTATCGTCGCTTTTGTCGCGGCTAAGATAGAGAGATATGACCGTGGTAGTGCCGTCGGACGAGATGAAGCTTTTATGGATAAGCGGGTTGTCTATGGAGTCTTTCCGTTTTGCCGAGAGTTCATTTTGATCGGACGGAATAATGTCTAAAAGCGGCGCGGTATCGAGCATTCCCTCCTGTCCCTTTATATTATTGATGGTGAAGAGGCTTTCGGCTTTTTCTACCCCTTTCATATTTGCGAGGGTATCGAACATGGAACGCAGGCGGCTGAGTTTCTTTTCCGAAAAAAGTTCGTTGTCCTTGATGTAGACAAAAGAAAGGACATCCGAGCCGAATGTCTTTTTGGTCTCCTCATACTTCACTTTTTCCGGAGAATTCCTTGCCATGAACCTGTCGCTCGATACATCTATCTTCAGGTGCATGGCGGGATAAATCAGGGCGGCGGTTATTAATGCGACTATAACGACTATCAGCCACGGCCTGTCATAGGACAGCCGGACAAGTTTTTCCATATTCATGGCTTGTTCTCCCCCCCTGCTCTTATTTTAAATTATTTAAAGCTTGTGACGGCTCTTTCGGTGAATACCGAGTCGTCAATGTTTTCATCTATTTTGCGTTCGGCAAGCCCCATGAGGGTCTGGTGCTTATTCTGGTGATGGGTCATCAATACCTTGCCGGCCCTCATCATGTTGCCTTTGACTGTTTTTACGTCATGGGCGGTTTGTGTTTTAAGCAGTTTCATGCTGTGGTCGTAAAAATCTGTTTTCAGGGTTACAAAGGTATCGACGGTAACCCACATAATACGTTTTGCGTAAGCGGAACTCCTCTTCTCCTCATCCGTTGACGGCAGCGACTCGATGACATAACAGTCTTTGTTGTCGAACTTTTCTTTTTTTATGACATTGTACGTGTGGTCGTCGAGTTTTTCGGGCCGGAGGTCTTCATAGGAGAAATCCGTTCCCATGAAATATCCCTTTTTATTGCCTCCTGCTATTCTTTTGAGCTTCTGTCCGTACGCGGGGAGATAAAGCCACTGGTCGTCTTCCCTTCCTTTTTGTTCCCATGTAAGAAGCGCTGTTCCTTTGATGTCCGCAGGCCCTTCAAAACGGGCGAGAAATTTGGAAAGGCCGGCGCCGCCTTTTTTGGCGTATCGTTTCATATCGCGTGTTTCCTTGTTATTGGAGCTGTCGATCAATACCATTTTTATTTTTTCGTATTCCTGCGTCGCCTCGTGCCTTTTCTTCTGTTCTTTCATGATATCGAGCCCCGAAGGATCTGCCGCAAAAACGGATACCGCAAAAAACATGATGCATGAAATCAAGACTGCTGAAAACTTCATAGTGCCCTCCCGATAATGTATGGATTTGAATGGATTTTTAATTATGAAAGGATTTTAGCATAAAATGCGGTAAAGGTGGGGTCTTTTTTTTATCGTTATGATAAACTTTATATATGACGGCAACCGGCAATCTTTCTTTTGATGCCCTGAAGGATTTTTTCTTGAAAAACAAGGGGAAAAACGTATTTGTAGAGCACGAGGTCAAAGGTCTCTTGAAAAATATGGGATTGCCCGTGCCGAAAGGGATATTTATTCCTAAAGATGTTGACCTTTCAGCCTTTATTCAGTCATTAGCCGTTACTTATCCTCTTGCCGTGAAGGTCTCATCCGCGAAAATAACCTCAAAGAGCGACGTCAAAGGAGTAAGGCTCGGTATAAACAACGAAGACGAACTGAATAAGGCTGTTTCCGAATTGATGATGATCGACAATGCCGAAGGCGTGCTTGTGGAAGAAATGGCTTCTAAAGGTCTTGAGGTGATTGTCGGAGGCGTTGTAGACAGGCAATTCGGGCCTATAGTCATGTTCGGGCTCGGCGGCGTATTTGTGGAGCTTTTCAAGGACGTGGCTTTCGGCCTTGCGCCTCTCGATAGAGACAATGCCTTCTGGCTGATAAAGCAGGTTAAGGGCTATAAGCTTCTGGAGGGATATAGGGGAAGTCCTTCTGTGGATATCGATGCGCTTGCTGATATAATCATCGCGGTATCGGAAATAACGGCAACGAATATGATTAAAGAGATTGACTTGAATCCGGTTGCCCTTTACCCGCAAGGGGCAATGATACTCGACGCCAAGATGGAGATGACCGGTTAGTTACCTATTCCGGATAACGGCTGCTGACGGATTTGATTATATCGAGGCTGTCGAAGAACGCGTCTATCATCTCCGGGTCGAATTGTTTCCCTCGCTCGCTTTTCAATGTCTCCAAAACCCTGTCCTCATCCCACGGCTCTTTATATACCCTCTTGCAGCTTAGAGCGTCATACACGTCCGCAATAGCGACTATCCTGCCGAAGGCCGGTATGTCCTCTCCTTTTTTGCCGGGTACCTTGCCCTCTTTCAGTTGATATCCGACAATAGGATGGCCCGTAAAGGGATTTATGTAACCCGGATATCCGTTACCGTCCCATCTCTCATGGTGGTTTAACGCTACAAGGGATGACGCCTCGTCGAAATCGGAATACTGGTCAGTAAAGAGCCGCGCGCCTAAGAACGTATGCTGTTTCATTATCTCGTATTCGTCGGCATCGAGTTTTCCCGGTTTTTTCAGGATAACGTCCGAAATGGCTACCTTGCCTACGTCATGCAGCATGCCGGCTATTCTCATGATATCCTTATTCTTTTCTATCTCGTCGACCGGAATGCCGCGGCCCAGCGCCCATTTCTCATAGATCTCTATGGAATAAGCGGCGACACGGTTTACATGCGCCCCTGTCTCTTTGGGGTCGCGAAGTTCCGCCATTTTTATCATTCTCAGGATAATAGCCCTCGTCAACTGTGCCCTCTCGATAGCTATTGCGGCGTTGTTGGCGAAGTGTTTTACAAAGGGCTCGTCTTCCTTTACAAATGACAGGATATTGCCGTCTCTGTCCTTCGCGTTAATAAGCTGGAGAACGCCTATTACCTGATCCCGGGTTGTTGTCATCGGGAACGTGAGCATTGATTTTGTGCGGTAGCCGCTTATTTCATCGTATCCTTTATTGAATGAATACGGGACATTGTCGGGAATTTTGTACACGTCCTCGATGTTAAGCATAGTTCCGTTGCCCGCTACGTAACCCGATATCGATTCGTTGTTTACGGGTATCGAAAATGTGGAATAGATAAGCTTGTGTCCTGTAGGAAGCTTGTTCTGTAATGTGTCGTTCTGGGTATAGCTGAATTTGAGGCGGTTGTCTTCTTTGATATAAATGGAGCCCGCGTCGGCGTTTACGAATTGACGCGCTATGGTCAAGATCCTTTCGAGAAGGATATCCACGTCTTTGACCTGCGCGATTTCATGTCCCAGATCTATTATCTGGAAAAGTTTTTGTTTTTCATCGAGCATATTTTTTTCTTACCTCCTTTATCTTTCCGCAGGTGTATTCACCCTCGGGGCAGGGGGCGTAGAGGCAGCCGGGGCCCGCTTTTTCGAATATTACAGGAGACGCCTTCTTCACGAGTTTCAGCATCTCTTCCGCCATCTTTCTTATCTCCCACTGCGCTCGGTTGCAGCACCGCTGCTTGAAGAAGTGCAGAAGTTCCCGTGCGTTCATCGTTACTATTATCTTTGTCTCTGCCGCGTTGGGCAGCACAAAACGGGCATCCTGATTTGCCGATTCTCCTTTAATCCCTTTTTCATTAAGGCTCTTTACGATATGATTATACGCCTTCTGAGCCTCTGCCATGAACGATTTGAAGTATTTGCTGAGTTCTTTGTCCTCTTTGATTACCGGGGGAATTACATAATCAAAACCCGTTTCTTCGCTTACATACCTTTGAGACTGCTGGGAGTATGACGCAAGCCTGTGCCTTACGAGTTGGTGCGAGCACGCCCTCGATATGCCTTCAATAGCAAAAGTGAACGACGAGTGTTCGATCGGGCTCATATGCCCCATCTTCATGAGCTTTTCGACAAATACCTTCTGGTCTTTTGCCTCGATTTTTTCTTTTAACGATCCGATATCCGAAGGGCTGTAGCAGAGCTTTGCCGCCATCGCGACCGTCTCTTCAGGATTCGGCGTATGTTTTAATAAAATAACCTTTAGTTTTGCCTCAGACATCTTGTATCTCCTTTCGTATTACCTGCTCATAATCTGGATATACCGCGCTATACCGTTTCTCGTAATAAGTCCGATTATCCGGCCTTTATCCTTGACTACCAGCCTTCCCTTGTCTTCGCCGATCATTAATTCAAGCGCCTTCATAGCCCCGTCTTCTTCCGAGACCTCCCACCTTTTGTCGTGCGGTATAAATATTCCGGACACTTTTACATCCGTCCATTTTTCTTTTGGAACGTCCTTTATTTCTCTCAGCGTCACGAAGCCGAGGAAAGAGCCGTCATCCATTACAGGAAATCCGCCGTATCCGTATTTCAGGAAATAGTCGTTGACGGCGGCGTCTATTGTCAGACTTGATGACATAGTTACAATGTCTTTTACCATTATATTCCGCACTTTAATACCGTTGAGCGTTTCCTGAAGGCTTACCTGCTGATAGCTTGACTGCGCCGCGGAATAAAGGAACCAGCCAATGAGCATCAGCCATAGGCCTCCCGGAAATCCGGTAAATATGGAAAATATTCCGAAGATTATAAAGAACATCGCGATCTTCTGCCCGTAATTCGCCGCCCTGCGAGTCGCGTAAAAGAAGTCGTTTGTTTTTTTCCACAGGAACGCCCTTACGACTCTCCCCCCGTCCATAGGGAAACCGGGTATTAAATTAAACGCTCCGAGGATGAAGTTCAGTTGCGCGAGATACAGAAACAGGGCTTTTGTAACCTGCGCGTCTGCTACATTATAGGCCGCGGCAAAAATCAGCGACAGGAAAAAGCTCGACAAAGGCCCTGCAATAGCTATTCTTAATTCGGCCTTCGGGTGCGGAGGCTCGCCCTTCATCTGCGCTACTCCTCCAAAGATGAACAGCGTTATGTTGATGATGGGAAGGTTATATTTAAGGGCTACAAATGAATGAGAAAGTTCATGGAAGGCGACCGATGCAAAGAGCAGCAGCGCCGCTACCGCCCCGTTTATCCAATAGGCCGAGACAGGCAGCTGGGGCGCGGCCTTCGGGAAATAGAACGTGGATAAAGACCATGTTATGAGCCCGAAGATAATGAGCCATGAGAAGTGAACCCTTATGGGTATTCCCATGATCGTCGCTATTTTCAGGGAGCCTGTCTGGAGCGACATGTTCATAAAGGGTATTATACCACTGTTTGCCTTGATAATATCATGGAAATCTGTTTTTATATAGCATGTTGAAAAAGGTTATAATCGGGCTTGCGTTAATACTCGTCTTATCGATAGCTGGACTCATATTGTTTTTCCCTCTCGACTCTTTCGTTAAGGAGAAAATAGGCGCGGCGCTCGGCCCGGATGTTTCGGTCGGACATCTGAAGATAGGATGGACTGCCGTAGTCGCCGACGATATCGGTGTTAAAACTCCTGAAGGTTCCGACTTCCTCACAGTAAAAAAAATTACGATAAGGCCGTATTTTTGGAGTCTCTTAAGGAAAAAGCTCGATATTAAAGAGATAGAAATGGACTCTCCAATCCTCGCCCTTAGAAAGACCAAGAACGGCAAATGGCTTTTGCCTGTCTTCAAAAAGAAAGAAGATAAAAAACAAGCGGTCGAGTTTATAGTAAAGACCATAAAAGTGAACAACGGGACTATACTTTTTAAGGACGATATTAAGGGTTTCAATATCGATCTCACAAATGTCCGCATCGAGGCGAAAAGCAGTCAGTCTATTTTACGGCCCGGCAAAACAGCCATTGACGCCTCGGCAAAACTGCCTAATAACGGGAGCGCGGCTATAAAATCCGAAGGGAATATATTCGACGCGGCTTTTACCGGCAATTTATCCATAAAGGATATGGATATGACCTTATTAAAACCGTACATGAAAGGCGACGTGAAGGTTAAAAAAGGAAGGCTTAATCTCGATTCGAACTTCAGCGTCGATAGAGGATATGTAAAGGCCCCTTCCGTGCTTAAAATCAGGAATATGGATATAGAGACAAAAGGCGTTTTGATGGGGGTATCCGCGCCCCTCGTCATAGATTTAATAAAGAAGAAAGATACGGTAGAGGTCGGTTTTCATGTCTGGGGCAAATGGAACAATCTTCAGAATAACCTGAAGGAAGCGTTCAAAAAGAAAGTATTCGACGAGCTTGGAAGGGCTATTACCTCGCCGGTCGAAGACGTGTTAACGGGTATCGGCGGACTGTTGCCGGCGATAAAGTAAAAGTTAGCCTACAGTTTCCCTTTAGTAGTCGGCAGTCCCTTCACTCTGGGATCAATCGTTACCGCCTGCCGTAATGCCCTTCCGATTCCCTTGAATACTGCTTCGATTATATGGTGCGTATTCCTGCCGTAAAGGACGTTCACATGCAGCGTAATGCCGCAGTTGCTCACAAAGGCGTGCAGGAAATCCTCTATAAGGTCGGGATCGAAATCCTTTAATTTGCTTTTCTTTGGGAATTCCGCTTTATAGACAAGATACGGCCTGCCGCTTATATCTACGCTGACCGTCGCGAGCGCCTCATCCATGGGCACAGATGCCTGTCCGTATCTCGAAATGCTTTTCATATCTCCGAGCGCCTGTTTTATAGCCTTGCCGAGGACTATGCCCACGTCTTCAACGGTGTGATGGTCGTCGATCTCGATGTCTCCCTTTGCCTTGAGTTTCGTGTCGAAAAGCCCGTGTTTGCACATCAAAGAGAGCATGTGGTCGAGGAAAGGTATGGATGTGTTTATCGAGTATTTTCCATTTCCGTCGAGGTTTATTTCAGCGACGATGGTTGTCTCTTTTGTCTTTCTTTCAATTTTGGCCTTCCTCATTTCTTTCCTCCGACAGATTTTCTTAATGCCGTTATAAAAAAACCGTTCTCTTCCGGTGTCCCAATCGTTACCCTCAGTGCGTCCTTTATGGCCTTGCCGAGATTTCTTATAAGCACGCCTTCTTTTATCAATCTATGATATACGATATTTGCGTTTTTTGCCCTGAACAGTATGAAGTTGGCTTCCGACGGATAGGGCGATATGCCGCCGATATTATCCAATTCCTCTAAAAGCCTTTCCCTCTCCGACGTGATGTTTTTTATTTGGGAATTCACGATTTTTTTCCGCTTGAATGCCTCTAATGCCAAGGCCTGGGATGCAGAATTAAGATTGAACGGAAGCCTCACTTTATTGACCTCTTTAATCATGCCCGGATCGCCGATTAAAAATCCTACTCTCAGGGCAGCGAAACCTATTTTGCTCAGTGTCCTCAGAATTGCTAAGTTTTTATAATCCCCTAATAACGGCAGAAAACCTTTTTCGCTCGAAAAGGGCTGGTACGCCTCGTCAACAACAACTATGCCTTTTGATGCTTCGATAATTTTCAATATCCTGTCTGCGGAAAAGCAGTTGCCTGTCGGATTGTTCGGTGAACTCAGGAATACAAGCTTGGGATTATATTTTTTTACGGCCGCAAGCATTTTGTCCGTATCGAGATCGAAGTCTTTATCCAACGGAATTCCGATAGCCTTCTCGCCAGACGCCTTCGAAATTATCCCGTACATCGAGAACGTGGGGACGGGATACAGCACAGGCCCTTCGAATGCGGTTATCAGGTAATAGATCAATTCATCCGAACCGTTGCCTAAAAGTATGTTTCCAATGTTTACCTTGAAATTTTTTGCGACGGTTTTTTTCAACTCCTTTGCATCGGGGTCGGGATAGCGGTTAAGGCTCCTGAAAATATTTTTCTTCATGAAAATATTTTCAGGGAGCGAATACGGGCTTTCATTGGCATCAAGTTTCACTTTGCACGGTATTTCCTTTGCCTCATACGGCTTGAGCGAGCGTATATTTCGTCTCGCGAGTTTTGTAAAGTCTATGGTTTTCATCGCCCTTTATAATAAATTGGCGGAGAACCATTGTCAATGCGCGGGTTGTCGGGTATAATGAGCGTATATGAAAATAGAAGATCTCAGATATATCGGCAAGCGCCTGTTCGCTGAAATAGGCAAGACAAGACTCAAGCCCTTTGCGTCCGAAGCCCTCGGAAAAGGAGCAGGAGGAGACAAGACATTTCCCATCGACAAGAAAGCAGAAGATATTATAATCGGCTCTTTGGAAGACCTCGGCGAACCGTTGAGCATAGTCTCGGAAGAGGCAGGGCTTAAGGAAATCAAGGGCGGAGGCAGAAAAGTAATTATAGACCCGATTGACGGGAGCAAAAACGCAATCACGGGCATACCTTTCTACTGCACGTCTATTGCGGTTGCGGACGGAGCTAAGATCGGCGGCGTTTCGCTTGCCTATATAATGAACCTTCTCACAGGGGACGAATTCTGGGCCGAGAAAGGTAAGGGCGCATTCTTCAACGGAGAAAGGATTTACACGCAAAAGGATGACACCATTTATTTGATTGCTTACGAGGCGCAGAGTCCGAAGAACGATATTCCAAAGATTATGAAACTGCTTGGTGAGGCGTGGAGAACTCGCTGCCTCGGCGCGATGGCTATGGATATAGCATATTTAGCCTACGGCGCTGCAAGCGTATTTGTTACGCCTTCTCCATCGAGGAGCTTTGATTTTGCCGGAGGTTATCTTTTGGTGAAAGAGGCCGGAGGTATTTTTACGGACATAAACGGAAATTCGATAGATGACACAGAGCTTGGACTTAACAGAAGCGCTCCTCTCCTTGCGTCAGGAAATATGCAACTCCATGAAAAGGCGTTGAAACTGTTAAGGTAAATTTTAAGCTGACTGGAGGAGTAATGGATACGGTTATTCCGATAGAAGTAATAGAAAGAAGAATATATTTAATCCGAAGCCAAAAAGTTATGTTAAGCATGCACCTTGCAGAGCTTTACGGCGTTGAAACGAGGACGTTAAATCAGGCCGTAAAAAGAAACAGCCATAGATTCCCTGAAGATTTTATGTTTCAGATAAACGAATCTGAAGCTGAACAACTGGTATCACAAAATGTGATACCACATAGGAAGTATTTTGGCGGCTCTTTGCCCTATGCATTCACAGAGCAAGGAGTTGCCATGCTTTCCAGTATACTCAATAGCGAACAGGCTATAAAAATAAACATTGCAATAATGAGAGCCTTTGTTAAACTGCGGGAGATAATATCCACGAATAAAGAACTTGCTTATAAATTGGCGCAGCTTGAACGAAAGATAGAAAAACATGACAATGAAATAAAAGCGATCTTCAGTGCGATACGGCAGTTAATGGCCTCGCCTGAGCCGCCGAAAAAGAGACAAATAGGATTTCGGAGGGGAAAGGATGAGTGAAAGGGGGGTATAATGTTTGAAAATGATGGAAGCAGGGGGGTGAGAAAAAATGGAAGATGTACCTGATAAAAACACAATGACAGAGATAAAGATTTTTATGGCATCGCCTAATGATACAAAAGAAGAACGTAAAATATTCATTGATGTAATAGAATCACTTAACCGAGCAAGAGGCGATCAGGAAGGATTTTATCTCAGAGCAATAAAATGGGAGGATTACGCTTATCCTGAAGCTGAGAATCCCCAAAGTATTATCAATAGATTATATGAAGATGCTGATTTAGTGATTGTTGCTTTTTGGAATAAATTTGGTGCTCCTACCGAGAAATTTCCATCAGGCACGATGGAAGAATTTTCTTTATCTTATGAGCGGAAACAAAAAACAGGGAATCCATCTATTAAAGTCTATTTCCGAGAACCCTCACCACCGAAGACTGAAGATGATCTTGAAGAGTTAAGAAAGATAATCAAATTTAAGAGTACCATCGAGGGGGTTGCATTATACAAGGAATACTCCATAATAGATGAGTTTAGAAATCTGATCAACGAACATATAAATGCATGGCTAACGATTTATTTAAAATCTCCAAAGACTATTCAAAAAGAAAAAATTAAAGCAGTATTGCCTTCACCTGCGACTTCGAGAAGCATGGTAAAAGATGTATTTAAAAAAGTGGAGGAAGCCTATGATACTTTTGAACAACCCCCTAAAATAGGCTTTGGAATTCCAGAGTTAGACGAATCATTAGTTAAAATAGAAGATGTGAGTTTATTAACAATTGCCAGCTTTGGAATGTCGGGTAAGACATCTATCTTGATTACACTTATTAACTTCACCTCAGTAATTAATTCGACGCCACTGTTTTTATTTTCAACAAAAACAAATAAACATGAAATTATGCAAAGGATTTTATCTAATGAATCGTCAGTACCTGTTTGGCAAATAAGAGAGGGGAAGCTTAGTAGAGACAATTGGCCCAGCCTGACACATGCTGCTGGAAAGTTAGCCGATGCAAGTATTTTTGTGGATGATACTTATATGCCTGATATAGATGGCCTATATGCTCAGATATCAAAAATGAAGGAGCAAAGCAACATAGAACTTGTTTTGATTGACGATATCAATCACACGAAATGCTCGTCAGGAATAATAGGAAGGGAACTCCGGCAGCTATCCAGAACATTAAAGGTTCCAATTATCTCGACATATCAACTTGCAAATCACGATTTTTTGGATCACTCCGTAAAGGAGCTTAAGAGTAAAACAGATATTTATAATGAATCCGATATTTTTATTTTATTACGTCTAAGGAAAGACCCGATGCTAATGTCGGGATGGCGTGAGCTTGATGTTATTGTTGATAAAAACTACGATAGCTATAGTTTTACTACAACCGCACTGTTCCAGCCTGAAATAAGCAAAGTAGTTGGAATATATAGAGACCCTGGCGCAGAAGAATGACTATGGGGAAATAGAGATGAAACGAGAGGTGACGGGGACATTTAGTTTATGCCGATACATAACGACAAAGCATTAAAGGTATTGCTCAAAGATATAGTGCAGGCTTGCGCCTTCAGGAATGTGAAAGCTGCGCTCTTAATGCTGTATCCAGATCAAAGAAAGAACATCATCGGATACAAGAATGTTTTTGAGACCTTAAAACGGTTACGTCCGAGATGCGATAAAGAAGGGATGATTATTGACATAACGAAAGTCGGCAGAGGTAAAAACGCATATTTTGATGTAAGCGGTATATTGGAAAAGGATGTCAGGCAATCATATGCCCTTGAGTTTACAGCTTGGTCGAAGTGGCTTGGATACCAGATTTCTCCTCATGTTCTCAAAAAGATGCCAAAAGAGGAAATCATAGCTCACTGCCTATGGGAAATGACTTTTATGGGCATTACCCAGAATAAAATCAGAAGAGAATTTAATAAGCTTAAAAAGCGCGTAGAGGATGTTAAGACCGGCAAGGTAAAAACCATTCCGCTTGAAGAAGTAATGGCGCGACTTAAAGAGAAAGTGAAAAAGGATAGCAAAAACATAAATGCATAACACCATCCCATCATTATTCCTATCTTCCGTAAAAAATAATAAAGACCGGATTGCGTTTAATTATTTCGACGGCTCATGGAAGGGCATGACATACGAAGAATTTTTTTCGCTGTCGAAAAATATCGCATCCTCTCTTGCTGAAAACGGCCTGAATAAAGGCGACAGGGCTGCCATAGTTTGTGAGAACAGGCCGGAATGGTGCGCTGCTTACATGGCGATAGTTATGGCTGGCGGCATTGCCGTGCCCATAGACATGCAACTCGGCAGCGATGAAATCAGAAATCTGCTTATTGATTCGGAAACGAAAATAGTTTTTTATAGCTCTAAGACGGAACCCAATGTCTTAAGTGTAATACAAGAAAATGCTATAAAGGGAATAAATTTTGATGCCACTCCATTTACCCATTCACCCATCCACTCATTCACCTATTCACTCATTTCTCCCGATGACATCGCCTCCATAATCTATACCTCCGGCACTACCGGAAAGCCCAAGGGCGTGATGCTTACACATGAAAACTTCTGCTCGGATGCCGCCGCAGTTATTCAGGTCCGGGTTGTTACGCATAATGACAATGTCCTCTCGGTCCTTCCGTTGCATCATACATATCCATTCATGTGCACTTTTCTTGTGCCCTTGTTTTTGGGGGCTACCGTTACATTTAGTCCCGGTTTGAAGGCCGCCGAACTCGCAGCGGCAATAAGGGATAAGAATACAACCATTGCAATTGCAGTGCCGAGACTGCTTGAGATGATAAGGAATGGCATTGTTTCAAAGATCAGAGAGAAGGGGCAAATCCTCTTATGGCTCATGAAGGTATGCGGCGCGGCGCGGAGAGTTACGGATATAAACATCGGCAGGATTGTTTTTAATTCGGTTCATAAAAATTTTCCCATGTTAAAGTTCTTCGCATGCGGAGGCGCCCGGCTTGATCCCTCCGTTATGGAGGACATGGAAGCCATAGGTTTTACAGTCCTTGAAGGATACGGATTAACCGAAACATCTCCTGTTATAACCTTTAATCCCGCTGAAAAGAGAAAGCCCGGATCTGTGGGGAAGCCCTTGCCCGATGTGGAGATAAAGATAAACGATGACGGCGAGATAACGGTTAAAGGTCCTATGGTTATGAAAGGATATTATAAAAATCGGACAGCCACGGACGAGACAATAAAAGAAGGCCGGCTTCTGACGGGCGACGTCGGATATATGGACGACGAAGGCTATGTTTTTATCACAGGCCGCAAAAAGGAAGTTATAGTATTAAGTTCCGGGAAAAACGTCTATCCCGAAGATGTTGAAAAGTTTTACGCCTCTATTTCGCTTATTAAAGAGATATGCATTACAGAAAGGGAAGGGCAGCTTCATGCCGTGATCGTTCCGGATTTTGAATATGCGAAAAAAGCATTGATAGGGAATGTCTCCGAAGACTTGAAGTGGAGGATAAACGAGGTTTCTATGAGGATCCCAGAATATACGCGCGTTCAGGGAATCACTCTTTATCGGGAGCCGTTGCCGCGCACGCCCCTCGGAAAGCTGAGAAGGTTTATGATCAAAGACCTTGCAAAAGCCGGGAGCGAAGCCGGTGAGGTTAGAGGTGAGGACAAAGACCTTCATGAAGACGAAGTCGGAAGAAGGGTTGCGGGAACAATAAAATCGTTGATTAAAGATGAAATAAGGATAATGTCTTCGGATAACCTCGAACTCGACTTAGGTTTCGATTCATTAAAAAGAATAGAGCTTGCATCCGCCCTTGAAACGATTTTTTCAATAAGCCTGCCTGCGACATTTACATCGGAGGTGCAGACGGTAGGCGATGTGGTTGCAAGGATAAAAGCATACGCGGAGAAAGGGATTGAGAAACAAGGCGCCCGTATTTCATGGACGGATATGCTCGAAAAAGAGCCTTCGATGGAAGATGCGAAAAAGATAGGTTTTTCTTTCAGCCGTACGGAAGTTGCGGCAGCGTATATTTTTTTGTTAATGCAAAAAATCATCTTTAAGCTTTTTTTCAGGCTCGATATTAAGGGCGCTGAGAACATACCGGCAGGCGGAGTTTTTGTTATCGCTCCGAATCATACGAGCTTTTTAGACGGTTTTGTCATAGCCTCATCAGTTTCTTTTAAGACCTTTAAAGGCCTTTATTTTCTCGGATTCCGGAGATACTTCACCGGAGGTCTCAAGTCATGGTTCGCGAGGGTAAGTCATGTTATTCCGATAGACATGGAGACATATCTGCACAAGGCATTGCAGATGTCCGCGTATGTTCTTAAAAATAAAAAGGCCCTGTGCGTATTCCCCGAAGGAGGGCGATCCTTTGACGGAAGTCTTATGGAGTTCAAAAAAGGCATAGGCATCCTCGCCGTTGAACTGAATATCCCTGTCGTACCCGCATACATCAAAGGGACTTTTGAGGCGATGCCGAGGGGCTCGAAGTTTATAAGACCCGCGAAAATAGAGGTTCTCTTCGGGAAGCCCGTTTCGGCATTCGACATGGATATGAGCCTTAAACCGGCGGATACCGATGAATACCGGTTTTTCGCGGATGAATTGAGGAAGAGGGTAATAACGCTCTCCGAAAATAGATAAAACTGCGCGTGATGTGTTAATTTAAGAGAAACAGGTAGAGAGAGGAGATTGTAATGTCCGATAACCATGAATATAAGGAATACACCCCTGAGGAAAGCAAAATATACAATGAGGCTATGACAAAGATAAGGGACGGGATGAAGAACGGCCTGAACTTTAATGAGGCGTGCGGCGTGGTTGATATGGATGCCGGCTTGAAAAAGTTCGTTGTGGACGACACCCTTAAGGTTATGATCGCAGAGATGCATTATGCCGGCGGCATGCCTCTCCCGCAGATAGCGGAGGCTCTGAAGGTTCCACTTAAGGTTATAGATGCGGCTAACATGGAGATGCTTGAGGATGTAGGAATAACGGCGGCAGAGGTCTATAGAACAAGCAATTCAGGCAGCCCTATGGGAACCGCCTGATAAAGGAGTTATCTTACGATGTACAATAAGGTTTTATCTTTAGACGAAATAAAAGAAGAGCCCTTTGTTATAGAAAATATACTGTGGGATCTTGAGCCTAAGGAGTTGATGGAGCCGAGGCAAAAGATAACCGACGAGGGAGTGCAGAAAAGAAAGCCCATTAAAGGGTATATCTTTTATATAGACACTATGAATGAGAAGCCTATCCTTTTTTTGATGCGCCATACGGCGGTGGATTATGCCGAGACCCTGGCGAAGATAGACGAAATACCGCAGGAATTGCTTATTGAGGCCGTAGAGGAGAATAAGGCCAAGGCTTATTTCGGCATGTATCCGATCAATAAAAAAGTCGAAGGATGGCTTAGGAAAGAGTTAGGAGTTCTTTAAAATTCTCTAAAACCCGAAAGCCGTCCACAGGCTTGTCATGTTTCTTGGAATTAGCCCTTGTCTTCAGGAGCAGGTGTTTGATCCCGAAGTTTTGAGCCGTTTTGAGTATCTCTGCAGTGTCATCTATAAAGAGTGTATTTTCCCTGTCGAACTTCAGCAGTTTTTCCGTCTTATTCCAGAATTCGAGCATTTCTTTTGGATAGCCCATTTCAAAGGATGTGATGCACCTGTCGAAATATTTGCCTATCTCGGTTTTTTTCAGTTTTATATCCAGAACCTTGTAATGAGCGTTGGTTACCATGTACACCTTTTTCTTATGCCTTCTCAGCATTTTCAGAAAATCCTCCACATGCGGATGGACCTCGATAAGGTGTTTTATCTGTTCCTTCAACGCCGGGATGTCCAGATGAAGCTCTTTCGACCAGAAATCTATATCCGTCCAGTTTAAAGTGCCTTCATGCACCTTGTATTTCGACAACAACTCTTCCTTTGCCTTGCCGAATGTCATATGATGTTTTTCGGCGTATTTCTCGGGCACGAGGTGTTCCCAGAAATAGTCGTCGAAATATTTATCCAGCAATGTGCCGTCCATGTCGAGGAGGACGAATTTGATATCGTTCAAGGGTATCATTCTTCACCGTACCACGAGAGGTCGGTGTAATCCTTTGTCCTTTTGTATACCAGATCAAGGATCCCCCTCAATTCCTCGAATATCTCGTCGAACAGTTCTTTGTCCGTTACATCCTCGGCGTCGATGTCGTAATTATAGACTATCTCGTATTCCTTGAAGGGCTTTTCTCCGCCGAAAGTTTCCCTCACGGAAAGATAGGGCTCCGCGTCCGGATATTCTTCTTCTATCTCATCGAGCAGCGCCTCTACATCGGGATAGCCCTCCATTATCGGCAACCTTACGATAATTTCCAGTTCTATGGAGGTGTCTACGTCGTTGTCCTCTTCATCGGAAAGATCTTCTTCGTAGAGCGTTACCCCTGTCTGAAACGCGTCGTAAAAAAAAGATACCGTTGCCGATACCGGAAACGGCTGCCCCATGTCGGGGAGGGTTAGGGAAAACTTGTTTTCCCTGTCGAGGGTAAACTGCTCGATAAATACCTGCATGTTATATATTTCTAAATATTTTTTAGCGGACTCGGCCAGAGTCATCTGAATTTCTTCAAACCTTGCCATGTTTCCTCCAATCACTTAAAATAGGTACGGTAAAGCCGGGCAGGACAGCCTGACTGATTAAATGGCTTTAATATTATACCATTAACTACAGGGTTATGACGAATAAGGTTGCTGTAATAACAGGCGGCGCAGGCGGTTTAGGCAGGGAGATCGCGAAGGCATTCCATGAGAATGGTTACTGCATCGTTATAAATTATTTCGAATCAGGGAAACAGGCGCGGGAACTCGCTGAAACGATGGGAGACCGGGTGTTGACGGTAAAAGCGGATGTCGCCGACCCCGATGAAGTTTCGGCAATGGCGGAATATGTCTATAAAGAATGGGGCAGGGTGGATGTCCTCGTCAATAATGCCGGAATAACAAAAGATGCGTTATTGATAAAGCAAGACGAAAAGGATTGGGACAGGATAGTGAATGTTAATCTCAAGGGCGCTTTTAATTGCATAAAGGCATTCGCTCCGCTGATGAAGAATGGAGGGCATATTATCAATATATCGTCATATTCGGGCTTGAAGGGAAAAGAGGGGCAGGCGGCATACAGCGCTTCAAAGGGGGCTTTGCTCGGTTTGACAAAGACTGCCGCCGTCGAGCTTGCGGAGCACGGCATAAGGGTGAATGCGATCCTGCCCGGATATATGCCTACAAAAATGGGGATAAAGGCGGAGGACGCCTTAAAGAGAGCGAAAGAGGCGAGCCTTTTAAATGTACTTTCAGACCCGAAGGAAACGGCGAGATTTATGGTTTATCTTGCAAGCACGGGAAATATAACGGGGCAGGTGTTTTGCCTCGAAAGCAGGATTGTATGAAAATCATGTCGAAAGGCGTTTTCATAACAGGCACGGATACGGGAGTCGGCAAGACTGTCGTTTCTGCCGCGATAATCAGGGCGATGATCAAAAAAGGCGTGAAGGCCGGCGCTATGAAACCGATAGAAACGGGATGCATAAAAACAAGAGGCAAGGGATTGATTCCTTCCGATGGAATCTTTTTGAAAGAGATGGCGGGGATGGACGATCCGATAAATTTGATCACGCCTATTCGCTTCGAGCATCCGCTTGCGCCGATGGTTGCATCGAAGATCGAGAAAAGGCCTATAGAGATAAAAAAGATTTTTGATGCGTATAAGCTATTGTCAAAAGAATACGATTTTATGGTTATCGAGGGGGTAGGCGGGCTGCTCGTTCCGATTGCAAAGAGGCAAAAGGCAAAGGGGCGGAAGGTTTATTTTGTTGCGGATTTGATAAAGGACTTAAAACTTTCTGTTGTAGTTGTTGCACGTCCGACGATTGGAACGATCAATCACACGCTTTTGACCGTTAATTACGCGTTAAGGGAAGGGATCAATATCCTCGGAGTTATTATTAACTTCAATAATCCTCCGGAAAACAGTCTTGCCGAAAAGACAAATCCAGAGGTGTTGAAAGAATTATGTCCCGTGCCGATAATCGGGATGCTGCCGTATATAGAGGATATTACAAAAAATAATATTGAAAATGCCGCGCTGAAACATCTTGAGATAACGGGTCTATTTTAGAGGATTGTTTTTGTCGTCGAGTTTGACTATATTCGGCTTGAAGTCCTTCATTTCATCAACAGTCGTATAGCAGTATGAGAATATTATTATCTTATCGCCTACGGCCCCTTTTCTTGCCGTCGGGCCGTTCAGGCAAAATTCTCTCGATCCCGGTTTACCCTGTATTACATAAGTTTCAAACCGCTCGCCGTTGTTCATGTTGCTTATCATAACCTGTTCGTAGGGAAGTATGCCGGCCATGTCCATGAGTTCTTTATCTATAGTGATGCTTCCCTCATAGGCAAGGTTCGACTCTGTAACTGTCGCCATGTGTATCTTTGATCTTAAGAAACATCTGAGCATTGCGAGGTTTTCCTTTTATTCTATTATCTTCGGGACCCTGTAGAACTTTTCCGTCGCGTCCGCTGCGTTTTTAAGCGCCTCTTCTACGGGAAGGGAAGGTTTCATTGTATCGTCCCGCATCACATTATTCAGCGGTATTACGTGCGACGTCGGCTCCACGTTGCTTGTATCGAGACCGCTTAACTGTTCGACGTACTCTATGATGGAATTTAACTGGCCGCCGAAGGTGCCTGTCTCTTCATCGGACAAATACAGCCGTGAAAGCCGCGCGATATGTTTGACGTCTTCCTGTGTTATTTTCATTTATACCTTACATTTTTTCGAGGTTTGCGAATTTTGCGGCCAGACGTTTCAACCCGATACCCGGAAAATTAACGGTTATCTTGGCGTCGGTCCCTTCGCCGCAACAGTCCCTGACAATGCCCACGCCCCATGACGGATGCTTTACGCGGCTTCCGATAATATACAACGGTGCGATTTTCTTTGGAGGAACTTTAATCGGTCCCTGCGCTGTTTCCTGTTTTTGCTGGATCTTTTCTACCCAGTGGCAACACTCCTTGGGGATATCCCGCAAGAAGTGCGACGGCTCCTGTTCCTGAACCTTTGAATAGAGCCTCCTCCTTTTTACTCCGGTCAGACACAGCACATCTTTGGCCCGCGTCATACCTACATAGAAAAGCCTACGTTCTTCCTGCATCTCCGATACGTCGTCAATGGCCTTGAAATAAGGGAGAATCCCCTCTTCCATGCCTATGATGAAAACCACCGGGAATTCGAGTCCCTTTGCGCTGTGCAGGGTCATAAGAGAGACGGATGCTTTATGTTCCGGCTCGTCGTTTACCGCTAAGAGGGATACCCTGTCCGCGAAGTCTTTGACATGGATATTTTCCGCGGAAGACACGAGTTCGAGTATATTCTGCAGTCTTTCTTCTTCGATTTCATCTATGTATCCGGTGCGTTCTACGATATCCTTGAGCATGTCGGCGGCGGTTTTATAGGAGGTTGCGGAAATGCGCTCTATGGTTTTAACTAATTCGCTCAACTTGTCTTTGATCGACGCAGCCACGCTGTTTGCCTTAAGCATGGATTTTGCGGCCGCAAAAAGGCCTTGCGAACTCTTCTTTGCCTCCTGCTCTATTTTGGAAATCGTTGACGCTCCTATGCCCCTCGACGGACTGTTTATTATCCTTCTCAGGCTTACGTTATCGTCACGATTGATGATGAGTTTCATGTATGAGATAATGTCCTTTATCTCTTTTCTGTGATAGAAGCTTATGCCGCTGACCACGTGATAGGGGATTGTTTCTCCCCGCAAGGCGTCTTCAATAGCGCGCGCCTGAAGGTTTATGCGGTAAAGAACGGCAAAGTCCTTATATTCGTAATTGCCTTTTAAATAGAGGTCTTTTATGGAGCGCGCGACGTATTTTGCCTCTTCCTCTTCGGAGTTAGTCCTGCAGTAAAAGATTTTTTCTCCGCAGCCCTTCTCCGTCCAGAGTTTTTTGGACTTTCTTTTAGGGTTTTTTGCTATGACGGCGCCGGAGACGTCTAAAATATTCTGTGTAGACCTGTAGTTCTGCTCAAGCTTTATTATCTTCGCGTCCGGGAAGTCTTTTTCAAAGTTGAGTATATTGCTTACGTCCGCGCCCCTGAATTTATAGATGCTTTGGTCGTCGTCTCCGACCGCGCAGATATTCTTTTCGGCCGATGTCAGCAGTTGAAGCAGCCTGTATTGCGCCCGGTTCGTGTCCTGAAATTCATCCACGAGTATATAAGGGAACAGCTCATGATATTTATTGCGTATCTTAGGGTGATCTTCGAAGAGCTTGACCGTAAGCATTATCATGTCGTCGAAATCGAGCGCGTTGCATCTCTTTAATTCGTCCTGATATTTCAGGTATACCCTTCCTAATTTCTCATCGAAGCTGAAGCCGTCTCCCTGCGACAGGAATTCCTGAGGCGATACGAGCGATGACTTGAGTATGCTGATCCGCGAGGCAACCCCTTTATAAAGGGCCTCGTATATTTTTAATTCCTTTAATATGTGGCGGATGAGATTGCACTGATCGCTGTCATCGTAGATCGAAAAATCGGGCTTGTATCCGAGGGCGGTGATCTCTTTCCTGAGAATTTTGTTGCACTGCGAATGGAACGTTCCTACCCATGACTGCTTGATATCCTGATCTATGAAGCCGCGTATTCTTTCTTTCATCTCGCCTGCGGCTTTATTGGTGAAGGTGACGGTGAAGATTGACGACGGGCGGTATTTCTTTTTCTTTACGAGGTAGGCGAATTTGCGGGTGATGACGCGTGTCTTACCGCTGCCTGCGCCGGCAAGCACAAGGAGAGGTCCCTTTGAATGTATGATCGCCTCTTTTTGCTGCGGGTTAATATCTTCTAATAAGACATCTTTAGCCATCGTTGGTCTCCCTATTATAACATAATTACTTATTCTACCGTTACGCTTTTGGCTAAATTCCTCGGTTGATCCACGTCGCAGCCCCTCAGCACGGCGATATGATACGCGAGCAGTTGGAGAGGAATAGTGAGCAGTACCGTGTTCAGATAATCGTTGCTTTTGTTAATCGCTATCGAATATTTGGAAAGGTTCTTTGCCGAGGCGTTATCGGTTGAAGTAACGGCTATGATGGCGCCCCCTCTGCTTTTCGCCTCTTCCATGTTGGACAGGGCCTTCTCGTAAAGTCTTCCGGAAGGGGCCAGTATCAGCACCGGAACTTCCTCGTCGATAAGGGCTATGGGGCCGTGCTTCATCTCTCCTGCCGGATATCCTTCAGCATGGATGTACGAGATCTCTTTCAGTTTCAACGCGCCTTCGAGGGCTATGGGATATAGTATTCCCCTGCCTAAGAACAGAAAGTCCTTTGCCTTGAAGAGTTCTTTTGCTATGGCGTTTATCTCGCCGTCGAGTTCGAGCGCCTGTTCCGCCTTGACCGGCAGATGCAGGAGTTCTTCGATAAGGGATGACGAGGCTTCATCGGGCAGTATGCCTCTCTCTTTACCCAAAGCTATCGCCAGAAGGTATAGGGCAACTATCTGTGTCGTGAACGCCTTTGTCGATGCCACGCCGATTTCGGGACCGGAATGCGTGTAGAATACGAAATCCGATTCGCGGGATGCCGTGCTGCCGATTACATTGCATATGCTCAATGTTTTCGCGCCGAGCCGCTTTGCTTCCCGCAAGGCCGCGAGCGTATCGGCGGTCTCTCCCGATTGGGTTATCGCTATAAAGAGAGTAGTGCCCTTCATTATCGGATCCCTGTATCTGAATTCCGACGCTATATCTACCTCTACCGGTATCCGGGCGGTCTCTTCTATCATGTATTTGCCGACGATACCTGCATGATACGATGTGCCGCATGCCGTGATGAATATCTTGTCGATCTTTTTTATATAGTCTGCGGTGAGTCCGAACTCTTCGAGTGTGACCTCTCCCTTTTCCGGCAGTACCCTGCCCCTGATGGTATCGGCTATCGCCCTCGGCTGTTCGTATATCTCCTTGAGCATAAAATGACGGTAGCCCCCCTTTTCAGCCATTGAAGGGCTCCATGAAACGGTAACGACATTTTTATTGATCGGAGCGCCGTCGAAATCGGTAATGATCACGCCGTCCCTGCGAATGATCGCCATTTCATCGTTATCGAGGAATATGACTTCCTTTGAACGGCTTAGAAATGCCGGGACGTCCGAGGCTAAGAAGTATTCTCCGTCGCCGAGCCCTATGACGAGCGGGCTTTCCTTTCTTACCGCGATTACCTTATCGGGCTCTTTTTCATAGATTACCGCAAACGCATATGCGCCTTTAATTTCTTTAATCGTCGCCTTTACCGCGTCCTCCAGCGAGAGTTTTGAGTTTTGGTTTTTGAGCTTCGAGTTTATAAGGTGGCACAGGACCTCAGTATCGGTCTCCGACGCGAACACGAAGCCTTCTTTTTGAAGCCTGTGTTTGAGTTCGATGTAATTTTCTATTATACCGTTATGGACAATGACTATCCCGTCGGATCTGTGAGGGTGCGCGTTTTCATCCGAAGGCCTGCCGTGGGTGGCCCATCTCGTATGGCCGACGGCGATATTGCTTGAGAGATTGAGATTGCCGATTATATTTTCGAGGTCATGAATTTTGCCTTTGCATCTTTTGATCTCTATGGCGCCTTCCGAAAAGTATGCTATCCCGGCGGAGTCATAGCCCCTGTATTCGAGGCGTTTCAGCCCGTCCATGACGAATGGTATGGCGTTCTTATTGCCGATATATCCTATTATTCCGCACATAACTTCACCTTTTCGCCCTTTCCACCTTTTTCTGTTTCATTTTTCTAACGGCCCATTTTTCTATATGCCTTTGTTCCGTTCTCGTTATGGCCAAGGACAGAGGCGGAACGTCTTTTGTGATAGTGGAGCCCGCTCCCACATACGCGCCTTTCCCTACTTTTACAGGCGCGACGATCTGGCTGTCGCTTCCGACAAACACATCGTCTTCGATTATCGTTTTATGCTTGTTTTTTCCGTCGTAGTTGCAGGTTATCGTGCCCGCTCCGATGTTCGCATGCCTGCCTATTTCCGCATCCCCTAAATAACTGAGGTGCGATGCCTTTGTGCCTTCGCCGATGACGGATTTTTTTATCTCGACGAAATTTCCGATTTTTGCCGACGGGCCGATTATGGAGCCCGGTCTTATATGGGCAAACGGGCCTATAGCTGCCTTATCCTTTATAGTTGATGATTCAATTACGGTGGAGTCCTTTATAATCACATTGTTGCCGATATTAGCGTCCGTTATCCGTGCATTAGGATATATCGTGCAGCCCTTGCCGATTACGGTTTTGCCCTCTATATGCACGTTCGGATAGATTACGGTATCGGCGCCGATTTTCGCATCGGGGTTTATGAATACGGAGGACGCATCCACAAACGAGACGCCGTTGCGCATCAATCCCGATACGATCATGTCCCTGATGTAAAGGCCGGCTTTATAAAGGTCTTCGCGGGTATTTATGCCCGTCAATTCCGTTTCGTTCCCGAGCGGATAAGCGCCGGCCTTATAACCGTTTTTCACCGCTATGCCGATTATATCCGTAAGATAATATTCTCCCTTTTTATTGTTTATCTTTATTTCCTTCAACAGTCCAAGCAGATTTGAGTTCATCGCGTATATGCCGCTGTTGACCTCTTTTATTTTTTTCTGTTCTTTATCGGCGTCCTTGTCCTCTATTATCGCCTTTAGCCTTCCGTCCTCTCGAATTATCCTCCCATACGAATGACTGCCTTCTACGGTGAATGATATCAGCGAGAGGTCATTTTTATTTTGCCTGTGGAGTCTAAGGAAGTTTTGGAGCATCGCAGGGCTTATGAGCGGCGTGTCTCCGTTCAATACAAGCAGAGTGCCGTCGAATCCCTTTAATTTTTGAGCGGCGGATCTGAGCGCGTCGCCCGTGCCTTTAGGCTCTTTTTGTACTGCTAATGTAATATTGTATCCCTTGAGAACAGCCTTTACATCTTCGGTGTTCGGGCTTATTACAATTATGTTATGAGATGATTTAAGCTTTGATACGGCATCTGCAACGCATTGAATCATGGGTTTGCCGTATATCTTATGCAGGACCTTCGGTGTTGATGATTTCATCCTCGTGCCGAGACCGGCCGCTAAGATTACTACGGATAACGGATGCCTCACCTGGTCTCTCCTTGCGTTGCAACGATGCTCGAAGGGGCGGCTATACCGCCCGAAAGGATTATCTTTATGCCGTCCTCTATCGATATGTCGGTATAGGTTATGCTCTCTTCTCCGAGCAGGACGATCTCTCCTAAATAAAGGTTGTTTGTAGGGATATATACGGCCTTCAGACGGGTTTCTTTTCCGGAATGCACAGTGCATTCCTTTGTAAGAAAACCGAAGGCGTATGCCCCTTGTCTCGGATATTCGACGATGACGAATTTTTTGAATGAGCTTTTATCGTCCGGGGAGAAGGCGTCTACAAGCTGTTTTATGGCATTGTAAATGCTCTTAAAGACGGGGATTTTCAGAAAGATTCTGTCCACGAGGCCTAATATCCGTTTGCCGAATACATTTGTCGAGACTATGCCGATCAAAAATATAATGACGACCGCCGTGATGAATCCCAGACCGGCTATACGCTCGCCGAGGAAAAAGTCGAAGAACGGGCCCAAAATGCCGTCGACGAATCTGAATATGCCTGCGAGGACGAATATGGTTATGACCGCGGGGACGGTAACTATAAGGCCTGCCAAAAATTTTCTCTTGAATGTGATATGTATGGATTCGACCATTTAAGCCTTTGCCATTGCGTCTTCGGGCATGTCGAAGTTGGCGTATACATTCTGGACGTCGTCGTTGTCTTCGAGAGCGTCCACCAGCCTTACCATCTGATCCGCCGCGCTGCCCTCTATAGGCACATAGTTTTTGGGAAGCATGGTGATTTCGGATAAAGCGACCGGTATTTTTTGATTTTCGATAGATTTTTTTACAGAGGCCAAATTTTCGGGAGAGGCTATGATTTCATAATTATCCTCTTTAGGATCGTTTTTCATGTCATCCGCGCCGGCATCGAGGACTACCGACATCAATGTGTCCTCATCGACCTTTGACTTCTCGACGAGGATATATCCTTTCTTTTCGAATATCCATGAGACGCATCCGGCCTCGCCCATATTTCCGCCGTTTTTCGACAATGTGTGCCTGATTTCCGAGACCGTCCTGTTCTTATTGTCCGTGAGCGCTTCGATGAGCAGTGCGACACCGCCGGGGCCGTATCCTTCATAAATGATCTCTTCATACGTTGTCCCGGGCAATTCGCCTGTGCCTTTCATGACGGCCTTTTTTATATTATCAGCGGGCATATTCACTTCTTTGGCCTTTTCTATCGCGGTCCTCAGTCTTGGATTTCCGTCAGGATCTCCTCCTCCGCTCCTTGCCGCAACAGTGATTTCTTTTACGATTTTTGTGAAAATCTTTCCGCGTTTTGAGTCGGTATTGGCCTTTTTATGTTTTATTTGTGACCACTTGGAATGACCTGACATGCTGACCTCCAAAAATTTTAGAACATTTTATGATAATAGGATTTAACGAATAGTGTCAAGGAATTAAAGGGGATTGCCGTTACAATTCGGCGTCTTTCAGCGCGTCTTTACATGGACAGTTCCGGGATGATGGAATGGTTACGACTGCCTCTTTGATTAAGGACTTTATCCGTTCCGCGGATTTTTTCATTGTCTCTATCACTTCCGTGACCGTGAGTTTCTCTTCGGAAGTTCCCGCCGCCGGATTGGTTACAACGGATATTCCCGAAACGCATATTTCCAACTCCCGCGCGAGCGCCGCCTCCGGCATTGCGGTCATGCCCACGACATCGGCTCCTATTATAGAGAAAAACCGTATCTCTCCGGCTGTTTCGAGCCTCGGTCCGTTTGTGCACACATAAGTGCCCGAAGTCTTTATGGGTAATTTTACGGCATGTGATGCCTTTATTAATACCTCTCCCATTTCCGGGCAGTATGGATTTGTGAAGTCTACATGGATAACCGTATCCTTATCATAAAAAGTCGATTCTCTTGCTCCGAGGGTCAGGTCTATTATCTGATCCGGAAGCACAATATCGCCGGGAGATAGGTTTTTGTTTATTCCGCCTACGGAGTTTACGGATATGATCCTCTCTACGCCAAGGTGCTTGAAGCCCCAGATATTCGCCCTGTAGTTTATCTTATGCGGAGGTATGTTGTGGTGTGCGCCGTGCCTCGAAAGGAAGATTATTTCTTTCGCACCTATCGTTCCTATTTTGTAAACGGCTGAAGGCTCGCCGTAGGGCGTAGCAACGGAGACCTCTTTCGTCGTTTCCAGACCCTCGATTTCGTAGAGACCGCTTCCGCCTATCAAGCCTATTCTCATGCGGTTATTTTATGGTATGCGGAATTTTTAGTGCAAGGAAATTATTGTTCTTAATCCCTTAAGCCGTGCCTGCATTACCGTAATTACGGGTTATGGTGCAGGGAAATTGTTGCGGTTATGTTATTATGAAAATATATTTTTACGCGGAGGATTTTCGATGGTAGACGACGGGATTTTACAAAGGCTGATCAGAAAGGCCCTTTCAAACGGAGGGGAATACGCAGATATATTTATCGAACAGAGAAGGTCTTCGGCCGTTCAATTGGAGGATGATAAAATAGAGAAGGTTATTACAGGAACCGTTGCCGGGATAGGCATCAGGCTTATATATAACGGTAGGACTGTGTACGCCTTCAGCAATGATTTTACGGAAGACACGCTGATGGATCTCGCCGGTACCGTCAGCAAAGCGGCGGCCGGTTCCGAAAAATACGGCGTTATCGATATGAAGAAAAGGTTGCCGGAGACAAAATTTCTAATTAAAATACCTCCGGATACGGTTGCCATGTCTAAAAAAATCGATCTCGTCAGATCGGGAAACAATGCAGCGAGGAGATTCGACAATAAAATAAAACAGGTCACCGTTATTTATAGGGATTCTTTCCAGAAGATAAAGGTTTTTACGTCGGAAGGCTATATAGCGGAAGATGAACGCGTCCATACGCTGGGAATGGCGCATGTGATCGCCGTGGACGGAGACGTGATTCAAACGGGCTATGAGCCGGTAGGGGGCCTTATCGGGTATGAGTTATTCGACAATAATCCTCTTGATGCGGTTGCCCTTAAAGCCGCGGCGAGGGCTGTAATTATGCTGAAGGCGGGGCGGGCGCCGGGCGGCAGGATGCCGGTAGTTATCGCATCGGAGGCCGGCGGCACAATGATCCACGAAGCTATAGGCCACGGTCTTGAGGCCGACCTTGCCCAGCAAGGCTTGTCCGTTTATTCCAAGAAGATAGGACAGCCGGCGGCTTCTCCGGCTATAACGGTTATCGATGACGCTACCCTGCCCAACAGGAGAGGGTCTTTTTCGTTCGATGATGAAGGCACTCCGTCAGGACGGAACGTTCTTGTGAAGTACGGCATACTTATGGGCTACATGTACGATAAATATACCGCAATGGTAGACGGCGTCGCATCGACGGGCAACGGCAGAAGAGAATCGTATGAGCATAAACCGGTACCGAGAATGACAAACACATTTATAGCTCCCGGCACATTGTTGCCTGAAGACGTCGTAAAATCCGTTCATCGGGGTCTTTTGGTCAAAAAGATGGGTGGAGGGCAGGTAAACACCGTCACAGGAGATTTTGTTTTCGACGTTCAAGAAGGGTATCTTATAGATAACGGCGGAATCGGCGAGCTTGTGAGGGGCGCTACTCTTATCGGGAACGGTCCGGAGGTTTTAAAATCCATAGATATGGTCGCATCCGACCTCGGATTTTCCATAGGCACCTGCGGTAAGGACGGGCAGGGAGTGCCGGTATCGGATGCCCTGCCGACCCTCAGGATTCCTGAAATGACGGTCGGAGGCGAAGTAAACTCATAGTTTTGGTGTGGTAAATATTACACACAATAGAAACTAAACAACATTTTTTTATTTATATCAGCTTGTTTTTACTTGGTTTTTAGCAGGCATGGTATTTGCAATACTTAATGTCCTATGAGATTGCAGAGAACAATTAAAAAAGAGGTAGTCTTTCAGGGCATAGGGTTGCATACCGGAAAATATGCAAACGTGCGGCTGAAGCCTGCTGCCCGGGATACGGGCATAGTCTTTTGCAGAATAGACAAAGGCGCTATAATAAGGGCGAACATAAATTCCGTTGTCGACACGGCCTTTGCCACGACTATCGGTTTTATAAACGGCTCCGACATTGTAAAGATAAAGACGGTGGAGCATCTGCTTGCGGCAGCGGCCGGTCTCGGCATCGATAACCTTATCGTAGAGGTTGACGGTCCTGAAATCCCCATACTGGACGGAAGTTCTACGGAGCTTGTGGGGATCATACTTGAGGCAGGCATAGCAAAGCAGGGCAAAAAGATGCCGTTTATAAAGATCACCAAGCCGGTTGTTTATGAAGATGCCCATGCCCGGATAGTTGCGCTGCCTTACGACGGCAGCCGCATATCGTACTATATAAACTTCGGGCATCGCATGCCGGGACATCAGGAATTAACGCTGGATATAGATGAAAAGAGCTTTATTAAGGAGATCGCTCCGGCAAGAACCTTCGGTTTTCTCAGCGACGTGGAGCAACTCAGGGCAAACGGTCTGGCAAAAGGAGGCTCTCTCGATAATGCCGTAATCGTCGGTGACGACGGTATCCTGAATGCTGCCGGGCTTAGGTTCGATGACGAGTTCGTAAGGCATAAAATCCTTGATTCTATTGGAGATTTGTCACTTATAGGGTTTCCTATACAGGGTCATATCATGCTCGAAAAGGCCGGACATACGGCTAATATAAATTTTCTGAAAAAGCTCATTTCCTGCGTGGATTGCTGGAGTCTTGTCTCGGAAGTTGACCATTTACCTCAACAAGTTTTAAACTATAGTTAAAAAAAAGGGGAATACCCAACTCAAAACCAACTCGAGAGTTTTTGCCAAACTTAGTTGTTTTGGGTATTCCCTAAAAAATCGTACATTCCCAGTTCGACTTTCCTTATTTCTTCTTCGCTGCCTTCTTAGCTGCCGGCTTCTTTGCCGCTGCCTTCTTAGCCGGAGCTTTCTTTTTTGCTGCTGCCATTCTATTCACCTCCTTTCATTGTTAACACGCATTTTAGATGTCGCTATTTCTTCTTTGCTGCCTTCTTAGCCGGAGCCTTCTTTGCTGCTGCTTTTTTCTTTGCCGCCATCTTCTTCACCTCCTTTCTACCGCCCGGAGCGCTTGCCCGAGGGAGCTTTTAAAAACCTAAATCCTTCCCAGCAAGGTAATCCTTTTTTCTGCAAAGATGCGCTTCAATGCAGCGTCCTTTTTCTTTTTTATCTTATATTCGTCTTCTTCTATTACGGTGCAGTTTATTCTTTTGCCGAAATTTTTTTCGATATCGTGGAGCCCCGTCAGGAGGGAGGGCGTGAAATGTCCGACTACAATGAGATCAACGGTGGGTGTTTCTTCTCCTTCCGCGTATGCGCCGTAAATAAATGCCGATTTTACATCGTTTGCCCTGAAAAGGCTTTTAAGCGCGCCGGGGAGTCCGAGGGATTTAGCGATCAGGTCTTTCAATTCGGAAAACAGGGAAGATTCTTTGTTGGCTTGGAAGTATTTAAGGTTGGCTACCCTCTCGCTGAACAAGAGACCCATTTCTTCCAGTTTGTCGAGTTCTCTTTTGACGCCGGACGGGTTTTTCCGCAGGAGCCTTGCGACTTCCCTTACGTAAAATTTTTCGTCCGGGCTGTTCAGCAACAGCGACAGGACATCGGCTCTGATCGATGATGAGAATAAGCTTTTCAGCATTGCTTCTCCCTCATGGATAAAACGATACCATATAATTTTCTTTTTGTCAACAAGAAAATTACTTTTTAAAACGAAGGTTGTTTTTTATAGAACATTCTATTTTTAGGAACGATTGTTCGATAAAAAGGACTATCATGTTATGCGGTATTTAAAAGGGCCTGTATAAAGGCTTTATAGGGAATCCGCATCGACCGCACCCCTTCTCAGAATGCGGGGCGCACTTCCCGTGCTGTCGATTATTGTAGACGGCAATCCGCCTTTTGTTCCTCCCCCATCAATTATCAGATCGACGGCGTCGGCGAAATAATCCGTTACCGTCGAGGCGCAGGCGGCAGGAGGCATGCCCGATATATTCGCGCTCGTTGCCGTTATCGGGAATCCGGCAGCTTTGGCCAGTTCGAGCGCGAACGATTCTCCCGGAATCCTGACCGCCGTTTTATTCCCGGATGTTATATATCCGGAAAGGCCGCCGCGGGCATTAAAAAGCACGGTTAAAGGGCCGGGCCAGAATTTCGCCATGAGTTCTTTTGCCGAATCGCTTATATAATCGGTAAGCAGCGGCAACTGTTCGACGCTTCCTATGATCAAAGGCATAGCCTTTTCTTTCGGGCGTTGTTTTATTTCGTACAGTCTTTTGAGCGCCGGTTCGATGTCGTATTTTACGCCGAGGCCGTAGAAGCTTTCCGTGGGATAAGCGACTATGCCGCCTTTTTCAAGAACGGCTATTGCGGCATTCATAACCTCGGCGATATTTTCTTTCGTAAGCTTTAATATCATGGTTAATTATAATATAACATTCATAATTCGTAATTGAGCAAGGCAGGCACGGCTGCAAAGCCTTTCGCAATGCGATAAGATTATTAGATGCCTGTTTATATTGTTTATTGTAAGGGTTATATTGAAGTTGCCCTTAAACGGCTGGAGGGGTCGGCGTTGAGGTATCGCTGCTAAAGGCTTCTCATCCATACCTGCCTTGCCTGCTGATTATGGATAGTCCCTTGCGTTGACACTATCGGAAGGCTTCTGTTAGTTTAAAAAATGGCAACGATAAAGCAGCGCTTCGGTCATATCGAAATCCCCCTCCAGAGAGTTCATATGGAATTGACTAACGTATGCGACTTTAACTGCGTATTCTGCCCGAAATCGGAGATGAAGAGAAAATACGGTTATATGGATACCGTAATGGCAAAAAAAATTATCGATGAACTCAGGGAAAACAATATATGCGAAAAAGTTACCCTTCACGTTATGGGAGAGCCGACGCTGCATCCCGATTTTTTTGAAATTCTGTCCCACGCGCAGGACAAAGGACTTAAGGTAGGCCTTACCACCAACGGCGGCGGTCTCGGCGGAAAGACCGGCAAAAGACTCCTCGATTACGATCTGCATCAGGTGGATATTTCCCTGCAAACGCCCGATGAACGCTCTTTTGTTTTGAGAAAGGCCGGCAAGCTGACATTTGAAGAGTATCTGAACGGCATCCTGCAATTTTTCTCTTCGTATCACGAGCGGCATAAAGAGACAATTTTTAAGTTCCGGTTTTTGAACACAAGATTTCGCAAAAAAAACATGGAAAAGAGGATAGGCCCGATAAAAGTTATTTCGTCGGCAGGGGAACTCAGGGACACCTTCAGGTATTGGGCGGGACGCATCTATGACATGCTCGGCGTTGAGAGAGATAAGAGAGATGAGGCTATGAAGAGGATAGAAAAGCTTGTCTCATATAAATGGAACGTAGTGGAGATATATCCGAATGTGTTTTTCGAGACCTATATGCTTGAGGACTGGGGACACGCCTTTGATGATGAAAGCGTTCGGGACGCATGGGCAGGATACTGTTTCGGCATGCGTGATCACTTCGCTGTTCTCCATAACGGCGATGTCGCGTTATGCTGCGTTGATTTTGACGGGCGCACCAAAATAGGTAACCTTCATGAATCATCGCTGAAAGAAGTGCTTTCATCGGATGAGGTCGGGAGGATAGTAGAAGGTTTCAAAAGATTTAAGCCGGTTCATCCTTACTGCAAGCGGTGTCTCGGGAGCAAATCGAGGACATCGTGGATCTTAAAGCCTATAGTCTCGGTGCTGGCGCTCAAAACGCTCAAGCCGTTTTTCTATTCGAAGACCAAACTTTACTAATAACTTTTTTTCTTGACAAATATATTCAAACATTCTTATATTTTAATATATCAAAGCGGAGGTCAGGTTTCTATGCGTTCATTAGGCAGGAGAATAGAGCTTTTAAAAATCATCGCGCATCCCGTGCGGGTGAGGATACTCGACGAACTTACTAAAGGAGTGAAGTGCGTGACCGATTTCGAGGAATTCCTCGAAATAAGCCAGCCGAATGTATCCCAGCACCTGTCCCTTTTAAGAAGGTACGGAGTTATCGACTATTATATGGATGGAAGGCTCAGGTGTTACTTTCTGCGGGATCCCATAATCCCCGACATTATTAAACTCTTAAATAAGGACTATATAGAGGAGTTGCCCGCTCCTGCCTGTTGTCCCGTTACAAAAAAAGGCAAATATCCGGGTAAAAGGAGGCATTAATGGAAAAGGAAATCGTTATGTTTCTTTCGACAACGCCTTACAGTTTTGAGAATACCCATACTATTTTCAAGCTGGCCGATGCAGCGCTGAAAAAAGGCGGCAAGGTAAGGCTTGCGGCTTCGGGCGACGGCGTGTTCTCCATAGTCAAGGGGCAACTCCCGCAGTCCCTGTCAATGCTCGAAGACCTTGTAGGCAGAGGGCTTAAAGTGGATATATGAACGGGCTGCATGAAGACCCGCGGTCTTGCGGGCGAGGATTCGGTGGAGGGAGGAGAGATGAGTTCTCTTAAGGGGCTTTTCAATGTCATAAAGACAAATCCGGTGTTTTTGAATTTCGGCGTATAGGAGGAATTATGGGAAGCATAAGCATAATATTAAGGAGGCCGCCTTACGGCTCTGTCGATACATCCGAGGCTATACGACATGCCCTCGGCGGGTTAACCAACGAGATGGATGTAAAACTCATACTCGTTGACGGAGGCGCGGCTGCTGCCCGCAAAGGTCATGACGTGTCCGGTACCGAATACTCGAGCATCGAAGAAGGGATAAAGGACTGCATAGACATGGGCGCTTTGGTATATGTGGATAAGGCATCGATGAAGGATCATCACATCGAGAGCGGAGATATTA